>NZ_JPQB01000004.1:0-567293 GCF_000740665.1 Vibrio sp. B183 | reverse complement strand
CCATCAATCGGGTTAGTGGTCAAGTCAAGCTTGTAGCTCACTACCTTATCCGCACCTTCAAGCGTGGTGAAGTCTCCGTCTTTGCTCACGCGTGTCGCGTCTGGGCTAGTGCCACTGGCTAAGTCATTCTCGTTGAGGATTAACGCCTCAGCCGATGCGATGTTCGGGCTATCATCGCCAATCGTCACAGGCAGAGTAATGCGGTCGGTGTCGCCATCGGTATCGGTCGCCACCACTGTGAAATCAAAGCGTTCACTGTCGCTGTTAGCGTCATGGTCAATCGGACCTTTTAGCTCAAAGGTGTAACTGCCATCAGGGCGCAACGTCAGCACAAACACATCACCATCCACGCTGGAAGCCGTGTACGTCGCCACACCATCGGCATCGATGGACTCAGAGAGCGTCACCGCTTTGCCCTGAGAAGTCAGGCCATCAATCGGGTTGGTGGTCAGGTCAAGCTCGTAGCTCACGACCTTATCCGCACCTTCAAGCGTAGTGAAATCTCCGTCTTTGCTCACGCGTGTCGCGTCCGGGCTAGTGCCACTGGCTAAGTCATTCTCATTGACGATTAACGCCTCAGCATGGGTTATCGAAGGAGCATCATCGACAATATTGACAGAAATATTTTGGGCAACCGTATCACCATCATTATCTTTAGCAATAACCGCGAAATTCAATGTTTGATCATCAGCATTCGCAGCATGATCAATCGGTCCTTTCAACTCAAATGAGTAGGTGCCATCTCCTTTTATCGTCAGGACAAATACATCCTGAGCAGACGTTGAAGCAGTATAGGTATAAGTATTAGTTGCGCTGTCATAGGTTTCATTCAGCGATACCGCCAAGCCATCGGACTTCAAACCTGCTACTGGATTAGAGTTCGTATCGAGTCGGTATTCAACTACCGTATCTGCACCTTCAGTTACAGTAAACTGACCGTTTGCCGTCAAAGAAGCCGCGTCTGGTGAGGAGCCTGAAGCGAGGTCATCTTCGTCAAGAGACAAAGCGTCAGCGCCGCTAATCGTCGGTGCATCGTCTTTCACTTGGATGAGAATCTTGCCTGCTTCCTCGGAACCCGTACCGCCCGCTAATTCAGAACGGTCACCATCCGCATCAACCGCGTAAACTGGGAGTTCAATCGTCAATGACTCATCGTTCGCACCTAAATGATCAAGCTGTTCAAACAACGTGAACTCATAATCACTTTGCGCAGGTGAATCCACCTTAATTTCGAACACTGTGACACGGCTGCCGTTGAGAACAATCACACCTTCGTACGTTCGAACACCGTTCTCATTAGCCGTTAGCTCAAGGGTGACCTGCTGCCCCTGTGAAGTCAGTGAACCATCGGTATTAAATTCGCTAGGCTCCAACTCAAAGTGATCGATAATATCGCTGCCTGCGGTGGCTGTAATAGAACCACTACCCGAAACCACAGCAGTGCCAACTTGCGAACCACCAGCAACACCTGATTCATCAAGACTCAACCCATCAACATTAGTAATAACAAGGTTGTCGCCGTCAGTAATCTCAATATTAAGGTCATTGGTTACCGTGTCCTGGTCGTAATCTACGATAGTGGTAGGCAGCGAAAGAGAAATCGTATCAGAGCCATTGTGCTCCAAAGGCTTAAACTGCTGGTACTCATACTGCCCCTGCGTATCAACGCTAACCGTCAGTACGGTATCTCCTGAACCATCAGCCGTTAACGTGATTGTTGTCCCGTCATCTGACAGCGTTGCCGTCGTGATTTGATTGTCACTGAGTAAGCCATCAAATTGCTGAAGTGCAGAACTGTCAAACGTTACTGAGGCCAGTGCATCACTGCCAATTTCAACGAATTCGCCTTGGATTAACGTTGAATCAGATTCGACGTTCTTAACATTCGTCGCTTGAGGTGTTGGATTAACGCCATCGCCAATTGAAACCTGAGCATCGATAGGAGCTCGAATAGCGTTACCACCTGAATCAGCACCAGTGATATCAAAGCTGACTGAAATCTGATCATCGCTGATTGCAACTTGTCCACCACCAACAGAATCTACATGATCAATAGGCTGGCTTACTGTTGTGGTCAGCTCAAGGCTGACATCTTTGCCGACCAGAGTCGTATCAATATCAATGCGCAACACTTCACCTTGAGCGTTGACACCGATAATGGCGTTCTCGGCCGAATCATAAGTAAACGTAACGGCTTCGCCTGAAGATGTGATATCAGCATTGAGTTCAGCCAATAAGCTAGCGAGTGAAGCAGGCTCAGGGACAAAACTATCAGCATCTAAGGGAAGGTCACCAGCAAAGACGGTGACGGTTGCTGTTTCTGACTGGGGGTAAGTACCAGCTGATAGAGAGCCCTCAACAAGCGCTTCTGAAATGCTTTCACCACCAGCAGCAAATACTAACGTTCTTAGCTCATCTTCTGTCTCTTCTGCATCGTCTTGTGCTTGCGCAGATGTTTCGAAGAAAGTGCTTGCTAACACTTCGGTGCCATTGTATTCGATGGTCACAAAGCCGCCATTAGCAGAACCAGCACCACCTGCGCCGGCAGCAGTTGCTTCTAGAATTTGAGTCGGGTCAGCACCTTCTAAAATGGCGCCTTGGATCGCTGCGATGTCATCTTCACTTAA
This sequence comes from Vibrio sp. B183, assembly GCF_000740665.1. Classification (NCBI taxonomy): domain Bacteria; kingdom Pseudomonadati; phylum Pseudomonadota; class Gammaproteobacteria; order Vibrionales; family Vibrionaceae; genus Vibrio; species Vibrio sp. B183. Next base: position 564,666 of record NZ_JPQB01000004.1, on the reverse strand, counting down.
AGCACCGTCGCCAATCTGGGTAAAATCAAATCCAATGTCACCGTTAACTTGCGCAGAATGCCAAGCGTTTCCATCTACATTCTCTAATTCTAAGGAAATGCTATTTTCGTCAACAATTGAAGGAATGCCACTAGCACTCAACACCACGGAGGCATTACGAGCGGTGATCATAATTTCATTCGATTGGATAGTCTCGCCTTGAATGACTTTTCTCGCAGCACCATCTGGCTTCACGGCAATAACATCACCATTTACCTCTTCAACGATGCGAGCCTGGCGTACAATTTCGACTTCCATACTTATCCCCTCAATCTGACTAAGCAAGTCAACAACAATTAAGAATTTTAATAATATTCAACAAGCGTATTGGCGACAAAAATATCAAAATTTGTACGTGATTCCAGTGCTTATTTCCGCAATATGGCCGTTGTTCGCTATTAGAGTAAGTATAGACCTAATTGCACACTGTCACCCTTTAGCTAACTGCATGATATTCAACAGTTAACTCATGCTCGCCGCCAAAAGTCTCACAAGTGAGAAAACAGATTAAAAAATACGTTAAACGCCAAAATAAGGCTATGAAAAACATCATCTTTGATAGATAACTCTTAAAGTAAAGAAAATACTATACGGACATTGATGTCTTCATGAATTACAAAATTCAGCGTTACTTGGCTAATGGAAGAGAAGTTTTTGCGCATTTACCCAATTTATTTCCCATAGCGGGCATATTTGGGGCAGTATTTATCGTGTCGTTTATTTGGAACTACCATCAAACGAGAGAACAGGCCGTTCTCGACGGCCACCACTCTGTGACCACGTTGGAAAATTATATCGACCGAGTAGCCAGCGAATTAATCGTCCTAAAGAAGAATGTGAGCGCTTCGTGTAGCGAAGAAGACAAACTCGCCCTTCGTGCTCATATGTTCCACTCTGATATGATTAAAGAGATTGGCTTATATCAAGGCTCACATGTTTACTGCACCAGTAACGAAGGACCAACCCGTATCCGCTTATTTTCTTCCGTGTTGCAACGCATTTCAGAGTCATCAAATAACATCACCATTTCGCTGACCAAATCAAAAAGCAAGCTCAATTCATTTTTCATTTATGTCTCTTCCGATGACGGAACAGGTATTAACGCGCTGCTTCCACCTAATCAGTTTCTGCAACAAACGTCTTCTCTGTTAGACAATCAACACTATGGGTATCAGATTCAAGTTCTCAGCCGCAGTATTCAGGGACAACATCAGGTTTCTGAATATATGACCACGCCTTTCAACTTCTCATCACAACTCTATCCGTTGTCGGTCAAAATCCAGCTTGATACCGCCGCCTATCTTCACCACTACCAACAAAACATTTGGCAGGTCGTGTTGTTCGCTTTCGCCTTGTCACTGATTTATATCCTGCTGCGCCATCACACTCTTGTCAGGCATTCGATCGAATTCTGTTTAAATAAAGCCATTAGCGAGCGTCAGATCGAACTGTATTTGCAACCGATTGTGGATATCGAAACACGCAATGTGGTCGGTAGTGAAGCCTTGCTGCGTTGGAATCACCCGTTGAAAGGACGCATTTCTCCTGAAATATTTATTCCACTCGCAGAGAAGTTGGATCTCATTGATGATTTGACTCGCCACACCTTTCAATCGGTGACGGAGTTCCTAACACAGAATGGCCATAACCTGGGTAATCATTACATTAGTATCAACTTAAGCCGTACATCATTACTCAAGCCTCGCTTCATGGCTTTTCTACAGTCTTACGCCAAAGAAAACCCAGCTTACGTGCAGCACATTCTAATAGAGGTGACGGAAAACCTTGATTTCCCTGTCGATCAACTTAAGAATGCTCTCAGTTCTTTGCAACGTATAAGCCAGCTTGGATTTGAAGTCGCTGTGGATGATTTTGGTACCGGATATTCCGGTTTAAATTTGATAAGACAGCACAAGTTTAATGTGATGAAAATAGATAAGGTTTTCATTAACAGCTTAGGCGCAGACACTCATATTAAACCTGTTATTCAGTCTATGGTCAGCTTAGCAAAAGAACTGAACATGAAGGTTATTGCTGAGGGTGTAGAAAACGAACTTCAGATCAGCCAGTTGAATGAGCTTGGCGTCCGCTACATCCAAGGTTTTTACTATTCGAGGCCGATAAAGCCGGAGGCACTTGTCGAATATACGGTCACACCGTTTAGTGTTCGTTTTGCCAATCGTTCTATCTGTTACTAAAAAGGAGCCAGCTAAGCTGACTCCTTTTGAATGGCCTATGGCACACCATGACCTTTAGAGGCTACCCAAACGCGATACCATTGCTCACGAGTGAGCTCAATGTCCATCGCTTCAACAGCGCTTTTCACGCGTTCAATTTTTCCTGAACCAATAATAGGCAGAGGTCGTGATGGCAGTCTATTTACCCATGCGTAGATGACTTGATCAATACTCTGCGCACCTACTTCACATCGGATTGCTTCTAGTTCATCACGAACACGTTGTGCCTGCTCGGTTGCACCAGTAAAGATGCTCCCGCCGCCGAGACAAGACCATGCCATTGGTCGCACGCGCTTCATTTGAAGCTGATCTAACGTACCATCATGGGCAACCTCAAAATTCAATGGATTGATTTCAACCTGGTTAGTAACGAGCGGTTTGGCCACACGAGATTGTAGAAGATCAAACTGACTTGGAGTGAAGTTAGACACGCCAAAGTGCTTCACCTTGCCAACTTTGTGTAATTCATTAAACGCATCAGCTACTTCATCCGCATCCATTAGTACATCAGGTCTATGGATAAGCAAGACATCAATTTGCTCGATGTTCAGACGTGCAAGCGAATTGTTAACAGATTCATAAATATGCCCCGCACTGGTGTCATAATGGTTAACCTTGCGTTGAGGAAATTTGTCGGTACAAAGCTTAATATCACACTTAGTGACGATCTCGATTTCATCACGGACGGCAGGATCTAACTTTAGCGCTTCACCAAATAGAGCTTCACATTCGTAATTGCCGTAGATATCGGCATGGTCGACTGTTGTAACACCTAACTCAATATGTTGCTTGAGAAACGACAATCTTTGCTGAGGCGTCATACCCCATTCTGCAAGGCGCCAGTAACCCTGAACCAGTTGAGAAAACTCCGGGCCTTGCGGCGCAATTGTGACTTTAGACACCATCACTTACCTCCTAATAAAAACTGCCTTTACAGTATTCTTGTTTAATTCAATGCTCAACGTATACTGACAACAAATTCGAACCAGAGTACGAAAAATTGAGTTTCTCCGAACGGCTAAAACAATTGATTGGTGAGGAGTCGGTTTCTGGTTTTGCTCGCCGAGTAGAACTTTCAGAAGCCCTGATTCGCAAATACCTCAACGGGAGTGAACCGAGTTTGTCGAAAGCTAATCAGATAGCCATGAAAGCCAACTGTTCACTTGAATGGCTGGCTACTGGCTGCGGGTATCTATATAGACAAGCTGAAGTGGTCGACATGGACGCCTATATAATGGCCTATCGACACGTCCATGGCTTTGAGCCAAAAGACCACGAACAACACCGCCATGTCATTGCAGGCTATCAATATCTACGAGGTCACAAGAAAGCCGATGGCTACCTGGATGAATCTGCCATGGTGCAATTTTTAAACCTCCAGATAAAGGCACAACGCTGAAACTGTCATTCGTATAACATAAAGGATGACTGCTGTGATTTTGAGCAAATTTAGGGGCGTAGATTAGGGGAATGATGTCAGCTTAAAGTAATCGGTTTAACCTTGTTTAAAAAACAATCAAGGAATGAACGTGAAGCAAACACATGTATCTCTTGCTGTGCTGACTGCCCTAATCAGTTCAGCAAGTATAGCCGCGCCGACTCTCACCATGTCAACCACCACCACAAGTCGGGATTTCCCTTTAAGCGCATCGGATCCATTGGTCCTGCCACTCAAAAAAGAAACTTATCAAGTTAATATATCGGGGATCGATGGTACGTGCCCATCAGTAGCAGAACAGAAAGTTAAGTTCCGTAAACCACTGAGCCTCAATTGCAGTAGCGACACTGAATTATCGGTCAAAATTCGCTTCAGTGGTGACTACTCATTTGCCTACGATGAGGGCCAAAACACGATCACGATAGCTCGAGAAACTAAGAAAGTCGCAGCCAAGAAGTTTACCCGCCCTATCCCTGATGTTGTTTGCGAGCAATACAAAGGTGGAGAGGTGACACTTTCTTTAGGTGGCACCTTCACTGATGGTACTCAATTAAGAGAAGCATTTTCAAATCAACTTGTTACCGTGCAAAACGACCAAGTCAGATTAAAGCCCTCCCCGAACAGTGGTGGACTTGTTCTACTTGAACAGGCCGACGCCAGCGCCTCCTCTGCGCAATTCGACTATCGAAACGCCAATATCTATTTCGCCATGGTGGATCGATTCAACAACGGAGATAGATCCAATGACCACAGCTATGGCCGAAAGAAAGATGGCAAACAAGAGATAGGCACCTTTCATGGAGGGGATCTTAAAGGACTTACCGAAAAGCTCGACTATATTCAAAGCCTTGGCACTGACGTGATCTGGCTTTCTCCTATCGTAGAGCAAGTCCACGGCTTTGTCGGTGGTGGAGAGAAAGGCAGTTTTCCATTCTATAGCTACCACGGTTACTGGACTCGTGATTTCACTAAAATTGACCAAAACTTTGGTAATGAAGAGGATCTAAAACAGCTGGTCACAGAGGCGCACAAACGCGGTATGCGTATCTTCCTTGACGCCGTGTTCAATCATTCAGGTTACTCGACACTGGCAGACTTACAGTTCGACAACATAAACGTTGTTAACACCGAAAATATGCCCGATAAATGGCAAGACTGGGCACCCAAATCAGGGCAGAACTGGCATAGCTTTAATGATTCCGTTGATTACACGAGTTCTAACTGGCATCAGTGGTGGGGTAAAGACTGGGTTCGTGCAGGTCTGCCAGGCTACAGCAAACCCGGCTCAAGCGACATCACCATGACACTAGCCGGCTTACCTGATTTTTTGACCGAGTCTGAGCAGCACGTTACACCACCAGAATGGTTACTCAACAATCCAGGAACCCGCGTTCAAGTACGCGAAAGCTACATCGTATCCGACTATCTCATCGAGTGGCAAACCGACTGGGTCAAACGATTTGGTATTGATGGTTTTCGAGTTGATACAGTTAAACACGTTGAAGGAGATGTGTGGAAACGGTTGAAAAACGAGGCAACAAAGAGCCTTGAGCAATGGCGTGCCAATAATAATCAGATCGGACAACCTTTCTGGATGATGGGTGAAGTCTGGGGTCATTCTGCTTACCGCTCTCCTTATGCTGACCAAGGTTTCGATGCGCTAATCAACTTTGATATGCAGAAGAAGCTCGACAAAGCTGCCGCTTGCCTGAGCCAAATGCAGGAGACATATCAAAACTACGCCGATTCAATGCAAGAAACGCCAGATTTTACCCCTGTCAGCTACATGTCTTCACACGACACAGAACTGTTTTTCAGTCGCTTCAACTCGTTTGAGATGCAGCGTAACGCCGCCAACGCTTTATTACTTAGCCCCGGCGCTGTTCAGGTTTACTACGGTGATGAAGTGGGAAGAGATTTAGGCCCCTATGCAGATGACTTCCATCAAGGCACTCGCTCTGACATGCTGTGGGAGCTAAGTAAAGAGCGCCAACAACTTCTCAAACACTGGCAAACGTTAGGCCAGTTCCGTCAATCCCATCCTGCAATAGGAGCTGGTGTACACGAAGAAATTGGCAACAATTCAGCCTATGTTTTCTCTCGGAGTTTGGAAGGCGACACGGTTGTTGTAGGTTTCGTTGGTAAATAAATATACAAGGGCTCTCTACCGAGAGCCCTTGTTCAAATTAGTCAGATTAAGGTTCGTAGTTTGGATTCATTAATGAATACCGGTATTGCTGATCTTTCTGTCCTTCCGCTGCAATATAAAGTAAGAACAGTCCTGTATGACCGATGCCACACTTGAGATCGCAAGGGACCTCATAATCTAGCTTCAAAGCTGGTGGAGGCGATGTACTATCGACCTTTACATCAATCGGGTCTTGGTTCATCTCATTGCGCGAGTCATCGTACTTGGGCAGAGTGTAAATAAACAAATCACTCTCGCTTTGGGCCGCGCGAGTCCATGGGGATAAAGCCAAGCATAGTATCACAGTCCAGATAATCTTTGACGTTTGCTTCATGAATCATTGGGGTCGATAAGTTTGATTTCCATAATATATTAAACAGTGTTCAATTAAACCCCTAAAACGAAAAAAGCTCCCGACTTGGGAGCTTTTCTTACAAATAAGAGATAAGTTATTTGTTACGACGAGCTTCTACTGCATCAGCTAACTGACGAAGAACCTTTTCAGTATCTTCCCAACCAATACACGCATCAGTGATAGACTGACCGTAAGTTGGAGCTTGACCATCAACAAGATCTTGACGACCTTCAACTAGGTGTGACTCAATCATTACACCAAAAATAGCATCTTCACCTGCAGAAATTTGACCCGCAACATCTTCCGAAACCAACATCTGGCGCTGGTACTGCTTCGAGCTGTTAGCATGGCTAAAGTCGATCATCACCTTCTGAGGCAGACCTGACGCTTCAAGTTCAGATTTAATAGCACCAACATGCTCAGCACTGTAGTTAGGCTCTTTACCACCACGTAGGATGATGTGGCAGTCTGGGTTACCAGCAGTTTCAACGATTGCTGAGTGACCGTACTTAGTGACTGACAAGAAGTGGTGAGAAGCACTCGCACTGCGGATTGCATCTGATGCAATTTTGATGTTGCCATCAGTGCCGTTTTTGAAGCCGACTGGGCAAGAGATACCTGAAGCCAGTTCACGGTGTACCTGAGACTCAGTAGTACGTGCGCCGATAGCACCCCAGCTGATTAAGTCTGCAACGTACTGCGGAGTGATCATATCAAGGAATTCACTCGCCGTTGGTAGGCCAAGATCAGTTAGATCCAGCAGCAACTTACGACCCATGCGCAGACCATCGTTGATCTTAAACGTGTCGTTCAGGTACGGGTCGTTAATCAGACCTTTCCAACCCACAGTTGTACGTGGCTTCTCAAAGTAAACTCGCATCACGACTTCTAGACGGTCACCTAGCTCATGACGCAGTACTTTCAAACGCTTACCGTATTCGATTGCTGCTTCAGGGTCGTGAATAGAACAAGGACCAACGATAACCAGCAGGCGGTCATCATCGCCGTTTAGAATCTTAGAGATTGCTTCACGAGAGCGAAAAGTCGTTGAAGACGCAGTTTCAGTCGCCGGAAACTTCTCTAAAACAGCTACTGGCGGTAATAATTCTTTTACTTTACTAATTCGTACATCATCAGTCTGGAACATTGCTTACGTCTTCCTATTTCTCTTGGCTTGAACACCGCACCAAAAATTAGTGGTGCATAAATGCTCTATTTTGTTTTTCATCTTCCCTGTAACTTATCTATCAAAAACGATGCTTGCAACCACTTTTTAAACCAAAAGGCAATATTTCTTCTATTTTTACATTTTACACCGTATGTAAAATTTAAATTACATACGATAAATAGTGAGCAATATCAGGCTTTCTAGCTCTATTTGAACCGCATGAGATGCAATATCTCTTTGATATTGTTAAGGTGGAAATACAAATAAATGCATATAAAGAACCGGCATGAGCGCCATCGATTTTACACACGTCAGCAAGTGGTACGGCCATTTTCAGGCACTGAAGAATATTAGCCTCTCTGTACAGAGAGGAGAGAGGTTAGTCGTTTGTGGCCCTTCTGGTTCTGGAAAATCGACTTTAATTCGAACCGTTAACGGGTTGGAAACCATCTCAAAAGGCAATATTCAGGTACTCGGCCAGCCTTTGTCCTCTGTCTCACCGGGAAAAGTCGGCATGGTTTTTCAGCATTTTCATCTTTTTCCTCACTTAACCGTATTAGAGAACCTGACGCTGGCACCGATGCGCACATTGAAGCAATCGAAACAACAAGCCATCGATACAGCCATGCACTTTCTAGATCGCGTCAACATCACGGAGCAAGCAAATAAATATCCCGTTCAATTGTCTGGCGGGCAGCAGCAGCGTGTCGCCATTGCACGCTCTTTGTGTATGAAACCCGAGATTTTGTTGTTTGATGAGCCAACCTCCGCTTTAGATCCTGAGACCATCAAAGAGGTTTTGGAAGTGATGACAGATTTAGCCACAGACGGCATGACAATGATATGCGTAACACATGAAATGGGCTTTGCCCGAAAGGTGGCCGATAGAGTGATATTTATGGATCAAGGAGAAATACTCGAAATGGCTACTCCTGAGCAATTATTTAGTGCGCCGCAACACCCTAGAACACAACAGTTTCTGGAGCAAATCCTGAGCCACCAATGATTAGCCGAATTTTAAAGCCCGTTTTGTCCGCCTTCGCTCAAATCCTAATACTAGGTTTAGGGCTGTGGTGGCTGCTGGATTCGGGTGCGAAAGCAATAGATTACCAATGGCAATGGCACCGAGTACCTGACTATATCGCCTTCTATGAAGAGGGTGAGTGGTGGCCTGCTGAACTGCTCGAAGGCTTGTGGGTCACTATCAAGATATCGGCCTGGAGCCTATTGTTTACTCTGCTGATTGGAATGCTGACGGCTTTGCTTAAGCTTTCTCAGTCTGTTGTAGGTCGAACCATCGCAAATACTTATATTGAGCTGATTCGCAATACGCCGCTTCTGGTTCAGATATACCTTTTATATTTCGTCTTTGGGCCTGTGATCGGCCTTGATAGATTCGCGACTGCGATTTTGGCGCTCTCACTTTTCCAGGGTGCCTACACCGCTGAGATTTTTCGTGGAGGCCTGAACAGCATCCCTAAAGGTCAGTTTGAGGCTGCTCGCTCCCTTGGACTCAGCCCTTTCTCTACCTACTACGACGTTATCTTCCCGCAATTACTGCAAAGAACGTTACCGCCTTTGACCAATGAAGTGGTTTCTCTGGTTAAGAATTCATCAATTGTCAGCGTAATGGCCATATTCGACCTAACGACAGAAGGAAGAAACATTGTTTCGGAAACCGCTATGCCATTTGAAATTTGGTTTAGCGTGGCAGCGATATATCTTTTGCTCACACTGTCACTCTCGGGAATCTCCGCTTGGCTAGAACACAAACTTGGCGCCCAATGGCGTGCTCAATAATAAGGAAATCAAATGAAACACTTAGGACAAAAGATTCGTTCGTTGAGAGCTTTCAAGCAAGCGATTACCGCTTTGCTTGGGCTAGCAGTAGCGCTACCAACGCTCGCCAGTGAAACCCCAAATTTGGATAAGATTAACGAGCGCGGCACCTTACGCGTCGGAATGTCGACCTTTGTCCCATGGGCAATGCGCGACAAGCAAGGGGATTTAATCGGCTTCGAAATCGATGTAGCTGAACGTCTTGCCGCGGATTCTGGCTGGAAAGTCGAATTTGTACCCACCGCTTGGGATGGCATTATTCCAGCGCTTCTGGCGAAAAAATTTGATGTCATTATTGGCGGCATGAGCGTGACTCCCGAACGCTCTAAGAGTGTCTTATTTACCACTCCTTATTCACACTCTGGTGTTCAGGTGGCTGCCAATAAAGAACTGGCTTCAGGCTTTTCTGAAATGAGCGATTTCAATTCTCGACGCGTTAAAATCGCTGCACGCCGTGGCGCCTTCACGGTACAAGTCGCTCGAGAGGCTTTTCCGAAAGCTAAGATTCTTCAGTTCGACGATGATGCTCAAGCGTTTCAGGAAGTCCTCAATGGTAACGCTCACGCTGTGATTGCTTCTAGCCCTAAACCTGAACATGAAGCTGTGAAGAATACCGACAAACTGTTTATCCCGTTTAATGAGCGCCTGTCTAAGGGCAACGAGGCTTTCGCCGTTCGTCTTGGTGAAAGCGACAAACAAGCCTTCTTCGACCAGTGGATACAAGCCCGTACCGAGGATGGCTGGCTTGAGCAAAGATACGAGTACTGGTTCGCGACGCTCGACTGGCAGCAGCAAGTTGCAACCGGTCAATAACCACGTTTCTTAAACCTAGGATGATTGATAAGACATAAAGATTAGCAGGACGTTAGGTGAATAAATCGAATTTACTGACCGCCAGTCAGGACAGAAAACCCAGCTTAAGCTTCAATAAGCTAGATTTGGTTTTATTGCTTGCTTTAGCTGTGTTTGGATTCTGGCTTTACCAACGCGCTTCTATCGGAGTGAATTACACTTGGCGATGGAGCGAAGCATTCACGCTAATCTTTACTTCACGCTCTGATGGGTCGTTGCCCTACTTCATTCAGGGTGTGATCTCGACATTACGACTCAGTATTTGGGGAATGCTATTGGCACTAACCTTAGGAACACTCATTGGTGTGGCGAGGCATTCTTCCATTTACGTATTTCGCTCACTGGCTAATGTGCATATCCAGTTAATCCGAAATATTCCCCCGCTGGTCTTTGTGTTTATCTTCTACTTTTTTATCTCAAATCAGCTCATTCCCGCTATCGGATTGGAAGGGATTCTGAGGGAGTACTCCGGAGAGTCGAATGCGTTGCAATCGATGTTGTTCGGGCCTAAGCCTCTATGGGAAAACCTGCTGTCTGGCGTACTTTGTGTCGGGATCCTTTCCTCTGCCTATGTGGCTGAAATAGTACGTTCAGGTTTGGCTGGAATAGCAAAAGGACAATGGGAAGCGGCAGACGCATTAGGGCTGTCCACTTGGGCTAAGTACCGCTTGGTAATCGCCCCTCAGGTATTAGCCGCAATTACTCCTGCACTTGCCGGACAAGCCATTTCATTAGTCAAAGATACCTCGATTGTGTCACTGATTTCGATTCAAGAAATGACTTTCGTTGGCACAGAGATGGCAAATTCCTCCGGCCTTATCTTTGAAATTTGGCTAATTGTAGGCGCCACTTACCTGATATTTTGCCTGACGCTTTCTACCTTATTTAAAAGGCTTGAGCGTCATTCATTAAAACATCAAGCAAATGGCTAGACAGGTGCTTCTCTCAAATCAAAACTTCCCTCAAATCAAATAGTGCTCGGCTAGTAGCGCTGAAAATAGCAACATCAGATGCCAAATAGAGAACTTAAATGTTTTGATGGCTTGCTTCTCGTCAGTACCAAATTTCAACTTCCAAGCGTGATAGACAAACAGCGCAGACAGTATTGTTACGGAGGCTAGGTAGAAAACTCCTGCCATCCCAACCAATACAGGAAACAGGCAAACGATAAGTAACAATACGGTGTAAAGCAGTATTGATGTTTTTGTGTATTCCTCACCGTGCGTGACAGGCAGCATTGGTATATCGGCTTTGGCATAATCCTCTTTGCGATGAATCGCTAATGCCCAAAAATGCGGAGGGGTCCATATAAAGATAATCATCACAAGCAACCAGGCATTAGCATGCATTTCACCTGTGACAGCCGTCCAACCAAGTAACGGCGGCATCGCACCAGCAATCCCCGCAATGACGATGTTTTGTGGCGTAGCGCGCTTTAAGTACATGGTGTAGATAACGGCATAGCCCAGCAAACTGGCAAAAGTCAGCCAAGCCGTCAACGCATTAACCCAGACATACAAGACCACAAATCCGGCGAGCCCGATTCCAGTGGCGAACGCAAACACATTGCGCACATTGAGTTCACCCGACGGCAGAGGTCGCTTGTATGTTCGAGCCATAACCGCATCAATTCGTCGGTCAATCAGGTGGTTAAATGCCGCAGCAGAACCTGCCATCAAAGCAATCCCCAACATACCAAGAATTGATTGTTGAACAGGTAGTGATCCTGGCACCGCTAAACACATTCCGACCAGCGCTGTAAGCAGCATTAAAGCAACCACCTTCGGCTTAGTCAGAGTGAGGTAGGTTCGCCATAATGATCGGTCTTGTTCAGAGATGTGACTGATAGAATTACTCATCGCGAACTCTCCTTACGAAAAAATCGAGTGGAATGGGCATTAGCAGTGACTTTCTGTCGCAGCAGATAATTGACATGGAGGACTGAAAGCAGCAACAAAGCGGCAACTAGGTTATGCGCAACCGCCACCACAAGAGGTAAGCTAAGTAAGACATTAGCAATACCTAAACTGATTTGTAGAATCAGCAACACACCCACTTTGAAAGCGGCACTTGTTAGCTTAGGATTTCTGGCACATAGCAACGCACAAAGTAAACTGATGGACAACAAAGCCACCAGCACAGCACCAAATCGGTGCGTAACATGAATCGTCATGCGAGCGCCATAGTCTAACGTGCCAAACTCGTAGGTTTCTTGCTTGGGTTGTATCAACTGAAAAGCGCGGTCAAAATCCAGATGCTCTGTCCAGTTCCCTTCACATACCGGTAAGCTTGTACACATTAAGGCGGCGTAGTTAGACGACGTCCAGCCGCCCAAGGCTATTTGAATAACAACAAAACACAAAGTGACAGGGGCGAGAAACTTTAGCCAACCAGATACATGAGGGACGGCTTCAATATGTGACTTGCGATCAAGTAGCCGCCAATACAGAAGTGCAAGTAGAGAAAACAGTGTAAACCCGCCAAGAAGATGCCCCATCACCACCAGTGGCATCAACTTCATGGTTACCGTCCACATACCCAAGAGCGCCTGAAAAACCACCACTAAAGAGATGACAATCGGTAAGCCATAAGGCAACGACTTCTCTTTAATCACTCGAAATGAAATAGCAAACACCAATAAACCCAGCGTGCCCGCAAAATAACGGTGGATCATTTCCAGCCAAGCTTTATTCGCTTCAACAGTGAGCTCTGGATACAAGGATTTTGCCAGTGCGATTTCTTGTTGATCGCTAGGTACGGTCAACTGGCCATAACATCCCGGCCAATCGGGACATCCTAGTCCAGCGTCAGCCAGTCGAGTATAGGCACCAAGCATGATGACGATGAACGTCAATACGAGACTTAGGCGAACTAAATTGGTCAATCCCATAACCAAACTCCTTCCCTGCTGTTAGCCTACTCTTGATAACTTAAGTAGTTTCCTTAAGTCCGCTAGTACATCTTTGCTTTGGCGAACCAAATCGTCTTGTGATTCCACTTTGGGATAACGCATCACCAATTGGCCCAATGGGTCGACAATGACGTACTCAAAGTCAGACACAACCTGATGGAAGGCTTGATTCACTTTGATGGCTTCAAACCCACCCTTTTCCAATACCGATGTATCACTGAGCTCAGAGACAAGCAGCACAGGCGCGACGCGGCTCTGATATTTACCCAGCGCTAAATGACTTTGACCCAGCAAGTACACCTGCTTAAGGCAGAATTCATCACATTGCTGCGGAATCAAATACCCCAACTGCCATTGCTCGCTTGCATAAGGATTGCTGATTCCAAGCCCATCAAAGCTTTGTTTTGGTTCAATCAATTGGCCTTTGTTTGTCACGCCAGACTCATACCAATGATTGGCGAGAAATGTCTTGGCAATGACTGCGGGCAAAGCAAACATTAGTACCAAGGCAACCAGAATGATTCTGCCTCTTGTAACTGGATTAGCCATCCTGACCTCCTTGTTTTAATGCTCTGATAAAAACCCAGCCACTCAACATCACTAGGGCCGCGGCCATACTAAACCACTGAACGGCATATCCTGTGTGTTTAGCAGACCCCAGCGGGACAGGTTTCCAAGGCTGTCCATAGGGCCAATCTGACGTACGGGGCTGTAAAATGTATGGCTCTATTGGGTGCTGCCAATATTGTTCAAGTTCAGCAATATTGAGATTTTGAATTCGATGCGGAACACCCGGCTCAATATACAGCTCATCACTCAGCGGGTTCGAAGAGCGCTGGTAAACTCTCGCTTCTGATATCAGTGGGCTGTTCAGCCAGTCAACGCTGGGCAAGTTGTCTCGCTGGCCCTTTGAAGGAATAAAGCCACGTTCCACCAAAACCGCGCGATCAACCCCAAACTCCATAAGCTGATAAGCCAAATAACCAACCTCACCTTGATAGGTTTGATTATCGAGCAATAGGTACTTTCCCTCGATGGGTCTTAATTCAGCGGTAACACGCATACCTGTAAGATAGCGGTTCTCGGTAACGTTTAGCTGCGTAATATCGATTGCAGGAGCCTGTTCTCGTACATCCAAAAACCGCTCCATTTGCTGCTTTTCTTCTGCTCTCGATAGTTGCCATAGGCCTAAGTTGACCAAAATAGAAAAGGCAACCACAGTTAATAACAGACCAACCCAAAACGAGTACGACTTCATCTGAACTGATAAGGAAGACTTTATGGTATTCATCTTCAAATCGCTGTTGGTAGTGTTACTACTGTTTATCATCGTAAACCTCGCAAGAGCGATGCTCGAAATGGTGAAAGGGCCTCAGCCTGAAAGTGATGAGGAGCCTCGCCAAGATAAGCCTATGAGTTATTACCTTGGCCGACGGGTGTTCCTCTCTGCACTCGCCGTTGTGTTATTGATCGCCGCCCTTCTTACAGGTTTTATTGAACCTAATGCTCGTCCTTACTAAGGGCGAACACACCTACAGCACATAAACAAAAACAAACAGACATAGCCAAACCACATCGACAAAGTGCCAGTACCAGCTGCCTGCCTGAAACGCGAAGTGGTCCTTAGGAGTAAAGTGATCTTTTGCCACACGGGCGAGCAGTATGATTAAGAATGTCGTCCCTAAGAAAACGTGCATGCCATGGAAACCGGTCAATAAGAAGAAAGTGTTGCCATATATGCCGGATTGCAGAGTGAGATTGAGATCCTGATAGGCATGGGCATACTCAACACCTTGGTAATAAAGGAAAAAGCCCGCCAGAACAATCGTAATTTCTAGCCATACGATGAGCGCCATGCGTTTGTTCTGCTCAAGACTCGTATGGGCCATATGCAAAGTGATAGAGGAAGTCAGAAGAATCAGGGTGTTAATCAGCGGAATGCCCTGCCATCCCATCGCTGTCGTTGTGACACCATCAGGTGTGGTCGTCAGCGGCCAAAGTGCTTCAAACGCGGGCCACAAAACTTCATGAGTCATCGCATTATTGCTCGCGCCACCCAACCAAGGCACTGAGATCATGCGCGCATAAAATAGTGCTCCGAAAAAGGCGCCAAAGAACATTACTTCAGAGAAGATAAACCAACTCATCCCTTGCCTGAAAGAGCGCGAGATTTGCTCAGAATACTTACCTGTCATCGACTCGGTAATCACATTGCTAAACCAACCCGCAAACATGTAGAGCAGAAACAGGAATCCAGCCAGAAGAATCAACTTACCGAAGATACTGCCTTCTCCACCTTCGGCCATGTTCTGCACCGTGATCCCCGCGCCAACCGCGATAAGAAACAGCGCAACCGCTCCGACAATTGGCCAGCTGCTTTGAGCGGGAACATAATATGATTGATGTTTTGAACTCATGGCTTAGCTCCTTGCTGTGTGAGGTCGCCACTCGGTTCCGTTCGTGCTACTTCAACGGGTTGAGGAACCTTATCCGTAATGTCGTAGAGGGTATACGACAGCGTTAATGTATGAATCGACTCTGGAATATCTGGCTCAATGTAGAAGATCAAAGGCATCTCGGCCTTCGCCAGGCTTTCCAGTGGTTGGTGATTAAAGCAGAAACATTCAATTTTGTTGAAATATGACGCGCCCATACCCGGTGATACCGAAGGGACGGCTTGACCGATAGTAGCTATGGATGACTGGTTTGTTGCTATGTAGGCCGTCTGAATCACTTCTCCGGGATGCACATCCATTGACTGTTGCTTAGGTTCAAACAACCAAGGCATACCCTGATTTCTGTGTGCCATAAACTCAACTCGAATAAGACGTGATGTGTCAGGAACCATACCCTGTGGCTGTAGCGCAGACTCAGTATTTGTTTTTCCGTTGATTCCTAAAGCCTCGCACATCACGTCATATAACGGGACAAGCGCAAAACCAAAGCCAAACATCGCCACCACTGCTGCCAGCAGCTTTAAGGTTAATCTGTTATTGGATTGCTGTTGTCCATCCATAGCGCATCCCTCAATCCACTTTCGGTGGGGTAGAGAATGTATGGTGCGGTGCTGGGCTTGGAACTGTCCACTCCAACCCTTCAGCACGATCCCACGGTTTTGCCTCAGCTTTTTCTCCTCCGCGGATACACTTAATCACTAACCAGAGGAAAATGAGCTGAGACAAACCAAAGGCAAAACCACCAATCGACACTATCTGATTGATGTCGGCAAACTGAATCGCATAGTCAGGAATGCGTCGTGGCATCCCAGCTAAGCCAAGAAAATGCATTGGGAAGAATAAGACATTGACCGAAATCACTGAGCACCAGAAATGCCACAAGCTCAACTTATGGTCATACATATGCCCTGTCCATTTCGGTAGCCAATAGTAAGCGGCGGCCATAATCGAGAATACCGCCCCTGAGACCAACACATAATGGAAGTGCGCGACCACAAAATACGTATCGTGATACTGGAAGTCTGCGGGAACAATCGCCAGCATAAGGCCAGAGAACCCACCGATGGTAAACAGAATGATGAAAGCAATGGCGAACAACATCGGTGTCTCAAATGTCATCGCGCCCCGCCACATCGTAGCCACCCAGTTGAACACTTTGACCCCAGTGGGCACCGCAATCAGCATGGTGCAATACATAAAGAAGAGTTCGGCGAATACGGGCATCCCTGTTGTAAACATATGGTGTGCCCAAACCAAGAAGGACAACAGCGCGATACTACAAGTGGCGTACACCATCGAGTGGTAACCAAACAATTTTTTACCACTGAACGCTGGGATGATGGCCGATACAATACCGAACGAAGGCAAGATCATGATGTACACTTCGGGGTGACCGAAGAACCAGAAGATATGCTGGAACATCACAGGGTCACCACCACCCGCGGCATCAAAGAATGATGTGCCAAAGTATTTGTCGGTAAGGACCATCGTCACTGCCCCCGCCAGCACAGGCATGACTGCAATCAACAAGAAAGCAGTAATCAACCAAGTCCAGACAAACATCGGCATCTTGAACCATGTCATCCCCGGCGCTCTCATATTGACGATAGTCACAATCACGTTGATTGCCCCCATGATCGAGCTAATCCCCATGATGTGTACTGAGAACACAAACAACGCCGTACTGTCAGGCCCATAAGTCGTAGAAAGCGGCGCGTAGAAAGTCCAGCCGAAATCAGGGCCCCCACCTTCCGTAAATAACGAAGCTATCAGGATTAAGAACGCAAAAGGTAAGATCCAAAAACTGAGGTTGTTCATCCGTGGTAACGCCATGTCTGGCGCACCAATCATCATCGGAATCATCCAGTTGGCTAAACCAGTAAAGGCAGGCATGACCGCACCAAACACCATGATCAAACCATGCACGGTCGTCATCTGGTTGAAGAATTGGGGCTCGACCAATTGCAGGCCAGGTTGGAACAACTCAGCGCGAATGATCATCGCCATGGCTCCACCGGTCAAGAACATAATGAAACTGAACCAAAGGTAAAGCGTCCCGATATCTTTGTGGTTGGTGGAATAAATCCAGCGAGCTATGCCAGAAGGCGCTTCGTGATGCTCATGATCATCAATGGCAATCGCACTGTTTGCTCTGCCTAACTCGGCATCAGCCGCTGGTGCTGATTTGACTGACTCAGAATTCATTGACTCAGGTTTGGACGTTTTCATTGCCCCTCCTTGGATGCCTTAAATGCATTCACATCGGATGCCTGCACCACATCACCCGTACTGTTTCCTAAACCGTTACGCTGGTACGTCACCACAGCCGCAATTTCTTTGTCCGAAAGCTGATTAGCAAAAGCCTGCATTGCGGTCCCTGCCCGACCGTTAACTACAACGTCAATGTGAGTATCAACATCACCCGTCGCGATCTTACTGCCTGTAATCGCAGGGAAAGCTCCTGGAATACCCGCGCCGCTCACCTGATGACAGACGGCACATCGGTCGACATAAACCTTCTCACCTATCGCCATCAACTCTTCTTGTGATAATGACGCGGTTAGAGATGCTGCCGCTTCTTGCTTCGCTTGCTCTATCTCAGCTTTTTTCGCCAATAGCCAAGCATCGTATTTGTCTTCTTCCATGGCATGAACAACGACGGGCATGAATCCATGTGCGCGGCCACATAGCTCTGCACACTGACCACGGTAAACACCGGGCTCATCAATGCGCGTCCACGCTTCGTTGATAAAGCCCGGGATCGTGTCTTTCTTCACTGCAAAGTCAGGTACCCACCAAGAGTGAATTACATCATCGGAAGTCAGGAGGAATCGTACTTTTCGGTTGATGGGCAACACGAGAGGGTTATCAACTTCAAGAAGATAATGTGCGCCTTTTTCTTCTATACCATCAATGGCTTTTTGGCTGGTTGCTAACAAGCTGAAAAACTCAACGTCTTCTCCGAAGTAGCTGTAGTGCCACTTCCACTGGGAGCCAGTGACCTTAATCGTCAGATCGGATTGGGACGTATCTTCCATGGCGACAAGCGTACGAGTCGCCGGAATTGCCATGAGAACCAGAATGATGATGGGGATGACCGTCCAAATCACTTCCACTTTGGTACTTTCATGGAAGTTGGCCGCCACGGCCCCTTTTGATTTTCTGTGATGGTACATGGAATAGAACATTGCCCCGAATACCACGACGGCAATAGCGCAACAGATATAGAAGATCAGCATGTGTAAGTCATAGACTTCATTACTGATGCCTGTCACACCTCTGGTCATGTTCAAGGTGTTCTCTTCAGCGTTGACTGAAGTAGCAAAGCCAACAAACAACACATTGATCAGTTGCCACAGTGAAACCTGTAATCTTTTCAAAAGACCTCTCCTCTGCCTGAGGCATCATCTCTGATGATTTATCCAAGGCGCCCTTTAGCCTGAATGACGCAAAAAAGTCCTAGTGGGCCAAAGGGTGCGGAAAATTCCTTGTAAACAGCAAATTCGATGTAATTTGTTATAGTTATGTTAATAAAAGCTAGTTGGCGTTTACTAATTGTGCAAGAAAGTGCTAATGGAAATGTCGCTAATTTGAGCAGGTTAAATTGAAGATTGATCACAATAATTGGTTTAGCGATTGCGCTCTCGCAAATGATAATCAATATCACTTAATATCCATCCATTATTTCCCAAATGTCATACACTTGGGATAACGATAGTTAAAGGTAGAAATAAGTTATGATGGAACAAGTTACTCGTTGGTTGGAAAAAGATCCGGATCCACGTACTCGTGAAGAACTTCAACACTTGATTGATAAAGAACAGTATCAAGAATTAGCTGACCGATTTAGCCAGAGATTGGAGTTTGGTACTGCTGGTTTACGAGGAAAAGTCGGCTGTGGTCCAAATCGAATGAACCGACTTGTTATTCAGGAAACGGCTACCGGGCTTGGTCATTATCTTATTAAGCACGTTCAAGATGCAGTAAAACGTGGCGTTGTCATTGGGTATGATGGACGCCCAGATTCAAAGCAATTCGCTCATGATACCGCCTCTGTATTGACCTCTTTAGGCATCAAGGTATACCTGACACACGATGTAGCTGCGACACCTATCGCTGCATTTGGTGTTCGTCATTTTAATGCCGCCGCTGCTGTTGTCGTCACGGCCAGCCACAACCCACCCGAGTACAACGGTTTTAAAGTGTATTGGGAAAATGGCGCTCAAATCATCCCTCCTCATGACTCTGGTATTGCTGGAGAAATCGACGAAGCCGCCACAAAACCCATCCCTCTGATGAATCTTGATGATGCAGAAAAGCATGATCTTCTCGTGTGGCTAAAAGAAGACTACTACGAGACTTATCGTCAAACGATGAATGGCAACCCACTGCTGGCTAATCATCAACAGCCGGAAGCGGTTGGCGTAGCCTATACCGCAATGCATGGTGTGGGTGCTGACATGGCAGAAACACTGCTGAAAGATGCAGGCTTCACCAAAATCTACAGCGTTGCCGAACAACGTGAGCCCGATGGATCTTTCCCGACTGTGAACTTCCCTAACCCTGAGGAAGCTGGTGCCATGGATATGGTGGTCGCGTTGGCGAAAGCTAATAACGCCGACATTGCGTGTGCCAATGACCCAGACGCAGACCGTTTTGCGGTTGCTGCTCGTCGACCTGATGGCGAATACCAGATGCTAACGGGCGATCAGGTGGGTTCTCTATTTGGCAACTACCTACTTAGCCATACTGATGCGAACAAACAGTTGATTGGTAATACTATCGTGTCTTCGACATTGCTTAAGAAGATTGCACTTTCTCATGGCGCTGAGTACTACCAAACTCTGACGGGTTTCAAATGGCTGACCAATATCGCCATGCAAAAGCAAACCGCAGAGAAACAGTTCCTGTTCGCTTATGAAGAAGCACTTGGCTACACCGTGGGTAATAAAGTGTGGGATAAAGATGGCTTGTCTGCTCTGGTCGCTTTCTCTCAGCTAACCGCCGAGCTAAAGAGTCAGGGGAAAACGGTGTGGGATCAATTGGAAAGCATTTATCGCGAGCACGGTATGTACATCAATGCTCAACATAGCACTGCGCTCGATCCAAAAGCACCGCCTGTAGGTGACAAGCTACGAGCTGCGCAGCCAAGTCAAATCGCGGGCCGTAAAGTCGAAGTGATTGAAGATTTGAAGTCTTCAACACGCACCTTTGCAGACGGAAAAACTGAATCTATTGACTTACCAGCCAGTGACGTTTTGATCTATCACCTATCTGGCGGTGCACGTGTCATCGTTCGTCCATCAGGTACGGAGCCTAAGCTGAAGTGCTATTACGAAGTCGTCGAAGCATTTGATGCAGCAGATAGCTTTTCCGTCGCGGAAGAAAAAGCTGAGCTAGCGCTGGATATGCTGATCAGTGAGCACCAAACAAGTTTGGATCACTAACGAGTCATCGTCTCGAAAGTACCTGTTTACAAAGCGGCTGGTTAGCCGCTTTTCTATATCTCTACTCTTATTTCAATCCCCAAACACCTTCAAACTGACAAATATGTTAAAGTTTGGCTTCCACTTTCCTCTAGTGATTGAATCGTCATGAATACCGTTTTATCTGTCATCCCTGTTGGGGTGCGTTTTATGCTGCTTTCGGCGCTTGGCTTTGCCTTAATGTCGGCCTGCGTCAAATACGTGAGCAACTATGGTATTCCGGTGTTTGAGATTGTTGGCGCAAGGGCGTTAGTTTCGCTGGTGATCAGTTACCTTGATGTCAAACGCAAGCGCATTTCAGTGTGGGGACACAATAAGCCCTTATTAATGCTTCGCGGTGCAGTCGGCACGGTCGCTCTCATGTGCGTTTACTATTCGGTGACAACCCTTCCGCTAGCGGAAGCAACCATCCTCCAATACGTGCACCCTGTGTTTACTGCCTTACTTGGCGTGCTATTTCTCAAAGAGCGCATTCAGTTTTCGACTATGATCTGCATCGCGCTTTGTTTAATGGGTTTAGGTGTGATGGTTCAGCCGAGCATGCAAACAGGCTCCAGCTCAGACTTACCGCTGTTTAGCGTGATGATGGCACTACTTGGTGCCTTTGGTAGCTCTATTGCTTATGTGATTGTCCGTCGATTAAGCCAGACAGAAGATAGCTCAGTGATTATTTTCTATTTTCCACTGATGGCCCTACCAACCTCTATGATCTTGATAGGCGATGATTTTGTGTGGCCAAGTCTATTTTTGACCTTGATGCTGATCCTAGTTGGCGTCTTTACTCAGATAGGTCAATACGGGCTAACCAAAGCGATGCAGACTCAAGCCGCAGGCAAAGCCTCAGCCTATTCCTATGTGCAAATTGTTTTTTCGGCCCTACTTGGTGCTTGGGTGTTCAACGAGATCCCATCCTATTGGACATATTTGGGTGGCTCGTTGATTGTCATTGGCGCATTAATCAATGTCTTTGGGCAACATTTGAAGCCACCATTCCAACGGGCGAAATAGCTTCAAACCCTCTCGGGGTGTCTATACTTGTCATTAACGATGATAATAAAAAACACCCCGCAATGAATTTACGAGTATGTTTTTGCTTTCTAATTCTGCTAACCAGCTCTAAAGCCCTCGCCACGGAGATAGAACTCCGTGACGAACATCTTAGTATCTGCGGCGACTCTATCGACTGGCCTCCCTATACATACCTAGATGGAGAAGACGTTAAAGGCTTCGATCTCGAGGTTCTTAACGAGGTGTTGATACCTAAAAACATCACCTTCAATTTCACCATGACATCATGGACCCGCTGCCTTAAAGGTGCGAAGAGCGGTGAATTCCAAATTGCAGTCAGCGCTTCACACTCAGAAGAGCGTGCCAAGCACTACCTGTATACAACCTGGTACTATCACATCACCCCCTATTACCTGTACAAAAAGTCGAGATTTCCTCAAGGGCTAAACATTGATGGCGTTGCGGAGTTAGAGCAATACAAAGTCTGTGGGATCCACGGCTACAACTATGGCGATTTCTGGCTTAAAAATGTCGAACAATACTCACACAACATGCACGAGCTGGTCACAGAACTCGAGGAGCAACGATGCGACGTTATTCTGTCTTGGCAAGAGATTCTCGAAGGGATTAAAAGCGTTTGGGGTATTACTTACGTGAGTGAAGACATTGAATCTAAGCCGATTCCAAATATGCCTAAGCATAAATTTTACATGTTGATTTCCAAACAATACGAACACGGCCCCGCGCTACGAACCATCCTCGATAAAGGCTTGAGAAGATTCCAAACCAAATAAATATCGACCCGAACTTTCGCACTTAGCCCACCAATAATCCCAACAAGTGATATATAAAATTATTATCAAAAATATATAACTGACTGAACTTTGATAACTTTTTTCATCCAGCTCACTAATCTGCCCACCACAGCCCATGCAGCAGCATGCGGCGCTTTTACTCAACAACAGGAACAGATTAGTGAAAAAGTTATTACCTATACTGGCGCTGGCCGCAGTATCGTCAAACAGTATTGCCGCTGAAGACCCAAACATCTCCGTCGGCCTTGGTTATGATCAAGACCTGAGCGTCATCTTCGATCTTAATAGCACTTTTAGAATGACGGCAGGAAACGATGGCATGGCAATGGACTACGTATTTAAGCGTGGTGACATCGAGTCAGAAACTGATATCAACTGGTTTTTAGGCGCTGGTGGTTACTATGAGTGGGATGATGACTTTGGTGCACGCCTACCACTAGGTGTTGAAGTTCACTTTGCAGACAAATGGGAAATCTATGCGCAGGTGCACCCAGAGTTAGGTATTAGTGATGGCTTGGATTTCGGTGTCGGAGCTTCATTTGGCGTCACGTACTCATTCAAATAAGTCGTTCGGGGCAGCCTGCATTCACTGCCCCGGCTTCTTTGATTTACAGTAGCCGTCTTCTCAGACCGGCTTTTTCAAGGATGCGGGTTGAAATCTCTTCTACCGACAACGATGAAGTATTGATATATGGAATGGCTTCACGTCGGAATAAAGCCTCAACACTTTCCAACTCGTTGATGCACTGTTCTGTACTTGCATATTCACTGCCCGCCAAACGGTTCTCGCGAATTTCCGTCAATCTTTCAGGATCGATCGTCAGACCAAACAATTTATGGCGATGGATTTCGAATTCTGGCAGCAGTCTCAGACGACGAATATCTTCCTCAATGAATGGGTAGTTCACGACTCGTAGACCAAATTGCATCGCCATGTAAAGGCTGGTTGGCGTTTTACCGCTTCGAGAAACGCCCAACAATATAATGTCAGCCTCGTCCATTCCCTTGAGCGTAATGCCATCATCATGCGCTAAGGTGTATTCAATTGCTGCAATGCGGTCAAAGTAGGTGTCAGAATCTTTGCCTACACTGCGCGATCGCTGCAACTTCGGTTTTGGCTCCATCTGGATATCATCTTTAACCTGTTGGACGATACTCGCCAACACATCGTAACTGAATGCAGGGGCTTCCAATAGTTTCTGTTTGATCTCCGGTATAACGATGGAAAAAAACACTAAAGGCTTCACACCGCTCTCTTGGTAAGACTGTTCAATCTCTTTCAGTAGATCAGCTAATTTGTCTTCACTTTCGACAAACGGAAACGTTTTTTCGTTGGCGTTAAACGGGAATTGACCCAAAACAACATGGCCTAATGTCTCACATGTTATGGCCGTTCCGTCAGAAACATAGAATACATCACGACTTTGAATATCAATTTGCATGTTTTATTTAAACTTTAAAATTCTTTTGAGTAGGATGGACACCATAATATCGATAATAAAACCCGGCTGACAATTACGCCCCCCACAGCTTTGAAAATTTGTTGAGAATTTTTTTGAGCCAATGCGTAATCGTTTGCCTTATCCCTACAAAGCTGCAATGTTTCTGGAGAAAGACATGCAAAAGAACACCCTCTGGTTCAATAGCCTATCCATGGAAGATGTCGACAAGGTCGGCGGTAAAAACGCTTCACTTGGAGAAATGGTCTCAAATCTATCGAATGCTGGCGTTTCAGTACCGAATGGTTTTGCGACTACTTCTTACGCGTTTAACCAATTCCTTGACTATGAAGGTCTGGATGAACGAATCCACCAACTGCTCGATGAACTAGACGTTGAGGATGTAGAAGCTCTGCGCAAGACAGGTGCCACCATCCGTCAATGGGTTTTAGAAGCTCCCTTCCCTGCTGACCTAGAGCAGGATATTCGTAACGACTACCAAGAACTGATTGAAGGTAATACAGAGCTTTCAGTCGCTGTTCGATCTTCAGCAACAGCTGAAGACTTGCCGGACGCCTCATTCGCGGGCCAGCAAGAAACGTTTCTTAACGTAAAAGGTATCGATGCTGTACTTGAAGCAACGAAACACGTTTACGCATCTCTGTTTAATGACCGCGCTATCTCCTACCGTGTGCACCAAGGTTTTGACCACCGTGGTATCTCGCTGTCTGCGGGCATCCAACGCATGGTTCGCTCAGATAAAGCCTCTTCAGGTGTAATGTTCACCTTGGACACTGAATCTGGCTTTGATCAGGTTGTGTTCATCACTTCCTCTTGGGGTCTAGGGGAAATGGTCGTTCAGGGTGCAGTAAACCCAGACGAGTTCTACGTTCACAAACCAATGCTTGAAGCGGATCAGCATCCGATTGTTAAGAAGACGTTCGGTTCTAAACTTATCAAGATGATCTACTCGACCAACCAAGAAATTGGTAAGCAAGTCGATATCATTGATACCTCAGCACAAGAGCGTGAGCAGTTCTCTCTTAATGACGAAGAGATCAAAGAACTGGCAAAACAAGCGATGATCATCGAAAAGCACTACCAGCGTCCGATGGATATCGAGTGGGCGAAAGATGGCATTGATGGCAAGCTTTACATTGTTCAAGCTCGCCCAGAAACCGTATGTTCTCAAAGCGAACAGAACGTCATTGAGCGTTACGAGCTGAACAACAAAGCAGAAGTTTTGGTCGAAGGCCGTGCTATCGGTCAGCGTATCGGCTCTGGCCCAGTACGTCTGGTTGACTCGCTAGACCAAATGTCTTTGGTTCAAGATGGCGATGTGCTGGTTACTGACATGACTGACCCAGACTGGGAACCAGTGATGAAGAAGGCCTCTGCTATCGTCACTAACCGTGGTGGCCGTACTTGTCACGCAGCCATCATCGCGCGCGAGCTGGGTATTCCCGCAATCGTTGGTTGTGGCGATGCTACATCAAAGCTGACAGATGGTGCTACCGTTACTGTCTCTTGTTCTGAAGGTGAGACAGGTTACGTTTATCAAGGTGAGTTGGACTTCGAAGTGAAGCGCTCTGCGGTTGATG
This sequence comes from Vibrio sp. B183, assembly GCF_000740665.1. NCBI lineage: Bacteria > Pseudomonadati > Pseudomonadota > Gammaproteobacteria > Vibrionales > Vibrionaceae > Vibrio > Vibrio sp. B183. Next base: position 538,834 of record NZ_JPQB01000004.1, on the reverse strand, counting down.
AGCTACCACTACTGCCAACTAAAGTGATGATGAACGTCGGTAACCCAGACCGTGCATTCGACTTCGCGCAGATTCCAAACGAAGGTGTTGGCTTGGCGCGTCTGGAATTCATCATCAACAAGATGATTGGTATTCACCCGAAAGCACTGCTGAACTTCGATGCACAAAGTGACGAGCTAAAAGCAGAAATCACTCAGCGTATCCGTGGCTACAAAGATCCTATCGATTTCTACGTCAGCAAGCTGACTGAAGGTATCGCGACTATCGCTGCAGCATTCTGGCCAAAACGTGTCATCGTTCGTATGTCTGACTTTAAGTCCAACGAGTACAGCAACCTGGTTGGCGGCAAAGGTTACGAACCGCATGAAGAAAACCCTATGCTGGGCTTCCGTGGTGCGTCACGTTATATCTCACCTGTATTTGAAGATTGCTTCGAGCTAGAAACTCAGGCGATTAAGCGTGTTCGTAATGAGATGGGCCTGAAGAACGTTGAAATCATGATCCCATTTGTGCGTACTCCAAGCGAGGCAGCATCGGTTATCGATCTTCTTGCGAAGTTCGATCTGCGCCGTGGCGATCAGGGTCTGAAAGTCATCATGATGTGTGAACTACCGTCTAATGCTGTACTGGCAGACGAGTTCCTCAAGTACTTTGACGGCTTCTCAATCGGTTCTAACGATATGACTCAGCTAACACTGGGCCTAGACCGAGATTCAGGCGACGTGGCTCACCTGTTTGACGAACGCAATCCTGCTGTTAAAGCCATGCTGCAAATGGCTATCGATGCTGCAACTAAAGCTGGTAAATACGTCGGTATTTGTGGTCAGGGTCCATCTGACCATGATGATCTGGCTGAATGGCTAATGGAGCAAGGTATCAGCTCAGTGTCACTTAACCCAGATACTGTGATTGATACTTGGCTGAAACTTGGTCAGGTAAGCGGCAAGTAAAACGGCGCGATAACTGAGTAAAAACCGCCTAGTCTGACTGGGCGGTTTTTTATTTTCACGATTAAATCGCTGACTTTATTCTCTCAATATGTCTATTTATCCGATTTCGACATTTTCCTCTCTACCCACTTTGATACACCTAAAAACGCTCAACGCCTTGCCCTGCCTAGCGACTCAACACTGAATTTATGAGTCCCACCTCTATTATTCAAAATAAAAATAAAGACCACACACAGTTCACGGTTGCAACATAATTTCAATCAAATTAACATCAGCAAAACAAAAATCCACCATTAAACGAAAATAGCACATTTAATCATGAATATTTAGCGGTTTTTATTGAATAGTATTGCAAAGGTATTCGAAAGACAGTAGGCTTGCGCCCGATGATTAAATGCAGATGTATAGTGAATATATATGCCAGGTGGATTGGCCTATCATATTGACTAGTAGTAACACGAGAATTGTAATGCAGAATAACGCTCAATCTATCAAACAGACGAAAGGTAAAGGCAACTTTTGGATGTTCTTTATCCCTTCTTTACTGGGTCTGTTTCTTTTCATGGCGCCGATTAGCTATGACGGTGATATCACCATTCCAGTCGCCGTACTGGCAAAATCCATCCAAGCTGTATTTGGTGATCACCTTGTAGGCATGGTCACGTCTATCATCTTGTTTATGGCGGCAACATCATTGTTATGCCGTATTAAGAACCCTGCATTTATTGCTAACAACCCATTTTTAAACAGCCTGTTTAACCCAAGCCCTCTTTGGCTGGCAGTGCGTGTTATTGGTGGTTTTGCTGTTGCGATGACCTTCTTCCAAGTTGGCCCTGAAGCCGTATGGGAAGAAAATACTGGCGGCCTAGTACTAGAAGGTTTGCTGCCAACACTATTCTCAGTATTCATCTTTGCAGGTCTACTGCTCCCACTGCTACTTAACTTTGGTTTGCTAGAGCTGTTTGGCACGCTGCTAAGTAAAGTGATGCGCCCTGTATTTAACTTACCTGGTCGTAGTGCTATCGACTGTATGGCTTCTTGGCTTGGCGATGGCTCAGTCGGTATCCTGTTGACCAGCAAACAATACGAAAACAAATTCTACACACAGCGCGAAGCGGCTGTCGTGGGTACCACATTCTCAGCAGTATCTATCACGTTCAGCTTGGTCGTTCTTGCTCAGGTTGAACTAGAGCACTTGTTCTTACCTTTCTACGGTGCAATCTGTCTGGCGGGTATTGTGGCAGCGATCATCATTCCTCGCTTGCCTCCTCTAAGCATGAAGAAAGACGCTTTCATCGATGGCACTAAACCAGCAAAAGATGCTGATGCTATTCCTGCAGGCCATACAAGCGTGTCTTGGGGTATGGAGCTGGCACTGGCGAAAGCGAGCCAAGTAAAATCATTTAAAGATGTCTTTGGTGAGGGTGTGCGTAACGCGGTAGACATGGTATTTGGCGTACTGCCTGTTGTTATGGGCCTAGGTACGATTGCTCTAGTGATTGCTGAGTACACGTCGGTGTTTAGCTTCCTAGGTCAACCATTCATCCCGTTCCTTGAGCTATTAGGCATCCCAGAAGCAGCAGCGGCCTCTGAAACTATCGTGGTTGGTTTTGCAGATATGTTTATCCCAGCGATTCTAGCGTCGTCTATTGATAACGAAATGACACGTTTCGTCATCGCTGCTATGTCTGTCACTCAGCTGATTTACATGTCTGAAGTTGGTGCGCTGTTACTTGGCAGCCGTATCCCAGTGAACATCTTTGAACTGTTTGCCATCTTCATTCTACGTACCTTAATCACACTGCCTGTGATTGCCGGTATTGCTCATCTGATTTTCTAATCTCAGATTGCAAATCAATCTTTTTTCAAAGGCCCTTTCAGGGCCTTTGTTTTACCTGCCAACCTAGATCAGCAAAATAAAGTCTCTTACCTATACTTAAGTTAATTTGAGAGGTGGTAAAGGAGGGAGAGATGAGCCCTTTACTTTTGCACGTGCTATTGCTGACAACGCCCGCACCAACAGTCGATACGAGCTCTTTGCCTTTGAAATGTCGCCTACTCCATACTGCTGACAACTTTTGGTTTTATCGCGAGCAGATGGTGTATGAAAGCGATCAGTATGTGATCTTCCAAAACTTTAAAGGCCGGGTTGTCACTCAAGTGGATTTAAAAACCAATGAGTTGATCAGAACAACCTATATTGGCGAACCTTACGATCCTAAATATCAAATCCTGCTTGGATCATGTGATAAAACCAAGCACACGGTTGAAATGTGGAAACTCAAACAAGTTCCCTACGATAATTGAGCCCTACCAGTAGCGCTCAAAGGTGATGTTGCCTCCCGTCGCTCGACGGAATTTTTCTAACCCAAACCCTTGCAGAGTCTTGGTGGTCTCCTTGATCATTTCTGGGTTTCCGCACAGCATGACAAAACTGTGCTCCTTAGTGAGCTCTGCCTGTGCTCTTTCTTGAATCTCGCGTTGATCCAACAGCTGAGGAATGCGGCCATATAGCGTATTTGGGTGCTGCTCTCTCGATACAACAGGCACATAACTCAGGCGACCTTCATATTGATCAACTAACTGCTCGATCAAGTATCGGTAGACCAAATCTTTCTCATGCCTAACACCATGTACTAAAACAATTTTTTCATATCCGGGGCGAACATTAATGTCATCGAGTAGCGATAGGAAAGGGCCAATACCCGTCCCCGTTGAAAGCAGCCATAAGTCCTGAGTCGATTTAGGAATAGAACTCAAAATCAAATCACCATAGGCGGCAGCGCCTACGTATACCGAGTCTCCCTCTTTCAAGTGCTGCAGTTTTGGCGTCAGTTTGCCTTCAGGGTTCGAAACAATCAGAAATTCCAGCATATCGCTGCTGTTGAGTGGTGCGTTGACGACTGAATACGCTCGGCTTATCAATTGGCCGTCGTCGTCATACAGGGCCAGCTTAGTAAATTGGCCCGCTTTAAAGGTGAGAGGCGCGCCGGTAAGACGTAAACTGAATAGCTCTGACGTCCAGTCAGTGCGCTTATCTACTTTGGCGAGATTAAAACCATCGGGTGCGGTCATTGCAGATCCTCCATCAGGTTACCTCTTTAAAACCTACTCCTCTGATCTTTATAAGTAAAGACGGGCCTTTACTTAGTCATTAAAGATCACATTTTGATAACATTTCCACAAAACCACTTGATTCAGCATTAGAATAAAAGCTCTTTTAAAAACCAATGCAAGGAACACGCATGGAATCGTTACTGAAAGACTTTCCGGTCATCACAGAAATTCCGGTCGCTTGGGGTGAAATGGATGCTCTCCAACACGTCAATAATGTGGTTTACTTTCGCTACTTTGAAACCGCAAGGCTCGACTACTTTGAGCACATCAATCTTCTCGTCAACCTAAGCCAAAGCCATATCGGCCCTGTATTGGGCGAAACAAGCTGCCGCTATAAAATGCCCATCACCTATCCAGACACTCTGATGATAGGGTCTAAAGTCGTCGACATTCAGGAAGACAGATTCACTATGGAGTATCAGGTTGTGAGCAAGAAAGTAGGTAAAGTCAGTACCGTAGGGCGCGCCACCTGTGTGATGTTTGATTTTAAAAGCAATTGCAAAGCAAACTTACCTGAGCAAATCAAACAGTCCATTTTAAGTTTAGAGGCGACGGCAGAATCCTAATACACCGCTTGACCTTACCCCTAGGGGAAGCTTTATGCTAGCCGAGTTATCGTCATTTTAGGTTACGTATGGGCTTCCCTTCGATTCGTAAATACTGGATTCTATTTATCAGCATGAGCGCCATGTTGGTATCCAGTTTTGCTACTAGCGAAACCCTAATGACGTTCGAAATGCTCAGCGATTCCGGTGGCAAGCAGGCTCACTGTGGCATGGCAATGAACATGAGCCCAGCGCTGACAGATTCTTCAATTCCATCAGACCATTGTGAGACCAGCGAAGAGATGGTTCATAACTGTTGTAGCGTGATGTGCGCAACGGTTTTCGCCCCCATTCCCCGAATTGATAAACCTCTACTAATCTCGACTCAGTTGGCTCTGATCCATTCAGATGTCCAAGGTCAGGTCATTACCCGTTTAAGCTCACTCTATCGCCCTCCGATAGCGTAATCCGTTCTCTGTTATCGACTCCCAGCCTATGGCTTTGGGAGATGGTTTTTCGTGCCTGTCAGGCACTCGGAAACGGACAATAAAGTGAAAATCAAACCAAGGATTCTGGCGCTTTCTGTCAGCGCCGCGGTCTGGTTTGCGCCTGTATCAGCAAGCAACTTGCAAGAGCAGACTCACCAGCCGCAAGCTGTGCTATCACAATTGATCAGCATGGCACTCAACAACGACAGCAATCGAAAGCAATATTTTGCTCAGTCACAAGCTTTGCGCGAGACCGGCGTTGCCAGTGCCACGCTAATGGACCCCAAAATCAAAGTTGGCTTTGGTGGCCTACCTGTAGACAGCTTCAAATTCGACGAAGATCCGATGACGAACATTTCCGTCGGATTGATGCAACAATTTGAGCGTGGCTCGACACTGGAGTTACAACAAAAAAAAAGCAATCAACAAGCGGATGGCGTCGGTTTACAAATCGATGCCCGAGAATTGGATGTCATTAATAGCATGACCCAACTCTGGCTTGAACTGGGTTATCAGCAGCAGGCGAAAACCAACATGCTGGAAAACCGTCGTTTGCTTAAAGAAATGGAGAGCTTCATTCAGACCAACTATTCGATTGGTAAAAGTGAAGCTCAGGATCTGCTCAATGCTCAGCTTCAAGTAAGCAAACTGGATGAGAAGCTTCAGGCTAATCAGCAGATGCAACATCGCTTGATGGCACAGCTTTCAGAATGGTTGGGAGCCAATTGGTCTGAACAGATTCAGAACGTCAGCGCATCCAATCAGCTTAACTGGGCCAAGCTCGACCAACAGCTGAACGAGAACCTAGCAAACTCCGAGTATTACCAGCAGCTCAGCCTGCACCCAATGGTACAAATGGCCAGCCAAACTATATCCACTTCCGAAACTCAGGTTGAAATTGCACAGCAGGCTTATCAGCCTCAGTTTGGTGTTGAAGTCATGTATGCCTATCGTCAGGCCAACGGCATGATGGGAGAACCCGCATCAGACCTGGTCAGTGCCTATCTGACCATGGACATTCCTCTGTTCACGGGAAACCGTCAGGATAGAAATCTCGCTGCGGCCCAATATCAGGTCGGCGCGGCCAAGTCCCAGAAAGACACGTTACTGGCTCAGATGAATGCCAAAGTCAACGCCTTACTTGTCGACCGAACCAATTTAGCCCAACGACTAGAACGGTATCAGTCCACCCTTCTTCCTCAGGCCAACGCACGAATTCGTGCGGTTGAGCGAGGTTATCAGAACAACACGTCTCAGTTTAACGATGTCATTACGGCCTCTGCCGATGAACTTGCTCTGCAACTCGAACAGCAACGTCTGATTGCAGATTTAAACATTGTGAACAGCAACTTAGCTGCCCTACTGGACGGTTTTGATTATCAAGTTGAGCCAGTCACTTTGGCTCAAGGCGAACAAGAATAAGGTATCTGACATGAAAACATTACAAATCGCTGCTATCGCTCTGTTGGTAGGAGGCGCACTGGGCTATTCCACTAATCATTTTCTAGCTGGGTCTAGCATGGGAATGGACGCCAAGGCTGAGTCTGGTTCTTCTGATTCTGCTGAACCTCTCTACTGGGTTGCTCCGATGGACCCGAACTACAAGCGAGATAAGCCCGGTAAGTCACCAATGGGCATGGACTTAATTCCAGTTTACGCCGAAGACATGGCGGGAGAGCAAGATAAACCCGGAACCATTACGATTGATCCTTCGGTAGAAAACAACCTCGGCGTCAAGTCCGAACCCGTTACCCTAGAACCTCTCTCCCCCCGCATTGAAACGGTCGGTTACATCGCGTTTGATGAAAGCCAGCTGTGGCAAACCAACGTACGCGTCGCGGGTTGGGTTGAAAAACTGTTCATCAATGCGATCGGTGAAAAAGTCAACAAAGGCGATGTGCTGTTTACGCTCTATTCACCTGAGTTGGTGAAAGCGCAGGAAGAGTTACTTAATGCCTCTCGAACAGGTCGAACTGGCTTAGTCAAAGGTGCCACTGAACGACTCGTGACACTAGGTGTAGACCGTGCACAAATTAAAGCGATTCTAAAACGCGGTAAAGCGTCACAAACCATTGAAATAAAGGCACCAGCTAACGGTGTGATTGCAAGTTTGAGCATTCGCGAAGGGGGTTATTTGTCACCCGCGCAAGCAGTGATCAGCGCTGGCCCACTGAACAATGTTTGGGTAGACGCAGAAGTGTTCGAGCGTCAGGCGCAATGGATTAAAGCTGGCAGTGAAGCCTCGATGACATTAGATGCGATTCCGGGCAACGAATGGCAGGGTAAGGTCGACTACGTCTACCCGATTCTTGATCCTAATACTCGTACTCTGCGCGTCAGACTTAAATTCCCTAATCCAGATGGCGAGCTCAAGCCCAATATGTTCGCCAACATTGCTCTTCAACCTGTCAGTGAAGAGTCGGTACTGACTATTCCTAAATCTGCGGTGATACGTTCAGGCGGCATGGCTCGTATCGTTCTGGCAGAAGGCCAAGGAAAATACCGCTCTGCTCGCATCGAAACAGGCCGTGAAGCCGGAGATCGGGTTGAAGTTTTGCAGGGCTTAACCCAAGACGATCAAGTGGTGACTTCCGCACACTTTATGCTCGACTCTGAATCCAGCCAGTCTGCCGACCTTGCGCGCATTAATGGTGTTGAACCCGATAAGGAGACCGTCTGGGCGAAGGGAGAGATCACCGATGTCATGGCTGATCATGGCATGTTGACGATCAACCACCAGCCGGTACCTGAATGGGATTGGCCGGGCATGGTCATGAACTTTACTCTCGCCAAAGACGTCGATGCGAGTGCGTTCACAACAGGCCAAAGCATAGAGTTTGAAATGCAAAAAACCGAGTCTGGCCAGTACAAAATTGTCGACTACAAAGTGGATGACTCTGTTGTTGCTGGTGAGCTTTGGTTGCAAGGCGATATTTCTATACTGATGGCCGACTTTGGCATGATCACCTTAAACCATCTCCCTGTCGCAGAGTGGAACTGGCAGGCCGGTGAGATGAACTTCTCCGTTGGCGATGAAGTGGATCTATCGGGTTTTGAGGAAGGTCAGCGCGTTCGATTTCTAGTTGAACGACAAGGTGCAGATTACCTGCTTAAGCAATTGGCAACGGATGAGGGCTAACGATGATAAATGCAATTATCCGTTGGTCAATCAGTAATAGACTCCTAGTATTGATTACCACCTTAGCTATTGTTTTGGCTGGTCTTTACAGTGTAAAGAATACGCCTGTAGACGCAATTCCTGACTTATCGGATGTTCAGGTTATCATCAAAACCAGCTATCCGGGTCAAGCCCCTCAGGTGGTCGAGGATCAGGTCACTTACCCATTAACCACTGCCATGTTGGCTGTACCCGGTGCAGAAACCGTCAGGGGATACTCTTTCTTTGGGGATTCCTATGTCTACATCATCTTTAATGATGACACCGATATGTACTGGGCTCGCTCGCGCGTGCTGGAGTACCTCAGCCAAGTCGCTCCAAACCTGCCTTCGAATGCCAAACCAACATTGGGGCCGGATGCTACTGGGGTTGGCTGGGTTTACAGCTATGTTCTTCAGGATAAAACCGGACAACACGATTTAGCCCAGTTACGCAGCTTGCAGGATTGGTTCCTCAAATACGAACTCCAAACCGTTGATGGAGTATCGGAAGTCGCAACCGTAGGTGGTATGGTCAAGCAGTATCAGGTCCAGATTGACCCTGCCAAACTGCGTGCTTACAACCTGACATTACAGCAGGTAAACAACGCGATTCAAAACGGCAATCAGGAGACAGGTGCCTCCGTGATTGAGGTCGCTGAAGCCGAACACATGGTGCGCACCACAGGTTACCTGACTAGCATCGAAGATATCCGCTCACTGCCACTTAAGGTAACCGAAAAAGGCACCCCGCTTCTGTTGGGTGATGTTGCGGATATTAACCTTGGCCCACAAATGCGTCGTGGTATTTCTGAGCTCAACGGTGAAGGGGAAGCCGTTGGTGGCGTGATCGTGATGCGCTTCGGAGAAAATGCCAGTGAAGCGATCGCCAAAACCAAAGCCAAACTGACCGAGCTGCAACGCAGCTTGCCTGAGGGAGTCGAAATCGTACCAACGTATGACCGCTCTACGTTGATCGACTCTGCGGTAGAAAACTTATGGAAGAAACTGGCTGAAGAGTTCATCGTGGTTGCGATTGTCTGTGCTTTGTTCCTGTTCCATATCCGCTCATCTCTGGTAATCGCTTTGAGCTTACCGGTGGGTATTCTGACTGCGTTTGTGATCATGCACTGGCAAGGGATTAACGCCAACATCATGTCATTGGGCGGTATTGCCATCGCCATTGGAGCCATGGTCGATGGCGCAATCGTGATGATAGAAAACGTTCACAAGCACATTGAACGCACTCCACTCACCGATAAGAATCGCTGGCAAGTCATTGGCAAGGCTGCAGAGGAAGTCGGCGCACCGCTGTTCTTTTCTCTGCTAATCATCACGTTGAGCTTTGTTCCTGTGTTTGCTTTGGAAGGTCAGGAAGGGAAAATGTTCTCACCACTGGCATTTACCAAAACCTACGCCATGGCAGCGTCTGCTGGCTTAGCGATTACGCTAGTGCCTGTTCTGATGGGTTATTTCATTCGTGGCAAAGTGCTCCCAGAACACAAAAACCCAGTCAACAAAGGGTTAGTCTCGCTTTACAAACCCTTGCTCAACCTGAGCCTGAACTACCCTAAAACCATGATCGTCATTGCGATGGGGCTTATGGCATCGGCTTACTACCCAACCAGTAAGCTTGGCAGCGAATTCATTCCTCCACTCGATGAGGGTGATTTGATGTACATGCCGACCACCTATCCGGGCATCTCGATTGGTAAAGCACGCGAGCTGTTACAGCAAACCAATAAGCTAATTAAGAGCGTCCCTGAGGTTGAAACAGTATGGGGGAAAATCGGACGCGCCGAAACCGCAACCGACCCAGCACCATTGACCATGATTGAAACCGTCATACAGCTGAAACCTCGCGAACAATGGCGTGAAGGTGTAACCACCGAATCGCTGCGCAAAGAGTTTGACGATTTAGTGCAGTTCCCCGGGCTAACTAATGCGTGGGTCATGCCAATCAAAACTCGCATTGACATGCTGGCAACCGGCATTAAGACGCCTATTGGGATCAAAATTGCAGGCCCTGATCTTAACGTCATTGAACAAATAGGGGCAGAACTGGAGCCTATTCTCAATCAGGTCAATGGTACGGCGTCTGTTTATGCTGAGCGTGTCGCCGGTGGACGCTACGTCACCATCGATATTAAACGTCGCTCTGCCGCTCGCTATGGCCTCAATATAAAAGATGTGCAACGCGTGATATCCACTGCAGTAGGAGGCATGAACGTTGGGGAAACCATAGAAGGGCTGGAACGCTACCCGATTAATGTTCGATACCCACAGGACTACCGTGATTCAGTGGTGAAATTACAGAACCTACCTCTGGTTACCCCAAATGGCGCTCGTATCGCACTGGCTGATGTGGCTGATATTCGTTACGAAGACGGCCCACCGATGATCAAAACAGAAAACGCTCGCCCTAATGGCTGGGTATTCGTTGATATCGATGGACGAGATCTCGGTTCGTACGTTGCCGAAGCACAGCAAGTCGTGGCTGATCAGCTCAATCTGCCCGCTGGCTATTCTCTGGCTTGGTCAGGTCAGTATGAATATATGGAACGCGCGAAAGAACGCTTAAGTGTCGTGGTACCGATAACTCTGGCGATCATTATGCTGCTGCTTTACTTCAGCTTCCGTCGCATTGGCGAAGTGCTAATCATTATGATGACTCTCCCTCTCGCGATGGTGGGTGGCTTATGGCTGATGCACTACCTCGGCTATAACTTCTCGATTGCCGTTGGGGTCGGCTTTATTGCCCTCGCGGGTGTCGCCGTCGAAATTGGCGTCATCATGCTGGTGTATCTCAACCAAGCCTGGCACTACAAAAAGCTGGATGCCCAAGAGCAGAATCACGCCATTACTTCCGATGATCTGTCGATGGCGATACGAGACGGCGCAGGTCTCAGAGTTCGACCTGTGATGATGACAGTTCTGACCGTCATCATAGGTCTTGTGCCAATCATGTACGGCGAAGGTACGGGCTCTGAAGTCATGCAACGAATCGCTGCCCCTATGATTGGTGGAATGGCATCGGCGCTGCTACTCACGCTTCTGGTACTACCGGCCATTTTCAAATTGTGGAAACAAAGAGAAATCTCACGTCACTCATAACCATAGAACCATGTCCCCGTAGCTCAATGCTTCGGGGCACCCTACTACTTAAGGAAACAATGATGAAAAAAACAATTCTGGCACTTGCACTGACTCTGGCTAGCACTCAAATTCTCGCTCAAATGGATCACTCGTCCATGGATCATTCCAAAATGAATATGGAAGGTATGGACCATTCGAAAATGATGGGCGATATGAAGGGAATGGACCACTCACAAATGAACATGGACGAGATGTCCGAAGTCGGTATGCCTGCCAAAGGAGCTAAACCGGACAAAGTGGTCCACGTGATCCTAGACGATGATATGAGCATTACATTCAAAAAAGAGGTGGATATCGAACCAAATGACGTGGTCCAGTTTGTGGTCATGAACAAAGGGAAAATCGACCATGAGTTTTCCATTGGCTCAGCGCAAGAGCAACTCAAGCACCGTGAGATGATGAAAAAAATGGGCAACCACGCTCATGATTCTGGCAGTACAGTGACGGTTGCTCCGGGCAAAGCCAAGCAGTTACTGTGGCATTTCCATGGTGACAACAACGTTGAGTTTGCCTGCAATATCCCAGGGCATGCTGAAGCTGGCATGGTCAAATCAGCGGTATTGTAACGCTCCCAAGCCTGCCAGCTGTCGCTGGCAGGCCATCTGACGTCAGTCAAAGTGCTTCATCGGATATAAAGTGCCAGCTTTGGGTTGCTGTAAGTGACTCGGTAACGCGATAACTTCATCAAAGCCCGCTAACGTATAAACTTTTTCGGAATTAGGAATATTATTCTTTCCTTCTCTTAGATGTGCCACGTTGTTACGGTAAATCAGATTCTCAGCTCCCGGAGCTTGATGCTTGCCCAACTCCCCAGTCGCAATCAAAGGCCAATGATGGCTCCACGGTAACTGAATCAGGTTGTTTTCAACTAAATTTTTCCCACCATCGCCATTGTGAAAGTTGACATCCACTTCAAGGTGATTGTCATAAACCACATTGTATTTAGCTTGCTGATGCAGAGTAACATGGCGAATTTTTCGCACCCTCTCGTTCGTCACTAAAATGTACTGGCCGCGTATATCGTAATAACAGTGACCATTGATTCCCTTGTTGTAGCAGCGGTAGATATCATTACCGCGAAATGTCAGGTGTGAGGTATCGCTAGCTGCAAAGATGGGATTCGTCCCTGCTTCCAACATGCGGGTATCTTGTACCCAAGAATCATGACTCTTTTCAGAAAACTTAACCAAGCCGACATAGAGGTTTGGGTCTGATATAGGTTTGTTTTTGTCTCCAGAGCGAGCCACCTTTACATCATTGGTAAATAGCCACGCAGATTCAACATGAGGCTCATCGAAATTGTTTCTATCTAGAGGCTCAAATCCGTCAACCGCAAGCTGAATCGTCATGTTCTCCAAACCCGCCCCAGAAACACCCGAGAATTGGAAAGCAAATCTATCTGTACCATAGCCTTGCCAAGTATTACGCATGGTTACCAGAACTTGTGTCTCTATTTTGCTGCTGCCGCGCAATACTACGTTTGAGCGCATCTCCACCGTTTTAGCCAGCCGATAAATACCCTCTTCCAGTATTATTGTTCCTCCGCCAGCACGCGCCACTTTATCAATTGCTGTTTGAATATCGTCCTTAGGCGTTATCTTCGCAACCACTCGTTCAGGATCAAAACACGGAATTCCACCTCTGACTCCAGCCTTGGCCCATTCGATGCTCAGCGGAAATCGTTCGTCATACCGGCTGACATCAAACTGCCAATTCGCATCTCCAACCCGACTGCCCGCAGTGCACGCCGCCCAAGCAGATGGCCACATTATCAGGCTCAAAGTGGTTATAAGGAAAAGAGACGCTCGACGTAATACCGTAAACGAGAAGAGGATAGACATACTTTAACTCTGTTCAAAGTTGATCTTCTGAGCATAGAGACAAAACGAAGCAATCATTAATAGTTAACAATGATTAACCTTTAAGTAGGTCAAAGGGGTTTTCTAAAAAATCAAAAGAAGTAAATAAAGAAAAAGCCATGTATCTTAGACACGTGGCAAAACAAAAAGTGAATGGCAGTGGATTATTCGCTTCTTGCGTTTTATAGCCCCCAAGTTCAGGAGCTAATACGTAAAGTTTAGACGAAATAGTTGTGTGATTCATAGACATCATTTCAACTATACTGGATGTCTATGGACAGAGAAATTCAACAAAGACTACAGTGGGTAAAGATATATGAAGAGTCTGGTGACGCAGGCTTCGTATGTCGTCGATGTGGTATTTCTAGGCCAACATTACGGAAGTGGGCAAATAGATATAAACAGGACGGAATCGCTGGTCTGGAAAGCCAGAGTAGACGGCCTCATTCTTCTCCTGATACCAAAATTACGGATGAATTGAGAGTATTGATCCTTGGGATGCGTGTGAAACGTAATCTAGGGGCGCGGCGCTTGCAAACAGAACTAATTCGGCTTCACCAAATACACCTAAGCACAGCAACAATCCACAAAGTACTATCAAAAGCTTCCGTACAGCCGATAGTAACTTACCGACGCAAAAAGGGCTTCCAAAGGTACGAACGCCCAATTCCTGGTGACAGAGTTCAGATGGATACTTGTAAAATAGCACCTGGGATTTACCAGTATACTGCCATTGATGACTGCTCTCGCTATCGGGTTCTAAGGTGCTATTCTCGGCGCACAGCGGCAAATACAGTCGATTTTATCGAATGTGTAGTGGATGAGATGCCATTCCCTATTCAACGCATTCAAACTGACAGGGGGCGCGAATTCTTTGCCGATAAAGTCCAGAAGCAACTTATGATTTATGGCATCAAGTTTCGCCCCAACAAGCCTGGTTCTCCTCACTTGAATGGCAAAGTTGAACGCTCTCAGAAAACAGATAAAAGTGAGTTTTATCCGACTATTGGTGTTGGTTTGGAAGAGCTTGATCTGTTGCTATCTGAATGGCAGCACTACTATAACTGGGAACGACCACATAGCTCTCTAAAAGGGCTAACACCAATAGAAAAGGTTACAGAACTATCTGACCAAACACCTTTATCTGAAGAGGTATATCAGCATTATCGGATATGGAAAGAGAGGTTCCAAGAGCAGAATTACAAACTCGATCTTCAGATAAGAAAATTGAAACCATCTCTATGAATCACACAACTAAATCTATGCTAGTTTTGGTTGAAAGCCACCATATAACATGGCTTTCAACCACTAAATGGCTCTATTCTTGTTTTTCATCGAATATTGTCTCCTGTTTAACAAATGACTATTAAGTCTCTGCGCTTGGCCACATCTCCTACATTAAAGCTAACCCAAAAATCATTGCCGAACTTCGAATTCAAAACAACACTTTGCTGTATCGCTATACCATGGCTACCTTAAACCGAAAGAATCGCTTGCAATTCATTCTCAATAAGGCTGCAGATTACACCTGATAAAACGCTACCCTTCGTCTCTTCGTGACGCATCAACCAAACATCCTGCAGCAATCCTTGCTCAGGTAGTACTCGGTATAAACCTGCTCTTTCAGCGGCAAAACAAGGTAGTACTACAACCCCGGCGCCATCCTTACTTGCGAGAAGTTGAGATTGCATATTGTCAAAAGACAAGGTGGGGGAGCCTCCCTGAGTCAGCTGGTTCATCCATTGAGCAGGAAACGTGTACTGCAAGCTATTGTCCCAGCCGATCAATCGGTGATAACTCAAGTCTCCTAAGCATCCGATTTTTTCAGAGCCACTCCGGTACGGTTCACTACAATAAAGACCATACTCAAGCTTCCCTAGTCGTCGAATAACATATCTGCCAGTTTCAGGTCTCGTAAGACGGACGATTATATCAGCTTCTCGGCGTGCAAAATCGACTGGAACAACACTGGTAGAAATGTTCAATTGTAAGTCAGGGTAGTGATTCTGCAATTGAATCAACTGGGACTGAAGTACCTGCTGCCCGACTAGCTCTGGTAAGGCAATTCTAAATGATGATTGATGTCCTTTAGCGTTATACCTTTCCATAGCAACAAGGTGCTCTTCAGCTTTTTCAGCTAAAGCAAAAAAATGCTCTCCAACCTCAGTCAATGTGTATCCATCTTTACCACGAGAGAAGAGTGTCGCATTTAGACTATTTTCTAGTTCGACCGCTTTACGATGGATAGTTGAAGTACTGACACCTAGCAATTTAGCACTTCGCCCCAATCCACCTGTTCGCCCGATTGCTAACAGTACTTTGCTGTCATCCCAGTTCATACCCTTCCAAATTTAGAAAACGTGTTTGCATTGCTGGCTATAGTAACTGCCAAAACCATATCCATACAATATAGAAAAACTAAGCAACAATGAACGTACTTCACTAATCAAAGCCAACTCATATGAGGTGAATAAAGAATGAAATTCATTCAGACAGATACTGCTCCAACTCCAAACGGCCACTACAATCAAGCAAGTGTGGTAGGGCAAAGCCTGTACATTTCAGCACAACTACCCCATGAAAACCTTCTGGGCCCTTCTTCACAATTAGAAGAGGCGATTCCTGCTCAAACACATTCAGTCCTAGAGAGTTTGCTGGCGATCACACACTCTGCAGGAGGCGATGTAACCAACTTGGCATTCGTACGTTTCTACACAACCGACCTTCGTTATTGGCCACTGATAGATAAAGCGTTCGCAACATTCATGGGGAACCATAAACCAGCTCGAAGTGTAATCATAGTTTCAGCAATTAAGCAGAACTTTTTAGTTATGGCGGAAGCGACTTCAGAGCTTCCTAAGGAGTAAATTATGGTGACTATTAATGTTGTTGACGCATTTACCACCGAAGTTGGTAACGGAAATCGAGCAGGTGTTGTACTGACCGCGGATGGACTTAACACTCAACAAATGCAGGACATAGCAGCCTTTGCTGGTTATTCTGAGACTGCCTTTGTACTTTCCTCCAAGGCTAATGATCATGACCTCCATATTCGATACTTTACGCCGACAAAAGAAGTCCCTATATGTGGTCACGCTACCATTGCGGCTCATTTCTTGCGAGCAACTTCGGGCCACCACTCAGAATATCCGCTAACAGCAAAAACAGGAGCAGGGCTGTTACCCGTTGCACTGTCTGGCAGCGGATTAAAAATGCGAGTATCGATGACTCAAAGCCTCGCTAAATTTTATCCTCCCTTTAACTCAGAGCTGCGAGACGAACTTGCTAATGCTATGGGTATTAGCAACACTGACTACGATGACCTTCCCATACAGGTTGTATCTACTGGGCACTCAAAAGTCATTATCCCATTGGCTAGTCGCTCTATCCTCAATAATTTGAGACCAGATGCAGATGCACTAGCCAACCTTAGCGCTAAGATCGGCTGCAATGGTTTTTTTCCTTTTGTATTGGAAGGAGATAAGTCAAACCCAGTAACATTTGGTCGTATGTTCGCCCCCGCTATTGGCATTTTAGAAGACCCCGTAACTGGAAATGCCAATGGCCCAACTGGTGCCTACCTAGTGCACCATGCATTAATTGAGTGTGAACAAGAGACACATTACTGGGGGCACCAAGGGCACACATTGGGAAAACCAGGAAAAGTACGTGTTTCAGTAAAAAAGGAAGGGACCGAATTGAAAATCCAAATAGCAGGGCATGCCGTATTGGCTGAAACACGCAGTTACTTTGCCTAACTTTAAACCAAGTGATGCAAATTGGCTCGTAATCGACGAGCCAATTTGCAACCAATATTATCAATAATTGATTAATACAAACTATTGCGAGCTGACCACAGACAGATGACACTAGTTTCGATAAACCTAAAGAGTAATCGGACGCTACTTGCTGTACTTGGAGAACGCTTACTGGTCATCGCCACAATTCCTTTGTCCAATGTCCGCTGACTGACATCCAAAAACGCAAATTTGCGCCTCATTTTAGTAAAACTGGACACACATTCGCCTCAGTTTTTGTGATTGTCGCTTACCCAAATCTATTGAACAGCGAAACAATTACTCTAGAACTCCGTTTGTTTGATTAAGGTAACTTATGACACTTCAGAAAAATCGCTCCGCCGTAAAAGGCGTCCGCTGGCTAGCGAAACTAATAACTCGCTTCCAGAAGCTACCATCCCGTATGACACCAGCACCATTTCAACTGCTGGAGATAAGTTCTCAGTTTTGGAAATCCAGAGCATTGTATACAGCAGCACATTTAGATATCGCCACCATCTTAGACGATAAAACACTTCCTATAGACGCTTTAGCTCAGCAAACCAAATGCGACCCAAATTATCTCTATCGCGTTTTAAGAATGCTTGCCTCCATAGGAATATTTAAAGAAATCTCTCCTAAGCATTTTGCTAACAATGAAGTATCTGTTTATTTAGGTCGCCATGAGAATTCAGTTAGGTCAATGATAATGATGCATCATTCAGCTGAAATGACTGCTCCTTGGTTCGATACCTTCAACGACGGACTTGAAAAAAGCCAAGCACCTTTTGAGCTTAAACATGGTGTTCCTCTCTTTGAATACATGGACCAGAACAAAGAGTTTGATGAACTATTTTCACAAGCAATGGATGAGGTGGAAGCTATAGGAAGCGATAGCTTTGCAACTGACTTTAACTGGGATTCCTTCGACCGACTAATCGACCTAGGAGGCTCAAAGGGCAGTAAGGCTCTTGCGATACTCAGGTCCACTAGTAACATTAATGCTCTAGTCGTAGACCGAGAGCACATTACTAATCAGGCACGCAATTATTGGAAAGGCAAAGAGAGCGACTCCATAGTCAACAGGCTCACATTTGAGAGTGGTGATATCACCGAACATATCCCTCCTTCAGAAAGTAATAAAGATATCTACTTTCTTTGTGGTGTACTTCATGCTTTTAATGATGAAAGTGCTAGTAAAATACTTAGCAAAGTGTCCGCACAATGCCACATTACGGGAGCAAAACTCGCAGTAATGGATCTGATCGTTCCTTCTGTTGATGCCGACTTTATGTCTTGCTCATTCGATCTACAGATGATGATGGGAACCTCAGGTTTAGAGCGCACCGCCGAACAATGGGGCTCATTGTTTTCTACGAACAATCTAGTAGTAGAGGAAACAATTCAACTTCGACCTTTTGGCAATATTATGGTAGTTGGAACAAAGTAGTGACATTAGCAGGCAGTAACCTTTATTAGGAAACTGCCTGCTTTAGATACAACTCCAAGGGTTCGAAATCCTGTCGCGAATAGAAATTCAACTACTCGTTAACTAAATTTCCCCCAAACTGCTAATTTGGACAATGAACAGAAGCCAAGTTTAGCTAACATGCTCAGTTCTTCTTTGTCCCCGTAACCAACAATAGGCAGTTGGGGTATTGATCGACTCACTTGACTTAGCAGCCTCGCAATCAATTCGTCAGTACCCCAGAGATTATAGATTCCTATTGATGCATCAGTAACAAACAGCGTCAACCCAGCCGACAGATCACCGTGCCGACACAAATGAAATTCAACGGCTGGATTATCTACAATAGAGGGTGGGTAAACGAGGCTCTGAAAATCACCTTGCCAAGCTTTTTCCCATTCGACTAATTGCTCTGCACACGCAATTTTGTGCAAAGAGAAATCTTCTGCTTCTGAGGCTTCACACGATTGCTCCAAAACAAAATCACAGGCGTACCACTGAGCCTCAAACAACTTTTCAAATCCCTTATCGTCAAGATGAAGTGCGTTAAACGAATCTTTCACAAAATAGGGGCTCAAAGAGCACATAGTGTTTAACACTAATTTTTCATTCGCGGTCAGATCCTTGGTAACCAAATTAGGGAAATATGGTGGCATAGGATGCTCAGCCCACCACAGTTCTTCCGTTTCATCGGAGGCAACCTTCGAGCTTGAAGCAACACACTTACACCAAGCTACATTGTTTAGTATGGCTAAAGATAACATTTCACTATCAGACTTGTTCATATCTACTCCTCATGTACTTCCAAGCAACGCACCACTAATGATGGATTTCCAAACAACTTAGGGCAATTCAGAACAGACAGAAGTAACAATACGCCTTGTTCCCTAAATTGAGTATTTAACATAGAAGAGAGAACATATACTTCCATGCATCGCGCTGGCTGTTCCTAACTAATAAAAAGGCAACCTGTTTTATGGCTGCCTAACATACATTTATCCCGTATAGTCAATCTAGATTAGTTCAACATTCTATGTATTCGCTCTCGAGACAGACCTCCAGGGTTGTAGGTTGCGACTTCTATCGCTACTGCTTCCGAAACAATCGAAGATTTCAAAATTGACACGTTGTAATTAGCTGCTCCCGTCTTTACAAGATTGCTAAGCATCTGAACTTCAAAGCCATTGCTATCGACCGCAATTACACGATAACCATCTATACTGGTTTCATCCGTTGCGGCCTGCCATTCAAGATTAACATGCAACCCAGACATATCTTCAGAAACCAGCTCTCCCGGCGCTTCTGAAGAGGGTAACTGCGGTGGCATGGTCATAAATCGAACACTGTCCTTTGCTAGACCTAAATCTAGTGTAAGGCTATGGTCATCATCAGTTGCCCTTCCAGTTAAAAATAGGGAATGCTTTTTGTCTTGAATCAACCGCAAATCTGTTGTGAGTTGCTGGCCTGACAGCCAAATCGGATTGTAGGCACCGAGTTGGTTGTGGTCGTTCAATTTGTTAATATGCACCTCAATTGAATTGTAGGTCTCAAGATAATGTACCTGGTACTCCCATGAGGGTGAGGCTTGACCACGTAAGGTAACGCGATAGTCAAAGACTAAACGCCTGTAGGGTGCTTGGCCTATTTGCGAATTTGCCAGTTTCTGCGTTGAATACACCGGCGTATTTGACATTGAGACGAATGGAGCAGATAAGACTGCGTCCCCTCCAGCCGATGACGTATCAAAGTCATAAAGTCTATGCATCTGTGTACTCACTTCGATAAAGCTAGAAAGAAGAACAGGTGCGCTACCCAACTTCGGGGTCATTCCCGTTTCGGCAAGTTCATTCAAATAATATGCGAACTCAAGAGGATAACTGTTAATAATAGTTTGAGAAGTAAGTAAGTTTTCATCAACTGGCGCATAGTCAATAGATGCAACTGGAGCATAGTCATAGATTTCCAGCGAACTACCAACTGACGCGTCCCCAGAAGCATTCGCAGCATAGATCAGTAGATATTTAGCATTTGTGGGCAAAACGGTATTAGCTTCCACCGCATTTACGTCCATATAACGTTTCGTTTCTTGTGACACTCCCACTGTAAAAAAAGGTTGTTGTGATAATCGCTCTTTGTTGCGGTCCCCCCAATAAAGGTTGTAATGCGTTACCGTACTTTGGTCAGCAGGTGCATCAAAAGCGACTCCTCCTTCAACTATACCTTTGCCTGTATTCTGATCGGCCATCCAGACTGTACCCACTTTAACTTCAGGAACTGAAGAGTTGTTAATCCCTCCTATCAACTCTTCATTTCCGGTCTGTTGGCAACCCGAAACACCAGTAAACACTGAAATTAAAATGATTAAACTTCTAATTTTCTGACTTGATTTCATCTCTAGTACTACACCCATTTTTTTATCATTTATCTAGGTGCTTATTTTCAGAGACAGGGGTTACGATTTCACCAATTTTGATAAATCAATAAATACTTAAATGATTAACATTCTTGCAAATGAGCTAGTCAGGATTTTTTAACGGCTTATATCCGACTGAGCTTCAGCATATTTATCTTGGATTTGTATTCCGAGGTACTCATGATGCGAAGTGCTTCTTCAAACAAAAAATTGTTACATGGATTAGCATCCATAAACTCAACATAACGAACATCTTGGTAATAGTTCACTTCGGAGAAAGGGTCTCCATCAACCAGTAGCTTAGCCTGTTGTTCGGAGTCAACGTTAAATACCATTATGGCTGTTTCATCTGCGAGCGGCCCACACAATGTCAATACACCTGTAGGCCAGATTTTCCTCAAATACTCAATATGTGCTTCCAATAACTCACGACTCATAAGTGAGATTGTTTATTAGACAAAATGGCTATCCAAGCCATTGAAACCTCTATTTTTTCATTCGTTGTATAAAATATCTTTCGACTATATTTTGCTGAAGACTATTTTCAACTTTCACATCGACATTACGATCGTTCTTATAAGTATGAAACACTGTTAACAGCGTATAGCACGAGCTAAGAAGCAGCCTCTTCTAGCAGTATGTACATGAACTTCATTTACTAGCCTCTCAGTAAAGAAACGGTCAAGTAACCGCCTTACGTCTTCATGCCCTTTAGCTACATCTGCGTCAACCATAAATCCTTCTCTGTCGAACGCTCGGACGGACACCAAGTAATGTTCAACAATTTCTGGAATTTCGCCTGGCTCTAGTTCGGCAATCTCCTTTCCTTCAGAGACAAAAACAGCATGGGATGCAGCATATGGTGAATCTATATTTAGATGTTTATAGTTTGTTAGCCAAACAGCCTCACCTATTTCCGCTTCTTTCAAGGACACTCTGCATGGGAAACCAGGTTTCTCATCCACTACCATCTTGACACTTTGTTTGGTATCGCCATCGCATCTAAACATCGCTGTATCTTGGGGATCAACACCGACAAATTTAAAAGCTACGTTGGCCATATTCATGTGGTTTACCTCTCTTATTACTGGATTTCAAGACGCTTGTTTAATCAAGCTGTTGTTTTAAAAAGAAGAAGATCTTGTAGGATTAGGTAGACATCGACATCTAGTCATAAACGGTCTTTTTTCCAATTACATTTGTCAGAATGTAGTCTTCATAGATGGAGAAAATATGGATGCAGTGAAGTCTTGAATAAACGCTACATCTCAGCAAAATCAACATAGCGCCTTCCTTACCTTTCAAAGAATCGACTACAGCCAACCACTTGCGTGTGCTTTCCGGTAGGCTGCACCTCTACTACTGACGAATAATTTACTCATCGCGACCGACATGTAGTTTCGTACCGTACCTTCTCCCAAACAGACTATTTCGGCAATCTCTCGGTTTGACTTGTCCCGACCAACTAACCGCAGTAACTTTTTTTCTGTGTCGGTTAGAGGATCCTTGTCTCGTAAAGCTGTCACTGCCAACCTAGGCTCTATCGCTATATGCCCTTTGAGTACATCATCAATTGCTGATACGAGCTCAATCACTTTCGCACTTTTTGAAATATAGCCATCGCAGCCTTCTTCCAACGCTTTTTTAATATAACCACTTCGTAAATGCTCAGATAATATAATGATCTTTGTTTCAGGCCATCGTTGTTTAAAAACTGTGATCGAAGAGGTTTCATCATGTATAAGATAGTCAGTAACAATAACATCCGCACGATTTACTTTGAGATAATCGAACGCACCTTCTATAGTTGTATGTTGCTCAATGGAAGAAAACTTATCTTCCAACGCGAGTAACTGGCCAATGGCATCTAAAAACATACGTTTTTCATCAATTAACAGCAATTTCATCATACTAAAACTTGATTATATACTCTGACAGAGCAGCCTGTTTACTATAAAAAATCGATTTTCAATGACGCTTGATACTGATTACTTTCTTACATATCGCACAAGTATTACCATTTTCATCTTCAAGTTTAATGTTCATTACACACTGATAATGACCTGTTTTTTCCACTTGACTTTTTATTAAATCAATTCTTCTTTTCGTTAATTTAAATTTAGCATTAAGCGTACTAGTCGCGGGTTTAAGAAAATTAATCTCTGCCGTTTTATCCAATATCTTATATTTTCCATTGAATACTTTGAATAACATCACTGCATATACAGGATCAATAGCAGCATAAATGCCTCCTCCCCAAGTAAAGCCATAGTGATTCATAGTCCTCCAACTGCAAGGTAACTCAATCTGCGCACACATGAAGTCTGAAGAAAGATACCTTATTCGAGCACCTGCTCTTCGATACGCGGGAAACCAATTCAGTAAGTATCTGAAGAAAAATGCTAATAGTATACGGGGAAAATAATCCAAACTAGTAAACCGATGTCATCCAGAAGGTGTCCAGATTATCAACTAAGAGTATCAACTAATGTACTAATATTCTTAATCATTTCTCACATTTTGGTTAACAATCCAATTGGTTTTTATTCGAATTTAATATTAGTATCTAAATGAGGCTAGGATTCCATAGAGGTTAAAACTATAATTTATAATTTTTCTCACTCAGACTGAATAATTCTTGCCAGTTTTTATTCAGTCTGCTTTTTATTCATGGGGCTGCGGAACATTCTAAAAATAATATTATGATGAATTTCCGTGCTAAAATTGGAGCGTATAAAGTTATCATTTGCTCATAGCCTGTCAGTATTTGACAGGCTATTTTTATATCAATCTAGTTAACTGACTGTAATAGAGCATCACTACAGAATTCGACATATTTCCGGTGAAACTCCTCATAACCCTTTCGACCATAGCTTGCCAACAACAACTCTGGCACCATACTTGGGAGCAGTGTTAGAGACATAAAAGCAATCCGAACGACTTCGGAGTTAACCTCTTTACTAACTTTTCCATCATCCGACATTTCCTTGTACCACTTAGCCACCAAATTTTTCTCGGCGTCAAAGCTCTCTAATAAAACTTGGCTGCCAGTGCTTTGTTGATACATCCAAGTTCTAAGAATAAACCGGGGAATGTTGGGATTTTCATGGTACAGTGCCATTAACTTTGTCATAGAGCCTGAAAAGCCCATTAACTCATCTTGCTCCATGGTTTCGTACAAAATCTTCATCAATTTCCCATTTTCACGCTTTAACATAGCATTGAAAAGCCCAAGCTTACTTCCAAAATAGTAATGAATCATTGCACTAGTAGTACAAGCATGAGATGCGACAGCTCGAATACTCACACTATGAAAGTCTTCTTCCAAAAATAACTGCGCAGCGCTGTCCATTAAACGCTCTGCGATATGAGATTGCTTTGACACTCTCTACCTCTTTACTTCATAACATTGTGTGTTTGTGGCAGTGGTTACCTTACTTAATGATGCCCATCACTTACCTAGAAGTCCGAGAGCGTGGTTTGACTCCATAGAGTAGCGCATCACCACAAAACTCTATGTATTTTTCGCAAAACTCGCTATAGCCCTTCTCACCGTAACTTGTCACCAATAAGTCTTGAATCATACTTGGTACTAGTGTTAACGCCATAAATGCAATACGTACTACTTCAGAGTGAGTCTCTCTATCGACCTTTCCTTCATCAATTACATCTTCCACCCATTTAGCAACAAGTTTTTTTTCATGTTCAAAGCTTTCCAAAAGAATTTGGCTTCCCGTGCTCTGTTGATACATCCATGTACGAAGAATGAAACGGGGAATATTTGGATTGGTACGATACAAGCTCATTACTCTATCCATTGTATCTGAAAAATCGACCAAATCTTCTTGGGCTATAATTCCATATAGGACTGAGAGTATTTTTCCATACTCTCGTTTCAGCATTGCATTAAAGAGCCCTAACTTGCTATCAAAATAATAATTGATCATTGCACTCGTAGTATCTGCTTTCGCTGCTATAGCTCTAATACTGACACTATGAAAATCTTTTTCTAGAAACAATTCGGCAGCACTGTCCATCAGACGTTCCGCAATATGTGGTTGCTTAGACACATTAATCCCTTCTAGTTCACACACGATAACATCGAGTTATCGCGAATACTGATAACTACTTTACCCTTGGTTCTTTGAGTCTGGACTCTTTGATGAGCTTTTGCTAGTTCTTGAATAGGAAACACTGAGTCAATAATGGGAGTGAGTTTTCGCGTTTCAACGAGGTAGGCTATCTTAGTGAGAGTTTGGCTATCTGGCTTCACCGTCACAAGCGATAGTTTCGGATGCTGCTGAGAGATACTTCTACGTAACTTACTGGCAAGAGAAGCTGCAGTAAACCTCAACGTAGGTACGGTTGTAGTATAGTCGCCAATTTCTCGCAGGCGGTGCTGCAACATATCGAACGAGTATTTTCCTACTGTATCAAAGATCACATCGTATTCAGCCCCTCCGTTTAGGAAGTTTTTACTAATATAATCAAATGCTTGATGCGAACCAAGAGCATTCATCAAAATAAGATTTTCCGGACTCGTCACGGTATCGACAATCGCGCCGGCAGCCAAACCAATTTGTAAAGCATGTATACCGACTCCACCACTGGCCCCCAAAATTAGCAGTCGCTTGCCTTTCAACTCAGCTAGGTCTTCATGTAGACGTAACCCCTGCCAAGCTGTCAAAGATACCAGCGGCAGAGCTCCAGCTTGACGAAGACTTATACTCTCTGGCAGGTGTACTACGTTTTTCGCTTTAACCGTTACAAAACCCGCATTCGTTCCGGCTCCTTCACTTGGATTTTTCATGCCAAATACTCGATCACCAACTGAAAAGCCTTGAACATCTTGGCCAACACCGATAACAATCCCGGCCAAATCACTGCCTAGAATAAGGGGGGGAGTAGCAATGAATGGCTGCAGCTGATATCTGCCAGAGCGAATCAAACAGTCTCTCGGATTAACGCTACTAAAATGGTTTTCAATCAACAGACCATTCTTGGGAATCTCAGGTTTATCTTGAGTTACTATCTTAATGACCTCGGGTCGCCCAGTTCTATCAATCATTGCAGCTTTCATTTCAATCTAGATCTCCCACTATTACCCGCAATTATTCTAACCTCAGGCAACCGAGTCGTCTAAATCACCATTAATCAAAATTAGTAAATTGATTAAACACACCAATCAATGCCCAAACAATCCTTAATACAGAGCTAAGCATTAGGCTTTTTGATTACATTGTAGTGGTATAGTGAATTTGGCCACCTGATTAGAGGTGTTAAAATGCACCTCGTACACAACAGGTGGAACTATGACAAAGCGTACGAGAAGAACTTTCAGTCCAGAATTCAAACTTGAAGCAGCCCAGCTCGTTGTTGACCAAGGTTACTCCGTGGTTGAAGCAGCTAAAGCTATGAATGTGAGCAAATCTGCTATGGACAAGTGGGTAAGGCAGCTTAAACAAGAGAGGCAGGGAATTACCCCAAAATCCGCGCCGCTTACACCAGAGCAAATAGAGATCCGAGAGCTTAAAAAGCGGATTGCCGAGCTAGAAAAGCACAACGAAATCATAAAAAAGGCTACAGCTCTGTTGATGTCGGACTCACTGAAAAATTCTCGATAATCGAAAGACTCAAACAGAGCTACAACGTTCTCAAGCTTTGTCGCATATTCGGTGTCCATCGCAGTAGTTACAAATACAAAAAAACGCGACCAAAAGCTATTCCTGCTCATGAAGCTCGAATTAGAGCCCTTGTTCAAGAGGCTCACAACGCGAGCAATGGTTCAGCGGGCGCTCGAACTATTGCTGCAGGCATCGTTACGAATTCTGGCATGAACCTGAATCGATATCGCGCTAGTAAAATAATGAAAATGCTTGGCTTGGTGAGCAGGCAACTACCAAAGCATAAGTATAGAAAGCAGCCCTTAGAGCATGTAGAGCTCCCTAATCACTTGAGGAGGCAGTTCGCTGTTACTGCTCCAAATCAAGTATGGGTTGGAGACGTCACTTATGTTTGGGCAGGGAGCCGTTGGGTTTATTTAGCTGTTGTTATCGACTTATTTGCTCGAAAACCTATTGGCTGGGCGATGTCCTTTTCGCCCGATAGTCAATTGACCGTCAAAGCGTTAAAGATGGCGTATGAGTCACGAGGAATGCCTACAGGAGTTATGTTCCATAGCGATCAAGGAACGCATTACACGAATCGAAAATACCGTCAGACCCTATGGCGATATCAAATTAAACAGAGTTTATCTCGGAGAGGTAACTGTTGGGATAATAGTCCAATGGAGCGCTTCTTTAGAAGCTTGAAAACAGAATGGGTGCCAGCCAGTGGTTATCGCAGTTTAGATGAAGCTTGGCAGAGCCATTGTTGGCTATATCATTAGATACTACAGCCAAATCAGGCCACATCAGTATAACGGTGGCCTGACTCCGAATGAGTCGGAAAGACTTTACTGGGAAACTTACAAAACTGTGGCCAATTTTAGTTGACCACTACACATGATTATTCAACACATATGACACGTTTGATCTCACAAATGATAGCTAGAATGACATTTGTCATTCTCTAAATATTATTTGTGTCGATTTTATTACTAAGAAATCTAGAGGTAACCTATTTGCTGTATGAATCTTAAGCATAAACTAAAAGATTATGAAAAATAACAGAGATTTACATGGCTATACTCTACGAAGCAAAGACCAAACCTGTTTACCCCAAAGGCATACAAATATTGGCAACGCCTATTATCCTCATTTCAAGGACGAGAATGTACATACGCCCCCAATCCCGACAACAAATGACACTTACGAATCAACGCCGGAAGATAAATTCGAATATCGCCTTGAACTATCTTGCTCCAAAGCAGCATTTCATAAACATGTAGGCTGGATGCTTTGTTTGTCTGGTGTAGGTGAGGAGAAAACGAAGTTTAGTTGGCAAGAACGAGACGGTGCTCAGAGCAAAATCTTGTATCTAAAAACCGGACAAAGTGAATACCGAAACCTATTCACAGTGCTTGATGGATATCAGACTGCTATTGGAATTAAGAAAGTACGAGCGCACAAGGAAAAAAAAGATATGCCGACAGAAGCATTTATTGCAATTATGCCTGTGATACAACATGGAGATAATTTAGGTTTTCCTACCCAAGGGTTCTACTACCACTTTATGCACGGCAAACTCATTCACGAATATGCCATTATGGGTATTGGAAAATACAGTTTCAATTTAACACACTCAAATGGCTGCGAACTGAGTAGTGAACTTGCCTCGGATAAACCGCTATCAGCCATTCCTGTTTATTGGAAAATAGGTGGGGTGGAGGTTGAAGGTCAATACCTTGTCTACACAAACGAAAAATTGACGGTAGAACAATTAGCCAATATTGACGAAGGCTGGCTCAACCAAGCAGGAGTACGCTTGGATGTTGGTGATTTAGTTAAGGCAGGATACGGAAGCCATACAGAAAATGAAGCATACCACGACCCTATGAGTTGTTGCTATTCACATCAGGGCTACTATCTCCATGGTACTAACATCGTCGCAATGAACAATCAGAAAGTTATGTCAGTAGGTGTGCCAGTCGTCAACCTAAAGCCACAGAAACTGTTCCGAATAGGCGTTTTTTTTGACGGAACTGGACAAAATAATAGGAATGATAAATACAAAGAAGAGCATGGTGACAAATCCAGAACAAATGTAGCTAGATTGTACTCA
The DNA here is from genome assembly GCF_000740665.1 of Vibrio sp. B183. NCBI lineage: Bacteria > Pseudomonadati > Pseudomonadota > Gammaproteobacteria > Vibrionales > Vibrionaceae > Vibrio > Vibrio sp. B183. The sequence goes on along the minus strand of NZ_JPQB01000004.1, from coordinate 510,184 downwards.
GCCTACCCCCAAGAAATTGGAAAATCTACCGCTATATATGTTTCTGGCGTGGGAACAATTGACATTCAAGATGAGCAATCTCTTTCTTCATTGATTGATGAAGGAAAAGATGAGACTTCATTGGAACAAGCATTTGGAGTTGGACTAAACAGAGTCCCTGAACTCATACACTTCTTAGGCGTTCGTAGCAAACCAGTACTTGATTTCCTCAGTGGAAATACTGGTGCATTTAACAAGTGGCAAAGCTTATTGCGACAGTTGTCAGGCGTCATTGATGAGTTGAATCAGTCCGGTGTTTATGAAGAGATTGACCACATTGTTTTTGACGTGATCGGATTCAGTCGAGGAGCCGCACTCTCGCGTCATTTTGTTAACGCTGTGTACGATGGATTGCCTGACTACAAAAAACCCGTTAACAATCTGAGCGCGGAAGCCAAAGATAGCTGTGTCTATCCTAACCTTAGACAAGACGAATGCAATGAAACCACTTCAATACATGGTGATACCATCACCGTCTATAGAGGATATGAGAGAGATAGTAAACGTAGCGTAAGCGTTCGCTTCGTCGGTTTGTTTGACACCGTGGGCTCCTTTTATCTAGCTGGTAACGATGACGAATACAATTTTGAACTAGGCTTAAGCCCAAGTTGTGCTAAATCGGTATTTCAAATAACGGCTTCAGATGAGTACCGAGAGAACTTTCCTCTGACTTCTCTACGAGACGAAGGTTGGATGCCTGATAATTTTCATCAAGAGTCATTCCCCGGCTCACATAGCGATGTGGGCGGTGGATATCCGTGTCTAGCCCAGTATTATAAGACAAATCTCGCAGAAAGGTTCGGTAATCCTACAAACTCAACATACAACCGCCAGCTCGTTAAGGTAACAGATGTTAACGTACCTGCTGTTGCTTCTAGAGGGCTAACTAAACTTTCTTATCTGGAATCTGTGCGACAAAGAGCTGAGACAGACTGGATAGAAAAATGTACTCAGTTATATGGCCACAAAGGCGCAGTCAAACTTTGCGGCGAGCAATTGTACTATTATCGCCTGCATCCTGTCAGCAACGCTCTTGCAGGTTTGAGCTTGGAGAGGATGAAGCAACAAGCAGAATCAGCTGGGGTCGAGTGGGTAAATTCAGTTTATGAAAGCAATCTTACCCCTGATTACGTAAAGAATGAAGATTGCCAGAAATTATGGACTAGGTGGTCTTCGATTCCAGTTGGATACATAAATCCATCGATGTGGCACCATTTCATTTCCAAAATTAACAACGTTGATCGTGAACATGCTCTGATTCACAGGTCACATGACACAGCTATCAACGTAGGTTACGACACTATCGCTGAAAAAATGGTCAACGACGTAACCGAAAATAGCAGAGGGACATGGTTGAAAAGAAATATTTGGAACAACAGATAGTTACAAAATACTAGCTGCAATATCTAGTTTTTTGTCCGGATTTAACGTAAATGGCTCGGAACCAGAGCACTAACGTTGTCAATATTGGTAGCTCTGACAATAATAAGTATCAGATCCAAAAAATGATATACTACAGGACGATAATAAAATTCATAAATACATGGATGTAGATGGTATCCGTGGATACTCAGACACGTCTACTGAAATGGAAATAGGTATCACCGAACATATTACTGGGGAATGGGGATCTGGATAGGTCGGAAATTCCCGCTATGGCATGACAGACGTCATAATATTGCATGAGGAAATCGTTACTACTTTGGTTCAACAATCATTTCACTTAAATCTGGGTTTGTTCGCATCCCAGTTCTTGCAACAATGAAAGTGGGCTCAATTGAGTCCATTTACTACATAACGAGCTCACCCTACGAACCCTCACCAACATCAAGAGAAACCCTCGACATATTCAGGTATTATAATGAAGGCTTAGGCGTCCAGCGCCATTCGTTGAAATTAATGACAAATGTCATCAATTCAAATGACACATCACCCTGTTCCTTAAAAAAAATAAAAATATCATTAAGAACTAAACATCTCGTTCGAAGAGAAATGATGCTCTGCCGCCATAAATATCTCTATAAAGTTAACAGGACATGTATACAAACCTTGTTATATCGAGCAATCTATCGTTGCTCTTTCTGTAGAAAACGATTTATTTTTCTTAGGTTTTCTAAATGAACATTTCGAAACAAAGCATATTCCATATTGTCAGCCTCTTAGGTGTAGTATATTACATACATAATCCAGTGCTGCTTAAGATACATAGGGATATACATCCTACCAAAGCAATTAAGATTCCCCCTAAAAAAGAATCGACTTGGCGCTTTAGACGCAACATCCAAATATGCGGTGCTTTAAGCAAGGAAATAGTATTTGATAAAGCGTCACTCTGTCTTAAAGCTATTAGTATCGAGAGTGCTCGGAATCCGCAGCAAACTTATTTATTCACGTATCCTCCTTTAACATCGGAGATACATAAATTAAATACTGTGCTGGTAGAAAAAACAAAGCTGACTCCGATTAAGTATTCAGGTCATAGCGGAAGAGGACGTAAAGAAACTCGTGTACTATTTCGTAACGAACAGTCGCCCTATAGTGAAACATCCGAAGCAAAGCTATGGTGCAATATGTTGAACTCATTGAATCTCGCAGGGCTAGATACATGGAGAGTTCCGACCATCAAAGAGTTGTATAAACTGTCTCGCTCACAAAACCATACTAGCTCTAGCCTATTGCCAAATGATTATCGCTACTGGTCCGCTACGAAGCAGACTCAGTCTGAAAGTTCCTATTATACATTTAGATTCAACCATGGCGGCCGTGAAAAAGGACAGAGCATGCTTTACGTCTCTTGTATTGGCGATAAAAGGAATAATTAAGCGATAGAGTATTTTGATTCGTAGAGAGCATTTCCCTATTCATCAAGCAGGTAATAAAAGTGAACAGACACTTACTAAAAAGAGAATACGCAATCCATTAACACTAGTAATACCAACACTTCTATTAAACCGTGTAACTAACTTAGAGAGCAGAAAATGAAATCAAAAGACATTGTCATTGCCTTTTGGAGCGCAATGGCAACCAATGACTTCGTTAAGGCAAGTCAATGGCTTAGTCCTGACTTCGAAGGCTTCTGACCTCAATCGCGAGAGAAGATTATTGGCAGAGATAACTTCTCTGCAATCAATTCCAACTACCCAGTAGAGGGAAAATGGAAATTTGAGATACACTCTATAGTTAATGAAAAATTTTATAGAAATAACAGATGTAACAGTGTCAGACAAGGTTCAGAGTGCACGTGTGATCACTTTTCATACTGTAGAGAATGGGTTGATAACCAAACAAACAGAGTTTTGGCCCAGCGCAATATTTTTGAATGCCTCTAAAGCGGCTATCTCTGCAAAGCCTATTTGACTGAGAGGCCACTTAAGTTTGTATTTTGACTGTCACGAAGCAGCAATGTAGTTCTGCCAATAGCGATGAAGCGCAGCGATATCTTTGGAACACAACCATTCCATCGCCCCTTTTAGCTCTTCGTCATGCCAGTGCCACCACTGCATTTCCAACAACTGCGTGATCTCTTCTTGGCTAAAACGAAACTTGATGTGTTTGGCTGGATTAGAGCCAACAATCTCATAAGGTGCCACATCTTTTGTTACCACAGCTCGGCTGGCAATCACCGCGCCATCGCCAATTTTGACTCCAGCCATGATCATGGCCTCAGAGCCAATCCACACGTCATTGCCGATGACAGTATCGCCAGCCGGACGAAAACCATCTTTTGCTTGAGCAAAATTTGAATCGTCCTGATAAAAGAAAGGAAAAGTGCTGGCCCAGTCGGTACGATGCCCTTGATTGCCAGCCATCATAAACACTGCACCGGAGCCGATAGAGCAAAAGCTGCCAATGATCAGTTTATCGACATCGTCACGCTCAGCAGAAAGATATCGAGCACAGTCATCGAAACTGTGCTGATGGTAGTAGCCTGAATAGTAACTGTGCCTGCCAACGACAATGTTAGGGTTAGTAATTTGTTCAGCAATCGGTTTACCCGCGAAAGGCGAGCCAAAATAGTTTTGCATTATGGTGGTACCTGATTGTTTTTCGGACAATTTACACCAACACTCTATTGCCCCCAAGCATTCTTTCTCGTCTGAACCAGATATAACGCAACGCTGACAAGACATAGACCAAGCATCACCCAATAAGCGCCCGCTAGGCCAAGCCATTTCGCTGACAGGCCTGCACTCAAATATGTCACCAACCACCAAAAATGAGTCAACGAGAAATGCGCGGCAAAATATTCACCACTCTCTTTACCTTCGGCTGCGGCATTAATAATGAGCCCAGATGTCGTTTGAATGCATGACATTCCGATACCCAACGCAAAGCACATCAAGCCAAAACCAATCCAGCCTGGTGTCCAGGTTCCGGCCAAAAACGCCAGAGCAATAAAGACTAAACCGCGTAAATGGTAGCGCTGTGGTTGATGATGTTTAAGGAGTCGAGGAAGAAAAATCGCTACCAGCATGGACCCTAATCCAACCACTAACATGGCCATCGCCGTTTGGGTCTCGCTCCCATGCAGAATGTCGTGTACATAGACCACAGTATTCACCAAAACCATGGCACTAGCAGACGCAGCTGCCAAATAGGCATACCAAAGTGCACGCAGACTCGGCTGCTCTAAATACGCTGAAATTCCACTTAACACTGAGCGAAAAGAGAGTTTTTTTGGCTGAATATTCAGTTCTTTCCTTTTGGGTAAGGTACATAGAATGATCAGTACGCCAGACAATAAGAAAGTCATCGAATCAAGCATAAAGAGCTGACGAAAACTGATCACACTCAGCAACAATGCAGTAAGCATCGGGCTAAAAATCTGCTCTAAATCGTAAGCTAAGCGACGGTATGAGAGCGCCCGAGCATAATCATCTTTATCCGGTAAAACCTGTGGCAAAGTGGACTGAAACATTGGTGTGAACCCTGCCGAACATGCATTGATAACAAACATCAACACGTACACTTCCCACACTTCAGTGACGAAAGGGAGGCAAGCAAACATAAGGGCACGGATGATATCCAGAGCGACCAGCGTCTGGCGCTTGGGCAACTTGTGAGCCAAAACACCAAATACTGGTGCTAAGCCAATATAGGCCAGCATCTTGAGGGCGAAAGCGATGCTCAGTACTGCCCCTGCATTTTCTTCCGCTAAATCATAAGCGAGTAAAGCTAAGCATACCGAGCTCACTCCTGTGCCAATCAGGGATATCACCTGCGCAGACAGTAAGCGAACATAATTCACGTTCTGCCACAAGGTAGAAGGCTTCAAAGCAACGGTCATTACTCTCCCTCCCAAAACGCTTTAATGCCTGACACCAAAGCACGTAGCCAGAGTTGGAAGGTATCCATCAGCCGACTGGTAAATGAGCCTTGGTCCACCCCGACCTGACTTACGGCGGGAGCAGTAAACACTTGCTCACCGTTGAGACTCCAGATGACCTGCCCCAGAGAGTCTCCCGCTGCAATCGGTGCCTGTAACTGGGATTCGACGACCACCTCCTGCTTGAGCGAGTCTTTCATGGCTCGTGGAAAGGTCAGATACACATTTTCTGCCACCGTTACAGGGACGTTTTCCTCAGCGCCCTTCCACACTCGGCTTTGCATAATGACTTCGTCTTTTTTCGCCACTTGGACGGTATCAAAAAAGCGAAAGCCATAACCAAGTAAGTTACGTGAAGCGCTGGTTCTCGCCTGCTGACTTGGTGTACCCATCACCACAGAAATTAAACGCATCCGCCCCTCTGTCGCAGACGAGACAAGGCTGAACCCCGCGTTTTCGGTATAACCTGTTTTACCACCATCCACATTCAGTGAGCGATCCCATAACAGCTTATTTCGGTTGTACTGTTCGATGTCATTCCAAGTAAATTTCTTCTCCTGATACAGCTTATAGACCTCAGGCACGTCCTTGATGATAGCACGCATCAGGTTTGCCATATCTTTTGGTGTGGTTTGAATATTGTCGCCATCTAAGCCATGCGCATTGATAAACTGTGTGTTTTCCATGCCAAGCGTCTGCGTCCAACCATTCATCAAGCTTACAAAAGAACTTTCACTGCCTGCTACGTGCTCAGCTAGCGCAACCGAAGCGTCGTTTCCCGATTGAACAATCACGCCCAGCATCAGGTTACGAATGCTGATTTCATCACCCGGTTTGATGAACATTTTGGATGACTCCGGAAAATTCACTGACCAGGCATTACGGCTGATTGTCGCTTTGTCATCCCAGTTAAGGCGACCAGAGTTTATCTCTTGTCCAACGACGTACGCCGTCATAAGTTTGGTTAAACTCGCAGGAGCCAAAGGCGTATCTGGGTTTTGTGAAGCAATTACCTGACCGGAGTGGTAATCCATTACGACATAACCTTTAGCATTAATCTGTGGTGCATCAGGTGTAATGACAGCCCCCGCGGACGCCGCCACCAGAGTAAAGAGCAAGGCACAAAGTTGAGTCCATTTGATCATTTTGCCACCTCACTACTCAGCGCCGCGAGATCGCCGATATATTGTTGTTTGTCTCCCTTGCCATTTGAAATGTATTGGTGAGTTTCACTGCCTTTTCCACACACCACGATCAAATCACCGGCCACGCTCAATTGCTTTGCAAATTCAATCGCTTCAGCTCTGTCACTGATTTCAAAGTGAGGAACTTTGGACACTTGCGATGTGAGCGCTCGAAATATGTCTTCCTGATCGACACCCATGGGGTTATCTGAGGTAAAAACTGCCGTATCTGCCAGTTGCGAGCACAGAACGCCAATGCCACTCGCATCCTGAATCCGATCTCCCGTTACTCCGGTCACTACGATTAAACGCCCCTTGGTATAAGGTCGAACGTCTTCCAGCAGCTTACTGAGCCCATCAGCATTGTGCGCATAGTCCACCAACCCGGTCGCTCCATTGTTAAGCGACAAGAAATGAGCACGACCATCGGGTGCCACTATTGTTTGCAATGCGGCCGCTATCCTATTCGGTTGCCAACCAAGTGAAAGTAAACTCGCTGCAATCGCCAAAGCATTTTCGACATTGAACGTGAAAGGCATTTGAGAGTTCACATCAAAACACTCGCCGTTAATTCGGAGTTCAAAACACGAGCCAAAACGAGTAGTACGTACATTGGTGGCGAAAACATGCGCTTGAGCATTCTCAATACCAAAAGTCACCACGTTCACTCTCCCACTCGCTCGTTCAATCGCCGCGACTGCATGTGGGTCATCAAGGTTGATCACCGCCGTGCCATTGGGCGCTATACGATCAATCAACTGCAACTTGGCTTGGACATAAGCATCTTTAGTCTTGTGGTAATCGAGATGGTCGCGGCCAATATTGGTGATAATGCCAATCTGCAATGATACAAATCCGGCTCTGTCCTGTGCTAGAGCGTGGCTACTCAGCTCCATAAGATTGAATTCCGTTTCGCGCTGCGCCATCTGATGGAAGAGGTTCAGTAACGTCACGCCATCGGGGGTTGTGTTCTCAAGCGGGTAATCGCTACCCGCCAACTTCGCGCCCAGCGTTCCGATGTAAGCACTCGTCGTTGTCTGGTTCAGAATCTGGTTGAGACAGTGAGACACCGTGGTTTTACCATTTGTTCCGGTGACACCTATGTGCTTGATTTTCTGGTGGGGATGACCATAGTAAGCCTTCACTAACGCTAAACTCTGGTAATAGCTATCGGTCATTATCACCGGAATATCAATATCTAACGGACGATTCGCAATCACCGCAACAGCACCTCTACTGACCGCTTGTTGTGCATAGCTGTGTCCGTCATGGGAGATCCCTTCACGACATACGAATACATCATTAACCTCAATCTGCGCACTGTTCGTTTTGAACTGGTTGACTGGCAGAGATTTTAAAACTTCTATCTGTGAGTTGATGGCTGAGGTTGGCATAGAATTCTTCCCATTAACGAAATTACTTCGAGTATAGGAAGTGAAACAAAATCAGTGAAATCGAATGATTCTATCATCCACATCGACTACATTGATATTCATGATTAATCACTGCTTTGAATGAAATGAGCGACAACATCAACTGGCGACGCGTAGATCTTAATCTGCTTCTGACCTTCGACGCCCTATACAAGCACCGCAGTGTTTCGGCGGCGGCAAAACATCTTCATCTTGGTCAACCTGCAACAAGTTACAACCTCAAAAGGCTAAGGGAGCTACTGGACGACCCCTTGTTTGAACGAGGCGGCAGCAGCATGACTCCGACGACGAGAGCGATGGAAATTGAACCTAAAGTTCGTCAGATCCTATCTATATTCAGTCAGGACATCATGCCTAAAGCCGCGTTTGAAGCTGATAGTTTCGACGGCACTTTCAAAATTGGCCTGAGCGATTATGCGGAACAAGTGTACGGCCCAGAACTGTTTGATAAGTTGCAGCAGTTAGCGCCAAACGCCAAGGTGCTGTTCAAATCGGTTGATGTCAGCAACTGTGTTGAGGCATTAGAAAAACAAGAAGTAGACCTGTGTATCGGCGTGTTTTCAGATCTCCCTCCGAAAGTCACCTCGACCTTTCTATACCGAGAAAAACATTTGTGCATCTTTGATAACAGAGTGCTGGGTTCCGAACTCCCCCTCTCCCTAGAGACCTACCTAGCCACACCGCAAATGATCATAACGGCCAGTCAGGAGCTGACTACTAAGGTTGACACCACATTATCGAATATGGGGGTCAAACGAAATGTAGTGTTGGGTAGCACCCGTTTTCTCACGATTCGAAGAATGCTCACTGGCCGTCGCTTGCTTGCTGTCATGGCAGAAATGGTGGGAAGGGTTGAACTGATCGACGACAACCTCACTCTTTGCCCACCACCTATCAATATTCCTGATTTTGATATCGAAATGGTCACACTCACCCGAGACAGCCACCACCCGAGAATTCTCTGGTTATCGGATTGGGTCAAAGAGGTCATCCAGCATAAAGTGGCAGCCTTGCAGACAACGACCAATTAGACGCGACATCCTTTGCTCAGAATTAACCTGATAGGATTGGTTATCCGCTTCAACCAGAGTAAAGTAGCCCGACTTCAGAAAAGGAAATAATAATGAACGCTCAAGCATTTATTGACGCAGGACTGCATTACATCCCACACACATTCTCTGTACCACTGGATTACTCAGACCCAGCACAAGGACAGATTGATATCTTTGCGCGTGAAGTGTCTCTCGTTGAAGACAAGAATTCGTCAAAACCGTGGCTGGTTTATTTTCAAGGTGGTCCAGGATTTCCATCACCACGCCAAAACGGTAATAACGGATGGATAAAACGCGCACTGCAAAACTACCGTGTGTTGTTGCTGGATCAACGGGGCACTGGTAACAGCTCGGTTGTTAATCACCAAACATTGGCCCATTTACAGCCACAGCAACAAGCAGAGTATCTGAGCCATTTTCGCGCTGACAACATAGTGCGAGATGCGGAATTCATCCGTGAACAGTTCGGTGTCGATAAATGGGCTATCCTAGGCCAGAGCTTTGGTGGTTTCTGCTCTCTGACTTATCTGTCTCTGTTCCCAGACAGCTTGTCGCGTAGCTACATCACAGGCGGCGTGCCTTCTGTTTCCCGACATCCAGACGATGTCTATCGTGCGACGTTTAAGCGCACGATGGAAAAGAACCAAGCGTTTTTCAACCAGTTCCCGAAAGCTCAGCAGCTATGTCAGAAGATTGCTGATCATCTTTTGCAAAATGAAGAGTTTCTACCCAATGGCCAGCGTTTTACCGTCGAACAATTCCAGCAAATTGGGATTAACTTTGGCGTTAGTGATACTTTCCTACCCACTTACTACTTGCTTGAAAACGCGTTCATTACAGTGAACGGTAAGCCTCAGCTTCGTTATGAAATCCTCAATACTATGCTGATGGAACAGAACTTCCAGACCAATCCGATTTATGCCATTTTGCACGAGTCTATCTACTGTCAGGGTTTTGCTTCAGAATGGAGTGCGCACCGTGTTCGTCAAGATCATCAGGCGTTTAATTATCAGTCGGGGCAGCCGTTTTACTTTACTGGCGAAATGGTATTCCCTTGGATGTTTGACCAATATGTAACGTTAAAACCGCTCAAGCAAGCCGCAGACCTACTAGCAGAAAAGCAAGACTGGGCACCGCTATACAGTGCTGAGCAGCTTTCAAACAACAAAGTACCAGTCAGCTGCGCGGTTTACGCCGATGATATGTTTGTTGAAATGGACATCAGCCGCGAAACTCTGGCAATGATGCCCAATGCTAAAGCGTGGATAACAAACGAGTACGAGCACAACGGTCTCAGAGCCGATGGCGAACGTATTTTCGACAAACTGTTCGAGATGGGTGAACAAACTGCCGCCAATCTCACGCTGGTTTAACGAAATCAAGGCGAACACTGAGATCAATTGTTGGTGTTCGCCCTGTCAAATCGTATAATTTCCTTATTAGTCTGTTATTTCTGGATTCAGAACATGTCTTCAAAATTTATTGAACGAGTTTGGTCTCATGCTTGTGTCACTATGGAAGAAAAGCTCATCTTGCTCGCTCTGGCAGAATTGTCCGATCGCAGCGGTGCAGTGATTACCACCATGGCGGAGTTGCAGGAAATGACCAACGGTTCCGAATCCACGATTGACCATGTCCTTGGCAAACTGGCGGTTGAGCAAGCCATTATCTCACTAAGTAAGACGTATACCCGTAAGCAGGGGAACATCAAGTGCAAAATCAACGTTGGCAACCAGCACTCTATTCCTGTGTATGCCACCTCAGAGCCGATTGCCAAAGTGCCACAATTCCATAAAACGCAGGTGAAGCCACTCAATCCATCGGCTTCCAATGGCAAAATGATCAATCTTGCTGAACTGTCACCTAATGTGATCGAGTCGTGGGCAGAAGTCATTATGTTCCGCACGGGTTTCGCCAATCAGACCAACGTCTGGGCAAGCTTTGTGGAAAAAGTTCAGGCCATTGGTCAGCCTCTGATGAGTCAGGACGACCTTAACAGTCGCCTCCACGCACACCTGCACACGGAAAAGAGTTACGGACAAGGTAAAGGCTTTAGTAATAAAAAACCTGCAGCGACCAAAATGTCACCCAACCAAGCCTTCAAGAAAAAGATGGCGAACTTCAACTTTGATTTTGACGACTAGGTAAAAGATGAAAGATATCAACGAGATCGCCTCTTCTTGGAAGCAAAAAAGTCAGGATAAGCCCGCTCAAACAACTCAACAGGTTACCAAACCTAGCATCCCCGTTGTTCAGCAAACTCAAACGCCTGCTGCACCTGCAACTACTTCGAACCAAATGCAAGTCAGCAGCGAGTTCAATCAGGATTTGAAGGATGTGCTTCGTCCGTACTCTGTAGAGCAACGCAAGCACATCATGGGTTTCTTTGGCAAGATGCAGGAGAACTTCTCCACCCAGTTCACTCACATGTACGGCTCAGAGCCGGATGATGAATTTGCGGCGTTTGCCTCTGAGCTTTCCATCGATGATGTTGAGCGTATTGTTCATCATCTACGTGAGCGTTTGGTGGCAGGTAAAGAGTGGCCACCCGCATTGGCCCTGCTCTCTATGCTGAAGGACCTACCGCTCAACAACGAAATTCTTGAAGCTCGCCATCGCATCCTGATCAAAAAAGATCCGCAAACTCGCGTTGAAAAGTACATCTTTAACCGTAAGAACAGCTACCTGAAATCACTGTCTGAGAAAAATCTCGCAGAAGAATTCAAAGTGCTATACATCAACGCGTATCAAGAAGTGCAGAACAACCTCGATCAGACACTCGACCAAAGAGAAAAAGACGTCGAACAGAACGTGCTCAAAGTGGAGCCAACAGAAACGGATCGTGAAATTGAGCGTCGAATGACACAAGGTATAAGGCCGAGCGGAAAAGTTGGAAGCATTCTTTCTCGTATTGATAAACTTCGTGGGGCGGGTGAAAGCATGTCGGCGAAAAATGTGTCGCAAGCCGCATGGGAAGAGGTGACAGAACCCGCGAAACCAGTTAAACAAGACACGATCGATCGTGAGCAACAAGCTTTGATGGAACAGATACTACGAGAAACAAACGGCGACAATGAGAACCTTTAATATTCTGAAGAAAGAGCGAGATTTCTTTCTCGCTTCCACTGGGCGTTCGCATTGTAAAATCATCATTGACGATTACAGTCGTGACTTGCCGCTCGGTGAAGTTGAGCTGCATGTTGAAGAAGTCTCGAACAAATACAAATACTACTCCAACGAAGCCATTTTTAAGCTCACACTGCCCCTTGAAGAGCAAAGCAGTATCGACATTTGCACGCTCAGCAGTGGCCGTAAGAATCAATTTCTTTACAAGAAATGTCTGCGACTCGGCGGCAAATGGGAAACGATTCTTGGCCAGTGGGTATTTTCCGCATCAGTTGAAGATAAAGTGCGTGAACTCGAAAGTATTATCCGTTCTGAAGAACAGTATTTTGAGGTGACCTTCAAAGAGACCGTCACTCTGACCAATCAAGAACTGACCTTGTTTGGCTATCCGGTGGTGCTTTCCTCATCTAGCACATCGGTGAAAACCATGAAAGGCATCAGGTTACATCGTGGTGATATCGCCGTGATGGGAAATCGAACCGTCGTCGTCGCAGGGACGAAGATCCGACTATTCGTCCCATTGGAGATGAAAGACAACCCTGATTTTCGTGAAGATTACCTCTGCGCAACAGAGGTTGAGAAGAAGCGTAAGCCTAACAAGAAAACGACTTACTCTTGGGAATAAGGTGGTTTGCTCCCCTCACTGCAAAACGGAGGGAAGCGAATGACTTCAAGCCATTGAGTGAAGGCCAATCATATTCCCTTCAGTGTCCGACACCACGGCGATAAAGCCATGAGGACCAATAGAGAATTTGGAGTGTTCAACTTTCCCACCAGCGCCAGCGACTCTAGCCTCTTCAAGGCTGCAGTCTTGGCACGAGAAATACACCATCGTGCTGTTGCCGCCTGCTGAAACACCGTTCATCTTCGCCAATGCGCCTGCCGCACCATACTGTTCCATCACAGCAGGAAATAGCCACATCTCCACACCCATTTTGGCATCATCGTTCATCTCCTCCAGCGTGACATCAAAAACCGTTTGATAAAACGCCTTCGCTCGATCCATGTCATCAACATAAATCTCAAACCAACCTACCGGATTTGTTTGCATAGCCTGTTCTCCTTTTGTGCGCCGCCCGGTCTGTTAAAGGTAGACCATCCCAGTTGATGGCGTGGACTTACGACGATTCATTCACACAATCGAAACATTTAGTGACGCTCTTTTGCAGCAAGAGGGAGTTAGGGTAGGTAATTACGTTGCCTTCAGGGTGTTTAATCAGGGTATGAAACATACGTATATCAAGAATGGTCCCCTCAATATCTTCCCCGTCGGCAATTTTAATCACATCGCCAATCCGATATGGAAAAACAAAGAAAATCAGAAAGCTGGCTGTAATGTTGCTCAAGATAGACCATTGAGCAATAAAGCCAACACCAAGAACAGTAAATACAGACGAAAGAAAAATTGAAAAACTTCCATAGCCAATCCCACTAGCAATTAGATAAACAGCGAATAGGAAACCGAAGTAGATCAGGCTGAAACAGCGTTTAATAAACAGAGTACGACTCAGGCCAACTTTCTTAGCAACCGCCAGCGTCGTAATTGCTTTGTCCGTAAAACGAACCATGATCCAATAGATAATGATAAATGTCAGTGCGAGCAGAATATCGTATTCCTTAAGCACCGCAAAAAACCTCGCCACATTTTCCAGCATGATGATCTCCTCTCGATTTCTGGGTTCAATCATGCAGGAACTGCACTGAAAATTTATCAACGGCGGATAGCCATTTAATAAAATCACTATCTAAGAGGAACAAAGACTCCCACATAAGCTCAATGCACCCACCTTTAGGTCAGTTAAACAGATAAAGTACCGATAAAATAAATATCAAGACACTGATATATAAGGATTTATATTTTTATCTCCAGCAAATAGCTTGATGAGATATTGCTAACGATTCGGTAATTAAAACCCGTTCGGATTAGGAAATAATGCACTCCTGTTCAACCTACATCAGGAATCTATTATGACCTTTATCGCTATTAAATTGCTTTTTGTTCTTGCCGCACAGCTACGTAAAAAATATCGAGCTAGCCGCGTGCAAGCTTAATCGACAATGCTCAGCCTTTTGATCACCCAACTTCTTATGCTCTGGGCAATCGTCGACCCTATCGGTACCGTCCCGAACTACATATCACAGCCAACAACAACTAGGTTGTTGGCGTTGTAATACTTCTGATTGGGCTGCGTACGTTTGCTACCTCCTCTAACTAATCGTTAACTGGTTATCACTATGAATTTAGACATTGCCGTTATCTTCGGCACTTTGCTGGCACTGGAAATTATCCTCGGTGTCGACAACATCGTTTTCATTTCCATCTTGTGTGAACGACTCCCGATTCATCTTCGCAGGCGTGTGCGAAACCTTGGTATTGGACTCGCCGTGGTGTCACGAATCGGCTTGGTGTTCTCAATCAGTTGGTTGATGTCTCTGACAGAACCTTTGCTCACCATCAGTGAATATGACTTCACAGGTAAGGCGCTCATATTGCTGTTGGGTGGGCTGTTTTTGCTACTTAAAAGTTTGCACGAATTGTGGCACTGGTTGGGGGCTAAAACCCAAACCCATTCGCGTACGTTAAGCACTGGTGTGGCCGTCATCATTCTACAAATCATTGCGGTGGATGCCGTATTCTCTATCGACTCAATCATCACTGCGGTAGGCTTGACTAACGACATCAATATCATGATCGCAGCAATCATCATCTCAGCACTAATCATGATGGTATTCGCCGATAAGATTCAGGGAGCAATATCGAAGTACCCTGGGCTAAAAACTTTAGCGCTGTTGTTCTTGGTACTTCTTGGTGGGTTATTGATTGCCGAGGGGGTAGGTATTATGGTCAACAAAGGCTATGTCTATGTCGCGATGGCATTCGGACTGATTCTGGAAGGTTGCCATATCTTGCTGAGCAAGCGTAAAGCGATCAACAGTCAGGTTAATGGTGCAAATGATTTGAATCAGTTAGGCTAAGCCCTCGACTATCGAACAGAAACAAAAAAACGCCGGAATCACTCCGGCGTTTTTCATTTACTGCTCTGGGCTTATATCTTCGAGAATCGGGTCTAAGTTACTGTCAAAAAACAGTGGCCCTGCTAGGTTGAGAGCTCTCATAGATGAATTACCCTGGGTCGCTTTCAAGTACAGCTCTCTCGCACCTCCAATGTTTCCTCTCGCTTCTTCTGCTTTTGCCAGCAAAATGTAGGTCAGATTGGATTGCTGCTGATAAGGCATAGACAACAGAATGCGCGAGGCCAGCCTAGGGTCATCTTTAGTGAGCGCCATAATCGCGTTAGCTTCATAAACTCTTGGTGAAGCACCTTCCTGAAGTCTCTCCGTCAATGCAGGTTCATAAAGCTGATTGAGCTGTACAATTTTGGCACTTTTGTTTTCCACATCGGTAAAAAATACATTCATAACTTCACCAATGTAGTTCACCGCAATCACCATAGAACTATCAGGTGACGTTTCTTTCGCGGCTCTGAATCGGTTCAAAGACCCCATAAAGTCGAAATTTTTGTACAACAAACCAATGCCATTCATCATATTTTCGAGCGTCTGTGGGTCACGTGGCATTTCTTCTAAAGTGAGTAAAATATCGCGCTTAGGCACCTCAATGAACATCGAGCTCAGTACGTCATCCAGCATTGCCAAAAAGGTCGCATGAAATAGAGATAGGTCAGTGGAATAACGTCGATTTAAATGTGTTTGCTGAGATACGCGATTGTAATACTTCATCGCCAGCTTTTGCTTGCCATCTTTACCTTGTTTTAACTTGAAGCTCAGTTCAACCGCAGCCAGTTTGGAATGAGGCTCTTCGTTAACAATCCGGATATTGCTGTAATAGTCGAGATACTCCATGAACTTGGTCACCATGCCATAAAGCTCCGGAGATTCTTCAATTCCAGGGCTGAGATTAAGCACCACATAACGTGATTCATAGTGCTGAATATTATCGACCGCTTGATGTTGGTGGTCAGCTCCTGAAGTGGAGTTTGCCCAGTGATTTGCGATGAAGCCGGCTTGCAGCACCACAACCACACCTAAAGCCCAGGTAAGATAGCTACGCTTGGAGCGTGCAGGTTTGTCAGCGATAAGGGTCGCCGGTGCCACAACTTCTTCGTCCGATTCTACCACTTCACTAGCTGTTGAAGGCGAGGATACTTCCAGCTTTTCGACTGTCACTTCAGCATCAAACTTGTAACCGCGCTTTGGCACAGTCACAACATAATTTTTGTGAGATTCCGTTTTGTTTTTAAGGACCTTGCGCAGCTCAAATACTGCTTGGGTCACGACCTGATCCGTCAGGATTGTTCCATTCCAGACATGCTCGATCAATTCATCACGAGTATGTGTCTGCCCCGGATACTGACAAAAGAACTCAAGCAGCTTAGATAGCCTTCTATCAATATTAACCGTTTCGTCAGCAAAAAAAATCTGCCCTTCGTTTGGAACAAAGCGCCATTCATCAACAATAAAACAGGTACCTTTCTCTAACATATTTGGAAATTTCGCCCCTATTGTTTCGTTAATTCAGATTAAAGATAGTATACAATTAGATGATTTTGTTGGATTTATTATCAATTCTTATCGACTTCATTGTCGTTCTACCCAATGGCTCACAAAAGCAGACTCTGATCGAATCAATTCTATGTGAAGATCTTCTATATCCAGTCCATAAATAGGTTTTGGTAGCTTCAGAAATTCATCCTGTTCACTGGTCAGCCCAACATCGTTCACACCAAAGGCAAGAACGACAAAAGACAAGGTTTTAGCGGTTAAATTTAGCATCTCATTACCATCGAAGTTCGGAACCAAAGCTCCACGAATACCGAAAAGAGAAAACATTCTATTCATCCACTAACGCATGTCATAAAAATAGAATAATTAAATAATTCATAAGGATATGACGAAAATTGGATGTTTTGTTTATCTTAGTTTTATCTTTTTTATCTTGTTACACACTAGTCTGTTGCCTTAATTAAATAGTCCTAAGGAGATAGATGTGAAAAAGCCTTTCACCGTTCTCATATTTGCAGCGGTACTCGGTGTTGTTGGCTACAGCAGCGTGAAAAGCTATGCCGAGTGCGAGGATCAGGAGATACTCTCCGTCGATAAAATGACCTGTGAGCAGTTCAACGAACTGGAATTGCAGACTCAACCTGTCGTGATGGAATATCTCTTGTCATGGAATTACAACGCGGATGAAGTCGCCGTTATTATTGAAAGCAACGGAATTGAAGCGTATATCGATGAACTGGCGCAGCAATGCCGAGACACACCAGATATCATGTTGCATGATATCGTTGTCGACGAGCATCACTCATAGATTATCCGCTATCAGAAAAGGGCGCTCAGGCCCTTTTCATTTTTACTCTTCGGAGAGTGTCATCTCTGTATAGGCTTGCTCACTCATCAAGTCATCCAAAACCTGATTCAGCTTACTCCGATTTCTTACTGTCTGACCTGCGATAATGATGTGCGCCATACCATTTGCAACGGCAAGATGGTGCTTTCTCCAAATCGCTTCAGAAGGCTTAGGGAATACCACGATGGTTGAATTGGCGTTTCGCCAGGCTGGAATATTATGCTTGTTAAGTACCTGAACCGTTTCTTCTGCCAGTTCAAGACAGCTTTGAATTCGCTCTCTTTTTTCTTGTTCGCTGGTGCTTCGAATAAACTTCCACAGAAACAAAGGCGTTAAGCCATTACGCGAGCCCGTAAGCGTTTTATCTGGTGCAGCAATGTATTCAATCTGATGGCTGATCTTATCGGTGTGCTCTTTTAAGGCCAGCACCATGCCACACGGAATCGGTGACCCCAGCATCTTATGGCCAGACACAGATATTGAGTCAATGCCGTCTCTGAATGAAAACTTGGGCGGGTTGTCTACGTAAGGAATGATCATGCCATGAAAAGCGGCGTCCGCATGCAAGTAGTACTGATCGCGGCTAAAACCTGCATTATACAATCGAGCCTGAATCTGCTCTAAGTTATCTATTGCTCCGGACATGGTTGTGCCAATATTGGCGAAGATAATTGGTGGTTTATTCGGATTTTCCTTAAGAGCGGACTCTAGCGCGTCATAATCCATTTCGCCATTAGCCTGAGACTCTACAACACAATGCTCGACGTTGAGAAAGCGAACAATCTTCATCACCGAATAGTGAGTATCCTTAGAGAAGTACACTACACCGTCAGGGAAGCGTTCACGTGCCAGGTAGCATCCGTACATATTGCCTTCAGTGCCACCATTGGTGACATAACCCCAAGCTTTTTCTGTGCTGGTATGAAACAGCTGACAAAAGTACTCAACAACATCCTGCTCAAACTGAAAGGTATTCATTGGGTAGTTCGACGTTTCCGCCCAGTCACCAACATTGTTAATCGAGAACTGGAAGAAAGACGATAGGTCCTGATAGTCGTAATCTGTCGCAACTGGATATCCCAACATCTGATGTTGGCTGTCGAGGCAAACTTTGTAAAACTCCCTAAGTCTTTGAGTATCATCATAAGAAAGTGGCATGTTCAATCCTTTACGTCCGATTTATCGACGTCTAAATGCCCTTTTCGACAAGCAATTACAACAATAAATCGAACGCTAAATTCGGATGTGTGACTGGCGATAGAAAACCACTATATTTAGCTGATGAAAGACTAAGAGAGTAGTTGTTAAAATATTATATATATCAATTATTTCTAGTGAAAAACATTGATGTATCTGCGCTTTTTCAGGCCCTTAAATAGTGACTTTGAACAATAGCACCTAGATGAGTTTCACTCGTATGCAGCTTGAAATTCAATGGTTTCACTAAGTCACCAAACAGCGGCGCGCCACCACCAAGTAATACTGGAATGGTAGTGATGACCATCTCATCAATCAGGTCTTGCTGAAGGAAGCTCTGTACCGTTTTTCCACCATCGATGTAGAGATTTTTGTAACCCTGACCATTCAATTCCTTCAGTACATTCTCCAAATCACCTTTGACCAGAAAGACCTTGTCTTCATAACCTTCAGGCACCTTGTCCATTGTATTGCTCAATACAAAAACAGGTTTCGAATAAGGCCACTCGCCGCCAAAGCATAAAACTACATCCAATGTGTTTCGCCCCATCACGAGTGCATCGACGCGTTCCATGATTGCGGAGAACCCCATGTCATGATTATCTGGGTTAGGAACCGAGTGAAGCCAATCAAGACCACCTTCTTTATCCGCGATATACCCGTCTAGACTTGTAGCAATAAACACGATGTTAGACATAAAACAGCTCCGATAGTGATAGATAAAATGAACTCGACACCATTAATTCTACACTGTAGAATTAATGGAAATACTATAACGAGATAATAAAATGTCTGTCAAGAAGAAACGTGGAAGACCAGCAGGAGAAAAAGCTCAATTGGGTGAGGAACGTATTCTTTCGGTTGCAAAATCAATGATGAAAGAGCAGGGAAAAATTCCCAGTATACGGGCACTTGCCAGCGAGTTAGATGTTGATGCGATGGCCATCTATTACTATTTCAAAAACAAAGATGCGCTGCTGGAAGCCATCACGGTTTCCTTGATTGAAGACATCTATCTGCCTAAAACTAACGAAAACTGGCAGCATGAGCTCACGCAGTTAGCAACCAGCTATGTCCAGTTGTTGAAGAGCTATCCAGGATTATTGACCACGTTGCTCAGCATGGAATCTGTCAGCCCAGCGATGGTCTTCATTGAGCGTTTCAAATCTATTATCGCGTCATTGTCTTTAAGCGAAGCGGAAGAGCGTAATGCCATTGATCTTTTGGCGGACTACCTTCACGGGTTTGCTTTAGCTCTCAACTGCAACCCTAACACCGACCAACTCGATGAAAACATGATGACAGGGCCGCTTTCACTCTATTTCCGAGCTTTAATGTCTGGTCAATAAGGTAAGGGCTATGCTGCGGAGTGGCAGGGTAAGCAGTTACTCATTTCCGATTTAAGCCAACTGACGAATGGCTTACTCAGTGGCGAATGATGATCGGCGGCTTGGATGGCAACATAGTTGTGCCCAGTAAGAGAAAACCCCATAGGTGCAATTAACCGCCCTTGCTGAATATCATGGTGTACCAGTGGGTAAGAACCTATAGCGATCCCAAGCCCGTCACTTGCCGCCTGCAAACAAAAATAGAAATGAGCAAAGCTTTGCTGGGATTTTGTTGTGACTCCTGAGAGAGACGAAGCGTTTAACCACTCTTGCCACGCTGTTAAACGCGTTTGAGAATGCAGCACCTTGGCATTTTGTATATCACCTTGAATGCTCTCCCAGTATTCTTTGGTACACACTGGCCCCGCCCACTCTTCCACCAAAGGAGTTATCTGATAGTGCGACGGGATCGGGAAATCGTCACGACGAATCGCGACATCCAGCCCCGCATTGACGAGATTGATTGGGCCGCCTGCCGTGGATAACCGGACATCCGTCCCTGTTTGAGAATAGAATTCGTCCAGCTTGGGCATCAGCCAGCGCATGGTAAGCGTGGGCTCACAAGACACTTCCAAAGAGTGAGCATCGAGGCTGTTTAGCTTGGCAACACCTGCCGATAAAGCGCCAAACGCCTGCTCGGTATAGCTCTTGAGCAGTTGCCCTTCTTCCGTTAGCACCACATTGCGGCCTTGTTTATGAAACAGGCGCTTATCCAAATACTGTTCTAACGTCTTGATTTGTTTACTGACGGCCCCATGCGTCAAATTGAGCTGATCTGCTGCCTGCGTATAACTGCTGGACGATGCGGCGATGTGGAATGCGTGAAATGCTTTAAGGTGACGCATATGTGAAATTATCTCACAAGTATTTGGCAGTACTTTCGATTATAGAAAGGAGATAAGCTTCCTACAATAGCTGCATCTTATAAACAATATACAAAGGTTCACAATGGAATTTGTTAGTTTAGCCGTGCTCGGTTTCTTTATTGTTATTAGTCCCGGGGCGGATTTTGTCTTAGTGTTGAGGAACAGTGTTCAACAAGGAAGAGCGGCAGGTGTTTGGACAGCCATTGGCATTAGTACCGCGATTACGGTTCACATCGCCTACTCTATTCTAGGTATTGGTTACTTAATTTCACAAAACCTTTTTCTTTTCCAATATCTGAAATATCTCGGCGCTGCGTATCTGATTTATCTAGGTATAAAAGGATTTTTATCCAGTAGCCACGAATTGGAACAACAAGCAGGCATGGAAAGCCATCAAGCTCAATGGTGCTATGCGTTGCAAGGCTGGCTATGTAACGCATTGAACCCAAAAACCATGTTGTTCTTTGTCAGTATCTTTAGCCAAGTCATTTCTCCCAACGGCGAAGAAATGACTCTAGCGCTGTTTTACGGTGGCTATATGATTCTGCTTCACGGGCTGTGGTTTGGTTTAGTGGCCGTCCTGCTGACCTCCCCAACCCTTCAAACGCGCTTGCTGAAATTGAAGAAAAGGCTGGAACAAGCCTGTGGCATTGCGCTTGTCTCTTTCGGCGCCTTATTGGCAACCAAAGCGTGATAAGAATCAGTCAAGCAGTTGCTTGAGGTGCTCTTCCAACCATTGGAGTGCTGGCCCTTTACCTGAACTTTTCAAAGTCGCCACATCCACAGGCGGACTCCAAGTCTTGTGATCAATCGAAACACGTAACTCAACCAAGGCGCCTGACTCAATAGCAGGATCCACCACGTGAGCAGGCAGATAGGACCAACCTAAGTTGCCATGCAGAATAGTGTGCTTGATCGAGCTAAAGCTGTTTGACCACCACACCTTGGACGCCAGCACGGGAAATTGCTGTAGGGTAGCGCCTTGGTTACCACGCGGTAACAACTGACGGTATTTGATGGCATCAGTGATCGTGACCGTATCCAGCTCAGCCAGAGGGTGAGCTGGATGGCAAATCGCTTTAAACGGTAAATGCCCAATAAAGCACGGGTGAATGTCCTGACTAAAATCCAAATCAGTAAACATGATGCCAATGTCTGCCTGACGTGAAGTCAAAGACTCGACGACATCCATACTGGCGGTCGAAATCAGTTCAATCTCTGTGGCCGGAAAGCTCTCAGCAAACTGGAGAAGTATCTTCGGCAAGTTCGGCACCATGAGCGCATCATCCACGGCAAGACGAATGAGTTCCTCATCGCCGTTTTCAATCGATTCCACTGATGCGTTCAGCTCTTCCACCTGCAAGACAATCGCTTTGACCTGCTTAAACAACTGACGCCCTTCACGGGTTAGCGTCGGCTTACGCGTCGAACGATCAAATAGCTGAATATTCAGATCAATCTCTAGATTGTTGATTCCCTGACTCACCGCTGACTGCACTTTGCCCAATTTTCTCGCGCTGGCGGAAAAGGAGCCCTGCTCAACGGCTTCAACAAACATCCTTAGTTGCTCAATGTTATACATATCACCATTCGTGATAGTTACTATCTATATTCAATCATAAATACCGATACTATTTATAGCAAATAATCAGTACATAAGTGAGAGAGAAACAATGTCACATAAAGAACGCATTCTACATATGGTGCTATTTGAACTGGTTGCCTTGATTTTAATGGCGACGCTAGCAACGCTGATCACTGGAAACGGCGCGGGCAAAATGGCGGGGCTAGCAATCGCACTATCGCTGATAGCGATGGGCTGGAACTACATTTACAACTATGGTTACGACAAAGTATTCGGCGCAGACCGCAGTAAGCGAACCGCCAAAGTACGTATTCTGCACGGGCTCGGATTCGAATTAGGCATGATGATCATCTCTTTCCCTGTTCTAATGTGGACACTGCAACTCGGATTCTGGTCAGTATTAGTCATGGATATTGGCGTGGTGATTTTCTTCGTCCTTTACTCCATCGGATTCAACTGGGTTTACGACGCGATTCGTCAACGTATTACCACTCAGCGACTAGCCACTTCAGCATAAACGCAGATTCACGAGCTATGGTTTTATCAAAGCTCGTGGTATTTAGCCTCTATTCGCTTTACACTTCGCTTATTACTCCGCAAATCCACTTCATTAATGCTCACTATTTCAAACACAGTCACGCTTCAGGCATGGGAGATTCAACTTACAGCAATTCGCGCTCAAGGTGCTGGCGGCCAGAATGTGAATAAAGTGTCTTCTGCGATACACCTGCAGTTTGATATAAAGCACTCAACACTTCCTGCGGTGTATAAAGAGCGCTTGCTGGCCTTAAATGATTCACGCATCTCGAAAGAAGGCGTTATCACCATCAAAGCGCAGCAATACCGCACTCAAGAGCAGAACAAAGAAGACGCACTTAATCGTCTCGCCGAACTGATTCGCTCCGCTAATGTCGTACAGAAAAAACGCCGCGCAACCAAACCCACAAGAGCTTCTAAAGAAAGACGTCTAAAAGCCAAAGGAATAAAGTCACAAACAAAATCCTTGCGCGGTAAGGTGAGCCACTAAAATATCCTTAACACCCCTTCAAGATTGAGGCGGTCTACTAGACTCAAATAAATAACCAAACTTACCCAGCACAACTGGTGTTTGGAGAAGCCTGCCTTCAGAGGGTTAAGCAGGCACCAATTCTTAACTACAAATAATTAAAGATAGCTACGCCAGCAACTCATCGATTCATTAAGTGATGAGTTGCTCGTTCAGCTAACACCGAAGCATAGAGTGCAACGAGAGGTCGCAACAACTCCCACCACACCTCCTCATGTATAGCCACCTTTTCAACCCGTTCAATTTTCCATGTCACATTGGTTGCATTCATCATTTGTGATCTACTGCCTTTCACCAAAATATAAAACCAGTAGCATATGCAAAATTTTTATTAAACTCCTGTTTTTATTTATATTTATGATGATTATGCAAAGTAAATTATCACTATTTATAAGGCCGAGGTCGTACATAAAAACAGCAATGATAATTACAACGAGGCTAGCTGCTATGACGCACACCTACATCGATCACTTTGGACCAACAACTACACATCATTACTTTAATCCAGGAAAGTACTTGAGCGACGAAGCACTTTTAAAGATTTACGATGAGTTACTCTCAATCAATGGACGCGCCAAGAAACCGGTTGATCACAGACTGTTAGATGCCGCTGATGATGTAGAAGCGATACGTAACAAATTCCAAAGCATGGTTGTCGGCATCTTGTATAAAGAGCAACAAGTGCCTATCGGGTTTTTGGTGAGCCCCATTATTCGCGAAGGTAAGTTAACCGTTGTTCACGCAGGACTCGTTGTTATCGCAGAAAACAATGGGACGAATCTTTTGGCACTCGCCACCGCAGGCTTAGCCAAAGTCATTTACAGAAAATATCGACGAGTCTATACCACCAACATATCTGCAACGCCCAGGATCATAGAAAATTTCAGCCGTTTTACTGTAAAAGGATGGCCTACCGCGGAGTCCAACCAAATCAAACCACCTTCTAAAATCTATGCTCGAGTTGCAGAAACGCTGGTAAATGGTTATGTCAAAAAATACTTCCACAATCCGGAATCCGTTGTCTTTGACTCGAAACGTTTTGTTCTCAGTTCAGAAACCGATGAAATGGGGTTTGAGAAAGACTACCGCCAGCTACCCAGAGCAAAACGCCACAACGTAAACAGCTTTGTTATGACGTGGATTGATACTGAAAAGGGAGAAGACATTCTGCAAGTTGGCATATTTAACACTTGGGTTGCATTCAAAACCTGGATTCAAATCAGTCTCTATCGATTGATTTTAATGGTTAGCTCTGGACCAGCCTATCAAACCAAAGAAGCTGTCACTGAACAATCTACCGAAGGAGCCTAGTGATGGACTACTCACGTAACTGGTTGTTCGTCTCGCCTACGGAACAGCAGCAACTAGCCTCTACCAAACTTTTGATCGTAGGCTGTGGAATCGGTGGGGTCGTGGCAGAACTGGCTCTTCGCACTGGCATCCGGCATATTACCATTGCCGACGGCGATACCATTGAGTCAAGCAACCTTAATCGACAAAACTTTACTTCCCACGAGCTTGGTAAGAACAAAGCGTCAGCAATTGGAGACCGACTGACAAAAATAGATGCAACAGCGTCAATTAATGTCATAGACAAGTTTCTGGACGAGTCAGACTTGAAGACACACATCCCTGAGCATGACTTTGTCATCAATACCATAGACTTTGATGCACCTGAATTCCCTCTCGTACACCAGATCTGCAAAGAGCATAAGAAAGTGGAAATTTTTCCCATCAATTTAGGCTTCGGATCTGGGATGACATTGCTCGATCACACGACGCCAGGTTGGCTGGAGCACTATCAAGTCGCTCATCACACCGAGATTAAACAGGCTATTCTGATGCACTTGCTTCACTCCGGTGCCATGTCCGACTATTTGGTAAAGAGCGCAGAGACTTACTACGCAAAACAAGTGGAATACGACTCGCAGCTCGCCATTTCTTCATCAATTTCGGCATCAATGGCTATAGGTGCTATCGTTGCGATAACCAAAGGTAGCCCCGTTGCCAAATTCCCTCAGTTCCAATACGTCGATGTAATGGTGCCAACGGTTTTGTAGGGTGTTCTTCTGATCATTTCGGGACCAAAACTGGCTAATTAAGTAAAAATTCCTCTTCGAAGAGGGATTTTTAACCAGAGCATTAAATATGTATGTCTTGAGGAGTAATTAAGACTCTTCCATTCCATCTCGCCATTCCGATAGCACTTCAATATGACTTGGTTCTATGCCACAACATCCACCAATAATACTAGCGCCGAGCGAATGCCATGTTTTTGCGAACTCTAAATATTCCTGAGGAGAAAAATGACGCAGCGCCTGCACAGTGTTATTCGCCTCATGGCTGGTATTTATTGGCGTAAAACTGTTTGCAAACACACCAATCGCTAGCTCACGCTCCAGTAGGCCAACCACGTTATTCACCGCTTTGATCGCTTGCTCAATAACCTCTGGAATTGAGCAATTAAAGAATATTCCTTTAGCCTCACTACTCAACAAAAGCTCTACTGCTGATGACACCGACTCACCAGATCGAAGACGAGCTGGTTGATTCACTTCATCCATCAAGGTGAAGGCAACAAAATAAGGTTTATCCGTCTGCGAGAAAACGTCCAAAACAACCTTTGCTTCTGCCAAACTCGATACAGTTTCCGCCAGCCATACGTCTACATACTGGTCTTGAGCCTGAAACAACAACGAACTTATTTCATGGGCCTTAGCTTCCTCAAAGAGGTCAGGACGATATGAGCCCAGAGGAGGAGGAAGCGAGCCCGCAACCACCACATTTTTTCCTGAACAATCCACCACTTCACGAGCAATTTGAGCTGCACTTTTTGCCAGCTCTTTGCCTCTGGACGCATACAGTTCTTCCCCTAGATGAAAAGGAACACAAGCATAGCTATTCACTGTGATGACCTCTGCCCCTGCATCAATAAAACCTTGATGAGCTTGCTTTACATAATGTGGGGATTCAATCAGAGCTTGAGCACTCCAGAGAGGTTGAGAGAATGGCGCTCCGATGCGTTTTAATTCGCGACCCATACCGCCGTCAAGTATCGTAACTTTGTTCATTTTGGACTTCTATACTGCTAAGTACCCTTAAGGCAATTCAATCACATTAATGCGTAGACAAAAGTGATAGTTTCTCATTATTAACATGAACAAACTTCAAGTTTATGTCTCTAGTATAAAATAACGTCAATGTAAGTGAAGATCTCTTTCTTCAAGGTACGAGATTTAACCACAGCTGAAGTACACTATCTTAGCCGACGACCAGTTTCACACAAGACTCATTCGAGCTTCTCTAGGTGTAATGAGTGATCGACGATATAACCTTGATATCGCTCTAATGCACCTTCAGGAATCGCGAACGGCAAACCTCCCCATGAGAGCTGCGGAACCGCTCTTACATAGGGTAAAACGCACAAGTCTACAAATTGCTGTTGAGTGTAAGGAAACGATATAAAATCGGTTTTCCACTGATTAATGTTTGCGATCAATTCTTGGACAGAACGGTGTTCCTCACACCCCGCAAGGAGCTCTGGGCTCGGCAAGTAGTAGGATGTTTTATACCCTGATGCATGAAAATCAGCGAGTGCAGCCGCGTTTTTAGATTCTACAATTAGACGTTGCCTGTCTTTCTTCTGAGTAAAGTAGCGGTTCAGATAGCCTACAATAGTTGGGCTAATTTCAGGCGTTAGATTTTTCAGATCTAACCATAAACGACTGCTTATCGGTACAATATCCACAAGCTGATGGAAGTAGAACGCCATTGATGCATGTTCAGGATAGTGGTAAATATCCAGCGCCTCTTGGTCCACATTCCAAACCGCATCAAACTCGAATGCCTGATAATACTTAGCGTACGTTTTTGCCCGCTCAGGACTGTTTGTTCGGTGAGCATAAACATGCTCAGGAATACGATAGCGTTCAAAGAACAAAGATAACGCTAGTGGATCTTCAACGCCGTATGAATCAGCATCTAACTTACCTTGTTCCAAAATAGTGACAACGGGTAATTGATCACAGCTTGCAACCAACCCTACTTTCTCGACGACTTTACAGCTGGAATAAACGGCAAAAACCCTGATCGGCCTCAGCTTATCGAACGTCAGCAAGATAAGAACAGATGTGAAAATTAAAAGATAAATTAATGAGCGTTGTATCTGCATTGCTGCTGCCCCGGATAATAAAACTCAAATGAAAAGTCACTAGGTAAGGTTTTCGTCACACCCTGCACAGAGTAATAGGTGAACTCACTGGTTGACTCTGGTGGCTCTATTTTCATACCGAGTGTTGATAACAAGACTTCAGGAAAGTAAGCGCTGTTAAACAGCAGATGTTGGTTATCCCGGTAACAGTTAATCACCTCAGACATATTTTTCCCTAGCGAACCAAAGACAAGGTAAGGCACGGCAAGCTCGTCTTCGATCCGAATAGGTTGAAGCCCATGCCCTTTCCCAATAACTTCACCATGATCGGAAAAGTAAACCAGTAAGCTGTTGGGTTCATCTTTAAACAGCCCAGAAATCAGTGCATCCAGAATCGAGTCTGTGAAATGAACAGAGCTCAAGTAAGCGATTTCAATGGGTGAAACATCAGAAGCAAGCGTGAGTTGCTGCTTGATGGCATCAAAGTGGGCTTGGGGCAATGCTTCACCATTTCTCACTGAGTAGTCAGCATGCTCGCCAGATAAATGCAGCACAACAAACTGATGCCCATCATCTTTGTTTAGCTGCTTTACAACCGCTTTGGCTGCATCAATATCTCGCCAAAGCTGTCCTGGCTCACCAGTATGGATAACATTATCTGAGGAAGTCGCTACTTTAGCGGTGAACGAGTCCCAGCGAGTGTAGAGCGCTTGGGTGGTAACCCAGGTAGTTTGATATCCCATCATCCGAGCAACATCAATTAAGTTCACATAAGGCAACCCTTGGTACAACATTTGATTCGCCGAAATAAATGAGAACGAACGAGGGACGGATTCTCGAGTGTTGGGGGCAGGAGCAAAGACACCATCAACCACGGTGACAAGGTTACTATCTTCGATATGGCGAGCCTTCAGCTTTGGGCTCGAATTAATCTGACTACCGTAGAGAGAATAGGATGCTCTTCGTGAAGACTCTCCAATAACAATGACGATATTAGTAGGAATAGCGAGAGAAAAATCAGGCAATACATGTTCTGGCATATCTTGTCCATAGCTCAAGTGGCTCTGATAACGCTCATAAAAAGCCAAGGCAGCAACTCTGAAAATATTGTATGCGGGCGTGTCCTGATAAAGGTACAAAGTATGGACGTAATCTTCAGCTATCTGCTGTTTGGCTTCAGGGTCAAAGTTCCATTTAAAAACAGGTAAAGTGGTAGCCACAACCAAAACACTCAACAATAACGTCATTCGGCGCCATCCCTGAATAGGCAAGTAGGCTTTCCAGAAACAATACAGCCCTATCGCGGTGGATAGAAAGACCGGAACCATGATGTACCAGTTAACGAGTTCAAAATAACCAATAACTTCTTCGCTATGTGTCAGCAGTATTGAGTGGAACGCTCCCGTAGAAACAAGACCTCCCGTCAGAACTAAAGATACGATGCTGAACAAGCACGATAGAGCGAACAGAAGCTTGATCGCCTTACCCAACCAGCCTTTAAACGTCATGATAAATAACAGTAGCAACACGCTCATCAGCGCGAAGTAGTAAGTGAATACACTGCTTAACTGCATGGTAAAAACGAGCGGAACGAGAAAAGGAAGTAAGCCAACTACGCAGTACAAGACAGCAGTTTTATTCATCGCCTTCATAGGCATTCCCCTCAATAACGACTTGCGCATTCAATCGATACAGCAGAGAACATGCCAACTATAAAATCTTTAAATTACAATGCATTAAGTGACAAACAGGGTTATTGGGCTAATCTCAAACCCATATTGAGATAATCATCGCTTTTTGATTCTCATATCAAAAAACACTGTCGAAGACTTAGATATTGAGCTCCCTGCTTAACCAATAGTGTTTCTTTCAGAAATTAGATGCCACGGCTCAACTAGCCGTGGCAACAACGTGAGACTATCGCTCGTTATTACTGTGTTTGCCTTCGAACATCTGATTAATAAACAAGGCTGACAAAATAATGGCTAACGCTAGCCAAGTATTGCCTTGGACAGACTCATCGGTGAGGAAAACACCAATCAATACGCCGACGGCGGGGACCAAATAATTGGTCATTGAAGTGAAAACTGCGCCAGCATTTTTAATACTCATCATATAGAGGTAATACACGACGCCAGCGCATATCACACCTAGATAAAACAAAGACATAACTGATGACGCATTTGGGTGAGACTGATTGAGCGGGGCCGTCATCAAAGCAATCACAGTCAGCTGAACACTGGCCATACATAGAACATTACGCGCCACAATAAGTGGGTGCTCACCTTTGACACGATTAAGTAACAGCAACGCAATAGCAAAAGAGATAGCAGAGAACACAATCGCCATCGAGCTAACAAGGTCGATACGCCCTGTCTCAGTGACAAGCTCAGGATAAAATAACACCAGCAGCCCACCAAATCCTACGATAACGCTAATCGCACTACCTATACTGATTCTCGCGCCTTTAATAAATACAGGCGCAAGCAATAATGCGTAGAAAGGCAATGTTCCCATCAATATCGCCGTAATCGAGCTTGATAACTCCTGCTGTGCCCAAGGGACCAAAACAAACGGAATTGCCGCCTCCAAAAGGCCAATTATTGCAAACAGCCCCCATTGCCTGCTCACACTGGTTATGCTAATCATTTTGCATATCAGAGTTAATGTTAGTGCACCGAGAATAGCGCGGAATGTACCTATCCATACTGGGTCAAATCCCATTAGAGAATATTTCTGGAAAACAAACTGAGAGCCCCAGATGAGCCCGATCGCAAGCAGAGTTAAATAGTTTTTAAACATGACGTGATTACCTAAAGTGCATCATTTTTCACTAGATGTGTATCTTGTCGTTGTTGGAATAAGTTCGGTGGGCATATCGATTACATCGCTTTAAAAGCAACCGCATCCACTTCTATTTTCATCCCATCAAGCGCCAACCTAGGTACTGGGATCAACGTACTGGCAGGTAAGCGATCAGACGGCCAACGCGTGAGCATCTCATCACTCCAGACTTTCAGTTTGCTTTCATCGTGATCGACGATTAACACGGTAATTTTTAAAACATCGCCGAAGCTGATTGCATGGGCAGTCAGAGCAATATCTAAGTTGGTTAACACACTCCGCACTTGCTGGCGAAAATCTTCACTCAAGCGGTGCTCGACGCCTTCTCCACCACTTTGACCTGAGATATAAACGAGTTGCCCATTAGACGGAGCCGTTACTGTGTGACAAAAGCCATACGGTGTTGGATTGAATAAATCTGAGGGATTATGAAAAGTAATTGTTTTATTGGACATTTTTACCTTCTAGCCATTTTAAGTTCAAATCCCAGGCACTATAAAAGCTCAACCTAGCTTGAGGTCAATAGCATTTTTTAGTCCCGCAGATATAGCCAAAAGCGGGATAACAAATAAAACCCGCAGACACGTATTTTCTGGTTCGCTAAGTATGTCGAAAGGCTTTATTGCGAGCAAAAATGTTATGTTATAACATAAGAAAACAATAATAATGGAACATCAGAAAATACACGGTTTGGGTGAATGTTATGGACACAATCGAGACAATGATTGAACAGGCAGAGAAGCGCTGCCGAGCAAATGGAAAGCGGCTCACTTCAAAACGTAAGCAAGTACTCACAGCGCTCCTTCATGCTGATAAAGCGCTGTCTGTTTATGAGTTGATTGACTATGCAAAAACTCACTTTGGCCAAACGGTTCAAGCCATGTCTGCTTACCGAATCCTGGAGTTTTTGGAAGAAGAGCACTTGGCACATAAGCTCAACGCCTCAAGCAAATACGTCGCCTGTGCTCATATCCATCACGAGCACGAACATGGCGTCCCCCAGTTCTTGATTTGCCGCCAATGTAATAAGACTCAGGAACAAACTTTAGACCCATCCCTTATTACCAACCTAGAGTCAGATGCCAAGCAAGTCGGGTTTAAGGTGTTAACACCACAACTAGAGATCGATTGCCTGTGCAGTGAATGCAGCCAGAATTCCGATTAACACTCAGTAACTCAGCCAAAAGGAGCCGGTCCAACATTATGACCTCAATACTAATTAAGAATGCACACATCGTCAGCGACGGTATCGTTAGTCAAATGGATGTGCGTATTGTCGGTCAAAGAATAGAGAGAATAGAGGCAGATATTGTCGCCACCCCGAGTGACGAAGTTGTTGATGCAAAGGGAGGTTACCTACTACCCGGAATGATCGATGATCAGGTGCATTTTCGTGAACCTGGCCTGACACACAAGGGCTCCATCGCTTCAGAGTCACGAGCGGCAGTAGCCGGCGGTATTACCAGCTACATGGAGATGCCAAACGTCAACCCTTCCACGACCACCATTGAAGCGCTCGAACAGAAATACGCGGTTGCAGCCCAGCACTCCTGCGCCAACTACGCGTTTTACCTTGGCGCTACCGAGGATAACCTAACTCAAATACAACAGCTGGATCCAACAAAGCACTGTGGCGTAAAAGTGTTTATGGGCGCTTCAACGGGTGACTTGTTAGTCGAACACCCGCAAGCATTAGAGCGAATCTTCGAGGAATCACCCACGTTGGTAGTAACACACTGTGAAAGTAGCCCTATCATCGCCCAAAACAGCGACAAGTTGCGACAATCTTGTTCGGTATTCACTATTGAAGACCACCCTATACTCCGTGATGATGCCGCGTGCTTTGCGTCTTCATCATACGCCGTTTCATTGGCTAAAAAGTACCGCACGCAGCTGCACGTTCTTCACATCACTACGGAAAAAGAGCTTTCGCTATTTGAACCGGGGCCCATTCAACACAAACACATCACAGCCGAAGCGTGTGTACATCATTTATGGTTCAACAATCAGGACTACGCTGAGCGAGGCAACCTGATTAAATGCAATCCAGCGATTAAGTACGCCAGCGACCGAGATGCCTTGATCCAAGCCTTGCACACCAATCAGATTGATATCATCGCTACCGACCATGCACCGCATACCTTGTCAGAAAAACAGGTGCCATATGAACAGGCTCCCGCGGGTATGCCATTGGTCCAACATGCCCTACTGAGCTTACTCGATCACGTCGACAAAGGAAGGCTGAGCTTGACTCAGGTGGTCGAGAAAGTATCGCACAATCCAGCACTCAGATACGCGATCAAAGACCGAGGATTTATTCGCGAAGGTTACTACGCCGATCTGGTGCTGGTCGACAGAGACAATTCCACCAGCGTCACTCATGACAACAGCCTGTATCACTGCGGCTGGAGTCCATTCGCAGGTCACACCTTTTCGTCGAAGATCCAAAGCACTTGGGTGAACGGCAACAAGGTATTCGACGGGAAACAAGTGACTTTTGAGCCATCAATCGCCAGTGCCCTGTCCTTCACACGCTAAAAGCAGTTCCTATCCACTGAGATATTAAAATGTTAAGAAGAAACCCAAACGGGCATATGCCTGTCGTCTCCGAAACGGCATTCATTGACCCTACCGCCATCATCTGTGGCAAAGTGATTATCGAAGACAATGTATTTATTGGCCCCTACGCGGTGATACGAGCTGATGAAGTCAATACACAGGGAGAGATGGATCCTATTGTCATCAAGCAGGATACCAATATCCAAGACGGCGTTGTTATCCACTCCAAAGCAGGCGCAGCAGTGACCATTGGCGAGCGCTCTTCTATCGCTCACCGCTCTATCATCCACGGCCCATGTGAAGTTTGCGATGACGTGTTCATCGGTTTCAACTCGGTCGTTTTTAACGCGACGATAGGCAAAGGCTGTGTCATTCGCCATAACTGTGTTGTTGATGGTTTAGATTTGCCTGAGCAATTTCATGTACCACCAATGACCAATATTGGTGCAGGCTTTGATTTAAGTAGCATTTCTAAAGTCCCGCCTGAGTATTCAGCATTTTCAGAGTCCGTTGTCTCTGCCAACCACACCCTTGTGAAAGGGTATAGGAGAATGGCAAATGAGCTCTGAACAACCAATCAAAGCGGTTCCGACAAATATCATTACTGGCTTTCTCGGCGCAGGAAAAACCTCCGCAATCCTCAAGTTAATGCAGCACAAACCGGCTGACGAACGCTGGGCAATTCTGGTTAACGAGTTCGGTGAAATAGGTGTCGATGGAAGCTTGTT
Organism: Vibrio sp. B183; assembly: GCF_000740665.1. NCBI lineage: Bacteria > Pseudomonadati > Pseudomonadota > Gammaproteobacteria > Vibrionales > Vibrionaceae > Vibrio > Vibrio sp. B183. The sequence goes on along the minus strand of NZ_JPQB01000004.1, from coordinate 476,270 downwards.
TCAAGGCCAACATAATCGAACAGAGCAAGTATTTATTCGTGAAGTTCCAGGTGGGTGCATGTGCTGCGCAGCTGGGCTACCCATGCAAATTGCTCTTAACCAATTACTTACCGAAGCCAAGCCTGACCGTCTTCTCATTGAACCGACTGGCCTCGGGCACCCTAAAGAAGTATTGCAAGTGCTCTCTTCTAAACATTATCAAGAAGTACTGTCTTTACAAAAAACACTCACGCTGGTTGATGCACGGCAGCTGTCTGATGAGCGTTACACGCTTCATGATACATTCAACCAACAGATTGCGATTTCAGACACCATAGTTGGCAGCAAAGTCGATTTATATCAAGGCGATGAGAAACGGCAGTTAGACGCTTATGTGACAAAGCTGGGTGGCTCGGACAAACGAGTGATTTTCGCCGAATTTGGCAATATTCCTTTTGATGAATTTGAGGGGCCTACTTTAGCTAACGAAAAAGGCGGTCACCATCACCACCATGGCCAATCAAAACCTCTGGCCGCTGACCTACCTATGCCAGAGAGTGGCATCATCAAAGCAGTAAACGAAGGTGAAGGTTTTCGAAGCATTGGCTGGCGCTTCTCACCAGACAAAGTTTTCAGCCGACAGAAACTGGCATTAATGCTAGTTGAGCTGAACGTTGAACGTATGAAGGCTGTATTCATAACCGATATGGGCGTTTTAGGCTATAACATGACGTCAGACGGATTGACCGAAGTGATTCTGGATGATGGTTTTGAAAGCCGCGTAGAGTTTATCTCAGACAACCTTGACGACGCGATTGAAGCCCAGCTGCTGGCTTGCGTGATAGCCTAAACAACAAAGTCTTAGAGGGTAGACAATACGCCTACCCTCTGCGCATCCACTTTATATTTTTACACGTATCTTCTCGTCGGCCAGTGCCATGGCGATATTACTGGAACAATACGCACTTTCATTGATGAAGTGAGGATACACTTCATTGCTCCCCTGCCAATGCACGTCATACCCATTGAAAGTGGCAAGGATTGGCTCTCCGGACTTCACAACTTCAAAGTCTTTCCCGCAAATTGTCGGATGAACCGTAGCGATACGCATCCCATCATTGTCCAGCGGAAATGCGACGTCTTCTAAATAACGATACGCATCATACTCGGTACCGTGAATAGCTTTGCCTAAGTTATGTAGTTCAATAAAGTCTAGCACTGCGGTAAGCAAGTTTTTCATCAGTTCCAATGTTTCATAAGTCAAAGCACCGTGTGCTTGCGCACCGACTTCTAACATCACACCATATTGCCCCACCGAACATAAGTAGGGCTGCTCATGCCATGGTTTACGATCTTCAAATAGTATATTGGCACTCGGCATGCGGTGCTTCACGTATGACCCCATTTGATTGTAAAAAGGATCATCTGACAGCAGGATCAGCGTTGCACCCATGTTGCTGGTCGTGTTGTGTAAATCAATAATCAGTTGGTTTTGCGAATCTCCATATCGTTCTGAAAATTTTGAGGCAAGTTCAGACTCCTTTGACTCTGAAGCTCTCGATAATGCCTTTGTTGAAAACTCACGGTTTAAATCACTTTCAACGAAACGAACACGACGCTCTACCGCCTCAGGGTTACCTATTACATTTTTAACCTCAAACGTTGATCGGTCGGCAGGGTAATGTCCATCTCTGATCAGCTTATGGAGATAAAGGCCTGTTAGCTCATTACCATGAGTGCCTGCCACGAGAAGCACTTGGTTTATTTTCGGCATAAATTGACGTCCTAAGTTCAATACAATGCAATAAATACAATGTTATAACATAACAATTTAATGTTCGCGACTCGATGAGAATGAGAGAAACGTATTCTTGATGTTAAACCGGGACATCCAGCAACAGTCCCCCCATAGGGTTAACCAATACTAGATAGGCGAAGAAGTAATACCAGTAGCAATATAAAATCAGTGGGTAGAAGCTAGAGATGGGTATAAAAATGGCTCCCTTTCATTGGGAGCCATTTGTTGTGAAGGTATCAGCTAAGGGTTACCCCCAAGCACCTTTACTGAGGGTTAAGACCAAGAGTTTGTAGAACAAGCTTGAAATTATCTTGTCGCTCTTTAATCGCGTGAACTTCACCACTCACCGGACAAGTGTGATCCGGACAACCTCGGTTGACGATACCGGATACTGCATCAATAAACTCAGTGCCTTGCAAGCCACCGTCTACATACTTCTTCAACTCAGTGTGATAGTTCCAGTGTGCGTATGGACCACCTTCATCGTTGTAAGCCTGTACCGAGGTTACCCAATAGAACAAGCCCGCAATCCACTTGATCTCTCTATTCTCTTCCGAGCTACAAATCAGCCCAGGGTTAGAACAGAAATCAAGGTCAGCATAAAGTGGGTTAGCAGGTGGTGCTTCTACCGTAACCCCATTCACTGTTGTACCGACGGTATCAGGGTCTACGTGCGAACGGCCCATGAAGTGGTTCAATGTACCGAAGTTCTGACGGCCTGTGGTTTGAATAACACCACGGCCCCACCAACCACATCCTTGGACAGTACCGTTAGTATCAGTGCCGTCCCAAATAAACGAGCCTGCTTTTTGATCAGCGTAGACTTTACATTCATCACGCTCCCATACCTGTTTCGACGTATCGACAACAGTTGGCACTTCATTACAGTGACCGCTGTTCGTCCAGCGCCCAACATTACCGTTCACTAACAGTCCTTGCTCTTCCAACACCGAGTCCGGAGCTGCAAAGATAGGGGCAGGTGCACCATACCACTTGGCATTGGTTAGTGCGCTCACTTCCATCTTCGGATCACGAGGACAAGAGTATGGGTGATCCTGACCCGTCACCGGATCCATACCATAGTCAGCATACTTCTGACCTAGCTGACCACAGCTTGCAGTCATAGGGTAGTTAACAGGTGCACCGTATCTCACTTCAGACCAGTTGTTTTCATCACAAGCATTGTAGCGAATCGTCTCTTGCATACTCTGTGACAAGAATGCAGCAATGGCGACTTTGGCATAAATGGTATTCGTTGCATCATCTGCCACGTCATCCAATAGCCAGAAGGTATTCCCTGCTACACCAACGTTGTGCATAGAGTTAAGGCCCGCTAAGAAATCAGCCCACTTGTACACCGTTGAAGGAATCCACTGTGATTGAGGTGTTTCAAACAGGAATGCTTGGTTGTTCATTGCTGTTTCTGCACTGGCTAACTCATTGTTCAATGAATCAATGCGAGTTAACGGCCCATTTGTGACACTTTCTCCAGCATAATAAAGCGGCACAGTGGCGCTTTGGTAGCGAGCAATTTTATCGCTCAAATCCGCCGTATCAGTATCAAACGAAATGGCGAAGATATTGCTGTGTGCGGCCTTACGAATATGGCGGTCACCATTCGTATTCCCCAAAAAGTAAGACGCGGTTTGCGTGGTAGGAAGAGAAGACAGCAGTGCTGGCGTTTGGAGATAATCAGTTACTTGTTTGACGTATTCCAAAGCGTAATGCCATTGCTCATCAGTTAGAGCTGGCGATGTGCTTGATTTAGTGAAAGCAACAAAGTCTGCTTTGGTCAACGACTCTGCTTTATACAGTTCAAAGCTAGACAATAAATCAGACGTTGCGCCTGACGCTGCATTCCAAACCGCTCTGCGACCAGAGTGAGTATCGTAAGCAAAATCACCGATACTTAATGTCCAACCGAACGTGGCTTGAGGCGCAAGTGTTGAGATAACTAGATTGTACGCCTGAGCCCAACCTTGTGCATCGTCACTTAGCGCATTGATATCATTGATATCAATTTGGCTACCTGTCGCATCAACAGCAGCAGTAAGCGCTTGCTTAACCGCGATGGCACCTAATGCTTGGCCTTTGTCTGCAGTCGCAGCATCCAGTACATCACTATTGATAATGACCGATGTTGAACCCGCAACTTCTACTGCTTGAATAAGAGATACAAACGCATTAGTTAACTTCGTTGTATCAGAGAGATCCGAGCTACCGATAGTATCGATCACTAGCGTCGCAGGTGCATTCAATGTCGCAGGGCTAGTCACGACAAAATTGCTTGGCCACCCGCTCACTTCAAGACGCACAGGGTCCATTGGATTTGGTAGTGACAGTAACGGTGCCGTACCCGGAGGTGTACTATCACAATTCAGGTGATGTCCCCAACTATCATCGCTACCAGGAACAGAAGCAGTCCACCAATTCGCTTTATAAGCGACATTGTCGTTCACCATGATGTCCCCACCATTCGCATGATCTCCACGCGTCCAGTTCGGATACACATTGAATTCAACACATAAGTCATCAACTGGTCCGGGGGCAGGATCTGGGTCTGGCGTCGGATCTGGGTCCGGTGTCGGATCTGGGTCCGGTGTCGGGTCTGGGTCCGGTGTCGGGTCTGGGTCCGGTGTCGGGTCTGGGTCCGGCGTCGGGTCTGGGTCCGGCGTCGGGTCTGGGTCCGGCGTTGTATCACTGATCAATTTCCACGGCGAGTCCCATTCATTTGGATACTCATCCGTTGGGCTTTGACCAGCGTTAGCCCACCACTTGGCTTCATATGTCTTCCCATCAATTGTGACTTGTGAGCCACCGGAGTAGGCCTTGGTTGAGTCATAAGGTTCCGCCGCATATAAACTGCCGCTTAAAACAATACACGCCAACGTAGTCGCTATCTTGTTCATCCTAAACATAAGTTTACCTTTAAGTTAATTTTATATTGTTTACTTCACGCTTGAATAAGGTTTTTAGATTCACTAATCAGATAAATAATGATCTAAAAATAAGCTAGCACTTTCCAACCTAATTATCTGGTCAATACGCTGTATTCGTGTCGTTATGCGGCTAATATCACGTCGATTTAGCTATTTCATGCCTAGTTAGTTATCAAGTTAAAATAACTTATGTACGCGTTAAAGTAGCTATTTACAGAATGAAATTTGGGGTAAGGGATAGGTAAAGTTTAGTTACAAAAGAGGGTGTATTTTGAAATGTAAGTAACTCAATATATTGAATTTATTTCAGTGTCTCTGTTTGTCCGATTATGATAAGCGGGCAAGTCTATTGGCGGATCACTATAGTCCATTAATCGCAGGCAAGCCTTGGATCTGCATGAATGGCTCATAGCTATCCAAGGCTACTGATGTAGCCTTGGTGTTTTATATAAGGTGACTTAGCGTGATTCAAGTGGGTAAGAACGGTAACTCCACATACCGTAAGTTCGCAGAGCATCTCGGTAAATACCCAGCAGCTCGCTATCGCTAGCCTTTGCTAGCTCTTTTAGTGGTTTGTCTGGGTAGCCTACCGTGTCGAACGTGATACCTTGCGGGCCTGTTTGCCAGCTTGCCACTTCAAACAGAGTCTGCCCGCGTCGTACGTGGCTCGCAGAGCTGATAATAGTGGCGTGTTTGATGCCGTGACGAGCCAAAGCGTAACTGCTAAACAACGCATTACCGACTGTGCTGGTCGCATAGTTTTCTTCAATGATGCGATCTTTACTTACACCTTTAGAAATCAACCAGTCTGCCATGAGTTTGCCTTCCGTTTTATGGTTTTTTGGCACCCCGCCCGTTAACACAATTAATGCATCAGGGTTGGCTTTCGCCATAGCTAACGTTGTTTCTAGGCGTTGAATCAAAATTTCATGCATCGAGCCATCTGGATTTAGTGCGTAGCCCAAAGTCACAATTGCCCCTTTGTCATCCAGCTTACCTTTGTCCGCTGAGTCTTTCAGCGGTGTCGCCAACACGCGATCTACGGTTTCAAAGAGACGAGTAATGTCAGCCGCTTTGCCTACATTTAATGTATTCAGCTTTTCCATATGCTTGCTTGATTCAGCATCATTGCCTTTAAAGCGTTGCCAAACGGCTAAGTAGGCATGCAAATCAACATCATCAGGAGCCACTGCCAAAGCTTGTTCAAACAGTTCAATCGCTCGGTCAACATTCTTGTTGTAGATCTGCGCATTCGCGGCCGAAATGAGCAAATCGGTACGGTAAGGCTCAAGCTCATACGCTTCCAGAAGTCGATTCGTAACGATTTCCATATTGCTTGGCATTTTTGCCGTAAAACCAGCGTGTGAGATACGCGCTGGTGACTTAAATGCAGTGACTGCATCTGCTAACAATTGATCCACCACTTGGCGTTTCGTTACAAGCTGCGCGTAGTCCGTTGACGCTTGAACCGTCGCGTCGTTCGCAGCCAAAGAGTAAGGAGCAGCAGTGAGCGCCAGCGCGCCACCAAGAGCAAGGGCAATGATGTTCTTTTTCATGTAGAGGTCCTGATGTTGTTATGTTCGAACTGTGTCGATTAATTTTTTCGCAGTGTAAATTTACTCACCAGCAAAACCGTGAACCAATACGCATTTCATGCTTATGGCATTGATAAGGCTTTGAAAAAGCGAATTAAGATCACAAATCAACAGCATAAATAAATCCACACAGATAATAATTTCACCTCATCAAATAACTTGTTATAGGCAACCAATCTGTTGTTATTGAGATAACCAAAAGTTAACCCGTCTCTTTGTATCATTCGATCTTACACTGAAAAAGAAGGACGAATTGGAGTCAGGTTTCGCAGTGCTACGTTATCCAACGTGACCTTGTTGGCTCCGGCGTTATCAACACAAGGACAATCTGATGAAACACACCCAACAGCAGGTCAGTCGATTCTTAATGCAAGCCACACTTGGCGCGGATCAAAAGCTTATCGACTCTGTCTATCAACAAGGGGGCGAAAAATGGTTGGCGAACGAGTTCAAATCAACGCCCTCTCTAGGTCACTCATATGAGTCAACGACTCGTGAGATCTGGCACTATTTCAGAAGCAAGCTCGTTAATGCCCATGGGCAAAGAGCGATAGATGGTGATGGCAACAACCCAGCTTTGCCGTACAAGTGGTATTTCCATATGGCTTGGTGGCAAAAAGCACTGGAAAACAACGAAAATCTGCTTCGTCATCGGGTCGCACAGGCACTGAGTGAAATTCTGGTTATTTCCGACAATTCTGTACTTGAGTTGGATGCGATTGGTATGGCGAGCTATTACGACCTGCTCTACAAACACGCTTTTGGCAGCTACGCTGACTTACTCTATGACGTCTCCATGCACCCATGTATGGGGGTCTACCTTAGTCACATGAACAATCGTAAAGCCGATCCTTCACAGCGTATCCATCCCGATGAAAACTACGCACGTGAGATCATGCAGCTGTTTTCAATTGGCCTCTATCAGCTCAATCCTGATGGCACTCGTAAAACTAACCAACATGGTCATCCAATCGCTACCTACGACAATCGAGATATCAAAGAACTCGCCCGAGTCTTCACTGGCCTCAAAGCAGCGAGTTATCAGTTTGAGTGGGAAAACAGTTTTTGGAGTAAAGATTACAACGGTTACCAAGTCAGCTTTGAAGATGGTATCGACAAGCGCTACAAAACCATCCCATTTGTGAATATGACTCAGCCGATGGAAGTTGAAGAGAGCTATCATGACAGACAGGAAAAATCATTGCTCAACGGTCACATCTCGCTGCGCAGGAATATTTCTGCTCAACAAGAAATTCGCACTGTAGCAAACAAGCTGGTCTCTTACCCGAGTACGGCACCGTTTATTGCGACTAAGCTCATTAACCAGTTGGTGACTTCCAATCCCAGTGCAGAGTACGTCGAAGCCGTAGCGGTTGCGTTTGGTCCACAGGGTAACCTCAAGAATGCCATTCACGAGATCCTGACATACCCACTCAAGCACCCCGTGGGTAAAGTGAGATTTCTCAGCGCAGCCGTTGAACATGGCACTCTGGTTCAATCGCAAAAACTGAAATCTCCCGTTCTTCGAGTCACTCAGCTCTTACGGGCATTTAATGCCTCTAACCAGTCAAAAAAATTGTGGGTGATTGGTGATGACATTGAAGATCAATTAGAGCAACACCCGCTTTCCTCTCCTACCGTGTTCAACTTCTACAAATCGAGTTACACACCACATGGCCCCATTGAAGACAGTGGACTGGTCGCGCCGGAGTTTGAGCTGCATAACTCGGCAACATCCATCGCTTACGTCAACTACATGTACTACTGGCTATTTGGTGGCTATTTGCCTGCGGTCAGTACCGAGATAAGTCGCCAGCCGGGTATTCATAACGTCGCTGAACTGGACATCGAAACTCTTCAGGCGAACAAAGCGAATCGCCTCAAACTCAACTTTGCTAAGTACATTGGTAAAGCACAAGATCCTTCAAACCATGGTGCTCTCATTGATGAAATCAGCTTACTGCTGACGGGGAAAACCCAATTAAGTATCAAGCCGCAGATTCTGTCTTCGTTTGCTGTATACAAAGATCAGCCAGAATGGGTGGTTCAAACCATCGTATTCTTCATTGCAATTTCATCTGAATTCACGGTGCAGGAGGCGTAAACCATGGGTATTTCAAGACGACAATTTATTAAATCATCCACCGCCGCTTCTGCCTGCGCAGGGCTGATGCTTGCTGGCACCGCTCCGGTTTATGCCGCGCCTAAACCAGTCAAAAACACACTTGGTAACATCAAACCAGCTAAAAAAGCACTGGTGTTCATCATGCTTGATGGTGGCAATGATTCTTACAACATGCTGGTTCCCACCTCTGAACGTCACTATCGTGACTATCAGACATCGCGCAGCAATCTGGCGCTAAACAAGAACGAACTTCTTGCCCTGAGTGGCTATAAGGATGCTCAAGGGAGGCGTTTTGGTCTTCACCCCAGCATGCCAGAAGTGCAGCGACTGTTTGATACCAACAAGCTCGCTTTTGTAGCTAACACTGGCCCTATGATCAAGCCGATTGAAAAATCTCAGTTTTACAGCGGGAATGTGCCTCTGCCACTTGGTTTGATGTCCCATTCTGATCAGTTCAAACACTGGCAGACAGCTAGACCAGGGGAGCGTATCAACCGTGGCTGGTTTGGCTATTTCGCAGATGCCCTTCAATCCAATAAACCGATTGAAGCTATTCCGATGAACATCTCACTCGCAGGCAGCAACATCATGCAAAACGGCCTGCAGTCCGCACCTTATTCGATCACGGAATCTGGCAGCGTTGGGTTAATCATTAATGAGAGCCCAACCGAGCTCAACAAGTTGCTGCTGGATAACTTTGAGAGCAGCCTCAATCAGAGCTACCCCAACGATCCTTTTAAACAAAGTTATTTGGCCATCACTCGCGAATCCCAAGCTCAGCACGAGATCTACCGTAAAGCAGTTGAGGGGATCAGGGTTAAAACGACCTTCTCTGATTCGCCGTTGTCTAAAGAGCTACGCAAAGTGGCTCAGTCAATTAAGGCGGCAGACAACCTCGGTCATCAGCAGCAAACCTTTTTCTTGCGCTACATTGGCTGGGACCACCATGATGAGCTGCTGAACAACCACGCCAGCATGCTCGCCATTCTAAGTAAGGCTCTCGGAGAGTTTCAACGCAGCCTTGATGAATTGGGAATTGCCGAACAAGTCGTGACGTTTACCGGCTCCGACTTTGGCCGCACACTGACCTCCAACGGTAACGGCACCGACCACGGTTGGGGTGGCAATACGATAGTGATGGGCGACGCGGTTAATGGCGGTAAAGTATACGGCGACTACCCTTCTCTAACATTGGGAAGCAAAAACCCGCTGGATGTCGGGGATGGCGTGCTGATACCCACCACGGCCATTGATGAGCTCTACGCAGAGCTCGCCCGTTGGTTTGGCGCCAGCGAAGAACAGCTTCATCGCCTACTGCCTAACCTCAAAAACTTCCGGATTAAAGGTGAGAAAGATAAACTGTCCGGATTACTGAAATAGCAATCTAGATACGAAAAAACCACCAAGTATGGTGGTTTTTTGTTTTTGCCATGCATCACAGCGTTATCTGAGATGCTCACCAATGTACTCGTGGTAGCTCAACTTTTTGTCCGCATTATTATCCAGATAATCAAAGGCATACGCAGCGTATTGATTGAGGTTTTGGTAGTACTCCTGCCAATATTCCATGTCCGCTTTACACTCAACCGGAATGTTGGCATCAGCGTATTGCGTCTTCAACTTCTCAACATACGCATTGGCTTGTTTCAGATATTCGTCCTTGACCAGAAATTTGTCGCTATTGGTGTCCGCTTTATCAAACGACGCTTGCCAATAGGCGTTGTAAATCACTGTACCTTGCTTGGTGAATTCTGATTTAGAAACCTGACTGTTGCCATCTTTATCCAGTTGTTTAAATGTTTTGACCAACTCAGGCTCGGCGACCTGTAACGTTTTCTCTGAACACACTTTGGAGAGCCCTTGATTCCAATGTTCTCCTTCCGCATCCATGCCCCCATTTTTAAATTCTTGAATGTTCAGAGATCCGTTTTTATCGGTATCAAAGTAATCGAACATTTCATCAACGGCAGGCGCAGCGATAAGGTTAAAACTCAGCAGGGTTAAAGGTAAGTAAACGGCTTTAAGTAAGTGCATATCAGTTCCTTTCAATCGTGAATACCGAGCCAGTATAGAAAGCGGAACGTAAACGAATGGTTAACACGTCGAGAAGATGATTAAGGCGAGAATAGAAAGAAGAAACCAAAAAAAACCGTCTGAGTGACAGACGGGCACCTAAGTTTGGCAGTTAAACAAAGAGAAATTAATTCAGCCAGTACTTCATTTTGTCGATGAAGCTCGTATTCTTATTCCAGATCCAGTAGATACCTTCTTCCAATTCGCTTTCGGTCATGTTCTTAGGTCGATAGACGGTATGGCTTCCGTCATATTTGGACCAGTCTTTGGTCAAAATACGTCCTTCTTCGTCCAGCTTTTTGAAGGTCTCGGTCCCCGGAAAAGGAATCATGTAATGTGGAATCACTTTATCGACTTTAATGTCCTTCACAAACGCTTGAGTCTGCTTAAAAATCGTCGAATCATGCTCATCAAAACCAAACAGAAAATCGCCCCACACTTCAATGCCATGACGACGGATTTTGGCGATGTACTCCTTCATTTTGTCTGGTTTCACAAAGCCTTTCTTTTGCGCTTTCAGCGCGGCTTCAGACGGGGTTTCAATCCCAAGTAATACCGCTTTAAAACCGGCTCGGCTCGCAGCCGCTAAGAGCGCTTCATCACGTGCAATCAGCACTGTTGTCTCACCGTAAAAATTCATTTTGAGTGGCTCTAACGCAGCAAACAGATCCATGGCGTACTGTCTATCATGAGTCAGATTGTCTGAATGCAGTTCCACCCACTCAACACCCAGCGTTTTTAGCTGCTTCACTTCTTCCACAATGTGGGCGATGGGCCTTTGTTCAAACTTGTTAAAGAATCGAGGAACCAAACAGAAATTGCACTTAAAAGGGCAACCCCGGGTAACAACCACCGACCACGTATAATCGTAAACCGATGGTGGAATTATGTCGGTCGGATATGGGTTCAAACAGCTCAAATCAACAGGTTCGTTGCTTTGATACTGAGCCTTAAGTTGCCCGAGCTCTGCATCATTGAGCAGCTGAACCCAGTAGTTCTCCACTTCACCAAAAATTAGGCTGTCCGCGTATTCAGCTGCTTCTTCAGGATTGAACTTGGTATGCAAGCCACCCAAAACCACCCACTTACCTTGCTGACGATAATGCGAAGCCAGCTCATAAGCTCGATATGCGTCTGGGGTCGACATAAAAATCACTACCAAATCCGCATCGGGAGAAGAATCTGCTTTCATTCCAATGGTTTCGTCCACCATACCAATCCCATACCATTTCGGTGTGGCCGCGGCGGCAGCAAAGATGTTCTGCGGCGGCCCACCCGTTTCGGCTTTGTATTTGGAGTAATCGCTACCAGCAGATGCTTTAACCAGATAGATATTCATCGTTCCCCCCTCAACTTACAGACGGTAAAAGAAATCAAAAATGTTCTTATCCATGAAGAAATACAACGCGCCCATTGCCAGCCAGCTCAATACGATAATCCAGAACAGAATTGGATTTTTCTTCAGCTCGATCCGTTCGACAAAGTAAGCTTCTTTTGAGCGGAAATTCTCCCAGCTCCAAAACACACAGAACATTCCCCAGACGAAAAACAAGTTCTGCTTTAGGGCGATCACCGCCATCAGTAAAGCCAGAATGGTTTTCCATCGCTCGGGAATAAAACGCTGCATAAGGCCTCACAAGTAACAAATTCAGCGGTGTTCTGCTTCAGTACGAGTAGCATACTAAGCTAAGGGTTAACTTTTGGTTACCAGATGAGAACCGCTTCACGAATCATTTGACTGCTCTCGCATAGGTCAGCCGAGCGATATAGTCTGATAATCTAGCTTTAAATACAGGGATTTGAGATGACACTTCCTCCAGCGCTAAAACATGGCTCACTCACCAAGTTTCGAGATGACCTCTATTGGGTACAAGGGTGCGTAAAGCTCAAAGCGCCTCACCCTAGGTTCGGCCCGCTTACCATGCAGTTCAGCCGAAATATGACCATCATTCGTGACAATGATGAGCTGACACTGGTGAATTCCGTCCGATTGGATGAACAGACACTGAAAGAGCTGGAAACCTTAGGCGAGGTTAAGCACGTTGTCAGACTCGCAGCATTTCACGGAATGGATGACCCTTTTTATCAGCAGCGTTACGGTGCCACTATGTGGTCGGTGGATGCGCCCTACTTTCATGGCGTTAATCCGAATCAAGCTGACAGTCGTTACTTCACTCCTGACGAAATTCTCTCTGCGGGTCATCTGCCTCCGCTAAAAGGGCTGCGCTATTTTGAAATTGGTTCAGGGAAGCTCAACGAAGGGCTGTTTTGGCTCGAAAGGGATCAAGGTATCGCCATTGCCGGAGACAGTCTGCAAAACTGGACGGAGCCGGATGCGTTCTTCAACCTTACCGCCAAGTTTATGATGAAGAAAATGGGGTTCTTTGCCCACGCAGGGATTGGGCCAGGATGGATGCAGGCCGTAAAACCCAATTTGAGTGAGCTGAATGACTTTTTTGACTGGTCGTTTGAAGCCCTTATTCCTTCTCACGGCAGCCCGATAGAGGCAGGAGCCAGTGAAGCCTATCGTGCCAGTGTGAAGAAACTGATAGAGAAATAGAAACAGGAACTAGAATTCCTGATTCATTTTGCTCAGACATTCTAAAAGCACCTCAGACTGCTCATCGCTGATATGTCTGGTCAGATCCTTGACTAACGCTAGGTGGAGCTGGTTGTGATGTTGATAAATTTCATCGCCAGCCTCCGTCAATTTGACGACAATCGCGCGGCGATCTTCGGGGTGATCACAACGCTCAATCAGGTTAGCTTTTACCAGTTTTTCAATCTGTACCGTCAAAGTGCCTGTGGTAATCCCCAGCTTTTGCGCCAACTCTTTCATCCGCAGTGCACCAAAACTCCCCAGCACTTCAATAGTATGAATTTGTGCCAGTGAGTAACCCGTTTCTTTGACGACAGACTGCTCCCATGAGGACATTTTGTCGTAGAACTCGGTCAGTGTTTGGTTAAGTAACTCTAGGTTGCGCATAGTTTCGCTGTATGAACTTCAAGGGTCAGGTGATGAATCTTATCAAACTTCGCCAGCATTTGTTTATAGTCTGATAAGGATTTGTCTGTGAATGACTCAATCGCGATAGCTGCAGAATAGTGGTCACCGCTGATTTTCCACATATGGAAATCTTTTACCAGAGCGAAGCCCGCCAGCTCAGATTCAATTTTTTCTCGGTAATCTGGCTCAACACTTTCATCGAGTAACACGGGGCTGGTCTGGTGAATCAACCCAAGAGTCCATTTACCAATGACGATGGCACCAACAATACCCATGATCGCATCGAGCCAGTTCCAACCGTAAAATTTCCCCATAAACAGAGCAACAATGGCCAGTACGGAAGTGAGGGCATCCGCCAACACATGCATGTAAGCGGCTCTTAAATTGTGATCATGGTGATGTTCATGCTCGCCATGGTGGTGATGGCCGTGATCATGATGATGCCCATGAAGTAGCAGCATACTGGCGACGTTCACCAGCAAACCGATCACCGCGACCATAATGGCTTCATTGAACTGAATCGCTTCCGGGTTAAACAGTCGGTGTACAGACTCCACAACCATGAGCAAAGCGACAATACCAAGGGCAATGGCGCTGGTGTACCCACCAAGAACACTGACTTTGCCTGTACCGAACGAGAATCGAGCGTTGCCGGCATTTTTCTTCGCATAACGATAGGCAAACAAAGTGATACAAAATGCCGCGGCGTGAGTCCCCATATGCCAGCCATCAGCCAGCAGTGCCAACGAGCCATAAACCGTACCTGCCACAATCTCAGCCACCATAGTCGCCAATGTCAGCAATAGCACGTAAAACGTCCTCTTCTCCCCTTGCTGGTTGTGTGAAGAAAAGTCGTGATGATGTTCAGTGGCAAATTTCAAAATGGGACCTTTAGTTTGATTATCAAATTATTTGAAAGTCAATTTAATTTGACTATCAAATAAAGTCAACCTTAAAATGTGCGCCAGACCACTCTCTCAATCATATGAACGGTAACGTGCAGCCAAATAAAACAAAAACGCCGCCACTGATACGATTGAACGTGCCACCGTGGTTATGAAGAAAGCTCTGCATATAGTGCGCGAGCAGTACATAACCATACTCAACCGCAAATTCCACTACGACAAAAGTGACGACTAAGACGAGGATTTGTTGCGCCAATGGCTGTGCTGGGTCAATGAACTGGGGCAAAAACGCAACGTAGAACAACAATACTTTGGGATTGGCCACTGCTGTGAAAAAACCACGTCGAAACAGACCTTTAGTCGCTTGAGCGTCATTCTCTTCATCTTCATTTTTAGTCAGCGTGCGCGTTCTCACCAACCCAATGCCCAACCAGATCAAGTACAACGCACCTGCGACCTTCAAACCATTAATGACAGCGGGAGAAAGTATGGCTAAGGCGCCGACACCAATGCTGGCAATCAATATCAGCCCGACAAATCCGGTAATGCCGCCAAGCACCGTATATTTCGCGGCACGGCGACCGTAATTTACCCCGTGAGTCAGGGCGAGAATGCCATTTGGGCCGGGGGCTAAGCTCACCCCAATCACTGCTACCAGATAGACAAGCCACATCTCAAATTGCATTACGTTCTCCCATTCATTGTTAACTTGATAGCCTGACGATAGCGTCAATCTTGTATTGTGACTTGGTAAAATTTGGACGTGATAAGTGAAAATATTACTTGATCGTTTATAGTGGTAGGAAGATTGCTTAGCGGAATACACACATGATCACCACTCCGAAAGTTCGATTTTTAATCTTGCCCTGCGAAAGCTTTTCCTTGCTGGCATTAGGCGGGTTTATCGACAAACTGCGCTTTACCGCAGATGAAGCCGATCTGAGTGAACAGAAACTGTGTTCGTGGACAGTGGTAGGTCATGAGCATCGCCAGCTTGCTAGCTGTGGCATTCATATCGAAGTCGATCACCTGATCGATGACATAGAGCTTCAACACTTTGACTATTTGGTTTTGTTTGGCTCACGCACCGCCAGACAAGCTCATCAGTGTGCCTCCCTGTATGCGAGTTGGTTGCGAAAAGCCGCCGCTCACAACATGCCGCTAGTTGCGATTGATAACGCAACCTTTACCCTTGCCAAGCTTGGCTTACTTGAAGGGTACGAAGCAACGATCCACTGGCGCCACGAACAAGAGTTTCGTGACCTGTACCCTAAGATACAGGTGCACTCAGACCGATTATTCAGTTTTGATCGCAAGCGAATTACCTGTAGCGGTGGCAGTACCAGTGTCGATCTGGCGGCGGAGATCCTCTCGCGTCACTTTGACAAATCTCGTGCGCTGAAAGGCCTAGCAGACATGCTGATTGATGAGAGCCGAGAACCATTCCACCAGCTTCGTTCAGACAAAGATGAGCAATATCATCACCCCATTCTTAACCGAGCTATCCGAACCATGCGACAGCAACTGGATAGGAAGCAGACCATTGAACAGATAGCCGATTCAGTAGGCCTGAGTCGACGCCAGTTAGACCGCTTGTTCGAAGTGCAAACTCAGCAGACTGCGCATCAGTACTGGCTTGAAATGAAGCTTCAGTATGTCTACTGGCGACTGCTCAACTCCAGCACACCACTGATCACAATCGCCGATGAAGTCGCGATCTGCGATACCAGTTATCTGAGCAAACTGATAACAAAACGCTTCGGCGACTCACCGAGTCACATCCGCTCAGGTAGAAAAAATAACGCCCTGGGACAAATCAGGGCGTACAGGGAAAGTTAGAGGCGCAAAGTTCACCGTTAAAACTCGTCACTCACCTCATAAGAATCCTGCAAAGTATGGAATCGTATTATTCGGTAATTCCGCGAATTCGGGCATTGCGCCTGCGTAACATTTCCAATGTCAGCAACAGCATAACGGACATCAAAATAAGCAAGCTGGCAACGGCCAGAATGGTTGGGCTAATTTGTTCTCGGATACCTGACCACATCTGACGAGGAACGGTTCTTTGTTCAACACCAGTGATAAACAGCGCCACCACCACTTCATCAAACGAGGTTGCAAACGCAAACAGGCCGCCGGAAATCATTCCCGGGCGAATCAGAGGGAACGTGACATGGCGAAAGGTATAAACCGGACTCGCGCCCAAACTGTAAGCAGCTCTCACCAGTGAGTGATCAAACCCACTGAGTGTGGCGGTCACGGAAATCACCACAAAAGGCGTCCCAAGTGCCGCGTGAGCAAGAACGATTCCGATGAAGGTTTGAGATAAGTCGAGCCGAGTGTAAAAGAAGTACATCGCGGCAGCGGAAATGATCACCGGAACAATCATCGGCGAAATCAAAAATGCCATGATGGTATTGCGAAACGGAACATTGTTAGCTGCCAATCCCATCGCAGCCAAAGTACCGAGCGCGGTCGCGACCAAAGTGGCGCAAACGGCTATCAAGGTACTGTTCTTCAGCGCCGACAGCCACTGACTGTTGGTAAACATATCCGCATACCAACGAACTGAGTACGCGTCTGGATCGAGATTGAGCATGCCTTCCGTAAAAGTGAAGTAAGGCGTCGCGTTAAACGATAACGGCACAATGATCAAAATAGGCGCAATCAGGAACAAGAAGACGAGTGTGCAAAACAGCAAGTAACCCCAATAGCCGATGCGCTCGGTTTTGCTGCAATATACAGGTAACGCCATGATCAACCT
Organism: Vibrio sp. B183; assembly: GCF_000740665.1. NCBI lineage: Bacteria > Pseudomonadati > Pseudomonadota > Gammaproteobacteria > Vibrionales > Vibrionaceae > Vibrio > Vibrio sp. B183. The sequence continues at coordinate 459,085 of NZ_JPQB01000004.1, read as the reverse complement.
CCAACCTTAATGTTATTGATGCCAACCACGCGGTTAAACAGATAGAACAGTGCTAGAACCACGGCAAGCAGCAAGCCTCCCAACGCCGCCGCCATGCCCCAGTTCAACGAGGTTTGCATGTGGTACGCAATCATATTGGAAATCATCTGCCCACTGCGCCCACCGACCAGAGCAGGAGTAATGTAGAAGCCAATCGACAGAATAAATGTCAGTAACGCGCCAGCCCCAACGCCGGGCATCGTCAGTGGCATATACACTTTGGCAAAGGCTTTAGCGGGCGTCGCTCCCAGAGATCGCGCGGCGCGAAAGTAGCTCGGGCTGATGCCTTTCATCACGCTATACAGTGGCAAAATCATAAACGGCAGCAGAATGTGCACCATTGCCACAATAGTGCCGAAGGTATTGTGGATCATGGCAAGACGTTCCGTTGCAATGCCCGACCACAACAAGAGATCGTTAATCACACCTTGATTTTGCAGTAACACAATCCACGACGTCGTCCTCACCAATAGTGAGGTCCAGAAAGGCAATAGCACCACAATCAACAGCAAATTGGCCTGCTTGTCAGGGAGATTCGCCAGCATGTAAGCCACCGGATACGCCATAACCAAACAGATAATGGTGATCGCCAGTGACATGCCGAAGGTTTTGGTAAACAGATCGACGTAAACCTGTCGAGTTTCTGGTTGCTGAACGACCTGACCTTGCTCATCAAAACGCAGGTCCAGCGCCGCCAGATAATAGCTTAGGGTGTAAGGCTGGCTAAGGTTCTTTATCGCCGCCCAGTATTGCGGTTTTGCCCAGCGTCTATCCAGTTTAGCCACTTCTTGAGTTGATTGAGGAAGGCTTTCCAACTTGCTCAGCTTACGACCGGATTTCATCAGCAGGCTACGCATCCCAGACACTTCGATGTTCATCCGATTCGCTAGTTTGGGCAACGATTTATCCTGATATCGCACCAGCAGCTCGCTCATAAAGGTTTGCTGAATTTCAAGAGGAGGCAACTGCTGATAATCCCAACTCTCCATCGCCTCCACGGTTTGAGGAAAGGCTTTCGGGATGGCGTGATTATCGACGCTGCGATACAGCATTTCGACGATAGGAAAAGCAAACGTCACGCAGATAAAACAGACCAAAGGAAGAGTGAGTAAAAGGGAGCGGATCTGTTTATGGCGTTCAGCTCGTTTTAGCTGAGATCTAAGATCATTGTTTGAGCGCGAGAGCTTTCTCTGCAATGCGAGTACCGAGCCCAAACCTGTCAGTTCGCGGCTCATGCGGCTTCTCCTTCCACTCTCAGCGGCTCTTGACCATCAAGCGCATGGCAATCGTAACTGTGCCAACCCAACTGGCAAGTTTGTCCGGGGGTAAAACTGCGGGCATGACGGCTATCGTTAGGCACCTTTACAATCAGCTCACCCATCTCATCCACATCAATGACTAGTCGGTAATGATCGCCATGATAAATTAGCTCGCGCAGCAGGCCTGAGACATGGTTGTCGCATTCTGTTTGATTGGGTTCGACCATGATCTTTTCAGGACGAATAGACAAGGTTGTTTCCTGATACACTGCCGATACTTTCACCGCTTTTGCGTGTATCTGGTGGCCCCCGACCTCCACTTGGCAAATATCCCCTTGAAGCGATATCACCTGCCCTGTTATCTGATTATTCTCACCAATAAACTGCGCCACAAACGCATTGCTGGGAGCTTCATAAAGCTCAGATGGTGATGCTAACTGCTGGACAGCCCCATGATTGAATACGGCTATCCTGTCCGACATCGTCAACGCCTCATCCTGATCATGAGTCACATACAGCACAGTAATGCCAAGTTTCTCATGCAGGCGTTTAATCTCTAGCTGCATTTGCTCTCTGAGCTGTTTGTCCAATGCCCCCAGAGGCTCATCCATCAGCACCAGCTTAGGTTCAAACACCAATGCTCGCGCTAAGGCCACACGCTGCTGCTGACCACCAGACAGTTGCTTGGGGTAGCGAGTCGCAACGTGTTCCAGTTCCACCATTTGTAAAGCGGTAGCCACTTTTTGCTCGATCTCTTCTTCACTCATATGGCGAACCTTGAGCGGAAAGGCGAGATTCTCGGCAATGGTCATATGGGGAAACAAAGCGTAGTTCTGAAACACCATGCCAATGTCCCGCTTGTGCGGCGCAAGGTTGTTCACGGGTGTTCCATCAATGTAGATTTCGCCGCGTGTCGCGGTTTCAAACCCAGCTAACATCATCAAACAAGTTGTTTTGCCTGAGCCTGATGGGCCAAGCATGGTGACAAACTCACCGGGCTTTATCGACAGGTTGAAGTCCTTAACCACCAGATTCTCGCCATCATAGGTTTTCTGGACATGCTGAAAACTGACATATTCCTTTTGCGCAGTCATGATTTATCCCTTTGGTTGCTGTAAATGCGAAAGCAATCCAGCTAAGTAAAGGATTTAACATCTTCATAAGCCGCTTACGTAACTGGATTAAATGGGCGGTTTATACCGCCCAATTTAGAGTTAGAGTTGGTATTTAGTCAGGTCCGGACGCGTAGCAATGGCGTGCTCAACCATAGCGATCACTTTGGCGCGCTCTTCTCCTTTTAGATTCTGTCGAGGTGCTCGAACCTGCTCAGATCCCCGGCCGCAAACCTGTTCAGCCAATTTAATGCACTGAACCAGAGTCGGAATCGTATCCAGACGCAATAACGGCAGGAACCAACGGTAGATTTCCAGCGCTTCCGCGTAACGGCCTTGGCTGGCTAACTTATAGATCGCTACCGACTCTTCTGGGAATGCGTTTGTCAGACCAGAGATCCAACCAGTAGCCCCCAGCATCAACGACTCTAGTGCAATGTCATCGACACCACTGAACACTGTGAATCTGTCATCAAATCGATTGTAGAGTTCAGTAATGCGGCGCGTGTCTGTCGTTGACTCTTTTACTGCAACAATGCTGTCGTACTCAGCAAGTTTCTCCATCAAATCTAGGTTGACATCTACGCCGTAAGAGACCGGGTTGTTGTAGATCATGATGGGCATTTCCGGAGTCGCTTGCGCTAAAGTGGAATAGTAATCGACAGTTTCACTGTCTGAAGTACGGTACACCATGGCAGGCATCACCATACAACCGTCGATTCCTATCTTTTGTGCATCCTGCATGTAATCAATTGATGCCGATGTAATCGACTCCGCAGTGCCCGCAATCAGGGGCACTCGACCTGCAACCACTTCGTGTGCTGCTGCAAGCACCTGACGTTTTTCATCCGGGTACAGCGCACAGTTCTCACCCACGGTTCCAAGGCAGATAATGCCATTGACACCATCATTAATCTGATTGTCGATCACCGTTTGTGTCGCATCTAAGTCAATGCTCTGATCTTTGCGAAACTGAGTACTTACTGCCGGGTATACACCTTTCCAATCTACATTCATCAATAACCTTCCACTTGTATATTGTATGCAATTTAAAATAGCGGCCGAAACCACGTGATGAGTAGTCATGCCACTCAGAGTTAAAAAACTTGTTTCTGCGTTAAAACAAACTTCACTGCCGCCAAATCCGCCAATGCACTGCCCACGGATTTATAGAGCGTGATTTGCTGCGAGTCTTCACGTCCAACATGATGCCCGCTGCACAGCTCAGGCAGTTCCGCACTTATCTGTTGCTCACTGAAGACGCCTTCTTCAATAGGGATTAATAGGTCGCCAGCTTCCGCCAGTACGTTGATTCTGCTATCGACAAATACTGTGGAGCGAGTGACCGCTTGCGTATCACACTCTCGTTTGTCTTTGTCGTGGTTGCCAATCAGATCGATGTGTGTGCCAGCTCGAACATTGCTTCCATTAAACAGCGGCTGACTCGCGCCTGTTACACACGTCACCATATCCACTTCACTCAGCGCTTGATCAACGGAGTCAACCACTTCAACACTAAAACGTTTTGATTCAGGCAGCGCCTGATATTCACCAGCGGATAAGATCTCATCCATCGTTTGACGAGCTTTTGCTTCATCGCGCCCCCAAACCAATACCTTGCTCAAAGGTCGTACCGCTGCGTATGCCCACGCCATGTATGGGGCGAGATTTCCAGTGCCGCAAATCAGCAGCCTGCTTGCATCCTGTCTGGCCAGATAATCCGCTGCGAGCGCTGACGCCGCCGCTGTGCGCCAGAAGGTCAACACTTTGCCATCGAGTAGCGCAAGCGGCTCACCGTTAGCGCGATCAAAGGCGAGAATTTTCGACGCCAGACTGTCTTTGCCTTGCTCGGCATTGTTAGGGAAATACGTGAACGCTTTAACGGTGATCAGCGACTCGCTCCATGCAGGAAGCAGAGCAAAAGCGTCATAACTACCGTCTTCAAGCGGCATCACTCGACGCTGCGGAATGGTTGCCTGCTCAGTGTAGGTTTGGCGCATCGATTCGATAAGTCCTCGCATCGAAAGACAATTGACGATTTGCTGCGCGTCGATATTAATCATAGATCCTCCAGAAATGGTCAGAGGCCATAGCCTCTGACCTGCACGTTAGTTAAGTAGCCAAGTATTAAACTCTTCGTTGAGTTCATCGGCATAGTCAGACCACCACTCATCATCAATTAAAAATGCGGTTTTAAAGTTGTTTGGTGCGGTTGGCAGGCTGGCTAATATCTCCGGGCTGATCTGTGCAGAGGATGACTTGCGGGTTGGGCCATAAGCAACGTACTTAGCTTGATCGGCCAATGGTTTAGTCCCGGAAGAAAACTTAATGAAATCTAAGGCTTGTTGGGTATTCGGGCTGCCTTTTGGAATCGCCCAACCATTCATATAACCAAGTTGATGATCCCAGATGATTTTGAACGGCTGGCCTTCTTCTTCTGTCGCACTATGGATACGACCATTAAACGCTGACGCCATGATCACTTCTTTATCAGCCAACATCTGAGGCGGTTGTGCGCCTGTCGTCCACCAAACCACGTAAGGCTTGATGCTATCAAGTTTGGCAAATGCGCGGTGTCGGCCTTCGCGTGTCTCCAGCATCTGGTATACATTTTCTGGCTTTACACCATCCGCAATCAGTGCCCATTCTAAATTGCCCTGTGGCATTTTTTGTAAAGCACGTCGACCCGGGTATTTTTGCAAATCGAAAAGATCCACCAGCTTGGTAGGTGCCGACTTACCTTTGAAAGCATCTTCGTTGATGGTAAGTACTGTAGATACGACGATGGTGTTCACTGCGCACTCATGGATCGCACCGGGAATAAAGTCCGCTTGCGCTGGAGTACCATCTGCGCCCGCTGGCAAAATGCTTGGATCAACGGGTTCGAGCAACCCTTCCGCACAGCCGCGAACGATATCTGGTTTATCCAGAGACACCAGATCCCAACGAACGTTATCCGCTTCTACTTGGGCTTTGATTTCCGCCAAACCGCCACTGAAGTCTTCGGACACCAGTTCGACCCCAGTTTTCTCAATGTATGGCTTGTGATAGGCCTCTACCTGACTCTTTGTAAACGCGCCTCCCCATGAAACGATCGTCAACTTATCCCCCGCCACGGCAGAACCAGCCGTACCTAACAGCGTTGTGGTTATCAATAAAGCCAGTAGTGTAAATGTCTTGCTTGACATGATGTTGTGCTCCTTTGTTGTTGTCTTATCGGGTTTAACCCGAGTTTTTCAGACGCCTGAATACCGCTGTTAGGCACCAAATTCACATTAACTTTTTATTAACATAATACGACAGTATATTTTATACAATATTAAATTTTAAAATTTTTTAGCCAAATCGATTTAGGCAGAATGGCGCTAAATTTATATGTGGTTGCTCGCCACGATGAAGTTGAACAATTAAATCTGCAGTCACCGCTGCTTGAGTCAGCCCCAGATGTTGATGACCAAAAGCAAACAGCATTTTTCCGTTTTTCAGGCTATCAATCACAGGTAAAGAATCCGGTAATGAAGGTCGATTTCCCATCCAGGATGTTCCTGTATTTTCCAGATTACATTCTGGATTAAGCACCGATTTCGCGAGATCTTTTAGCATGGTTGCGCGGCGCATATTGGCTGGTGAATTCAGGTCGGCATACTCGACAGTACCCGCTAATCTCAACCCATTCTGCATGGGCGTCATGATGAACTTTCTGTCGGCTGAGCTCACCGGAAACGGCAGAGTTTTCGCCAGATCTGGCATCATTAGATGGTAGCCGCGTTCCGCTTGTAGTGGCACTTTTATTCCCGTCATTTGCTTAACCAGGGAAGCGGATTCTGCCCCTGTGGCAACAATGACCTTATCAAAACTCTGCGAATGTTCCTGAACAGTGACGACCATTTTCTCGTCCTTTTCTTGGATGTTTTCGACCTCTCCTTTTCTCCACTCCCCCGATAAACTTTGAAAGTAAGACTTAAGCTCAACGCACATATCATAAGGGCTCAAGCTATGTGAGGTTTTTGGAAAGAACACACCGTGATTCACCGAACGAGAAAGTTTAGGCACTTTTTCTCGTACCGTATTTCTATCCCAAACCTGATAACTCACTCCTTGCTCATCCATAGTATTCAAAGTGGATTGGTAAGCCGAAAATAGCTGAGAGTCTTCGAAAACAAGTAGTGAGCCTTCATCCACGATCAGATGACTCAGCCCAATCTCTTCTAACAAGCGTTGCCAACTTTTCATCGCCGAATGATTAAGTTCAGTCAATGCTTGAGTCGCATGTTCAGTGGCTGATTTTCTCGCTTTCATCAGAAAGCGAATCATCCATGGCAGCGTTTTGTGGATGTCTTGAAAACGGATAGAAACCGGACTTGATGGGCTCAATAACATCTTAGGAAGTTGCGGGATAAGTGCCGGTGTTGCTAATGGGAAAATTTGCTCCGTTGCGAAGTGGCCAGCGTTGCCTTTGGAGCATCCTTCTCCCGCATTGTCTTTCTCAAATATCGTGACTTTTTCACCATTCATTTGCAGCTTGAGCGCAATACAAAGTCCAATAATACCACCACCAATGACCGCAATTTTTTGCGCTTGTGAGGAATTTTTGTTCACCATTTATTTTGCTCCTTATCACGTTTCAAAAAAGAAATTGTATAAAATATACTTAACATCACGATAACATCCCTCCAAAGCAGTTCAACCAATTTCGTATCCAAGGAGCGAGAAATGAGACAAGGAACCTTCTTCTGCATTGATGCACACACCTGTGGTAACCCAGTGCGTCTGGTTGCGGGTGGCGTACCGCCACTGCAGGGCGAAACAATGAGTGAGAAAAGGCAGTTCTTCCTTAAGCATTATGATTGGATCCGCCAATCCTTAATGTTTGAGCCACGCGGTCACGCCATGATGTCTGGTTCTGTTGTCCTGCCACCCTGTAGCGAAAACGCTGATGCTTCGATCTTGTTTATCGAAACCAGTGGCTGCCTGCCCATGTGTGGGCACGGTACGATCGGTACAGTCACCTCAGCATTAGAACAAAAATTGATTACTCCACGAGAAGAAGGCCGACTGCTCCTTGACGTTCCAGCAGGTCAGATAGAAGTGCACTACCAACGCGATGGCGAAAAGATCACTTCTGTGAAGATCTTCAATGTGCCTGCCTATCTTGCTCATCAAGATGTCACCGTCGATGTGGAAGGCCTTGGCGAGATCACCGTTGACGTCTCTTATGGCGGTAATTACTACGTTATCGTTGATCCTCAGGAAAACTATCTGGGGCTGGAGCATTACACCTCAGACGAAATCCTGATGTTTAGCCCTCGGGTACGTAAAGCCGTATCCGATGCCGTTGAATGCATCCACCCCGACGATCCAACAGTATGTGGTGTCTCACACGTACTCTGGACTGGCTCACCAACTCAGCCCCAAGCTACCGCTCGCAACGCCGTCTTCTATGGTGAGAAAGCACTCGATCGTTCCCCTTGCGGCACAGGTACCAGCGCCCGAATGGCACAATGGCACGCCAAAGGAAAACTAAAGCAAGGTGATGATTTTATTCATGAAAGCATCATTGGCAGCCTGTTTACTGGCCGCATCGAAGGCATTACGGAAGTCAATGGGAAAGCAGCCATCTTACCCAGTATTGAAGGCTGGGCGCAGGTTACCGGACACAACACCATCTGGGTGGATGATAACGACCCATATGCATTTGGATTTGAACTTAAATAGCCCAAGATCAACAGGACACGACCATGAATAAAACCAGCACTTTTTCTGCCCTCAATCCTGCAAACGAGCAGGTATTGGAAGGACAATTTCCAGAGCATCAGCAATCTAATGTCGACTTTGCGGCCAATGCAGCGGCTGAGGTGGCTAAATCATTTCGCCAAACCTCCCCAGTGATTCGAGCTCAGCTGTTACACAGTATCGCCGACCAACTGGAGCAAGCCAGAGAAGGTATTGTGGAACGAGCTCATCTTGAATCAGCCCTGCCGCATGCAAGGCTTAATGGTGAGCTAAGCCGTACAACTGCGCAGCTTAAGTTGTTCGCCAATGTCGTAGAAAGTGGCTTGTGGCAGGAAGCAATTTTCGACACTGCAGATCCTCAACGTTCGCCACTACCAAAACCGGATATTCGCCGTCAGAACATTGCTCTTGGCCCGGTTGCGGTTTTCGGTGCCTCTAACTTTCCTCTCGCTTTTTCCACGGCCGGCGGGGATAGTGCATCAGCATTGGCAGCGGGTTGTCCAGTGGTCGTCAAAGGGCACCCTGCACACCCTGGCACCAGTGAAAAAGTCGCTGAATGTATTGCCAAAGCATTGGATGAGATGAGTTTGCCTCAAGCGGTGTTTACTCTGCTGCAAGGAACCAGCCATGAGTTAGGTCAGTCCGTGGTTTCTCATCCTAAAATCAAGGCGGTCGGTTTTACCGGATCGATTGTTGGTGGACGTGCACTGTATGATATTGCGCAGCAGCGCCCAGAGCCAATTCCGTTTTACGGTGAACTGGGCGCTTCCAACCCTGTCTTCATCCTCCCCCAACGTATGGCGCAGCATGGTCAGTCTTTAGCCGAAGAATACCTGCTGTCGATGAATATGGGCTGCGGTCAGTTCTGTACTAAGCCTGCGGTGGTGTTCATCGTCGATGATAACGCTGGCACGCAATTCCTATCGTCGGTACGCCAAGGGATTCAAAACCAGCCTGGGCAGATCATGCTTACAGAAGGGATCAAACAGGGTTACCTGCAACAAAGTGAGCTGCGATCTCGCGAGCAAGGGCTAACACTCACCCAATCCCAGCCTGAACAAGGTGTACCCGCGTATCTATTTGAAACCACCAGTGAACAGTGGCGACGCAACCCACAATGGCAGGAAGAAATTTTTGGTCCTCAATCGATTATCGTCAAATGTGAAAGCGCCGAAGACATGCTTGAGTTGAGCCAGAATCTGGCCGGTAGCCTGACGGCCACCATTCAGGCAGAAGAGGCAGATTATGCACTCGCATCGACACTGGTGACTGAGCTTGAAGAAGTCTCTGGTCGCTTAGTGTTTAATGGCTGGCCCACCGGAGTTGAAGTCAGCTATGCCATGGTGCACGGCGGTCCTTACCCAGCTTCAACCATGCCTGCAAGCACATCAGTGGGGGCGGAAGCGATAAAACGTTGGTTGCGTCCGGTCGCTTATCAGTCCATGCCGGACGAGTTATTGCCTCAGGCTCTACAGCAAGCAAACCCACTTAACGTGCGTCGGACTATAGATGGCCAGTAGTCACTGTTCAAAAAGGTACCAGCTGGTACCTTTTTGTTTTGACCCATCCCAAAAAACAAACAGGTGAACGGCTGCAAGGGTCGCAATGCCGGACGCTAATGGTATATTGAATAAAATATTGAATAAGAATGATGTGAGCGGAGACTTGGATGTCGCAAAAACCTGTTTTTAAAACTCGAACGCAGTTGGTCGAAGAAGCGATCCGAACCAAGATCCTCAAAGGGGAATTAAAGACGGGCCAACCCCTACGTCAAGATGCCCTCGCCAAAGAGTTCAACGTCAGCCGAATTCCGGTGCGTGAAGCTCTGATGCAGTTAGAAGCGCAAGGATTGGTTGCGTTTGAAGCACATAAAGGCGCCACTGTTACCGAGCTATCGCCTGAGAAGATTGATGAGCTATTTGAACTGCGCGCCGTCGTAGAATGCTTTATTCTGGAACATGCTATCCAGAAAATGACCGATGAAGATCTCGCTAAAGCGAATGAAATTCGTCAGCGATTTGAAGATGTTGTCAGCCGCGGAGACGAAGTGGAAGAGTGGAGCAACTACAACTATGAGTTGCACAAAGCCTTGTATGAACCCGCCGAAATGCCGGAAACCATGGATGTGATCTACAACCTGAATACAAAGTGCGACCGCTATATTCGTATGCAGCTTCTGTTTACATCAGGCATCGTCAAAGCCGACAAGGAGCATGTTGCCCTTCTGGAAATGTGCCAGAACCGTGATATTGAAGGGGCGAAATACATGTTGAAGAAACATATCCTCGAAGCTGGTGCTGATATTCGCAACTTGCTTATCGAGCGCCAAAACAATCAGGGCTGAAATCCATGCATATAGGACCAGAATTTTTGCTGGCTGCCATCCGCCAGAAAATCAAGAACGAAGGTTTGTGCTATAGCGAATTGTCTGAGAAAACCGGCGTGCCGCTTTCGACTATAAAGCGGCATTTGCATAATCCTTCATTGGGTCTGGACAAGATCCTGATGTACACCAACCATCTCAATAGTGATCTGATGGAGCTGACGCAATTGGCGGTGCAGATCCAACGAGACAATGAGCAGTTTCTCTCTGATGAGCAAAACGCTCTGTTTGTTGAGCACCCTTACCTTCTAGATTTTATTTACCTCATCACCTCACGTAACCAAACACCGCAGCAAATTGCCGAGCAGTATCAACTCTCAGATACCAGCCTGAGATTCTATCTGAGCATTGCTGAAATCCTTGGCTATATGGAAGCGCACGGTGACAAGATAGTGTATCGCTCTGGCAGGCGATTTATCATGGAAGAAGGCACTGCACTCGATACCTTATTCAAGCGCCGTTTTGAAAGGATCTCGATGGAAGACTCAACCCTTTCTCAAGTTTGTCAGGCCAGAGTGCGTTTGACCCAAGAGCAGAGGCTCAAACTCGAACAGGAAGTGGATCGTAAAGTCAGTGAAATGCACGCGGCGAATTGCGCTAACGAAGAGGGTGAGTTCACCAATGTGCTGTTTCGAATGACGCCCGGCCAGCAGATCTACTTCTCGGACGGATTACCAGAGATAGATGGGGAGCTGCTTAAACAGGTTTCCGCAAAATTCCGCAGACGCTAGGGCCAGAGCGAGTTTGACGTATCATTTTCATCAACTTTCTGTGACTCTGGATTCATTCTCAGACTTTCATTTGTACATTTTTCGCTCAGTCTCATTTTATAAGACCGCAAGTCTCTGAAACCGCCACCTTGTTACAACAATGTTAAATATCGATTGTTGAAAGATTTTATACAATATACATTTTCTCTATCCCTTTCACTCTGTGCAGTACTCGCCACTCCGGTCGTTTTGAGTGTCTGATTTCCCTCCCTTCAGATGATAGGGATTTCATCCGATAAGGACATTACGAGGAAGCTATGAAAGCAAAACAACTGATCGCACTGAGTGCTATTGCAACGGCATTATTTGCCAGCAATGCTCTCGCCAAACCATACCCATCAGGAACGCAGCTCGCTGAAAAACAAGAGATTGTTTTAAACAATGGAGCGGAGGTCACTTCAATTGATCCGGCAAAACAGGCCGCAGAGCCAGCGTTCAACCTAGGGCGAGACTTGTTTGAAGGTCTGACAGTACAGGATAAGCAAGGCAAAACCATTCCCGGCATCGCTGAAAGCTGGCAAGCGAATGACAACAACACTGTCTACACCTTTACGTTGCGTCAGTCGCAGTGGTCGAATGGTGACTCGTTAACGGCACACGATTTTGTTTATAGCTGGCAGCGCCTTATCGACCCGAAAACCGCGTCACCTTATGCTTGGTTTGCCGCGATTCCCGGAATCAAAAACTCCGCCAAGATTATGAAAGGTGAAGCACCAGCTAACACCTTAGGCGTGCGCGCCATTGATGATCACACCTTTGAAGTGACATTAGAAAAGCCGGTACCGTTCTTCATCAAACTTCTGAGCCATCCTGTCCTTGCACCAGTTCACCAAGCCACGGTAGAAAAATACGCCAGCGAGTGGACTCAGCCAAAGAACATCGTCACCAATGGCGCTTTCACCGTGTCTGAGTGGAAAGTAAACGAAAAAATGGTGATGACAAAGAATGAGAAATACTGGGATGCTGACAACGTCATACTCGACCAAATCACTTGGCTACCTATCGGAGATGCCAATGTTGCGCTAAACCGCTACTTAGCCGGCGAAATTGACCAAGCTCTATCGATTCCCGCGGCTCAAAAGAACAAGCTTCTAAAACAATATCCAGAGCAAGTGGCGGACACCAGTGCATCACTTGGCTCGACGTTCTACTATCTCAACACCAGTAAGGGCCCGACCAAAGACCTTCGTGTCCGTCAGGCACTCTCCTATGCTATCGACCGAAACATCATCACAAAAGCCATCGCCAAAAATGGCGGCATTCCAATGTTTACTCTGGTTCCCCCTCAAACCGATGGTTTCAAATCTCACACACCGGAATTCGCAACTTGGACTCAGCAACAACGTAACGCCAAAGCTAAAGCGCTGATTAAAGAGGCCGGTTACAGCAAGAGTAATCCACTTAAGCTCACTTTCACCGTGCCGACTTTTTCTAAAGACGTCAAAATGGCCACCGCGATGGCGGGCATGTGGAAAAGTGTGTTAGGCGCACAAGTCGAAATTAAGCAACTTGAGCCAAAGGTATTCTATGCGCTGAAAGATCCGGGCAACATTAACCGTGGTGGCTGGACGGCTGACTATAACGAAGCCTCAACCTGGCTGGACATCTTTGTCTCGACCGGTGAATACAATGACTCAAAGTACAACAACCCAGAATATGATCGCCTGATGGCTGAATCGAAGAGCCTCAGTGACCCGTCACAGGAATACATTGCTGCGGAACAGCTTCTGATTCAGGACATGGCGATCATCCCTATGTACCGCAATGGCAACGATCAATACCTGATCAAGGATTACATTGGTGGCTATGAGCGTACCAATCCAGAATCCTCTTACTACCGCAAAAATGTCTATGTGAAAGCACATTAACCCAAGTTTGCCCGAGCCTGTCACTTATCCCTAGCACAGGCTACGGGCTTTTTTCTACGCAAGGAAATGTCATGTTGTTGTACATATTGCGCCGCTGCCTGATTGCCATACCGACATTGCTGTTTATTGCACTGGTGTCGTTTTGGTTAATGCATATCGCGCCCGGTGGCCCATTTGATATGGAACGCCCAATGCCAGAAGTGGTACGGGCAAATATCGAAGCCAAATTTCACTTGAACGAACCCTTTCTGGTTCAGTTTTTCATTTACATCACCAACTTCCTTCAAGGCGATCTCGGCCCAAGCTTTGTCTATCAGGATTTCACCGTCACTCAGCTTGTTGCTCAATCCTGGCCAGTATCGGCGATCCTTGGTGTTATCTCGTTTTGTATCTCTGTGCCATTAGGTATGTTACTTGGCACTATCGCCGCTTTGAACCGTAATGGAAAAGTTGACTATTTACTTATGTCGCTTTCAATGACAGGAGTGGTCATCCCTGCGTTTGTGTTGGCTCCGGTGTTAGTCACGATTTTCTCGATTCAACTCGGTTGGCTACCCGCCGGTGGGTGGGAAGGGGGTGAGCTCTCTTTCTTGATCTTACCCGTGTTGAGCTTGGCGATTGGATCCGTTGCCAGCATTGCGCGCGTGATGCGCGGTGCCATGATCGAGACGCTCAATCAGCCATACATCCGCACTGCAAAGGCGAAAGGCTTGTCGACCAGCTACATTCTGTTTCATCACGCGCTGCGCCCTTCACTCATCCCTATCATTGCCATGCTCGGCCCCAGCTTCGTCGCGGTAGTAACAGGTTCGGTCATCATCGACATCTTTTTCAGTACTGGCGGCATGGGGCAGCATTTTGTCTCAGGTGCCCTCAACCGCGACTACGGTTTGGTGATGGGCATAACGCTGATCGTCGCCTCTTTGACCATCTTCTTCAATTTGGTGGTCGACATCCTTTACACCATCATCGACCCACGCATTCGAATTTAGGAGCGTCGCTATGTTAACCAAACGCATTGATGCCACGGAACTGACAGAGCAAATGAGTGCTCAGATTGAAGCGGTTGAAGGCAGGAGTCTATGGCAGGATGCCTGGACACGTTTTCGCAAAAACCGCGCCGCTATGACGTCGGTTTATGTCTTAATGTTTATCATCGTATGCATCATTTTTGGCCCGCAGATCGCGGCATTCGGCCATGATGAAATCGACTGGAATGTCGTCGTCGATCCCTATGAGCTAGGTAAACCGTCGTTTAGTTCAGGTCATTACTTTGGTACCGATGATCTTGGTCAGGACATCTTTGCCCGCACCATGCAAGGTGGGCGTCTCTCAATCATGGTCGGATTCATGGGCGCACTGGTTGCCGTGATTATCGGCACAGCTTGGGGAGCATTATCCGGATACATCGGAGGCATGGTCGATAGTGTGATGATGCGAATCATTGAAGTACTCGACTCAGTACCCTTCATGTTTATGGTCATTTTGTTTGTCACCTTATTCGGCAACAACATCTATCTGATTTTTGTTGTGATTGGCATGGTGTCTTGGCTCGGGATTGCCCGCGTTGTTCGCGGCGTGACCTTTAGTATCAAGAAACGTGAGTTTATCGAAGCCGCCCATTCCATTGGTGTCTCCCGTTTCACTATCGTTCGCCGCCATGTACTGCCTAACGTCCTGGGCATTGTGATGGTGTACTCCTCACTTATGGTACCCGGTTTTATTATGTTTGAATCCTTCCTTAGTTTTCTCGGACTCGGCGTTCAGCCGCCCGATACAAGCTGGGGCATTCTGATTGCGGAAGGCGCTAAGACCATTGATGTGGCTTTGTGGCAACTGATGTTCCCTTCCATATTCTTAGTCGCCACCCTGTTTTGCTTCAACTTCATCGGTGACGGGCTACGAGACGCCCTCGACCCTAAAGATCGCTAAGGAGGCCCCATGAGTATTTTATCGATCACAGATATGAATGTGCGTTTCAAAACGCCTGATGGTGAAGTTCATGCCGTCAGTAATCTGTCCTACAACATCCACAAAGGTGAAACACTGGGTATTGTTGGTGAGTCTGGCTCAGGGAAAAGCCAGTCTGTTTTTGCCTTAATGGGGCTGACTGCCGATAACGGTATTGTTTCTGGTCAAGCGAGTTTTCATGGCGAAAATTTACTCAGCATGTCCAAAAAACAGCTTAACCACATTCGCGCGGAAAAAATCGGCATGATCTTTCAAGATCCGATGACATCACTCAATCCATTTATGAAAGTCGGCAAGCAACTTTCTGAAGTGTTAATGGTTCACAAAGGCATGAACCGCAGTGATGCCAACCGTGAAGCGATCACCATGCTTGATGCCGTGAGGATCCCTTCCGCCGCCACACGTATGGCTCAATACCCTCACGAGATGTCTGGTGGCATGCGACAACGTGTGATGATCGCGATGGCCTTATTGTGTAAGCCGGAGCTTCTGATTGCTGATGAGCCCACCACCGCTTTGGACGTGACGGTACAAGCGCAGATTCTCTCTCTATTACGCGATCTGCAGTCTGAATTTCACACGGCAATTTTGTTGATTACGCACGATATGGGCGTGGTTGCTGAGATGTGCGACCGGGTGTTGGTTATGTACGGTGGGCAGAAGATGGAAGAAGCGGATACAGATTCGCTGTTCAACCATCCTGCTCATCCGTATACCCAAGGCCTACTCGAAGCCATCCCTTCCATCACTAAAGATATGGACAGGCTTCCCACCATTCCCGGTAACCCACCGAGCGCTCTCACAGAACGTAAAGGCTGCCCATTTAAAGAGCGCTGTAATCAATATCGACCAGAATGTAACGCCTCAGTGCCACCATTTCGGTCACTATCTCAACATCAGTCTCTGGCTTGCCATGTTAATGGACCTCAGGCAGTTACTCAGATAGCGCGTCGAGCATAGGAGAGCGACATGGAACAGCAAGTATTGCTTTCAGCGCGTGATTTGCGCGTGCACTTTAACATCAACAAACACATCCTGCCGAGTAAGCGCAAAGTGGTCAAAGCGGTGGATGGCATCGACCTCGATGTTTATCGTGGCGAGACACTCGGTATTGTTGGCGAATCGGGTTGCGGTAAATCAACACTGGCGCGGGCGCTATTAAGGCTCATTGAACCTTCAAGCGGGCAGTTGCATTGGAAAGAGCAAGATCTGTTAGCGTTGGGGAAACATCAACTCGCCGATAAGCGGCGTGAGTTTCAGATGGTCTTTCAAGACCCATCGGCCTGCCTCAACCCTAGACTCACTATCTCAGAGTGTATTGCCGAGCCTCTATTGACTCACGAGCCCAGCCTGTCGCGCTCAGAAGTGGAGCAGCGCGTGATTAAAATGATGGATAAAGTTGGTCTTTTAGCCAGCCAACGTAACCGCTACCCCCATGAGTTTTCAGGCGGCCAGTGTCAGCGAGTTGGGATTGCCAGAGCGTTGATTCTCAAGCCCGATCTTGTGGTTTGTGATGAACCCGTTAGCGCACTGGATGTTTCTATTCAGGCGCAGGTCATCAATCTTCTTGATGATCTTAAGCAAGAGATGGGATTAACCATGGTGATGATCGCTCATGATCTTAGTGTGGTGCGTCACATCAGTGACCGAGTCATGGTGATGTATCTGGGTAAGCCGATGGAGATTGGCCGATACGACAAAGTCTTTGATGACGCTCATCACCCTTATACCAAAGCCTTGTTATCTGCAGTCCCGGTTGCCAACCCTACCTTGGCAAGACAGAGGAACGTTCAGCTATTGCCCGGCGACCTTCCCTCGCCTCTCAATCCGCCAAGTGGTTGCGTGTTTAGAACGCGCTGCCCGGACTCCAGTGACCAGTGCGCTCAACAAAAGCCCACACTTAGCGGACATTCAGACCATCAGATTTTCTGTACTCATACACAAATAGGAACTTATAACCCATGACCTTAACAACCGTTCCTCAGCGCCTTAATGCACTCCGCGAGAAAATGACTGAGCACCAATTTGACGCCTACATAGTGACAAACAATGACCCACACTCCAGCGAATATTCGGCAGATTACTGGCTGGCAAGAGAGTGGATTTCTGGCTTCACTGGCTCAGCGGGTAACGCCGTCATCACGACACAGTCCGGCGGCCTGTGGACAGATGGACGCTACTATATCCAAGCTGCCGAGCAATTACAGGGCTCGGGATTAACCTTGTTTAAAGCCCGTTTACCGGAAACTCCTACCATTGCACAGTATCTCGCGGACAGTTTAGATCAAAACAGTCGAGTAGGAGTTGATGGACGGAGCATCAGCCAGCAATTTTATCTGGAGTTGAAAGCCGCCTTTAAAGCCAAGTCGATACAGCTGGTCCTTGATCAAGACTTGATCAGCCCAATATGGGACGACCGCCCTGCAAGACCGAGCGCGCCTTTGTTCAATCATCCACTCGAAGTTGCGGGACAAACAGCGAGTGAAAAAATCACAAAAATTCGTCGCGTGCTCGAACAAAAAGCGGCTGATGCCCTGCTCGTTTCCACGCTTGACGATGTAATGTGGGCGCTCAATATTCGCGGCGGGGATACCCTGTACTGCCCAATTTCTGAAAGTTATTTGCTGATTACCCTTAACAGATGCCAACTCTTTGTCGACAAGCAAAAGCTGACAACTGACGTGCTCGCTACTCTGACGGAGCACGGTATAGAGATGGAAGACTATACACAGCTTAGCAAGGCATTAAAGGAAATTACTCCTGATTCCGTACTCACTTATGATTGCAGAAACACCGACAGTTTGTTGATCAGTCACATTCCTTCTCAAGTACGTTTGCTCAATATGGCTTGCCCAGTCACTGTTATGAAAGCACGTAAGAATCGCACTGAGCTTGCCAGCATGGAGGAGACGTTACGCAAAGATGGCGCCGCCGTCGTCAGGTTTATGAAATGGCTAGACGAACAAGTGCCCAGCGGTAAGGTGACAGAGCTCAACGCTGAACAAACCTTAATGGTATACCGCAAGGAAATTAACGGCTATATTGGGGAGAGCTTTCGAACCATTGCTGGTTTCGCCGAACATGGTGCGAAAATGCACTATGCTGCCGACGATAAGAGCAATTACCGCGTTGATGAAAGCCAGTTCTTTCTAGTCGATTCAGGCGGTCAATATCTAGGGGGGACGACAGACATAACCCGCACTTTCCATTTTGGTCAACCATCGGAGCAACAACGTCGCGACTACACCTTAGTGCTCAAGGCCGTGATTCGTCTCACCCAAACCCGTTTTATGAAAGGCTCTACTGGTGCTAATTTGGATATCATGGCACGCGGCGTTCTGTGGCAACACGGTATAGATTACAAATGTGGTACTGGGCATGGCGTTGGCATCTGTCTGAATGTCCATGAAGGACCGCAGAACTTCTCTCAAAACCCAGCAGAAGTTGCTTTAGAGCCGGGGATGGTGATCACCAACGAACCGGGCGTTTACCGTCAAGATCAATACGGGATTCGCATTGAGAATATCCTCAAAGTGGTTGAACTGGAAGAAAACGAGTTTGGGACGTTTTATGGTTTCGAAACCATAACTTTAGCGCCCATTGCGACTAACATGTTGGATAAATCCATGCTGTTAAAAGACGAGGTGCACTGGCTCAACGCCTACCATCACCAATGCCTAGAACAACTCAGCCCATATTTGGATTCAGATACCCAGAATTGGCTGAATTCGGCCACAAAGCCGATTTAACCATTTGTCCTTTGTAACTTCTTTGCCAACCGTAAGGTTGGCTTTTTTACGACTAACCATTTGATAGATTTGTGATTTATCAATATCGATCAGCATAACCAATACTGATAGAATTCCAGCAAATAAATAATCAATACAAATACCAACACACTTCCACTGATGTATTGGGTCGGAATATTAAAATCATGAAATCGCTATCTATTCTAATCGCTACGCTTGCCATATCCGGCTGCGTTACCACACCAAAGTTTGAACAAGACATCTCTGGTCAGTGGCAATGCTCCGCAGAATCGACCATCGAACTCGTTAACCTCAAGTACAGTGACAACGTCCATTACTTCGAAGATGGACACTATGAAAAAGAGTCACTTCTGAAAATAACCAATTTAGACACCGACATCACTTATGACGTCAACATACTCAGTAGCGGGAAGTGGATGAAACGCAACGCTTCGTTACTAGAAGTGATTGATAAGCTGGAGACTACTTTTTCAGACAACTCGCCTGAAGAATTGCAGAAAGTTATCACTGATAAACTTTTTCCTACCGTCACCGAAAAATGGAAATTGAAGGCAGTGAATGAAAGTAAAATTTCAATGACGGCGCAATCGGGAAACCAGCTTTCTTGCGAAAAAGGCTAATAAAAAAAGAGTAAATACGCAGGGTATTTACTCTTTTTAATCTCAGGTGAGGTTAGTCATTACTGAACGGTAATTGTTTGAGTCGCTTCGTTTGCACTCACGTTTCCATTATTCTTTCCTGTTACCTGAACATTAAAGTCTCCGGTGTTCCAACTTGAAGCATTGATCTTTCCGGTAGACCAAGAGCCATCTGACTCTACTGTCACAACTTCATCAAGCTTGGTACTAAAGTTCCGCTTAACTTTCACGGTTAGCGTGCCATTGTGTTCGATACCTTTGGATTGCCCTGTGATATAAAACTCGCTAATTTCGTCTGATTCAATAACGTTATCGCCTGTTACTGACTCGATTTCGATCAGTGGTTTAACAAAAAACGATTCTTTATACTCTCGCACTGCGGCATTACCTGAAGCATCCTCAAAAGCGTTTAATATGAACTCTTCCGTCGCACTGCCCGCCGTCAAATCAATCCCACTTTCCGTTTCGGCCATCCACTGATCAGATAACTCACCAATCATACCAACTTTAGTGAAGTTCATCGGCACGCCAGCAAAGGTCCCCGACAACTCTTTCACAGGTTCATCAAAATGGATGGTTAAACCCACTGTACTATCAAACTCTGGTTCAGATGGCGTGAGAGATTCCACCCTCGTTACGTTTGGGGGCAAGGTATCCACAATAGATACCTTATCATTCATCACAGGCTCTGCGGCTATTCCTTTTTGGTTCAAACCAGTGACTTCTACAGTAATGAGTCCTAATGGCCAATCGGACATATCCTGACCACTACTGTTTGTAGTCCAAACTCCACCTTCGGAAATAGACACAGTTTCTTGCCAATTAAAAGATGACTCTTCTTGCGAGGTCACTTTAACGGTAATCATTTGTGAATCTCCAGCGAAGCCAATACCCGTTCCATGGATAACAACATGCTTAGCTTCTTGAGAGTCGATCTGATTGTTATCTTCCACGGTATCTAGAGACAGTACTGGCTTCACCCCAGTTGCTGTCTCTTTATCACTGCCCGCTTCATTACCCGAGAGGTCTTGATAGCCCCTATTCACCACCGCGATAATCGTGTCTTCATTGGAAGATAGCGTAACAGCTTCATCCGTTTGTCCTACCCACTGCTGAGCTGGTTCGTCACCAGTGAAAGTCACACCCACACCACCTACGGTCGCTGTCACGCCTGTCACTAGCTCACTGAAGTTCACCGTAATCGTTACGTTCTGACCATCCACAGGAAATTCTGGACTAAAGACTATCTCACCGACCACTTGGGGTAGTGTGGCATCGGTGTAAGTAATAGTGTCTGTTGCGTTATCCGCCGCCACACTATTATTGTTCTGACCAACAACCGTGAGATTAATATCACCACTTGGCCAATCACGAATGTTTTGCTCTGAAGTATTCCATGTTCCACTTCCTGTCACGTCTACCGTTTCATTAAAGTAGTGTGTATTTGGGGCTGATTCTAGGCGACCTACAACCGTCACTTTATCGCCCGTTTTAAAGCCTCTTGCAGTACCAGAAATCACCACTCGACTCGACTCGTCTTCACCAATCGAGTCACCTCGCTCCGTAATCTCAATCACGGGTTTCACGGGCGCTTCAGTTGAGTCCACCTGCCCCATACTACCTTGCGCATCCTGATATTGCGTTACGGTCACGGTTTTGAACATCTCATTGGCGTTCAGCGTCACCACTTCTGACGTGGTCCCTTCCCATACCGTCTCCGCCGCATCTCGAGAGGTAAACAGCACCTCCACACCGTCAACGTCTGCAACAACATTCTCCACGCGCTCGCTGAAGGTCAGACTGACAAAGGCCGTTTGGTTATCGATGATAGGGTCTCCTGAGTTCACGGTAATCCCATTCACCTTTGGCTCAATATCATCCTCTAGAACGACTTCCTGAGACGCTTGTTCCGCCGCCTGCCCACCATCATTCGCGCCGTCCACCGTGATGGTCAAGGTACCGCTTTCCCATGATGAAATGTCCTCTGGTGCCGTCGTCCAAATCCCGTTGGTCACTTTCGCGGTAAGATTAAGCTCCTCATCTTCATTAATTGGATTGTCACTCGAAACCACTACGCTTAACTGAGCGTTATTTTCAAACCCTCGCGCCGTCCCTGATACCACAAAGTCCCTCGCCTCGGTGGTCGTTAAGTCTTCAATGTCCGAGAGAAGGATGATTGGTTTCACTACTGTTGATGTCTCTTTATCACTGCCCGCTTCATTACCCGAAAGGTCTTGGTAGCCTCTATTCACCACCGCGGTAATCGTGTCTTCATTGGACGATAGCGTAACCGGCCCCTCTGTTTCACCTACCCACTGCTGGGCGGGTTCATCACCAGTGAAAGTCACACCCACACCACCTACGGTCGCTGTCACGCCTGTCACTAGCTCACTGAAGTTCACCGTAATCGTTACCTTCTCACCATCCACAGGAACTTCTGGACTAAACTCTATCTCCTCCGTCACTGTTGGTGGCGTGGTATCCTCGTAGGTAATGGTGCCTTCCGCTGCACCCGCCTCTTGGTCGTTAGCGTTCTTACCCGTCACCGTGAGATTAATATCACCGCTTGGCCAGTCACGAATGTTTTGCTCTGAAGTCGCCCAAGCACCATCTTTAGCGACCTCTACCGTGTCATTAAAATTGTAATTAGAGTCACCATCCAGCTGAGCAACGACCCTTACTGTATCGCCCTCTTGAAAACCTCGTGCAGTACCAGAAATCACCAATCGACTCGACTCGATTTCACCAATCGGGTCATCTCGCTCCGTAATCTCAATCACTGGTTTCACTGGCGCTTCACTTGAGTATTCCTCACCGCTATTGCCTTGCGCATCCTGATATTCCGTTACAGTCACAGTTTTGAACATCTCATTGGCGTTCACTGTCACCACACCCGACGTGGTCCCTTCCCAGACCGTCTTCGCCCCGTTTCGAGAGACAAAATTCACTTTCACACCGTCAACGTCTGCAACAACATTCTCCACGCGCTCGCTGAAAGTCACACTGACGAAGGCCGTTTGGTTATCGATGATTGGGTGGTTTCCTGAGTTCACGATGATTTTACCCACCGTTGGCGCAATATCATCCAGTAGCTCCACGTCCTGAGACGCTTCCGCCTCCTGACCACCGGAATTCGAGCCGTCCACCGTGATGGTCAAGGTGCCGCTTTCCCATGAGGAAATGTCCTCTGGTGTCGTCGTCCAAGCCCCGTTGGTCACTTCTACTGTCTCATTGAAATCCTCACCAAGCGGGCTGCTGCTTGAAACCACTACCCTTAACTGAGCGCTATTCTCAAACCCTCGCGCCGTCCCTGATACCACAAAGTCCCTCGCCTCGTTGGTCGTTAAGTCTGAAATATCTTGCATGAGGATGATGGGTTTAACGTCAACCGTCTTCTCATAAGGAGCTCCTGAATTTGGTTCGCCCGCTGTGTCTGTGTAGTTTGTAACGACTAGCTTCGATGTCGATTCACTCTCAGGAAGGACAAGCTCTGGGCTCGTCCCCACCCAAGTTTTGGCCACATCACCATCGGCTGGCTGGTTAAAGGTTATTAGTTGTCCGTTTAGGAGCGACTCAGGTTGACTCACTCGCTCACTGAAGGTCAGCGTGACCGTCGCGATTTCCCCATCAATCAGCACTTCTTCCGAATTAGCAGGAAGTAAAGTCACCGCGGAACCGGACATTGAGATTTGAGATTGGATAACTTCCGGGGCAATACTATCAACGTACTTGGATTCCTTTTCTTCAACCACATACTCAGATTCTTCGCTATTTCGGCCTGTCACCTCAATCGTGAAGTCCGATTCTTCCCAGCTGGACATATCTTGATTAGATATAGACCAAACACCCTCTTGGTTTACTTTGACCTCAGTGAATTCAAACTTATCGATGTTCGGGCGCTTGTCTGAAACCACATTGACTGAAAGCTCACTATCCTTTAAAAATCCTGTCGTTGAACCACTAAAGCTGATGTTATTAACGTTATCATCTGCGCTGTTAACTTCGTTGTCTTCCGTCACATCATCAATGGTGATAGTTGGCGTAATGATGACATCTTCCGAGAACGCTTCACCAATATTATTGAGTTCATCGTGATAGGCACTCACCACTAACTTTTTTGAATTCTCATCAGGGTTGAGTGAAATGACTTCCGACGTTGTCCCAGTCCAGAGCTCTTTGAAGTCTTTAGATTCACCAAAATCAATATCGATGTCGTCAAATGTTGCAGCGACCGCGGTTACTGGTTCGTCAAACTGTAGTGTTACCGTTACATCATCTGCTTCAGTTGGATATTCAGGAGCCACTGTAGTAAGACTGCCAACAGGCGGTTCGTTGTCTACATAATAGGTTGACGCAATATAAGGGCCTTCGCTATTCCCAATTCCATCTTCGACTGTCGCTTCGATTTCAAACTTCTCTACTCCATCATATTCGGGTAACAACGAGTTAATGATGAAGTCGTAGACCTTTATATACTCTGTTGATTCGGCATCATTGAGAGTAAACTCTATACTGGTTGGCGTCTTTTTTTTTGAGTTACCTATCCAATAGGCAGATAATACGGTCTGTTGATCATTTACTGTTGCAATGTCTTCAATCGTTACCTTGGAATGAATGATGCCAGCGATATTGTAATCAGTATCATTGCCTACTTCTGTAAATGATCCATGTGTTTGCTCCTCATTTGGAGCAACGACAACCGAGGGAGCCTGCTGATCGATACTACCGCCTTCATCTTCAAAGACATTTTGGTCGGCAAACTCCGGATATGCGGTCGCAAAGTGATCTGCCTGTTCCAACGCTACTTTGGACTCTACGCCGTGTATACCATACGCAACATCATAGTAGCCCTGAGCAAGTTCATTGCGATACGTGTCAGAAGATAGTGTGTAGTTACCGATTTTTATTGGACCGCTTGCGTCTTCGCCATTAGCCAAACCATCATAGGACAAGTCGCGATAAAAAGCGGAAGCATAGTCAAAGGTACTCGAATTCGTTGCCGAGTTATCCTCTGCCATGTTAGTTAAGCTTTCCAGTAAGAAACGGTAGATAAACTTATCGGTCAATGGATCGGGTAGTTGCGCACTTAACATTCGATTAGTCGCATACTCCGTTGTAACAGGATCAAATCCAAGCATTGAACGTTCCTGCGTATCTAGGGCAGAATTGACTTCATTCAGAATAAGGCGGGCTTTTTCTGCAGTTTTGTCAGCACCGTCTAAATTATTCCACTGACTATCAAATAGCCCTGTGTGGTAGCTAGAAAACTCTGTTATGTATAGAGTATTTTTATCTACTTCTGAAAAGTAAGCTCCAACATTGACCGATGCGGGAATGTAAACTGAAGCACTTTGGTCTAGGCTCCATTGATAATAATGTGTATTACTCTTGCTACCTAAATACACCCTAAAGAACTCATAACCTGACGAGTCGTAAGGAATTGTACAACTCGCTACATCCTTTTGACCATCAACTTGTACTGTGTCACATGAATTCAAATAATTGAAGGAACCCGATGAGCTTAAACCTTCTAACCTTACCTGAGCATCAATAAACGGAGTAACGACCGTCACCTCAGGCATGTCAAATGAAGTACGGTAGTAGACTTCTTCCGGCTCACTTTCATTGCCAGAAGCATCCAAAACCGAGATAACCAATTTTTGGATGTCTTCCGATGTTTTATCCCCATAGGTCAGCCCTAGTACTTCTTTAACATAGGGAATAATGTACGTCATACGAGGTACGGTATTATCATCTTCAAATTCTAATTTTTCGAAAGGAATCCCTTTGTTCTCACCTTCCACAGCGTCGCTGGCGACTTGCTCTGCGGTATAGTGATAGCGATACTCCTCGTCGCCTTCTTTTTTGGAATAATACTTCACTCTCAACGTCAAGTTTTCCGCTGAAGAGCCATACGTTTCCCCATCACTTTGATCACTTATCGTCGCAGACACGTATGGTACGGATTGATCAACTAAGTCTTGGCCTATGAAATCTGTAAATTCAAGATCAGGGTCAATGGCACCTAGTGTGGCGGCCAAACCTTTAGAAGCGTAATCGTAGAGCACTTTTAAGTACTGAGTCGCACTTTCTACTGACTCATGATTGTAAGTAGTATCAGAATAATCAATTTGGTACACATCCCCCACTTCATCTTCGACGTAAAAGAGCTTGTTGGGGTATGTTAGATATATCGTAGGCGGAGTGTTATCGTTATATAATGTAAAGTCCAAAACACCAACGTTACCGTGAATGTCTTCTGTGGTAACTCTGAAGTTGGCTTTGTCGCCAAAATTTTCGGTCAAATAACCAATAGTTTCAAATTCACACCAGATTTCATCTCCAAAGATTTTGGTGCAAGGATAAGATTCTGGTTCTCCATTCGACAACGAAACATGTACGTTTTTGTCTTTCAAATATTCAGGGTTTTCTTTGACCAGTCCTTTGAGGACATAGGTTTTCATCTCACTATTAATAGTTTCAGCTGAGGTTATTTCAATGATTGGCGCAATGTTGTCCCACTCAAATGGAATCTCAGAACCTGATAGAAAGTCACTGCTGTTACCCATAACATCCGTGGCTTGGATTAACAAATATGCCTCTGGCGATTGTTCGGCACCAACAGGGTCAAGCTGCTCTGTATCAATATGGACTGTTAAGCTTGTTTCTCTTGTTCCTTCAACGAACTCACTAGTATCAACCCAACATATATCACCGTCATTAGGTGTCGAAGAGCAGGCAAAATCACTCCAACTGTCCCCTTCGTCAAATTTGTGTCTTAAAGTTACGCTCGCCGACTTTACTCCCACCGCATCAGTTAGAGCTACGTCAATAGACGCTATACCTTTCAAAACACCTTCATCAGATCGTGTTGCGACCGGAGGTTGATCATCAATCACTGTTTCTTCACGTTCTGGAATGGCACCATCAGCAGAGCCATTTGTTCCCAATGCATTAAGGTGCTCAGTCATCGCGAGGTAATCATCAATAGGTGTTTTGGAAGCATTAAGGTTTGGATCACTGACGACAACTAACGTATGCTCGGCCATTTGGTTGGTATACGTATCAGGTGTGACTTCCTCTAAACCAAAATAAATTTGTTCGGCAAATGACCCCGTTCTATCCAACTCCTGACCATCGAGATAACCATCAGCAGAAATATCTCTATAGCCAATATCGGACAGGTTCAACGAACTATAGACATTACCCGCGTTACCATTTTCATCAATAAAGTCATAAGCATAAGAAGAGTAAGCCGTCAATAACGCACCATAGCGATGCCCTTCGCTAGCAGACCCACTAATTCCGCCTCGGGTAATATCGATTGGTTTAACAGAATTGACATTAAATCCATACATAGCGTTTATGGTGTTTAACGCTTCATCAATTGCAGAAGACGCTTCAGTGCCATTCTTGATCTTATATTCGGCTAGCCCTGTCACCATGTAGGTTAAAGGTGTGATCATCACATCCTGATCATTTCCTTCACCATAATTAATAACACTGACTATACGTATCGGCTTACCTTCACTCGTCTCAACAATATCGTCAGTTAAAGGGTCTTTATAGGCCCCACCTTTAGCCTCGATATACAAAGGCATTGACGATGCATCAACTTCGATTGAGTACTCGCCGTATGGTGAGGTAGTCGTAGAGCCGAGTTTACGCCCCACCTTGCCATTTTGATATTCGTAAGCCGTAACCACAGCTTGCGAGACAGGCGCATCAAAAACGATTCCAGATATCGTTCCCTTGTCTCTCGCCCTCGGTGATGAATCACCACCGCCTCCACCACCACAGGAACTCAGTGACAGGATGACTAGGATCGTGAGAAATAGCTTAGCTATATTTTTGTATACCAACATGGTGCCGATGTGACGTTGCAAAAAAGTGGCTAAAGTATATTTCTCGATTTAATAATGACAACGCGGCAAAATAACCAGAGATAATAAGAATAAGAACGGCGATCTATATACAAATAGATAAAAAATAGATTTATATACAAATAATTTTGACTATTAGAACAGTAGAAATGATTACTAATGAATATTTATAAAAATTGCTTATAATGTTTTTTTTGAAAAATTAGAAGTGAGTAACATAATTCAATTTGCATTTAAAATAAATAAATGAAAACCAATTCATTTAAGAAATAAAACAGAAAATTTACAAATATAAACTTCAAATGAAATCAGATGTATCAATCATCAGAGTTATAACTGGTGATTATTAATTAAAAATAATAATATTACTAGAGAAATAAATCCATATTGATGATGAATGTTATATATAAAGGTAAATTAATCTAATAATTATTAGTATAATTTAAGTGCAAGAGATTAATTTATAAAGAAAAAGAGTAATCACATAGGTGATTACTCTTTTTCATATTTACAGCGATTAGGTGTTAGGATGCTAAGGTGAAATTATCTCCACATTCTCATCAACCGCGTTCTGACTGACGACATTGTTTGCGTTCGTGCCCGATGCCACCACCTTAACGCTACCCAAAGGCCAAGCAGACATGTCTACGCCCGGTGTAATCCAGTTACCATCCTCGCCGATGTTCACCGTCTTCGTCCAGCTGTCATTGGCGCCGTCCACCGTTGACGTCACTGTGACTGTCACTTTGTCATCTTTGACCAAACCCAAACCAGTACCCGATACCGCAACATTGCTCACTTCCAGTGAGTCAATCTTATCCAGCGCGGTGATCGACACCGTTGGCGTTACCATCACCGTTTGTGAGACATCCGTCCCCACATTTAGCGAGGCATCCTTAAAACCACTCAGCTCCAAGGCCATTGCCAGTTCACCTACACCAACATCCACCGTAGATGTGCCAACCCATACCGATTTCGTCTCTGATGGCCCCGTAAAACTCAGCGCCTGACCATCCAGTGTCCCTGTCGTACCGCTCACCGGCTCACTGAACGTCACCGTCACCGTCACCACCTCACCATTGGCAGGCTTTTCTGGGCTCAGTGCCACGTTCTGAACGCTTGGCTGTATGTCGTCTGTAAATGCTATCGCTAGGCTCGCCTCTTCCGCTGCTAGTTTTTTATCGTTTTCACCATTTACAGTGATTCTTATTTCACCACTTTCCCACGACGAGATGTCTTTCGGTTCAAGAGTCCAAACACCGTTAGTAACCTGGACATCTTCATGTTGATATTTAAGTTCATCTTTCAAATACACTTTAATGGTCAGTTTCGCACCATTCTGAATACCTTTCGATGTACCTGAAATCTCGAAGTTTTTTGCTAGATCAGAATCTGAGTTGAATGAATCAATATGATTGATAGCAATAACCGGCTTAAGATCGATATCTTTGCTAAAAGAACCAGGGTTTGGTTCACTTGCAGTGTCTTGGTACGATACTTCTAACTTTGCAGTTGATGCATTGACAGGTAAGTCTAATGCTGCTGTCTGCCCCACCCATTGGTCAGAAACACCTCCTTGAGGTTGGTCAAAAGTAATACTCTGACTATTGAGAGATGCCGTCGGCTCAGTAACTCGCTCACTGAACTTCAGGGTTACTTTGGCAGTTTTACCATGAACCAGTACGCTATCTGCCAGAGACGTTTCCGCTCCACCGGACATTTGGATCATACTGCCGCTTTCAATAAGTGAGGGAAGAACCTTATCTTTATACGAAACCTCCTCTGCTTTAGGCTGAATCGTATTCCCACCCTGATCATTCGTGCCAGACACAATGATAGACACCTTTGCTTCTTCCCAAGTTTGGAAGCTGACCGTCTGAGACCAAGTGCCGTCAATTTGTACCTCTAGATCTTTAAAATCGTCAGGCTCATACTTATCAATGTCCTTACGACCACCTTTCTCTGAGGTCACCGCCAAAGACAGCTTCGCACCAGACTCTATGCCCTTGGTGGTACCACTGATCACGACAGCACTGATATCTTCATCACCATGCTGGATAACATTGTCGTTCGCTACGTCATTGATAGTTATGACTGGTTTTACACCGACGCTGGCTGTAAGTTCTGCTCCAACATTACCCAATGCATCAGCATACCCACTGGCTACCACAATCGATTTAGATGTTTCATTGACCTTAAGCTTAATTTTCTCTTGAGATGTACCAACCCATTCAGTTTTTGTCTGACTTGACTCGCCGAAATCAATTTTGATGCCGTCAATTGTAGCTTCTACAGCATTAACCGGTTTATCGAAATTAACCGTTACATCGGCTGTACTGTCGTCAACTGGATTTTTAGGGATTGTGTTGCTTACCTGTCCAGTTGGAGCAACGTTATCGACATTGAATGTGGCAAGTAACGCCTCTTCGTTAGTCGTATTGTTTTTTACGTCTTTCAGTACCGTTGCATAGGCCTCAAAACGAGTCACGCCCAGATGGGCGTCACTTGTAGAGTCGATGGCGAACTTAAGTACCTTTTTATAAGTATCACCACTCGCCTCCTCAAAAATTATGTTGGCCTCTTTTCTTTCCGTTGGATTGTCAGAATGGTACCAATAGATTTTGAATTCGGAAGCGGCTAAGTCCACACCAGAGATATCAGTCACCGTTATTAGCGAATGGACTTTGCCCGCAATAGTGTAAACATTTTCTCTCACCGCAACGTAAGCACCATCATCCTGAGTGGTATCCATTGACACTATTGCTACTGGTGGCTCGTTATCAATACTCCCACCAGCGTCTTTAAATATCGGTGTGTCATCTATTGTCGGGTTAGCGGTTGCAAAAACGTCTGCCTGAGCAACAGCGATTTGAGAATCAACACCATAACTAACTGCTAGGTCGTAATAGCCTTTAGCTAGATTCTTTCTGTAAGTGTCCGCATTAATATCAATAAATTTGTCGCCAACTTGAATTGGCTTCTGAGCATCACTTCCAGAGTCGCCCTCTGCATTACCGTTCGCCAAGCCATCCGCTTTTAGGTCTTTGTAAAAAGCAAAAGCGTACTCTAAAGACGTCGTTTCACTCGATAAGCCCGCTAATGATTCCAAAAGAATGCGGTACTTATAAACAATACCAGGGTTATTGGGTACTGGTTGGTCAGCATTGGTAGCATATCTATTACTGAAAGGATCAAAGCCAAGTAAAGGGTTACTGTCACTGACTATGGCTTTTGTCACTTTAGTTAGGATGGCTTCAGCATCATTTACCGTTCTGGCCGACTTATTCCACAGATACTCAAATAACCCTGTGTGATAGGCGGAAAACTCAGTGAGATAAATAGTTTTAGTTTCTGCTTTCGTAAAATACGCTCCAATAGCACCTGCTGCATCCGCAAAGTCAACCTTATACCTCGCAGCATCGTTTTTAGAACTCTTAGACCACTGGTGATAATAAGTATCCTGACCATTTTGCAAAGTCACTCTGAACAGGTTGTAGAATTGAATACGAGTGTTGTAAGGCATAGAACACGTAGCAACGTTCGCAGTAACGTTCTTCGGATCATGCTCGAAGTCCGTACACGATTGTATTTGTTCGAACTTTTTATCTTTCTCATTCCAGCCTTCAACTGTGGCTATCGCGCCTACAAAAGGAGTGACGATTGTTAACGTCGGTCTTTCAAAAGTGGTTTTAAAGTAGTACGACTGTGTCGCACTCGCATTACCAGCGGAGTCCTCCACGCTAATTTGGATTAGTTGTGAATCACCTTCTGATGCGTTGGAGAAACCACTAAGTAGATCCGCCGTTAACGGAAGATAATAATCCATAGAGAACACGCGGCCATCGGAGTTAGGCTCTAATCGCTTGAAAGGAATTCCGCTATTATCGTCAAACGCCTCACTGGCTTTCTGCCTCTTAGTACTTACTGTCGAGTACTTAGTTTCCGTCGCACGCTTACGCATATACTCTACAACTAAGGTTAAGTTGTCAGCTGATGAGCCAAACGTCTTTGTATTATTTGTGTCCTGAATAGTTGCGTGTAAATAAGGGATCGGGTTGTCTTTGTCTTCCAAAACACTTAGGGAAGGTTCAAAATCTTTATAATCTAGCCCTTCATGAACTGCGTTTAAGCCAGAGCTTGCGAGAGAGAAATCAATATCTAGATAATAATCTTCGATTGCATCAGCCTCTGAAGGAAATGAAGTTTTCCCAAACGTGTCAGGATATCTCGTTCCAGAACTGTTTTTGTAATAAACAATAGCTTCAACGGCATTCATCAGTAGATCAGGCGCTGTATCGTCTTTGTGGACTGTAAAGCTTCCTTGACCCTTATTACCATATTTATCAGTCGTAGCTACAGTAAACTCAACGTTGGCCGCAAACTTTGACAGTTCATAGCTGTAATTGAACTCACAAAAAGCATTAACCTCTTGGCATAAAAGCTGAATTGGTTCTCCAGAGTTTGCAATGGTTAAGTAAACTGACTGGTCAACCAAATCGCTTAATTTTTCTTTTACTCTTCCTCTAAGAACATACGCTTCGATGGGTTTAGGTTCGTCCTCTTGAGTTGTTGTCCGTGTACTCTCACTGGATATAAACTCAATCACAGGCTTAATGTTGTCCCATTTAAATGGAAGTTCGATACCTGAGTTATCTTCATTGTTTAGGACATCCACTGGTCTAACAATTAAGTTTGCGTCTACAGTGCCTGTAACAACGTTCTCATCAAGGGAAGTTGTATTGACGAAGACTTTCAAAGTCGTTTTACGTGGCCCCTTAACAAAACTGGTTTTATCCAACCAACAAATTGAAGCGGTATCCTGCTCACACAATACTTCTACTTCGGTGCCAGTGCTTGGATCGCTTGTATTTTTCGCAAGATATTTAACAGTCACACTTAAGCCTTCAACACCCGTCTCGTCTTCCAGAGTGACTTCCATTGATTCCGTACCAACCAAAACACTAGTGTCTGAGCGCTTTGCAGTTGGTGCGTTTTTATCCATTTCTTGTGGCTGACGCGACGGTATTGAGCCTTCACCACCGCTAGTCCCTAAATTATTGAGGTGGTTGACTGTTGTTTCGTACTGATTAACTGGCGTACCTGAAACATTGACATTTGGATCACTCACCACGATCAGTGTGTGCTCAGCTACCGAGTGAGTGTAAAAGTCGGAAGTGATGTATTGAGTACCAAAGCGCGCGTCTTCTAAGAAGTCTCGGCTATCATCAAGTACTTTTCCGTCTAGTAAGCCATCAGCAACAATATCGTCATAGCCAATTCTGGCTAAGTTTATAGACGTATAAGTATCGGCACCCGTTGAGTCGTTTTCCAAAAATGAATAGGCATAGGAAGAATAGGCAGTTAACAGCGCACCGTATTTATGGCCATCTGTCGCTACAGCGTCGTGTCCGCCTGTAGTAATATCAATAGGGTTGACCGTATTAACGTTAAAGCCATACATTGAATTAATAGTACTTAGCGCGCTATTGATTGCAGATGAAGCGCTTTGCCCTTCCTTTTTAATTTTGTACTCCGCTAACCCTTGAGCCATATAGGTCATAGGGGTGATCATCACTTGCGCAGTTTCACCTTCGGAAAAATTAATCACACTGGCCAGTTCGATAACACCGTTAGAGCTCGTCCTAACAACATTATTTGAGAACGGGTCTCGATACCCACCACCCTGAACTTTTATGTAAACAGGCATGGAGGCAGAGTCTACGTTCAGAGTGTATTCGCCACTCGCGTTCGTTTTAGTTTGGCCTAACTCTCGACCTAACACGCCGTTTTTATATTCGTATGCCGTCACTACACCACCAGAGATAGGTGCATCGAATACAGTACCGGTGATAGTGCCCGTTTTACGTGACTGTGGTGAAGAGTCCCCATCTCCACCACCGCCGCCACAGGAACTTAGTGACAGGATGGACAGGATGGTGAGAATGAGTTTAATTTTATTAGTGAATCTCAACATGGTGCCGAAGTGACGTTGCAAAAAAAGTGGCTCAAGTATATTTTTGGCACTAATAATAACAACGCGGCGAATCACCACTAGATATGGAAAAATCGTCAGGGTTGTGGCGAACTTTTGATAAGAAAAAAGAAATTCAGAGAGGTATTTAGCACTGTTGTAGTAGTCAAAATGCCGTTCAATTGGCATTTCTTATACATCAATAGACAATATTTTTTTTATTTATGAGATCTAGATCACCCATAAATCTTCTGTGGCAAGGTTTAAAAATGTCACGCATTCATGTATTTGAAAATGGTTAAACTTCAATCAAAACATTAAGTTAATACAGAATCACTATAGTTCACTTAGTTGATTTATAAAATACGACCAGTTCACAAACACAGAATATCAATTCATAAAGTGACTATTTGAGGCTTCATGTAACAACCATGTTTATCATATTACTGATGGCATTTTGTCGCCAAAGGATATATCTGGAGTGCCACTCCATAACTGATGATACTCAGTGCGGATTGCGCCGAGATGGATAAGAAGAATAACAACGAAAAGAGCGTATATCCTTTCGAATATACGCTCTTGAATGTAGATGGGTTGTCGCTAATTATTCAGTCGGTGAAATTGTTACTGGCTTGAAGGTCGCCACAGCATTGCCACCAGCTCCAGGACGATCGACATAAGTTGTGTTCTGCATCAAGGTGTAATAAACATCAACGTAGTCGTCATCATTGGTTAGTAAGCCATCTGGAATCACGTCAATGATCTTACCAGTAATCTGAGCAATGATAGCGTAGCCTTGAACTTCAGGATCTGGAATCATTTTAAGGATTTCTTCAGCGGCTTTGACCAATAGCTTCGCCAGTTCTTTGTAGTCAGTACCATCGTCTTGCTCCATCAGGATCATGTCGACAGCGCCCCAGCGGTAACGTGGCCAAAGCACCATTGTCTGTCCTGGGTAATAGTCTTGACCATCGTAGTCAAGATAAGGCATTTCAACTAAATCAATTTCCGGTTCAACGCGACTTGGATCGACACCAGTAATGATAGCGTAGACTTCAGCTTTGCCAGAAATCCAAGGCTCTTGGTCATCATTTAAACGAATTTTGGTCAACTGAGTGGTGTTAAGAGGCTCAACATCGGCAGCCATGACCGAGCGGCTCATTTTACTCATCTTAGCAGCCGGTTTTGGTGCAGAATCATTGGTTGTCAGCTCCGTATCCTGACCTAAACGCTTCATTTCCGCTTGCATGGCCATTAAGCCAGCACGTAGTTCTTCTGCACCATTACTGTCGACAACCAATACAGGCACATCTGGCATCTCATAAACATCCAGTTGATGCACCTGACCATAAACATCATATGCCTCGATAAATTGCCAGTTAGAGTCATCACCTGAAGGTTCGAACGCGAACAGTGGGCTTTCACCCTCTTTCCAGTTTTTCACCATTGAAGCGTCCGCGATACGCAGCTCCATGATTGAATCACTGTACTCACTAATGCCTTTCATGGCGCGATAGCTACGATCCGCTTTTTGCATTTTTTGACTAAACGCAGAATATGGCTGAGCAGACTGTAGGTTGTTCAGAGGTGCTGATAGATGCTCTTCGTTAATCTGTGACTTGATAGAGGATTCAAGATCAGCATAGCGAGCACTGATCTGCAAAGCGATGGATTGTTTCTGTTGTGCAATCGCCTCAGCCTTAGATTGAGCATCTGTTGTGTCTACAGTCTGCGCATTCGACTGGAAGCCAACCACCGCCGTTGCAAGCATCATGCTAATAGATAGATTTGGTCTCATAAAAATGATCCTTATTTTAATTTTTATCATTATATAGAGCATTTGCCCTACACATAAAAACCTATCAGCAATATCAATAAGTGGAAGTAAAACGATTGCTTTTTGTTCCATTTTCCAGCTCAAGATCACTTTTTAACCAAATTGTATGATATTTAATCTCATCTAAATTAGAATGTGCGAATTAATAATCCAATCAATAATTAATTCATAATATTATTAGCTAAAAGAGCACCTTAAGTGCTCTTTTGTCTTTTCTAATAAGTGGCGTAAAGTTCGACTTCTCCACCTTGCTGTTCAGCGCTTAACGTAAAGTGAACATAACCCGCTTTCTCTACCTCAAACTGGACACACTCATTGCTACCAGTTTGCTGACTAGCTGCATCAAAGTCTTCACGTGTTGCCCAAGAATGTTTGCCTATAAATACGTCCACATTACTTGGAATGTCGTCTAACGCGTTTATCCAAAGCCGAACCGTGGCTGGTCTTTCAACATACATACCCACATAACGTGTCTTATTCACCTTTACTCGCAGGGGTTCATTCGCTGGCATCAGTTTTGGCGTCAGGTCATCTTGCTCAACGGTAGGGGATTGAGTGACTGTTTTGCTTGTCACCCTGACAGATTCAAATGATTCGCGGGCTGTTAAGCTGAAATAGTAGCGACCCGGCGTAATGTACCCGTTTGGCTGTGGTTCAATCTCGATTGACTCTTGACTTCCTCGCTGAAAGTCCGAAAGCTGGTACTCATAGTAGTGCGCAACACTCTGGTAACTTGCATATAGATCAGCGTCCCCATCACCTTCAATCGAAACGGAGAATTCTGTCACTTCCGCAGGGATATCGATGTAAAACAGATGCTCCTCGTAGGCGTTAGCGCTAAAGATCTGAGAATGGTTGGCGGCAAAACTCACTATTTCTGCTGAGCCTTGGGGCGATTGTTCTTTCTCACCGTCATCGTTGTGAGAGTCAGAATCGGCAGATGAGACTGCTTCTAGCCACAATTCAAACCCGTCATTGAACTCAACACCCAAACGCTTCGCTTGTTCGCTCCAAGTCACATAGTCTCCTCTCCTTGCAGACTCTAATAAACGAGCCATGTGTTGAGGGTGCTCTTCCAACATAAACCGAACCCCGAGATAACCCCAGCGGTAGATGCGGTTTACGTCATCATCATACTTGGTTTCAATGACTTCGCTGAAAGACAGTGGCTGATGTTCAATCAAATCTACCGCCGCTTGGTAACCTTTGCGGTAGTGCATATACTCTGCGAATCCTTCCAGCCACCAGACCATACGACCACGGCTTAAAGTGTCACTAAAGTTACCATAGAGGTTAAAACGGCCATCTAAATAGTGAACATATTCATGCTCAAGGTTTAGGATGGCAAGTTCATCACTGGAGTCGTAGCGGTAAGCTAAAAAGCGAGCCACATTTTCAGGCTTGGATGGCTCACCCTCTAGATATTGCCCTCCATTGTCTGTGCTGTTGCCGAACAGAAAATTAGAGTAGGTAACGTAAGCATCGTTGTCTCTCCAGACCACCACTTCAACATTATCATTGTGATCATCATCGACCGGAGCCCAACCAGAGTTCACCACTTGATGAAAATCGGCTTCAACCGCTGACAGAACGTCACACGCCTGTTCAGATTGTTGCTCTGATAAGTTTTGCGAACGTATGATCGCGGCACCCTGACATTCGTAACGGTATGGAAGAAGGCTAAGTTCAAGTTGCGACTTGCTTTTCTCAAGCTTTAATTTTTTGCCTTCTTCTGGCGCATAAAACAAAATCATCTCCGCAGCCGCAATCCATAAACGCTCGCCTTCACTGCCGATCGCATTACGTTCTAACGTACGTTTCATAAACGCCATCACCTGGTTATGTAGCTTCTCATCTCTACTCGCCAATAGCCGGCCAGATTCACGTACCGCATTGTAGATAAGAAACTCAGCATCTGTGCCCAGTGCCCAGCGGTTCTGATCAACAAACCGTTCCAGCCTCACCAGATAGTCAGGGTGAGCTGCAAGATCTGCATAAAAATAATCTCGCGCTACGTGACCACTCATCGCTCTGAACAAATTGTTTAATCCATCCACATACTGCAGCCGCTGGCTATTTTGGCGGTTGAAGCTCTCAAGCAGGTCCAGCATGGCAGGCATCGCACTAGGCAATTGTTTCACACTATCGACCATTATGCTCATCGTAGACATTGCACGTACCTGTTCGCGCCCCAGCGCTTGAGCATATTGGCTACTTAAGAATCGAGCTGAAATTTGGGCAAGCTCACGACTCAACTCTTCAGAATAATAGCCATAGCTTGATTGAGTTGAGTAACGCGCAAAGTACGCTGCTTTGATAAATTCGCTAAGGTTAGCAATCCGCTTAGCCTGCTGCTCATCTCCCTCATACTGCGTCACTTCTTCAAGCAACTCACGCTGTACTTGTCTTATTGATGTTTCGCTGTAGATGCCCGTCGCAGCTTCTTCAGGCGCATTGAACCATGAGTGATAACACGACGAATCGGCGAGTTTGATCTGTTTCACCCAGTCAGAAGAGTGCGAAAGTAACTCATATTCACACTCCGGAGCAGATAAGGCATTGAAACTGATGCCAGCTAATAGCAAAGCGCTGGCAATTTTCTTGGGAATAAACAAACGTTGATTGTGCTTCATACGCAACACCACACTTATTGTAATGATTTGGAGCTGCGTTATATCAATGATCTATAAGTCACATAAGACCGATTGATGAGCAATTTAGAGGCTGGTTCCGATAATTTCTTAGATTAAATCTTCGCAAACGATTAAATAAAACACTTATTTAACAATTAGTTATAGTTAAAAAAGTTAATACGAAAGTCGCTAACCTGCTGCTCAACGTACTGTTGCCACTCAAGATCAGACATTGCTGACCCTGCCGTTGAACGTTGCTGGTCGAGTGATTGTTTGAGATCAGATAACTGGCTTTGATAGCTTGCGACTTGTACCTCCTGACTCGCGACTTGCTGTTCTCGTTTAGCAATGGATGCCGACTGTTCAGCATTGAGGTATTTGGCAGCGAGTTGTGCTTTTGCTTGATCCTTTTGCTGCTGCGTAAACGTACTTGGTATTAGGCTCACGCCTTTTTCATAACGTGCAGCACCGCTATCTAAAGACAGCGACTCTTCATTGGGTTGCCATTGATTCAGCAATGCTTCATAGCTTTCAACATAACTCTCGGCGTTATCAGTCGCTAAGTCCTGAGATGCCAAACTAAAGTCATAGAGCGCATATTCTTCAGCAAACATAACACTTGCGAGCTCGCCCCAAATTAACAATGCCTGCCGCTTCATTTCTGCAATTCGATCAGCTAACGAGTGGTATTGATTGAGCTCCAGCTCTCCCATTACCTCTTGCCACTGCGCTTTCAATTGAGGGTAACGAGCAAGGAGGTGATACCTAGCATCCGACAGTTCAGCTTGGAGCTGAACCAGTAGCTGTTCACAATCGTTACGCTGTTGGCACTCTTGCCAGAAAGATTCCAACGCTTCAATCAGCGCGTTTCCTGAGGCTTCCGCAAGAGGGTTTAACACTTTGCCTTGATGGGGGCTAATCGTATTTTCGGACTGGCTTCCACCCTCTACCACCGTTCGAGCAAGATTCAGGTTAGCAGCAACAGGTTGGTCAGCATACTCCCTCTTAACCTCCGACCGAGGATTAACAACCTCATCAGCAGGCCAGAGAAAGATGCCCGCCGCAACTGCGAGCATCAACAGCAGGTAACGATAAACCATTACTTAATCGCCGCCGAAACAGGGAAATGGTCGGATAGATTGTAATGCTTCCACAAGCGTTCATCTGTGCTGCGTGGTACATCTACACGATTATCGTTGAATGCTTTCACCGCGTACTCGTCACTCACCATCACGTAGTCAAGATATTCGACATTCTCACCACCTGACATGGCTTCGCCAGCAAAATCATTAATGCGTGGATCGAAAGTCGATTCCGTATAGCCTGAGTATTGCGGTTCAATTGCGCTGAGATTCGCAATCATCTGCTGATAATCACCCGGGAACTTACGCTTGTTAACATTGAAATCACCGCTGTAAACCACCGTTTCACTGGACGGAATATGGAGTGACGTCGCCAGTTCACGGATCTGTTTGAACTGACGCTGGCGATAATCGCGAGCGGTGTCTGTATCGAACGACGCCGTATGCGTAGCAAACACGTGATAAGCCTTACCGCCTTTAATCACTTCTGCGTAGTTGACACCTTTGTCCGCAAAGCAATCCGTTCCAGTACAATCAGGGAATACATACTGTGCTTGATTGACGATTGGGTAACGGCTGACGATAGTAACACCGCCGTCGTAAATGTTGATGCCATCTTTATCTAACATCTTGGTCTGATAAGGATACTCTTTTGCCAATTCGCGTAGAAACTCCTCTCGACCGCTAGCAAACACTTCCTGCAAAGCCAACACATCGTAACCTTTGACGTATTCAGGGATCAGTGCGTAGCGATCGCCAATGTGCGAAGCAATAACAGGTAACGCCCAAATGTTGTAAGTCATTAACTTAAGCGTGTTTTCATCTGGTTCAACCGATTCATCAATTTTGGCAGGTGTGATGGTGTAGTAAAGGTCATCATAACGGGCGGTATTCGCAGACTTAAACGCCAACTCCGCTTGTCGCTCACCAAATGCGGCTGTATTAAAGCGATGTACATTACGGTCATCTTTTAAAGCCAGTTCAACATCAGAGGAAGAGACCCCATATTCAATAGTAGAGTTATACCAATGACCTTCCATCACTTGGTTTAGTACGACGCTTTCACCTACAGGATTGGAAACCACGGTGTTGAATTGGTATGTCTTGCCCGATTTCACCCCTTCCCAGCGATTAAAGCTGAGTACTTGCTTGGTCTCCCATGGCCCAAGCGTTTCTGTGTGTTGTTTCCATTCTTCCCCATATTCAAGTAAATCGGTACCATCATGGCTCACCTGAATAGTCAGAGACTGGTCTGAATTGTTGGTCAAATATACATCTGTGTCCGCTAAAACGGGAAGCGCAATCAGAGACGCTAACAAGATATTCCACTGCTTAAGATTCATGTTTTGTTCCTTAGTTTTTGTTTGAAGGCTAGAACTTAAAGCAAACAAGTTGCATATTTGTTATAAATATATGAAAAGATAAAAATCACGTAAGTTAATGAAAATATGTGATGAAACGTCTATTTTTTGATCACTTATTGTTCGAAATTTAACATTTGCCCACACCTTACTAGATTCGATTTAGATCAATAATTTTATCAGTAGAGATGAGATAATTTCGGCACATTCTCCAGATGTTTTCGACGATGAGCGGCGCTGAAATCCAACGAAAAATTGCCCAATTATCCTCTATAGAGGAGGCGTTAGATTATTTCGAGATCGGTTACGATCCAGCTTTTATAAGCGAGTATCGAACACCACTAGTGAAGCGGTTTAACGGCTACTTACTTATGGTAAAACCTGAAGATTGGTTTGCAGCGCGACGCTGCCTGAAAAGTGCCTACTGCAAAATTCAGCGTAGCCGTCTGGATCCTCATTCCCGCTCCGCATGTCGAGGGTGCACCACTTGTCAGCGACGTTAATCCCTCAGGGAAGCTAAAAACGAAAAAGCTCAGCGAATGCTGAGCTTTGTTCGAAGTCACGACCTATTGACGGCAACCTGATGTATTGAAGTCAACCACCAGTGCTGCGTTGCTGAACTCTCCAGAGACTTTCAAGTACCCCCAGTAATTCGCCTGACCATTAATAGTGATACATTCTGAGTTTCCTGAATTATCAGACCATCCATGAAGATTGGAGCCTTCATCATTTGGCCAGCCAAAGTTACTGTACTCCAGTTTGAGATCACCAGTACCATGCGCCGATGTAATCGACATCGACTGATATTCATTAACCCCTTCGATACTCAGCCATATTGGCGACTGAGACGCCAAACATACTGGCTCTCCGGCCGTCAATCGCCCACCACTGACTTTCGGGCGAACAGCACAATCGGTAGGCAAAGAGTCGTTGTCACCTTGGCTGCGAATATTTATCGATGCGTTGGTATTGGCTGTTAGACCATCATTATCTGTGACCGTTAAGCGGACCGAATAACTCCCCTCACTACTGTATTGGTGCGTCGGATTGGCCTCTGAACTGGTCGCGCCGTCACCGAATTCCCAGAGGTAACTCGAGATTTGACCGTCGGAGTCTGAGCTACCTTTACTGCTGAATGAAATGGATTCACCTACTTGTCCCTCACTATTGACCGATATCACCGCTGTTGGTGGCTGTTGTTCCGAACCACCATTCACCAACTCTTGCTGCCATTGTTCAAACTCACTTTGGTAAGCCGTAGACCAGCCGTTGATGATGGTTTTATATTGCGACCAGTTACCTTTACGCGTTTCCACCAGCATCTGATTTACGTCGTCCATGTGACGCTCAAACATGAAGCGGACTGCCAGATAACCCCAACGATAGATTCTGTCGACATCAAAACCATCGTACGTTGTTTCAAACACTTCACTCAGTGTGTAAGTTGAGCCGTCTTTGATCGTATCTATGGCTTTCTGATTGTTGTCTTCGTTGGCGATATACTCCGCTACCCCTTCACTCCACCACACAACCTTTTCAGTTGGATGACCAAAATCGCCATACATATCAAATCGTCCGTCCAGATAGTGGACGTACTCATGTTCTAGGTTCCAGACAAAATGATCAGGATTAGCGTAGGAGGCTTCATAAGCAATGAAGTTAGGCACGTTGCCTTGTTTGGAAGGGTCACCTTCGAGGTACATACCGCCGTTGTTGGTATTAATGCCAAAGATCGGTCCGGCGTATTTGCCGTAGTCATTACTGCTGTCGAAGATGTTCACTTGCAATTGAGTATTGTAGTCATCAGCCACCGGTTGGTTACCCGTTTCTAAGCGCTGATGGAAATAACCTTCCTCGTAACCCATTTTGTCACAGGCCGCTTGGTGTTGAACCTGAGTCATATTCTGGGACAAAATACGAACCGACGGGCCACAGGTATAGCTTTGTGACAACACTAATGCCTTCAATTCTGTTTTGAAGTTGCATATTCCCAGCTCTGTACAATCTGAGTAGTATGAAGCAGTATCCGCCGTTCCCAGCCACACCGAATCACCAAAGCCGTACATCTCATACTGATCAAAGATCTGCTTCACCTTAGCTTTGACATTGGCCTCAATAGGCGTGTTTTGATAACGCGTTAATCGACCGAGTTCACGGCCCGCATTTGCGGTCATAAACTCATCATCACGACCAATT
This sequence comes from Vibrio sp. B183, assembly GCF_000740665.1. Taxonomy (NCBI): domain Bacteria; kingdom Pseudomonadati; phylum Pseudomonadota; class Gammaproteobacteria; order Vibrionales; family Vibrionaceae; genus Vibrio; species Vibrio sp. B183. The sequence continues at coordinate 416,579 of NZ_JPQB01000004.1, read as the reverse complement.
GAGTTACGGTTTAGCGCGAAACTCGATAACGCATTCACTAGGTCAGTCTGCTCACCAATTTTCGCCTTGTATTCATCATTCCAGCTGCCACCAAACAACACGGTGAAGACGCTGTTTACTGCATTACGCATGTACCAGCTTTGCGCGTAGTCGGCGTTCCAACGGTTGAGCCATTGCGTGACAACATCGATGTAATGATGTTCTAGGCTGGCGCTGTCCATAGTGATGATCACTTCTGCTAACACCTTACCGTGAGCATCACTGTTTTCGTAGAAATTGCCGTTAGCAACAAACGCATCTACTGCCTCTTTCACCGCTGGGCGCACCCAAGTGGTGAAGCTGACCTTATCGTTGTAAAACTCCGCGTAATAGCCAGCACGTAGATAGAGGAACAAAGCTTCCAGCTCATCGCTTCCTCCACCTTGGTAATTCTTAGCTAAAGTTGTAGTGTGTTTGGCCACGTTAAACATGTTGCCAGATTCAAACGTTGTCTCCTGAATACGGCTTTCAGCAGAGAACAGCTCATTAACACAGCTAGCACCTTGAGCTGTGATGGTGTTAATCAGGCTGGTGCTGTTTGATGTCGCGAACGCTTCAACGTCACACGGTACAACCGCTTCATCAGCCGCAATCATATTGAACGCTTTGATTGTTGGTTGAGGCTTTTGGGGAGTGAGTTTCGTTGGGGCGTATTCGAGGTGTTGATCTTCTACACCATGGTGATGTTCGTGATTGTGTTCTGCATCGAGTTCGACAACCTGTGGTACGGGCGCGCTGATGGCGTAGGCATTCGCACTAAGTAATACACTAGCCACTGCCACTGTTATTTTTTTAAGTTCCATCTTTTTTTTCTTCTGTCTGTCGTTAAGTAGGAGCACTCCGAGGTGAAGTGCCATATGCAATCGGTCACCCGATCACTACTCACTCTAAACAGAGAAAAATGCGCATAGTAAGCAAAATATAAACACTGGATGTTGTGGTCTCAGTTTCTAATCTTGCTGGTTTCAGAAATGCGCTCTCAATTATATTTTCTGGTGGAAAAGCTATCTTATGCTACTAATTTAACAACCTTTTTAACGGCACAAGTTCCGTTAAATGCATACAAAAAAGCCACCTATTACAGGTGGCTTTCTTATTACTCGTCGTCGGCTTTCGGGGCGACTTTCTTTTTCGGGATAAAGACCGAATCACCCACAGCGACATTCTGATAGAAACCTTTATCACGCTGCGCAGGTTTCTTCGCTGTTTTCTTCGCTTGTGGTTTGGCTTTCTTAACCACTTTCTTCTTACCACGGTAATCAGGTTTACGTGGTTTGATTCCTTTGAACTTACCTTTCAAACCTTCCAGTTCAGAGAACGTAAGATCCTGCTGAAGGTAAGCCTCTACACGCTTAAAGCTATCCCAGTCTTTCGGGCCAACCAAAGACACTGCGTCACCTTTATTACCAGCACGGCCAGTTCGACCAACACGGTGAACATATTCTTCGGTGTGCTTAGGCATATCAAAGTTCACAACGTGTGTGACGTTCGCAATATCCAGACCACGAGAAGCGACATCTGTTGTGACCAGAATCTTGAACACTGCACGCTCAAACTGGCTCATGATGGTGTTACGCTGAGTTTGATTCAGGTTACCACTCAGAGCGATTGCTTTAAGCTTCTTCTCATTGAGCTTGTCCGTTAAGCGCTCCGTGTCCACTCGAGTCGCAGTAAAGATGATCAACTGCTTGTATTCAGCTTCTTCTAGAATGCGCTCAAGGATAGCTTCTTTATGGTCAAGGTGGTCACACAAATAGAATTTCTGTGTGATGTCTTTATGCTCTTCATTAGAAACACCAATCGCGATACGTTTTGGAGCATCTAGCATCTCAAAAGCAATCTCATTCACTTCCGCGTGATCAAGAGTTGCTGAGAACATCAGCGTTTGGCGGCGACGATGCTTAGCCGCGTTGTGGATGCGACGTAGCTCAGGCGCGAAACCGAGATCCAGCATACGGTCAGCTTCATCAAGGATCAGAGTCTCTAATCCGTCTAGGTAAAGCGAGCGGTGATCAAGGTGGTCCGCTAAGCGACCCGGTGTAGCGACAATAAATTTCGGGTAGCGACGTAGCGCTTTCACCTGATCATTGAAGTTTTCGCCACCCACAATTAGAGTCGCATCATAAGACAAACCACCCAGCATAGAACGCAGCTCACCGTAAACTTGCTTCGCCAGTTCACGGGTCGGAGCCAAAATCACACCACGAGGATCTTTCGCTGAAAATGCTTTGTTCTTTAACGACTTGTGTAGCATAGGTAGCACAAACGCCAGTGTTTTACCTGAGCCAGTTTTCGAAGAAGCCAACAGATCTTTACCAGCAATCGACACCGGGATGGCTTGTTGCTGTATCTCTGTCGCTTGCTTGAAGTCAAAGTGCTTCAGGTTTTTCAGTAAGCGATTGTCTAGGCCTAAATCTTTAAAGTGCAAAGTATTCTCCAAGTTCATAGATGTGTCTCAGCCCTGCTCTAGGTTATAGCTCAAACACGAAAGTTTTCAAAAACGCGCTATGATACCGTGAAAGATCCATACTGGATAGAGATCACAGAAAATTATCTCATTTCGCCATGTTTACATCCCTCGATATAGTTAGAACATTGACACTTATAGCTCTCGTCAGTGAGACATATATCAACTAATTTGATAATTGCTTAAATTCTTGGGTTTTTTTGACTTTTTTCTGCTTTTTGAAGCCTAGATTTGAGTCTACACTTTAGGAACCGTCACTATATGAGCAGAAATGTATAGGACGTCATTTTGATACTTACAATGCAAGGAGTTCATCTATGAACAAAATGTTGATCGCAGCTGCGGCGTCTTCTGTACTTCTTCTAGCTGGCTGTGCTTCTGGTCCAGACGAAGCATCTTCAGCAAAAATTGACGAGCTAAGCAATCAAGTTAGCCAGCTAAGCCAAGATGTACAGGCTCTACAGTCTGATGTACGTAAATCAGGCGATGCAGCAATGTCTGCTCAAGAAGAAGCAGCACGCGCTAACGAGCGTATCGACAACATTGCTCAGTCTTACACTAAGTAAGACAAAGGAATGGATTTGGCCTTTTTAAATCAATGATTTAAGTAATGGTCGAACGATAATTGGCGATGAAGTGGCGACACAATTTTGTGTCGCCACTTTTGTTTTATAGCTGACTACAAATTTGGCTTAGGTGTCTGAGCAGGTACATGTTTTCGTAGAATGAACTCCTCCCCTTTATACGAAAGATAAGGGAATGGATAGGAAAAATAGGCTTCTTTTTCACAGTTCGAACACGTATGCCGCCATTGGTTATCTCTTGGGGCTTCTGTTTTGTCTACTCGGTATACACCACCACTGCATCCATCACATTCAAACTCTACTAACTCTACCGTAATAGGTTTACTTTTCTTCATAATCAGTTAACAAAATCCGCTTTTTTGTGGTATCACTTTGTCTAATATTACCGTAAAGATTTTCTTTTTTTCCTCTGCTCTATTTTGAAAAAATGTAAATCTACTTAAATTCGCTTTCAAGCCTTGTCTTATCTAGCTTAACAAGACACAAAAGAGATCATTACAAATCCCTTTCAGATCATCAAAACAGTGACAAAAAACATCCCAGCCATTATTTATCAATGGCTTACAAACAGACACTAGATCTTTTCTGATCGTTATTTTTTCAATTTGCTGAAAAAAACTGAAATGCCTGAAATTCTATATTGGGCTATATAAGCCATTTTGAGAAGGCGTGCCCCACCCCGAAGCCCCTTATATCAAAAGGCTTTGCATCTTATCCGCTTGGCTTTCTGACACCTTGATTTTTCGTAACTCAAAAACTGTAAAAAAACTGATCGAAAAACCGCGCAGGCGGGTGAGGAGAGTGCGGATTTTGTCATCCGGTCGTTGTGTTTCGTCGCTCTGTGGTCGCTCTTTGCCCAATAGGGGCGTTGTTCTGGTTTTACCTTGATGCAGGCATAAAGAAACGCAGCCGTTTGGCTGCGTTAATTGTGGGCGTATCTGTGGGCTAACTTGTTTGTGTAATTGTGTCTAGTCGCCCTTTAAGGTTGGAACTATCCGAGCCATGACCACTAATGGTACTCGCTTGAACTGGTGCTTTAGTTGTTGCCGGGCCAGCTACTACACCACTATGCGTATGAGTCGCTAATGTGTCGGCAAGTTCTTTCACTACCTGCATAAGCTCAGACAGAAGAATTAAGACATTCTCTTGCTTAGAGCCTACCCACGTTCTTGGTGACTGCAGCCACTGGTGATCAGCTGCAATACTTCGGCGAACTTTGCCGATAGTCTCCACCAATTCGCCAGCAGTCGCGGTTTGCATGTTGCCCAAGCTGCCTAGCACAATGTCATCACCTGCTATGAAGTTAATTGCGCCTAGTGCTTCAATAAGCTTTTTGCCGACCACTTCTTCAATGCTGTGCTCATCAACCAAAATATGGTGCTGACCAAATTCACCACGATAGCGTTCTACTTGGTCTAGCTTTTCGAATGCTTTTTGGTTTTGCGTTTGGTCGGTTTGTTGGGTGGTGTTTCCTGCTGCATCAATTCGATTACTTACCTCTTCACGTTGCTGCTGCAGTTGTTCCCCTGGCTCTATTGACGGCAACGCATATTCACGGCCATAAATACCACGAATGATAGGTCTGTCATTCCGACCATATGCGAAAGCGATTTCAACCAATGTTCCCTCTAGAGGGTAAGACAGCAATCCAGATTCGTGCCCACTCATATGAACAGGCAATGGGATCGAACGGTAGACAGGCACATTAATGTCTGGGTTTAAGTTTTCATCAAGCACCTGAACATCTACCGCAAACTTTGGGCGGAATGGGTCAGCAACTTGCCCGGCTGTCGCTGTATCTCTTACTACCTCAACACGGCCAAACTTAGGCAAATGAAAACCTGCTGCCAACTCTGGGAAGTTCTGCAGCGTTTCGCGCTTCTTTGGTGACACTTCTGATTGCTCAGTCTTCCAATAAGCGGTCATTTCATCTTGAATCAAATCAACTCGATTAACTCGCTTGTCGTTCATGACTCTTCCCGGCCTTAGCATAGGGAACGGAACAAAGGTAACACTGTTACCACTTTGGCGACTGGTGAACTCTTCTGGCATCGGCATCGGTTTGTTGTTGAAGTGGCTATCTTGATACGAACCGAAGTAAACCACCTGATTGATATGTTGGAACCAAACACAGTCTGGAATAGAAAACGCCTTGCCGATCTGCTCTAAACATTGATAACCCGTTCCTTGGCAAACAAAGTTTGGAATCGTGGTTTTTATGTAATCAGCATCAGGCAAATTGAATTCAAGCCCTGTCAAATCTGAAAGAACGTCGATCACCTGCTCTGCGGTTGGGTGCTCTAAGCTAACCGACCAGCGTTTAGACAAAATACCAGCCAGTTCTTTAACCGTAATTTTGTGGTAGCCATTAGCTGCAGGTTGAACTTTGTCGATATACCCCTCAAACCAAGGGGCGGTTTTGTTCTCATAACCAATATCAAACCGAACAGATGCAATTTGCTCTGGTTTTTCCTTGGTTTCAACTTCGAAGATAGCCACACTACCGAGTGATAGCTTTAGGCTCACCATGTGACTAACCAGTTTTACTTCTTCACCACTGATAAACAGGCGTTTTTCTAGCTTCATTGCGTTGCTTCCTCTGCGTTATTCAGTGCCTGTTTTAGTCGGGTGTTTTCTCGCTGTTGCGGTTTGCTTTGCTCTTTGGCTCGTTGCTCTTTTTGCTCTGCCACACTGTTGTGCTCTCGCAGCTCAAAAGAGACATTCCAAGCTTGCAAAGTTTCATGCTCTCTCGCGTTGAGACGGCCAGTGAATTTCACATTGCGAATCTTTAGTGCCAACGCTATGTCGTTACCAATTCTATAAACCCGGCGTGTATTAGTGTCATCTTTGTCCGAAGCCAGCGAATACAATTGAGTGAGTGTTTCTACACGAGTGAAAGGAACGCGACCACTAAAGGTCAGTTTCTTGCCTTTATCGCCTTGCTCTGCCGTATCGGTACCCGATGATTGACCGCTCATGTCTTGGTCTTTTAACTCCATCGACATCTCAACTTTCATCGAGTCTAAGTTAACCGGCACACCATCGAGAGCTAACATAGCAACTCCTCAAAAAAGGTCATTGGTTCATGGCTAAGCAACAGACTCGCCACGGTGAATTGATGATTGTTTGGCGCACCTGCTTGGCTAATCTGCGTTGCGATACTTTCAGCATTGCCATTAACAGAAAAAGCGTAAACACTACCTTTTAGGTTTTTAAGTGCATTTATCTGGGCTTTGACATCGTCCAACTTACTGGCTCGTTTTGCTGCCAGTGCCTGCAACTTACCGATCGCATGGTTTGCATCATCAGCTAACGATTCGAGCGTGGCGATTTGTGCCCCCTGCCAATGCAAAGCGTCATGCAATGGATTGGCATTGCGTTTCGCCATAGGTTTAAAGCGAGGTTGGACGATTGCAGCAGGTTGGTGAAACTTATCGGTTTCATTGGTCACTAATGCTTGAGTTTGCCTAGTTACCTGACACCAATCTGGCAAAGGAAACACGGAAACAAGATCCGCCAACTGATTAGCGAACTGTGCTAATTGCGAAGCAGTCACCATAAGCGCGACACAATGAAGATTGCCATTTGGTCGGTACTTGTCAGTATGATCACGGAGTTTGCTAGATAGCACTTTGACTGCTGCCTGTGGGTTTAGGTAACACCCCGAGTCCAATTTGGTACCAACTTGAAACTGGTAAGGTGTGGCGGTTAGTACAGTGCCAGTTCTTAACAAAGATTCAAGATCTCCACGCAAACCAAGTAAAGCACTCGCTTTTTCACTTAAAGAGTGACGCCCATAATTGGCGTCACTTTCAAGGTTAGTTAAGCGGCTAACTGCATCATTCATCGTTGTGCCGATTTGGTCAGTTACCCGCTCAGCACTGGTTTGAATTGCTTGCGAACTGCTAGGCCAACTTAATGGGGTTTGTTTCCACATAGATTAGACCTCTGGCGAAGTCGGCCAAGGGTTTTCGGTTTGAATCTCTTCACGCTCTTGGACGGCTAAGTCCATCAATCGAGTGTATTCGGCTTGGTCGCCCATGTGCTTTTTGATTTCTGCTTCTTCAAGATACGGTCTGACGCGTTGGGTATATTCCATTTGACGCTTATCATCCACAGCTTTGTATTGCTCTTGATAAAGATCTTGTTCTGTTTTCAATCGCCATGCTGAACCATCTTTAACAAGCACATCAGAATAACCGCACTCGATTTCCTGCCACGTTTCATCATAGCGTTCGATGTGCTTAACCCCAACTGCATCGATGTAAAAGCAAGAGTAAACCGCCGCATCAACGAGCTCACCGTCAACCACTCGGACGCGATCTAGTGACAACGCATTTATCAAAGCATCCGGCACAGTCAACAAGTTAGGCATTGAGCCAGAGGCTAGATTGGGAATATCACTATTCGATTGAACTTGTACTGTTATCATGCTCTCACCTCTTGTTTAAATCGAGTGCCAATAATTCCCCCTTCCCAACTTGGATTGTCATCCATCGCTCGGTATTTATGATGAACCTTGTACCTATCAAGCGCTACTAGCATGACATCAAATCCGGTGAGCCCTTCACGGGCAGAGTTGTTCCAATCTTCAAAGGCAGCCAATGAGTGACCGTTAATACCAAGCAATAAACCCTCAGCTTGAATGGGCGTTCTTGCCCAATTGAACGTAAAAATTCGAGCAGGGTGCGTCGGGTTATTGTTTTCACCTTTCATCTGGTTTCCTGCATAAAGTACAGGCTTATTGATGAGAGGGACCAGCGTCCCCGCTTCAATCTTGGCAAGCAACATGTCGTCATAGGTACTATCAAAGCTCGCGTCCGTTTCTGCTTTCGATGATGGATTATAAGTCGCATCCGTGACGTCTTTTAACTTAAGTCCTGATTGGATAGAAAAGCGTAAATGATAGGTTTTCGACAAATCGAGCGTGAACTTAGTGCCCGTTGGATTGATTCGGTGTAATTGCCAACCATAAAAGTACACGGGGTTGTTATAAACCGTTAACTCTGTTCCTGTGAGCTTTAAACCTACCACATTGCCATCGGTTTTTATTTCAGGGTAAATCGGCAGTTTAAGATTCCCTGAGTGGGATAATTCTACCCAATCAGACCACACATTGTTTGCATTACTCTTGTGAAAAATCCGAGGTTCGTTCGCATTGCCGTAATCAACTGCTATCAGCGCAGAACGACCGTTTATTGTCCCCGTCACAATCACATCAAACCAATGACCTTCCAAGCCAAACGGCACGTTTTTCGTCGACGAATTAGTGTGAACCCTGAACTGTCCCGCTTTCGTCAGCAAATGAAAATCATCACCGGAAAAAACAACCCCTTTACCTAACCCGAATTGGTTAAACGCTTGGTGCGTGGTTAAGGGGGTCATCCAGTGATCGACACTCTGACCAGCTTCAGCAACCAGTTGGGTAGCTTTTAGCTTTGCTATTTCACCTTTAACACGCCAATCAACCACAGAACCGTCAGCATTGATTCCGGCCAGTTTAGCGACATAGTGCTGATTACCGTTTCCGTCCACATAATCGGTTAGCTCAGTTTCAGAAACTGCAATCGTGACTTTGTTTTCCCACACTGATAGCGCGGTACCTTGGCGAACGACATCCACATACAAACCATTGGGTTTATTGACTATGGTTTGAATTACTTCTTGAGCCAGTACACCACGTAAGCCACCGACATAAACAATACCAGGAATCACTTTGTATTTGTTCGGGTCGGCTTGTTGGGTAACGTCAAACCCATCAACAAAAGCCGTGTGACCGTAGTTATCTAAGCAGGCCAAACGGTGGTCTTCTTCGATGCCTTTTAAACGAGCTTGATAGTCAATCTGCCAAGTCGAAGCATCAACGGTAATTCCAGCGATTTGCGCGGCTCCGTCATAGGCTTGCACCAATGACTTAGTGCTAGCCATACCGTTTTCTTTGGTCTCAATGGCTTTGTGCACCACCATTCCGCAAGAATTCAGCACATTTTTGTCACGTAGATAAATCGCGTTAAAGGTGAACTCATCAACGGTACCGGGGATCACAACTGAATACGCCAGTGCGTTGTCACCAAGTTTGCCCACTTGGTCGATGTCTTGTTGGTGTACCCATAGCGAAACATCAGGCAAACCATTTTCACGGTTAATTGGCTGGCTTGGGTCTAGCCCCGGAATGTGCGCAAAAATCATTTCATTCATGTCTGGTGCATCACCGACACTAATCTGATTTTGCAAGTAACGCTCAAATTCGAGCGGGATTGCCGTTTGGCTCATTGGGTACCTCCCAGATACCTGTACAAATTTTTACCAACTAAAGGCTGGCAATAAATACTTGTTGTTGATGTTCGACTGGCTGCGGTTTCATGTTCATTTCAACGGCTTGTTTAGTCTCTGCTAGAAACAGGCTGAAATTGTGTGAGAACTCACCACTGGCAACGGTTAAGGTTGTCGGGAACGTCACTTGAAAACGGTAGCGGCGACATGTCCGGCCATACTGTTCGATTAGTGTTTGAACCAACTTGGTGTTATTGGAAATATCACCGTCTGTTAACTCAATGGTGCAAACGTCCCACTGCACTGCATCTTCACGTTCTTTAAACGCAACGATACCAATGCCCAACCTTTCAAAAATTCGCTTAAACCCTGCAACGCTGCCTGCGTCTTTGGCATTCACGGCAGCGTATTTCACTCGCTTGCGAAACAGCGAAAGCGGCTCACCCTCAAAACGTTTGATGTCTCTATCCCAAGCCATTAGCTCCAAGGTATTTTCGCTGCATGTCAGCGCATCCATTTGGCGAAGCGGGAACAGTAGCCAACCCCAAACCATTTGGAAAAATGCGAACACGCCTTTTGATAGAAAGTGCGGCTCTTTGACTTCTTCCGATGTGGTGCTGCCGTCTTGCCACCATGGAACAACCGTTTCCGGTAACTCTGGTGCATGTTGCTCTTGGTTGTAGCTTTGAGGTTCAGACATGGCTTACTACCTTACCGTTAGCGTCTTCAAACGTGGCTGCTCTAGATCGCTCATAATGTCCTCTTGAACCTTTCCGCCTACGGTAAACTTTACCGATTCGACCTGCGCCATATTGGTGTGAATTTCAGTACCAAGCAGAGAAAGGCTAAAGCGGCTTTCTGGTTTGGCGCGGGTCATTTCTGGATAAGCTGCAGTCTCACGAAATGCCGCCCTGATACGGTCTTCAACTTCTAGCAGCTGATTAACTTTGGTTGCTTCGTCTAAGTTCGCCACCAAAACAACATCGGCGATCACATCGTGCTCAGTATCTGAAATAGCTTTACAAGTCAGTACATCACCGTGGCCGTGATGCCCTTTAGCCATAATGTGGTCATTTAACTGGTCAAGAACGGGCTGTGGTGTTGCTCCGACTTCCATCAAGATCAATGCTTCTGCAGTGCCCGGTGTCACTTCACCTGTATTGTTGAAATAGATGTTATCGCTACGAATCCCAGCAACACTGGAAATAATGGAGCGGTAAACATCATCAATGTGCCATTCACCCGAACTGGTGAAAGCGTTCTGAATACGCAGTGCCAGTTCTTCATTGCTTTCAGCGTCTGCGCCTAGTTTGGTTATCCAGTTAGGTTCGTTAACCGCATCGACAATGCCCGGAATTTCCTCTGGAATGATATTGAAGTAACCTGCAGGTAAGTTAAAAGCTGCGCCTGCCTCTAAAGCTTCAACCAGAACGTTGCCCGTTAACTGCCCAGCATCAATCACGGTTTCAGCAAGCACTCGAACTTTATACACCACACCATCTATCGGCAGGGTTTGAACCAAGTTACCCGCTTCTATCGTGACAGCATCAGCAGCGTTCGCCTTGGTTAAGGTAATATTGCCTTGTGTTTTCTCTGCGTCTTTCGGCTCGATGTCGTGTTCCCAAGCTTTCAGATCTAAAGCCCAACGTTCTGCAGTTGCCACAAACATATTTGGCATAACATGTTCAGCTAGTAGTGTTCTGATCAGCCACACGCATGGCGTAACTACAGCGGCGCGAACCCATCGCCAAAACGGTGACATTTCAGAGTCGTTAGATACCTTGCTGCCAGCTCCCACGACTTCTTGTTTTAGCTTCGCTTCAAATTCATCTTCGGTAACAGGCACACCCGATTCACTTAGAATCTCAACAAAGTCTGCGTTTGGTCGTTTGCTCATGCCTCGTTCTCTCCTACAGAAAGTTCTAGATCGCCATATTCATAAGCGGTTGCCGTTAAGGTGACTTCACCCGCTTCTAGCTCTGTTGCCGTTGCAGTGCCGGGAACGACTCTCACATCACGCTCAGCTAACTGCTCAATCTGCACCATCACATCAGCGCGTAATGCTGGGTTACGTTCAGCAACCAATTGACGGGCCAAACCCGACTCCATAATGGCGTGCTTAATATCTTGTGCGATGCTGTATAAATCACTGCATTCGGCAGGCTGCTGACCTGCGTCCATATCCCAGCCACCGTCAATCACTTTAATGTCGATGTACTTCTTACTATCCGGCATTGAGTTCATCCCATTCGGCTAACTGATCTGGTGTAATTCCATTCGGCGTAGTGATGTAAACATCACCGTATGAGTTCATCTTGCTGCCTTGTGGTTTATGGGTAGTCGTTACGTTTTGAACCATGCTTGGAGGTAGTGTTGGCATTGCTCCCGGCTGTTTGTATTCGGCAATGCTGCCACCCTTACCCGTTGGCATTTCTGGAGCGTCGAACGCCATTGGCTGAATTGATGTAGGTGCGTTTCGCTCGGCTTGAACTGCTGCTCTCACTTCTGGCGTATCAACCTTGCTACCCAGTTCAATATCCACACCAGGGATCATGTTCAGTAAGTCAACAATGCTCTCAATCGCGACGGCAATAACATCAAACCAATCCGTATCTTTGAATGCTGCGGTTAAGTCATCCCACCAATAGATTGCAGCAGCCACACCGCCAATAAGCAGTGCAATACCAGCCACTACCCAAGTGATTGGGTTCGCCCATAAAGCGGCATTAAATAGCCAAGCAGCGGCAGTGCTTGCAATTGTGGTAATGCGTAGCAGTTTCATGATGCTGTTTAAGCCTGTCATGGTGACGGCCCAACCTGCAGACATCATTTGCCCAATACCCATGGCAAGCGATAGTGTTGCGACTACGCCTCCAAGGGATAAACCCGCAATAGCGACATAACCCAGAATTTCAGCAAGCCAAGGAAATTCATCAGTCCAACCTACAACGACCATTAGACCATCAGCCATTGAACCCACCACCGCATTAATAGACGGCAGGACAGCGCCAAAAACCGCAGCGCGAACGGCAAACCAAACGGCTTGAAGTCGTTCCCACTGGTCAGTCATCGCACTGGCCATCTTTTCGGCTTTTGACATGCCTTGCACTTGGCCAAGAGTATCAATGCTCCCAGCTAGCCCTTCTGTATCAGCCATAAGTAACTTGATCATGGCGGTAGCTTCTTTTGTGCCAAACGCTTTATCGAGTTCTGCAGACTCTGCAACTGATAAGGTGTCCCCGTACTTCCCTTTTAGCTCTTCAAGAATTTCGAGCATTGGAAGCATATTGCCGTGACTATCCGTAAAACTGAGCCCGAGTTCATCTTGAGCCTTTGCTACCCCACCCAAGAAAGCACGATACTTAGTACCCGCTTCACTGCCACTCATCGTCGCCTGCAGAGTACCCAAAATCGCCATTTGCTCTTCCATGGCGATACCTGCCGCCGTTGCATTCGCCCCCACACTGGTAAATGCACTGCTCATTCCTGCGCCTGTGGTCTTGAACATCTCAACAGATTGAGCGGTCATGCCAGCGACTTGCTTAGACCATTCGCCTACACCTATTTCATCAGCGGAGTTTTTAAATACTCCATACATGGTACCCATGTAGTCAGTGATGGTTGCTGTATCGGCTTTAGTCGCTGCGGCTAATACAGCGGAACTTTTAGTAATATCAGCAAGGCTCTCACCATCAATGTCGCCAAAAGCTGATTTAATATCGTAAGCTGCACCAACCATCTCTGTGGCAGATTTACCATATTGAACCGACGTATACAGAGCCGTTCTAGATAGCTTGGTTAAGTCTTCATCAAGAACACCAAGTGATTTCACTTCCCCTAGTTTTCTGTCCATTTCAATCGCAGGCATCAACGCATTTTGGATAGCAAAGCCAGCAGCAACCAAACCTGCGCCACCTGTCGCCATGTTCTGCATGCCTTGTTTGCCTGCTTCCATGGAAGATTGCACTTCTTTGGTAATGCCTTGTAATGGTTGGGTGACTTGGTCAACCAGTGCCACATGCATTAGTAGCTTTTCCATACTCATGCGTGATGCTTACCTTACTTACTAAACAATCGGCTAATTGCGCTCATTACTGCTCGCTCGCTGCGTTCGAACTGGTGTTTATCCAGCCAGATAGCGCGGCTTAAACTTTGTTCGTCGTCTGGTTCATTGGGGAGAAAATGACGACGCAGGGCAAAGGCTTGTTCAAGTGGGTTATCTTCAATCCGCTTTGCCCTGTCAGTTATTTTTTTAGTGAGATTTCAATGCCACCTTTAGAGGCATTACTCACGGTTGCATATAGCTCGATGGTTAAACCGGGAACGCTATCAAGCAAATCGATCAGCGCATCTTTCTGCTCTGTTTTAACTGTGCGAGTCAAATACGTATATGCAGGAGCCACTTTGTTATTTGGCATCATGTCATTGGTATAGTTATTCGCATCTTGCACCGTTGGTGTGAATTCGAAATCAGTACCACCGATAGTCACTTCTACAGGTTTTGATGTGAAAGCAGGTTTAGTCATGCTGCGTCTCTTCCTTTCAATAAGTTGTATATTCGATCAAAGCCCGATGCCATGTTGCGTTCCATTCTGTCGCCCAACTCTTTTACATCGTCTTTAGTTGCGTAGGTTTCAGCTACGTGGGTTTTGTGTTCTGCCAAATCTTTAGAAACGGCTGTTAATCGAGTGATAACCGCACCCACTACTACGGCAATCAGCATTCCTACTGCTGCGAGTGCAGCCACCCAATCCGCCATTTAGCCCCCTTTAACCGCTGTTTTTAGGGTGTTGAATGTACCTAATGGTGTTTTTCCCATAGACACTTGCTTGTCTTGCGAACGTTTATGAATGTTGATACCAAGCACTGTCAGCCCAATACCAAACAATGGCGTCATTGCTACCACGCTATTCACGACATTGGCTGCATGCTCTGGATAAAACATCATGACCACTGCAAGGCTCAAGAACAGCAATACCCAAGCGGCACACATCGAGTAACCCCAAGTTGGACGCCAACGGCGCACGTAAGGGTCATTGCTGGCAAGCTCGGCCTGCATCGTTGCGTGTTGTTGAGTCATAGCCAATTTACGCTCTTCACTCTCAAGTTTTGCATGTTCAAATGCCAACTGTTTGAGTTCAACTTCATGTTCTACTTCTAACTGTTTGAGTTTCAAAACGGCTTCTGGATTTGCAGCTAACTCTTGCTCTATTGCTTGCGGTGTATTTTCAACACCTAGAGCACTAGACACCAAACCACCTACAGCGGTACCAACAGGGCCACCAATTAGCGTTCCAATCAAAGGGGCAGAATTACCGATCAGCGATTTAACCTTATCCCACATAGTCAGTCCTTAATGATGGTAAGTTGCGCAGCTTCGCCGGCTAACTCTTTCATTAACGCATTGAATGCAGCAGTTGAGTTCACCACCGCCCACTCACCATTCACAAACCCAAAATCAACACCTGGTGCTAAACAGCCTTGTAACTCTTTAGGTGAATTAGCTTTATGAATCAGAATGTGTGTGCGTAAGCTTGGCCCTTGTCGAGTTACACCCAACGTGTCAGCTTCTAAGGCATAGCAATCGCCAAATCGTGGTGACTGATGAGGGAACAGACTATAGGTACCCTCAACAATGCAAGATTCACTGGGTTTGTTGTTCAGCATTGGGCGTTCTACAACACAGCACACTTTGCTACCGTCTTCACGGTGCAACGTCGAATACGTTCCGTGTTCAAAGTAGCGGCGTTTCATCAAGTACTTTTTCATGGATTAACCCTAAATTAGACCTTTCTCTGCTAGCTGCTGACAGCTAACGCAATACTTACAACCTGCGACGTTAATACGGCGCAGCTCTGGGATTTCATCACCACACTCGTGGCACTCTTCCGCGCTTTCTTGGTGGCCTTTCTGCACTGACCGTTTAAGTTGGCTTGCAATAGCAATTTCGGTGAATTTGGCTTCATTACTACTGGCATGGTCGATAAAATCCGGCATTCGTTATCTCTCTAGTTAGGCTTAAAGCAGACCGCGTGTGTCGTCTGAACTCAGGTATGAAATACCATTGATGCGGACAAAGTGCGGACTCGTCACAAAACCTTTAAGTTTGCGTTTGGTCTTATCACTGCTGTTAGGGTCGACACTCAGTAGATCAGAGATTTGGAGCTTCACACCAAACAACTCAACTTTGTCTTCATCGTCACCTGTATTTGCATAGAACATGCAATCGTGAGGCTTGATGCCACGCCAGCTACCTGCTTCACGTGCTTTTTGCTGCAACTTGCGGAAGTTGTTTAAATCCAACTCATATTCCACATCACAGCTAACTGCACCATGAGTAAAGCCCGTTGGAATCCCACGCTCTTTATCAACGGCTGATTCGTCATTGATGGTTGCGGTTGCCGATTCCACATGAACCAGAACACCCAGCATGTTTACGTCGAAGCTTCGACCTGTATAACGAGAAGTCATTGATTACTCTCCTAGACGTTGGTTAAGCATGATGCCGATTGTGATTTTCACTGGACATTCATAAGGCGTAACAGCTAGCAGAATTTCCACTTCTTCACTGTTAATCCAAGTGATGGTGATGTCTTCATCTTGTGGCGGTTTGATTTCACCGGGGAACTCGTAGTCACCAATTTTCGTTACTACCGCCATTTCGCGCAGGTCTTGGGTAAAGTAGAGTTTTGCGCTTGCTTCACTGCCCGGCGTTGAATTGAACTCACGATCAGCGATTCGAGCAATCGCACGTACACGAACTTTACGGGCTGCTTTCATCGCAACACGGATATGGCGAATATCTTGAAAGTCACCACCCGGAACATCTAAAGTACGGCCCGTTGTCCAGTACTGCCCCGGATAATCTGGGTACCACATTGGAACCGCAATTCGGGCGGTTTCCAGTGCTTTAAGGGTTGCCAACTCCAACGGTTTGCCGTCTTTATCCGTTGCTAGAGTCATGCTACCCAATACGCTGCCTGTTTTGACTCGTGCAGGGGAATCAGCAATAGACACTTCTTGGTTTGCTAAGCGGCCAGCGTAAATACCTACTGTTGAATTTTCTTTGTGAACTTGAGGAACGACGGTGATGTACTCACTTGCGATGCTGGTTGGTACCGCAACTGTCGCAGCCAACCACTCCGCCCATGTTTCACCCGTCACCGAATCATCATTGATACCCGGCAAGGTGCAGATCATGAACACTTCACGGCCTAACTTGTTTTTCAGTTCAGTGCGGAAAGCAACAGCATCTTCAAGCGTCGATGTGCCTGTATCTGGCTTATCAAGCACTACGGCTTCAAAGCTTGATGTTTCATTGGCTTTAAACACTGCGGCTTGCCAACTGTCTGCGGGGTCTAAGACGATCACACCTGCAGTCCAGTTCTGTTTCCCGTTTAACTGGGCGGCTTTTAGCGTAAGTATGTGCACAGGGTCGATGTTATCGAACGTGCTATCTGCAAAATCCGTGGTGTTGTCCACCATGATTAGGTTGCGCTCTGTTCCTGCGACTGTGCCGTACACAACAAACAGAAAGTGAAATTCAACGCCCGGAATCGGTCCGCGCATCATGTTCAGAATGTTAATAATGACGGTAGGCCATGCCATGTTTAGTTGCTCCTGTTTCGATTCAATTCCCGCTTGATAATCATTGCTGCCCGTTTGGGACTAATGCCTATCAATCGGCGTTCTGGGCGATCTACTTCCCACTTACGTGATGGAGTTTTGTTTTCCAGATCACTAATCAGTTTTGCGGCTTCAGCTACGGTCATATTCTGAGTAATGAATTTGAGCGTTGGCTTTTTGCCTCTCTTCTGCCTGCCTTGGGGCGGAAGTCTGTAACCTAAATCGCGTAGCTCTTTGGCTTGCTCTCTAGTTGCTGGGTCGGTTTTCTTTGGCTCTTTCGCTTTCTTGGCTTGCTTGAATCTCTGTTGCAAACCGCTTTTCTCCGCTTCACCTGTATGATGAGCCAGTGCTACGGTTCCTCGTCTTGAGGGCCAACCAACAACCAAAACCCGGTTATTGTCTTTTTGAAAATGCTTTAGCTTCTTGGTGAAGCCTCTAAGCATCTTGCGCCTACCTTTTTTGCGCTTTGACCATGATTTACCGTCTGGGTCACGCTGTGCGCGAATGTTCTTTTTTGTCGTCTTGGTGATGTATTTACCAAGCTCTTTAAGCACTCTGGCTCTGGCTTTTTTATCAAGCTTTAACAGCTCGAATTGCTCTTTAACTCGCAGATAACTGCGCTTATCTGCTCGTATCTCATACATTGCGAATAACTACATTTGATAGCCTTTCCGCCTGCCAAATTTCGTACTCTTCAATCTTCCAGCGTTGACCATTCCAATGGATTGGCCCGTCTGGGTCAGCAGCCACTTTGACTGGTTCTTCAAACATCACTGAGATCAGCACTTCGGCGTTTTTCTCATCTTCCAGCACTACATCTACGTCTGGGTCGTCTAAGTCTTCAATGTGAAAGCGTTCGGAATCGTTATCCATCAACCAAGCCCCAACATTCGCAAACAGCACTGCAGGGTCGTATTCTTTGAAAGGAAATTTGCCAAAGTAGAATTCAGCAACGTAACGCTGATAAAGCAGCTCAAAACCATGGCCCATGTGCTTGGTTTCGAGTTTCAACTCAACCTTGCCCATTTCACATTCCATGCGCTTGGCTATCTTGTCGCCCACAACGCTGATTAAAGATTCCTTTAGGTCACGCAGCTTGTAACCTGCTTGATACTGCGTACTCATAGCAAATCCACCGATGAACGGTTTAGTCCTTTCATATTTCGAATAATGCGCTGGCTTTCTGAAAGCAGTTCAGTGCGCACCTCTGCGCTTCTGTCTGCCATATGGTCGCCTTTATCCTTGGTATGAACAGTTGCAATGTCTGGTAGCAAGTCAGCTTTGGCTCTCGCAAATACTGCTGATTCGTATTGATATACAACACGGTTTTTACCAAGCATTTCCGGAAAAGCAGGAACATCGCGAGCAGTTGCATATCCCTCTTCCTGATACTTCGCTTTTAAGTCTTCAAGTTGCTTATTAACTTCCGAAACAGCATTAACCAGAGCAATAGCGATACGTTCTGAATCTTGAGCTGCAGGAATACCGCGACGTTTTTCAAAGTCACCGGCATTGATGTTCGGCCAAAAACCGTCATTGGTGATTTCTGTCGCTTGGTAATCTGAACCGGAAGATCCCGTAAACATCGTTATTCCTCTTTAAATAAGTGAGCCTCTAGCCACTGGGTCGACGGTATTGAGTTAGCCGATTGGCACTCTTACCTCACCAGCCGAGGCTCGGCGGCGTAGGAGTCTTTAAAGATTCTTGCCATCTTTGATGGCACGAATACGTTGCTCGATTTGACCAATCTTGGTTTTCACACCCACTTTGTCGTACTTGTCGTGAGCGTGTTGCAGAAGCACCAAGGCTTTTTCTAGTGTTTCTAAACACCCGATTGCCGTTGGTTGTGGTTGGCCCTCTTCATTTCGAATAAGGTACAAGCCTGCGAATCGGTACCACTTGGCATGAACTTCTTCATGCAATCGCCACTCTTTTTCGACCTTTTCAAACACCTTGCTGAAATAAGGTTCAATTGAGTGACCACGGCCAGATTCTTTTTCTGCCCACGCAAGCACTGCATCAGCGCAGACAGTCGGCCAATCTCGAAGGAAGTTGTCAGGTGTAGGCAAGTCCAACTCAATAGCTTTCAAACACCAATCAATAGCGGTTTCCATGTCGTTGACATCGAACAGCCAAATCACCATATTGGTAAAGATTGGATTTTCGAATACTTCGCCTCTTTCCAAATACGCTTCCACGTAAGGTTTGTGCTTAGGTACTAAAACGTCTCGCTTATGCTTCACTTTGTCTTCAATAGCATTGAGCTGTTTTAGGTACTTACGGTCTGCTTCAAAGTCGATCAGTTTGATGTGCAGGCTTTCGGCATCTGCACCGGAATTCATTTCCGATGCAGACGGGTTAGCTTGCTTCTCAAGAATTTGTTTGCGCTGTCTTGCTAATGGGCTAACCATATTTCACCCCTTATGCTGCTGGCGCAGGGTCAACAACCGTGACCGCTTCTATAGCAGCAAACTTGTGCAAGTTGCCGATGGCATAACCTTCCATACGTAGATAAGACGTTTCGTAACGTTTACGGTCTTCGACATTGCCTGACTTACGCCACTGGGTACCCTTCTGAGTAAGAATCTGCAGGTTCTTAAGGTTCGTCACCCAGACCATGTTTTTAGGGAAGAAAGGTGGAATGTAGGCTCTCTTGCCTGCAATCGTTTTAGCAAGTTGCTGCGCCGCTTTGTGTTCTGTGGGAACGTCGGCCGCTTCTAGCAATCGGTGTTGCTCTGCTGAAACTAGGTCTCGCCCGATTAGCACCACTAAATCCGCATCTTCAGCATGCACCTCATGAATGGTGGTATTGACCAGATCATTCACCAAGGAATCAAGGTTTTTGTAACTATCGGGAGTTTGAGCAGACGGGTCTAAAGTCGCAGCAGACAAAACTTGCTCACTGGCTTTTTCTTTCGCTATCGCCAGCCAACCTTTATTGACATCCTGCCCTAGCTTGTTCGTTGATGGATTGGTCGTATCTGCTGTCGCAGCGGTACCATGAAAGCCAATGCGCAATTTATCCAAAGCAAAGCTTCGAGTAATTGCATTGTTCATCAACTTAGACCACTGCCCCTTAGTGCCTGAGTTGGCCCAAATAGTTAAGGTAATCCAGTTGATATGCGCACCTGAGTCGGTTTCAATCAGTTCATAGGTATTACCCGATTGGGAGAGCTCAGCACTGAAGCGACCATCTTTAACACGGCCAGTGGTTAAGCCACTGTCACCCACATCAATCACCTGACCTTTAATCTGGTCGACAAGAATGTTAGAGATCAGGTTAAGGAATGAATCGGACTCAACAATCGCCTGCTGAAGCTTGGTTTCCATTACTGGAGAAATGTTAAACTGCTTAGCCGCATCCTTTACTTCAGCCGCTATGGCAATTTCTTGGCAGTACTCTTCGAGATACTCAGTAGATATAGCGTTCAGCATTTACACCACCTCCATTCGGGTTTCACCTGCACCTGCTGGGTCTGGCAGTTGTCCCGGTACTTCTTGTGAAAGTTCTGCGAACTTAGTTTCCAAACCCGACACTTTTTCGAGGATTGGATTGAGTTTGTCATCCAAAGCTGCAGAGAACTGTTCAACAGTTGTCCCTGTATTTACTTCCGGCTCTGGCTCTGGTTCTGGGTTTTGCTGAGAAAACTCTTGCTTGAGTTCATCTTTCAGCTCGGTTTTTAAGGCACTAAATTTTTTATCAAATAGTGCTTCTAGTTGCTCTGGAGTCACGTCAATGTCCTCTGGTTCAGGCTCTACAGGTGTGATTTCTGGCAGTGCCCCGCCAGATTGGAAATGTTTTGCCAAATCTGAGAAAAACTTAGAGATAGGATTTGTTGTGAAGCATTCAGACACGTCTAACTCTTCAAGATCACTACATTCAATCTTGGTCACTTCACCTTGCTTGCGTGAGAACTCAAGGCGGTCTGTTCCTGTAGATGCTGGGGAGTCAGTCACAGCTAGGCCCATCAGGTAACATCGCCCCTCGCCTTTGTAATCAGGATTCGGCTCAATAGATGTAAATAGCTTTTGTCCGTCTTGGTTAGCATCAAGCAAATATTGGTTTGGCGTAATCTTGGCGAATAGCCTCAACTTGCCGTCTTTCTTTTCGGCTTTTAGCTCTTCAACTACACCCCAGTTTTTACCCTCAAACACATTCCAGTGAGAACGTGCGTGTTCAGGCCAGATCATCGCGGTGTACTCAGATGTTGAATACAGCGCTGCCATGTCTTTAATCCATGCTGCAGTTATTTGGCGACCATCTACAGTGGCTCCATCAGTTGCAACAATTTTCCAATCACTGGTTTTGCTCATGTTTGTCGTTTGCCTAGCTAAATCACGTCAAATAAATCTCGGTCACGGCAAACAATACGCCTTTGAATGGGTGGTTTCAGCCACTTCAATTCCTAGGAATTCGGATTTAGCCCATATCCGAATTCATCCGAATTTCGGTTAGTCATTTGCGAGATTTCGGGGCGTATGATGCGCTTATGGCATATTCTCCCGAAGTACGACAAGCCGCCCGAGCACTCTATTTGAAAGCTTGGACGCCACGTGAAATCGCTACCGAACTGAACCTGAATAATGAGCGCATCATTTATTACTGGGCAGATAAATTCGGTTGGCGCGATATGTTGCGTGAACAAACTATTGATGAAGCAATAGCAAACCGCATTCAAACGTTGCTCGAATTGGAAGACCCAAGCAAGAACCAGCTAGACATGCTCGATAGGCTTATCAAGCATCACGCAGCTTTGAAGAAACAAAGGGCACAAGAAAAGCAGCAAGGTGAACAGCCTTTAAATGCTGGCAACAAAAAACACGAGAACAAAAGTAACCGTGGTGATCAGCAATCTGGCAGCAACTCAAAATCGAATAAGAAACGTAAAGGCAAAAAGAATGACATTAGCGAACTGAGTGAAGAAGACTTTGCCACGTGGCACGATTCGCTTTTCGCCTATCAGCACGTAATGCGCAACAACATCAAACAGCGTATTCGAAACATTCTTAAATCCCGCCAGATTGGTGCAACCTACTATTTCAGTGGTGAGGCTTTAGAAGATGCGATTCTAACTGGTGATAACCAAATCTTTTTGTCAGCATCACGAGCACAAGCCGAAGTTTTCCGCAGTTACATCATTGCGATTGCAAAAGAGTTCTTAGACATCGAGCTGACCGGAAATCCGATCATTCTCTCTAATGGTGCTGAGCTTCGCTTTTTATCGACCAACAGCAAAACCGCGCAGAGTTACCATGGCCATGTTTATGTTGATGAATACTTCTGGATACCGAAGTTTGACGAACTAAACAAACTCGCTTCGGCAATGGCGACCCATAAAAAATGGCGTAAAACCTACTTTTCGACACCCTCATCAAAAATGCACCAGGCATACCCATTTTGGACGGGCGATCAATGGAGAAAAGGCAGAGATTCACGCGCCAAGATTGAGTTTCCAACGTTCGAAGAATACCGCAATGGTGGTGTGCTTTGTCCTGATAAGCAGTGGCGTTATGTCGTTACTATTGAAGACGCCGCAGCAGGCGGTTGTGACCTATTTGATATTGAAGAACTGCAGGACGAATACAGCAAAGACGATTTCGACAACCTGTTTATGTGTGTCTTCGTCGACGGCTCTTTGTCTGTCTTCAAATTCACTGACCTCGAAAAAGGTATGGTTGACTCTGCCCAATGGCAGGACTTCAAGCCGAAAACAAAATCACCGTTTGCTGGACGTGAAGTATGGCTGGGTTATGACCCTAGCCGAACACGCGATAATGCTTGCTTAGTGGTAATAGCGCCACCTGCAGTTGCGGGGGAAAAGTTCCGTGTTTTAGAAAAGCACTACTGGAAAGGGCTTAACTTCCAGTACCACGTGAGTGAAATTGAAAAAGTGTTTAAACGCTACAAAGTCACTTACATAGGTGTTGATACTACGGGGATTGGCGGCGGTGTTTGGGACTTAATCAAGAAAAAGCACCCACGTGAAGCCCACGCCATACATTACAGCAACGAAAACAAGAATCGCCTTGTGATGAAGATGATCGACATTGTAGAAGCCAAGCGACTGCAGTTTGATGCGCAGCACAAAGACATTGCTATGGCATTCATGGCGATTAAGCGTGTACCAACCAACAGCGGTAACGCTATGACCTTTAAAGCCGAGCGAAGTGAAACAACAGGCCACGCAGATGCGTTTTGGGCTATTTCACACGCCATTATTAACGAACCGTTAGATCACGATACTCCAACTAAATCAACCTGGGCCACTGCAACATGACCAACACAACAGAAACACTCGTTACGCAAGAAGAACAACATGCAGAATCTGTTTACCACATTGACTCTTCGCCAGAAGCTATCGACTCTAGCAGTTGGATGACGTCATACAATGAGCTTTTTTATAACGAAGATGATGACTACTGGGAACCACCAATCTCGCGACAAGGTTTGGCGGAAACATCACGCGCCAACGCCTACCATTGCTCACTGCTCAAGGCACGCGCCAACTATGTAGCTGCTCGATTCATAAATGGTGGCGGCATTCGACGTAGACAGATGCAAGCGTTCTGCAATAACTACTTTACCTTTGGCGATGCAGCATTCTTGAAAATCCGTGACGGCTTCGGCCGTGTAGTTCGACTGTTTCCACTACCAAGTATGCATTCACGACGACGCAAAAATGGTGACTTTGTGTTACTTGAACGAGACAACAAACAGCGAGTATACAAACAGAAGGACGTCATATTTTTACCCCAAGAGGACCTGCAACAACAGATATATGGCTTACCGGACTATTTGGGTAGTTTACAAAGCAGCTTACTGAACAAGGACGCGACGCTGTTCCGACGCCGATACTACAAGAACGGGGCTCACATGGGCTTTATCTTCTACGCGACCGACCCAAACCTGAGTGATGATGACGAAAAGATGCTCAAAGACAAAATCGCCAGCTCTAAAGGTGTGGGTAATTTCCGCAGCATGTTCGTCAATATACCCGGCGGCCATGAAAAAGGTATTCAGTTGATACCTGTTGGCGATATTGCTACCAAAGACGAATTCGAACGCATCAAGAATATTACAGCGCAAGACATCTTAGTAGGGCATCGTTTCCCAGTTGGTAAGGCTGGCATTATTCCGCAAGGAACAACTAGCCTAGGTGACCCGATCAAGATTGGCAGTGAATACGCTAAAGATGAAATCATTCCCGTCTGTGAATTGATAATTGACGAGGTGAATAGCGACCCTGAGATACCACGAAGCATGCATTTATATTTCAATACAACGCTATGAGTGGGCTCGAAACAAATCGGTCGAGCTGTTTCTTTCATCAATAAAACCAATCGTAAGCCGTTTCAGTTCCTTATGATCTCTAAAACTCTGTTGATGAGGGAAGCACATGAAAAAGGAACTGATTAAGGACTCACCAAAAACCTATAAAATTGAAAGCGCTAAATATAGTGCTATGTATGATAACTGCCAAATTATTCTGCATCAGGAAAACAAAAACCATCGATTTGATAACTATAAAAACATATGTGATTCACTTGAATCGACTCATAAAAACATAGATGACGCAACAAGCAATAGTTCCTGTTTTTGTATCGTTCAATACGAAACCGAGAGAGATTCGTACATCGCTCACGGTAAAACAGGGGAAGGTCATGCAGAGTTTATGGCACTCAAATCTCTAGCAAAAATGATGTTTGATAACAAGGAAAAAGATTTTGACTTTTCAAAGGTACAATTTATATACACCAACATGAATAGCTGCATTGGGTGTTCTTATCTTCTTGAAATTTTAGGAGTGGACCATGATTGTATATCCCGAGTTGCTCCCAGTACATTCTCCGAATCAAAGTCATACAAGTTTCCCAAATCATTACTAAATACCCCCCTAATCGGCGCTAAAATCATAAGCGAACTCGAAGAGCATGGACTGACGAAAGGATCTGCAATATCAACTGAAAGAAACATCGGGGACAATGTTTATAAAAAAAATCATTTAGACGCGGCAATTTCAAATGAGAAAAAAACACTTAGAAAAAAAATAGGAAAGAAATCTCTTGCAGCTCCGCTTTCACAATTTAGTCATCAGAAAATTACTGTTCGCAAACCCAAACAACCCAAACAACCCAAACAACCCAAACAACCCAAACAACCCAAACAAGTAGCATCACGAAAGTCGGCCCGTATCAAGCAGAAAGATCAGGACAAGATTGAGATTGAATAGACACTGTACAAAAGAACAGCACTTATTCTATTATTGAACCGTCAGTCAATCAGTTAGGTCAATGTATGCGAGTTTATTGCAAATGTGGTGAACGCGCGATTGTAAGTAGAAGCATCGCTAAAGATGCCAATTGCGCAGATTTATCTTGTTCTTGTTCTAACCCAGAATGTGGGCATACCTTTGTGAGTTCTATCGGTTATCGCCACTCACTAAAACAGTCAAAGCTTCATTTCGGAATTGGTGCGACTAGTAAGCCGTCTTTGTTTGGTAGTCGCATTACTTGCGGTTGTGGCGAACGGGCGGTGATTAATAAAACCAACCGCCTATCGAACGATTGTGCAGATCTGTATTGTGAGTGTAAGAACCCAGCGTGTGAACATCAGTTTGTTATGTCTTTGTATTTTAGTCACACACTAAGCCCGTCATCGAGAGATACCAGTGAACTGGCTAACTGCTTAATCAAGGTGCTAAAGCCTGATCACCGTGACCACTTAAAGCAGCAGTTAGCTTTGTTTTAACCAATTCATTCTCGCATTCAGACCCCGCAACATGGACAGCTTTTAGCTGTCCTTTTTTGTGGGCAAGAATCAGCGAAAGTAAGAATAATCCTGTATCTTGATTCTCTTGATGGTCACCACTTGTATTCTCCGCCATTGCACATAATACAAATGCCTCCGCATTATTATGTAGTTCAGACATTTAGGCTCCTAACTGACGATTTTACTGTATATTAATACAGTAGTTTTTATCTAACAAATTTATTGTGGAGTTTTGTCGCCTATAATTTTTTGTAATGCGACGCTAACTCTTACCTAGCCTGCGCATAATACATAAGGTGCATAACCACAAAGTTTATGTGGATCACCATTATTAGAAACCTCGTCACCGTTGGCATATTAATAGCAATAACTAGTCAGAACTGACTTGAGAAAGTGATACTGTGCCACGAAAAAACAAAGCTTTAGAGCCAATAGTTGAGTATTTAGTCCAACTCAGAATGACAAAACGCGAAACCCAAGAGCAAATTGCAACTCAAACTGGGATATCGCTGTCATCCTATCAACGCATTGAACAAGGCAATCGAGACCCTAGGCTAAGCGAGCTAAAGGGGTTGTTGGAGTACTATAATGTAACTTGGTTAGATGTTGCATGGGCAGAGCTCAACAAGAGAACAGCAACTGAATCAGACTTGGCGGCAGCTATGAAGCATGTCCCTGCCCATATCCGCCAACCAATACTTGAGCTGATAAAAGCTGTTAGTGATTAATGATCAACTTCATGCTGGTAGATAAAATCTCTCATACAGGCAAAATGTTCATAAAGTGCCAGTCTTTCTTCTGGGTCTTGCTCTAGGGCAATAAACTCAGATTCTATCAGTCTTAGTAGTATCTCAAGTTTCATGTTTTTGTAGCTCATTTGCTCTCCTCTCATCGGTTTAGTACTCACAATACTCAGACGCACGTAAGGCAAAGTTCTGACCATATTTCCGCCAAAAATGCGGTTAACTTTTCCAAGTTATCACGGCTTTTAAATTTCCAAAGCTTGCCGTCACAGCTGGGGCTAGCGAGTTGATAAACACCATACACACCTCAAAACTAACCTAGCGAATCTCGGCTACGATTTGAAAAAGGCGCAATAGTGCTTAAACAAAAAATGACTTTGGGGAGATGAGAAAGGAGGGTGTATTTATAGTGCCAATTCTAACTTTACTGTCAACTGCAATAAAAATGCGCCGCGTAAACATGTTTTACGTGCAAAAGAAACATTGTTTCGTTAATCGTACTGGATAAATTTACATGACTAAAACCAGAGCAATAAAAAGCAATTAATTTCAATCAGTTACAAAGCCAGACGTGTTATAAATCCATAAATATTTACCCATTTACAATCAGAAATCGGCACTTGATAAAATGTCTAAAAACGTGACATTGCTCAAATCGTAACATCATGCTAACGGCCAGTCGTCCCCATCAGGGAAAATCGACAGGTCGGGTTGTTGATAATCTTGCTTTTCTGGTTGGGCGAATAAGTTGTCCCAACCTTCGAAATCCATCCAATTCGTGTCGTCCGGACGTTGACGGCTCACTTCTACAAACTGGGCAGGACGTTTATTGCCGTGTTCGTCTAACTCCGCAGGCCGGATTTGAATACTGGTTGCATCGTCGATGCGAATTGAGCTGCCTTTTAGCAGTGCGGCCAGTGCCGCTTCATCAATATTTGGAGATTTATTCACCCGTTTATTTACTGGGTCCAATAATCGGGTTAGCTGATCGCTGACCTGTACTTTCTCAGGCTCCGTACAGTTATTGACAGAACTCCGAGAGGAGCCAGAGGCTCCAAAAGCGGTCGCTTCGCTCCCAAGAGCGCACGCTTTAGCTTCATCGTTAACCTTTGATTTCTTCTGAATCGTCCAAACTTTGGTGCGTGTTTTGATGGTTTCTTCTGGTGTAGTGAAACCCTCAATTTTGCGGACGTCTTCGCCATGTGGTGAAGCGAACGGCAGTACTTCATAAGAGTTCACGATCAGCAAATTTTCGCGCTTAACGAATGGGCCACCTTGCCCCATGATGTAACCTTGCCAGTTACCATGGTCAGCAGCTTTTAAAGTGTCTGTGATGCTTGCGTCTTCGGTCTTCATGCGTGACTGGTAGCTATCACCAATCACTTTCATTAACTCTTCATTGGTGATCAGCTTGCTAGGTTTAATAGGCCCAACAAGATCACGCTGCAGCATTGAGTAGATAGTGAGTAGGTCGACACGCTCTTGCATGAAGAGGTATTCCATAAACGCTTTTTTGTTCTGGTTAGCGAAGCGGCGTAGTTCACGGTAAGTCGTAACTGGTGCACCGCCGAAGAACTGGAACTGGCGAATGTTCCAACGGCTTTTCCAAGCACTAACATTCTTCGCCATGTCTTTGACTGGCTTGCCTGTTTCGTCCGAGATCTCCCCGTCCATTGCAAAGCCGTCAATGTTCTTTGAAATGTATTTAGCGATGTAGCCCGTTGCAGTGCCTTTCTCTGGGTCAATAAAACCAAAGTCACAACGTGGGCGGTAATCTAGCGGCCCAACGTAAGCACCTTTTCGGAATGGCTTTTTCTTCTCTTTCTCAAGTTCTGGGTGCAGTTCGCCACGGTCTTCTTGCGTGGCGTAAGAAATGAAGATGTCACGCACTTGCATCACGTCTTCTGGTTTTACCCAGATAAGCAAATGCCAGTGTGGTGTGCCGTCATGGTGTGGCTCAGCGACACGAACACCAAACCAACGGATTTCATCACGACCTAGTTTGGCGCGGATTCGCTGCCAAACGTTGTTTAGGTAAGATTGCGCATCACGTGGGCTTGCACCGTTCCAGTGACCAATAAAGCCGCCTTTCTTGTATGAGTTGTGATACTTAGATGGAGTGGTCAACGTTAAGAACAGACCTTGTAAACCCAGCTCATTGCCAATGTCTTCACAACCACGGCAACGCACCATCAATTCATGACGACGAATGGCAGGGTTAGCCACACTCTTTTTGACCATATTCCATAGATCAGCCTCTTCGCCTGTTTCTTCATCTAATAACTGGCATTGCTTGATGTATTCATAGTTAGCAGTTTGCTGCGCTTGGTGCTCTCGAACACAATCCCATGACGCATAAGGTGATGCTTTTGAAGAGACTTGCCCCATAGCAATGGCTAGGTGCTCACGCATGATTTTGCGTGTTTTGTTAAGGCGCCCATACCACCACTTTTCATCTAACATGCGTGAAATGTCATTCAGTGCGGTTAAGTCGGTTTGTTTCCTTTTCTTGCGCGGTGGAGTCATACCAAAGTGGCAGACAAATTCGGCTAATTCTTCATAGCCGATCACCTCTGGAATTTCGTCTTCATCCAGATCACGGTTAGCCACACGTGCAGCGATAAGAGGGAATTTAGCCTTAGTGATTTGGCTAATCTTGAAAGCCATGTCTTTAACTTCTGATAGCTCTAGTTCTGCCAGTAGTCGGCTTTTAACTGGCTTGCGGTTGCGCTCTGCCTTTTCGAAGTCAAAACACATTTGCTCTTTTTGTGCAAAGTCGCTTTGCTCAGTGTCGCTAAGCTCTTCACTAAGCAAAGAAACCTTTTGGGTTGTCGGTAACTTTTTGTATTTGCGTAAAACCATCAGCGCACGTTCAGCGGCTGGTCCCATACGCTCACGCAGAAATATGTTGGCGTCTTTACGACCTTTCTTTTCGAATACCGAAACGTAGCGAGTAACAAAGTACTTGGTTAGGTAGTCCGGCAGGTCTTTAATCTTATCTTTCGCCCACTCGAAGTCGTCTGGGTTAGCGTCAAATAGCTTACGTTCCAGAACACTAAGATCATCAGGTTCAATAATTGAGTTGTATCGACGCGAACCAAAGCAGCCCGCTTCAACCTCAGTTAAAGGGGCTTGCCATGGAAAATCGTATAGGTCGATTTCAGTTGGTTCGATTAGATTGTTCATTTAGTGGCTTTCGTTCTAACCTGAAATGGAAAGAAACAGTGCCTTTCAGCAGGATATTGACCACCTGCTTGAAAGCAAATCTTCATCAACAGGCGCTCTTTACCACGAACAGCTTTCTTTACATCACGATTGCCTAATGTTGCTTTCCAAAGGTCAATACCTAAAACGCGCTCAATATCTGTAATATCACCGCTAGAAAAACACACATAACCTTTGCCCTCGGGATTCTTTATCGCGTCAAGAATAGATTGCATATCCTCAATCGCTTTCACTTCTTGTTTGTTCAACTTCATGCTGCCACCTCATGAACTACTGGTACGCCGCAACCTTGGCACACTAAGTCTTTCTTCTTGATTTCATGTAAGCATTCATCACAAACAACTAGACCTGCAGAAATGATATTGCTCAGACCATTAGGCAAATCGAAGCGGTTACCTTTATCCCAGATAAACCACATGTATTCGCATGAGTCAGAACCACCACCAACAAAGCGAGGACGTGGAACGATAACTGGCGTTTTTTGAGGGAATCCAATTTCACGCCAAAAAGGTAGGCGTTTCGTTGAGCCTAAATAGTTAACACGTTGCAGGTATGCCATTGTCCCATCTGGGGCTAACTCACTTAGGCTCTTACGAATAAATTCTTCCGTTAGTGAAAAAGGTGGATTAGTGATGATCACGTCTTGGATACCGAAATCAGTAGTTAGGTAATCAATGCCCTTTTCGATTTCAGCAAATGACTTTTGGCTCTCTGGCAACATGACTTTTTCAAAGATCGCACCAGTGCCATAACAAGGTTCAAGAAACTTATCAGACGGGCGAAACGTCAACTTTTCCAACAGAGAGATCACACACTCATCTGGCGTTGGGTAAAGTTCGCGTGGTATTACTTTTCCGTTGGTAGAACTCATTTTGAACTCTCCCCAAGAGTGCTTAGAAACTCATTAGCCATATCAATAAATGCACGAGCATCATTAGCCGTCATTTCAGCGTCTGCAGTCGTATGCCCTGACCGTTTTATGATGTCGTGGCTTGCATCAATGCAGTCGCACGTTTCCTGCAGACGATCACGTAAGAAGCAGATCAGGTTTAGAGCTGATTTTCTGGTACCGCTTTTTAGGGACAAAACACACCAACCTTCCGCAATACCAAACTGACCACCATGTAAAACGTGGCTAACTTCGGCATTCGCTTCTTGTCCGGTGTATTCCCCGTTTGCATCAATCTCACGTAGGTTTAAGCAGTCACCTGCTCGGTAATCACGATCATTGATTCGAACTTCATGTGTTTTGCGGTGTGCAAGAACGTCAGCGAAATGAACTGATTGAATTTTTAATTCATGGATAGTGCTGCTCATGCCACCTCCTCCGCTTCCTGTTCATAGCGGAGCTGTGCGACTCGCTCGATAATCATGTCTTCCACTGCCAACAAATCTTCCAATGCTTTTTCGTTGTCCAGCAGCACTAGGTTATGGGCGTGATGTGTAGTGGTATCCGAAAAAATGACAATATTCATCAGCTTCATTTTTGATGAATACTCAATTCGAATACTGATTACATCCGCACTCTCTATAGCTAGTGCATACAAGCTGCTGATGGTTGATAGAATTGCGCGCTTAATAGCGACTTCGGCTACGGTCTTATTCATATTCTATGCTCCTACGCTAAGACGAAAAAAAGCCCCCTGTTACAGGGGCAAGGCTGGCTAGGTTTAATGTGTACTACTGAATTGGAAGTGCTTGAGGCGACGAACATCGCCCAACTTGTTGTCGAACTCGACAATGGCATCTTTTAGATACCCCATACCCTTGCGCACTTTGTGCAGCTCAAGGTCTGTGAAATCGTCAAAGTTTCTTTGATAGTCTCTAGCGGGCATACCGCCTGCGATCAGAATTAGGCCGCGGGTTTTATCCGGTAGAGAGTTATAGAAACTGCGAATCTTGCAGCGTGTCGCGGCGCCATTGAACAAGGCCCTGCAAGACTCAATGCTCTCTGCTGCATCTGGTGTTTTTTGGAATTCTTCTTGTTGTGTAATAGCTAACTGACTCATGGTTGTAACTCCTTAGGCGATGCCGGGGATTGGAGCACCATTAGCCAGAAAGTCTGTGCCCATTTGAACTAAGGGCTGCAGGCCTGTGGTGCGGTTTTCAAGGTCATTGATTAGCAAAACGAGGTTGCCCAAAGCAGCTTGTGCTTTGGCGAGTGTTTTGCGTTTGGTAGATCGCGGTAAACGCTCTGCGGTGCACATGGCTAACGCATCGCTAGAAAGCTCACCGGAAAATGCCGAGTGTTTTAAAACTCGTTCGAGTAGGTTCAGTTCATCTTCTGCTTTAGGAAGTGGGATAGTGACCACCCCATCATCTGCAAAAAGCGTGTTTACGATTGAGTAATCACCAGAGTCGCGGCTAATCAGACTAAGCACTACAGGTGTAAGTACTCTCGACTGCGCAGGATTAAGCATGTTTCGAATGACTTGCCCATCAACGCCGATTCTGCGCCCAATCGCTTCACAATCGTGATTGACAACAAAATCGCAACAAGCCGCATCAAAAGCTTGTTGTTTGCGTTCACGTAATACATACATTGCGTCATTTACGTCCATAACTAATACTCAAATGAAGAGAAACGGTACGAAAACGAATACCCAACCAACGAAATTAAACCATAGCGGGCATTTGTTTGGATACTTATCTTCCCAAGACTCACTCATTGCATCTTGCAGGGTGAGTTTGGTTTTAGGTGGGATAGCCCCAAGCATAGAAAGGCTCATACTTGTTGCGCCGCTAGCTTTTCCATGAACTTAACCATGTTGACCATGATCAGGCCTTTGGCTTCTTGTTTTGGAACGACTGGAATATTGCCAAGGTCTTTTTGGCGGTCGAACGTAGAAGAAGACATTCCAGTACGACGTAAAAATTCTTTTTTTGTGCAGATAGGCGCATCAATTGCTATTTGTAGCGTTGCCATAAGTGATATCCTATTTGTTTGAGATTATTTGATGGCTATTGAGTGACATTGATTAGCCATGTTCGCTGTTTGACTAATTATTAGATCAAAGTTAGTCGTATAGCAACCCCAAAAGTTAGCTAAAGGGATATTTTTAGATCTTTGGCTTGTTTTTATGATGCTTACAGATGAATTGGAAGTTTACCCAATGACTAGAATACCAGCTAAAGTTCCGCCATTTGAATATATAAATGGACGTGAGTTCACTGAAAAGCTAAAGGATGTCACTGAGTGCAAAACATATGAGTTGCTTGCTGACTACTATGGCATTCCGAAATCTACCTTTTCGACTTGGCACACGCACAATCGAACTGGCTGGGAACTGATAGTTAGAACTCATTTAGCTACTGGGGCATCTATTCGTTACATGGCTTTAGGTGAAGGGAAACCGTTCGGTGAAGATTCCTCAAGCGCTCTAACCTCAGAAGAAATGCAAACATTCCACCTCGTTGATGGTGCTTTAGTTGAAGCAGGGAAAACCGCTCTGGATTTAGTCACGCTTGATAAATTCGGGCTTAAGCCCTCTTTTACCCATGTTATTGAAGACGATTCCGGTATCTACTACATCAACAAAGAATCCACTGATCCAGTAGCAGGTGATTACCTTATTGATGTCGATGGTCGCCTATCCCTCAATTATCTGCAGCGACTACCGGGCAAGAAGTTGGCTATTGCATTTGGCGCGTCAACCATTGAAGTATCTGAAGAAGACATCAAAGTGCTTGGCCGTGTTGCGATGGAAATGAGGAAGAAGTGATGGGTACATCAACTAAAGAAAACCAACGAAGTTCTGATGAATATCAGATCTTTGGCTTCAGCTCACCAAATAAGGTTTGGGAATCTTTAGGGAAGAAGTTAGACCAAGGTTTTTATATATTCCTCACTGTAGCAGGAACTGTACTCCTCACTTTAGGTGGAGCATTTGCAAACGGCTATTCTTGGTTTGGTACCGAAGGGGCTTGGGCAACATCAACTGGCTGTTGGGATTCTTTATGGGCCATTGTCAGTAACCCTTACATTCATTTGGTAACTGGCCCTCTACTTTTCGCATGGGGTGCTATCGGAACTTACAAAGACTTTGCGCAACTTGATAAAAAGAACCGCACCTTAGAAAGGTACAAAAGAGTGATGTCAGGTAAGAAACTAAGACTGGTAAAATCTCTCGAAGAATCTGAACTAGAAAACAACACGCTTAACGCGAAATTAAAATCTAAGCATGCTCAGTTAGTTGAAACTTGGCTAAATGGCGCATTCACCCAACTTCTCGATGTAAACACTAATGCGAGAGTATCTATTTACTACTATTATCAGGATGCTTTCTTTATTCTTGCTCGTTTCTCGCCTAACGGTCATATTGGGCGTATTCACAATCAAAAATTTGCTTTAAATAAAGGCGTAATTAGTCAAGTATACAGACACCTTGAATGCCACGAAGTGAAAGCACCTTCTAATGGTGAGTCGCCTGAAGAGCACAAAAAGTACATGATGGAAAACTACGGATATACTGAAGAGCAACTATCTGACTTTAACATGAAGAGTTGTCGCTATTTTGGCCAAGCAATTAGAGAGGCCGACGCAGTAATCGGAATAATTCTTTATGAAAGTGAGGATCATGAAGACTTGATCGACAAAGATTTAATAATCAGAATTAAAGATTATAATAAAAACTACTGGAGCCACTTGTGTCAGTTTGTAAGGCATGGGTTAGAATTAGACTTATCTGCACAACAACATGAAAGTTCAAGCCCTGACCTAGATGCCTTAGAAGAACTAGGAGGTAGACGTAAATGAATGAACTTCAACGCATCGTTGCTTATTTGTGCAGCAACTACCCACACGGGTCAGAGCTTTCAAAAGCTCGCCTAACGAAGCTAGTTTATCTTGCAGATTGGTTCAGTGCACTATCTGATGAAGAGACACTTACTGATATTGATTGGGTTTTTAATCATTACGGGCCATACGTAGATGACGTCGTAGATAGCGTAACACGGCATAAAGACTTTAGTGTAGATCACACAAGGACAATGTATGGCTCCGACAAATGGGTAATCTCTTATCATGGTTCAAAAAGAGAAGTTAATCGCTTGAACGAAAGAACAAAAGAAATCTTAGATTTGGTAATCAAAAAAACCAAGAATATGTATTTCAATGATTTTATTGACTATGTGTATTCAACTTACCCTGTTCGAGCCCAAAACCGCTATACAAATCTGAACCTAGTAGAGCTTGCCGATGAGTATTTAGAGGACCATGCAGTATAACTGCACATGTATAAGTATTATAAAAAAGGCATCTATATGATGCCTTTTTTAGTCTTATCTGAAAACGTATTACGCATTTAAAGGGCTAGACTCAAGCCTTACAATTACTTTCCTAGGTAAGCGAACTAACTCAAAGCTATTTTCGCTTAGCCCCGCTACTGAGGAGTTAAATGTGTCTTCATTTTCATCAAAAGATGCTGCCACAATGCTCTGTAACCCGCGAGTTTTTGCCAAGGTGTCTAGCATCTGATTCACACTCTTGGTACTCATAGAGTGCTGTGCTGGCTCATCAAACAATATTAGCCCCGGATGGTTCCCTCCTTGAGATGCCGATGCTTTATACAGTGCAATCAAGTAAGACCAAATAAGCCTTACAAAATCACTCGCTGATGAGTCTGATTTGATATCAGCCACACTTGCACTTTGCTTTTTCTGAAGCTCCGTAGGTGTTTCTAGCTGCTCTCTTAGCTCTATGTCACTTAGATAAGGGAGAAGTGTTCCTGGTTTCACTTCGATTTCGTCGACTTCAGCGCTTCGATAGCCAAATTTGGATGCTAATGACTTAAACTCAGTCGAGAAAGCGTTAATCTTGCCCCAGTCATTTCCTGTAAAGCTATGTTTTGAAAGTGAAGCTATCTCTGAATTTAACTTCTTATAGTGTTTAGCTAAAGACACCAGTGTTTCTAGGTACCCCTTTACTTTCACTTCAAGCTTTTTCAGTTCTGCCTGACGGTTTTCTATAACGATTTTCTTTCTAATATCAGCTTCTTTGATGCTGTTCGTTGATTTGATGTCTCGTTTAAGTGAGATGAGCTCTTTTCTAAACTTAGCCACCTCTCGATTTATGGTTAGTAGTTGACCTTTATCTCGCTCAATTGTTTTTTGGAGGCCATCAATTAGCGACTTAGTCATCTTCTTCTGATTATCTAAGTGAGTGATATTTTCTTCTAATGACATCGGCATAGCTACGCTATCCGGAGAAATTAAAATATCATCAATTAGATTAAGACAGGTATGGCATCTACCTTTGGCAAAATCCAGCTCTGCTTCATCCACACCAAACTTGACTAACTTTCTGGTAAGTTTGTTGCCTTTCAAGTCTTTTTCGATGCTCTCTAAGCTTTCTTTATATTGACCAAGCTGAGACTCATTAATTTTAATCTGGCTTCCACACATTCCCTGCATGAGCAAAAGCTCATCGATTCTATCTTGAACTGATTCGATTTTGACTACCAAGTCCTGTGAGTCGTCAGAGAGCTGTGCCTTCTCATTTTTCACAACCTCATACATTTCTTGGTTTAGCTCAGCTTTGACCTGTTCAAAAGGTTTAACCTCTAAACCTACTCTTTCACCTATGGTTACCAATTTCGGGTCAAACTCGACTGATGGTGCTTTACTCACCCCAGAAACAGACAAGTCTTTATTCTCTACTGAAACCTTAATTTCAGTTGCAGACTCAGACCACTCACTAAGTAACCTAGCTCGCTGTGATTGCAGTTCATTGAGCTTTTTGGTGTTCCTGAAACTATCGAGATCTAGCAGAAAACTAGCGACCTTTTCTCGCATCCCACTTACCCCATAATATGGGATATTGGCAATGTAATCTGTCCAGCCTCTTTTCTGTTCAATAAGTAAAGCAGAGAAGACTGATTGCAAATACAGCTTGGTCTCTTTACCTTTATTATCTGACAAACTAGGAAGATCAAAGCCTAAGAACTTTTCAAGGTATGCAAAGAACCCTCGGTATTCATCTTGGGCAGAACCCGCATCATGCAAAAACGTATATTGGCTTCTGAAGTTTGATAAAGATTCGTTAGTCAGATATGCACCTTCAATAATCTGAATCAATTTTGTATCAACAGCTTCCGATTTGATAGCGCGTTTTAATGTTATGATTTGCCCCTGTTTGTTCTCTAGCTCCAAATAGACCGTAGAACTTGCAACTCGCTTTTCTTCACCATCTAAATCAAATCTATCTTTTAGTGCATATGGTAGAGCTGCACTTCCTTTAGACCCGATGATCTCTTCCATACCAAGTGCATAAATTAACGAGTTAACGAAAGTACTTTTTCCTGATGAGTTGTCACCACGAATAATGTTTAGGCCAGGACTGAACGGAATTCTATACCCATAATCTTCGTTGTCTGTAGCGGATAACGTTACAAATAATTGATTAAACTTCATCTACCCACCTTTTAGATGCATTACTTACCATTTTTTCAGTGATCTTTTTTGCAATTACTTTTAATTCTTTCGCTTCTGAATCAAACAACTCAACCAGTTTAGTCCCTGATATAAAGTTCTCTGACTTCGCTGTTAGCTGATATGCTCCATTACTGGTCCTTGCGAGCAAACCTTCTGAGGTTGCATAGCTAAGCGCCATATTGAGTGACGGATCAATTCCCCATACACCTAATAGGAGCTCTTTTTTCTCAGCGGACACCTGTAATGCTTTCATTCGTTGAGGCTCAAGCATTGCCCAATTAAACAAGTGCAATTTAAGGAGACTCGCTTTACCACCGCTACAACACAATTTTAAAATCAAAAGCAACTTTCCAATTTTGTACATTGGTCTCAGCTCAGGAATCACTGCCGATTTTTTTCGGTTAAATATCAGTTTGCTCACTACTCAATCCTCATTGGGCATTCTGCAATCCACCTCGCCACCATGTGCTTGGTAATCGACACCAAATCTTCGTATTCAATCGTTGAAATGTGAGGGTCTTTTTCAAATCGACCAATCAGCTTTTCTTCAATTGAAGAAACTAACCTTTGAGGACTGTCTTCCCATGTCATCGACACTTCTTCTACCTCATCCTCAAACTTGTTTACAAGCTTTGCTATACGCTCATAGAGCTCTGGTGATTGGATAAAAATACGTCGTAAAATATCGTACCCATCGAGGTATAGCTTTTTGGTCAATTCATTAAGTCGTTGATGTGTTTTAGGCTTATAAACATTATTGATGGAGCTTCTGACTTCATTTTTTTCGTCAATATTTTCGTCATACTCTGTCGTTAGTTCAGGTTCTGGAATCACTTCACCTTTAGCACTCGTGAAACACAATTGCTGACCGTTCACCACCTGCTGCTGTCTTATATCCTGAATAAAGTAATCTAGGTCTTTTACTAGTACTTGGAAGTCATCAGCTATAAATGCCAACCCTTGCTCTTTGACTTTAGCTTCTTGCTTTCTCGCATGCGCATGAATGTCATGTTTTCCGATACGAGGAGTAATGAATAACCACTGAGAAATCTTGCAATCACCTATATGTTTTATTAAAGCTTCTTCGTTCTTAGCAAGCTTACCAATATCGGTCGTCATCTTGTCTCGCTGCTTCTCATGAAGAATCCCAGCGCTATATTCTTCATCAGGACAATAGCACTGAATCATAATGCCTTCGTCCAGAACAAAGCCTTCAATACCTAGATCACCCGGAGACGCTACCATGTCTTGATAGGTGTCATATCTCTTTTTAAAGACCGACTGGATCAACCGTTCCCATCTGTCACCGTCTAATAGGCCAACATCAGTATGAATCATATATTTTGAGCACCCATCGCATATAAATAATACTCATGATACGTGCTCGGTTGCATCCAGTTAATCCATAAGTTTTAGAGGGTTACAAGTCATCACCATATATGTGATTAGCACCTCGGCGCGAACCACATTAATTAACTTGTTTATCATTACAAAAAACAAACAATGGATAATCAGGACTTATCAATATACTGTACACATAAACAGTATAACGCAGCAATTATAATGTCCATTAGAAACTTAAAAGACGGCCACAAAAAACCTTGGCTCTGTGAGTGCTACCCACAAGGCCGAACTGGTAAACGCATTCGCAAACGCTTCGCAACTAAGGGCGAAGCACTTGCGTTCGAAAAGTTCACCATGGCCGAGGTTGACGACAAGCCTTGGCTTGGCGAAAAGAAAGACTTACGCACACTGCAAGACTTGGTCGAACTCTGGTACAAACTGCACGGCCAATACCTCAAATCTGCTAAAAAGGTTTACCCTCGCCTCCGCACCATAGTTGAAGAACTCGGCAACCCATTTGCCATTAAATTTACTGCAAAAGACTTTGTTCACTGGCGCTCTAACCGAATAGCAAAAGACCGATACGGGAAAGAGACTAGTGCGGGTAAAATGATTTCCGCACCTACTAATAATCTCGATTTGAGATATCTACGCTCTGTGTTCAATGAACTCATTTCACTTGGTGAGTGGACGCAACCAAACCCTCTTGCCAGTGTGAAATCGATTCAAGTGACCGAATCAGAGATGGGCTTTTTTTCAAATGAAGATATAACTGAGCTATTTGAGAGAATCAGTAAAAGCAAACGAGCCAAAGAGTTTGAACTCGTCTGTAAGATTTGCCTGTCTACTGGTGCTCGAATTTCCGAAGCGAATAACCTCCGCCTTTCACAGATTACGAAATACAAGATCACGTTTCTTGATATCAAGAGCAAAAAGAACCGGACTGTGCCCATTACAGAGAAGCTGTATGACGAGCTGATGGCGTTTCAGCGAACGGGTGAAAAGGACAAGTTATTTAAAAGCTGCCTTCATGGTATTGCGTATATTATTAACCAGACGTTTCCTGACTTACCTGAGGGACAAAATACACACGTCTTTCGCCATACCTTTGCAAGTCGATTTATGGGGGCAGGAGGAAACATTCTGGTACTGCAAAAAATCCTTGGCCACAGTGACATAAAAATGACAATGCGTTATTCACATTTCTCGCCTGATCACCTTATTCAAGCAGCCGAATTGAACCCTATTTCCAGCTTAGGATTGTAGCCATGTATTCACAAAAAATGGCGGCAAGTTTTATTAACATTGAAGGTTATTGGGTTGCATTGATAAAACGGGTTCTTTATAAGACTTTGAAATAACAGTGAAAGCCTTGGTTTTACTGAGTTCCCAAAATAACTATGCATTATACTAAGTAATTCTGTCAATTTTCGATAAGAAAGGGCCTGCAACTGCAGGCCCTTTCTCTTATATAACAAGACTCAATTCACGTATGAATAACTCGGGGAGACCACTTCTACTGGTACACCATTTTGCGCAAGAATCGCCGCTCTTGCTTTAGCATCCGATAGATCAAACTCTTCCAACCACCACTGCAATTCCTGAGGGATCTTCAAATCCTTCTTACTACCATCGCTTCGTGTTAACGGTTCATGAGCTTCCAAAAACACACTGCGATCCGGCTCTAGCGCAATTTTTACTGGCTCATTAATCACTCGAACTTTTTCACCCAACTTCACTTTTGGAAACAACCAATCAATGTCCTTGGGATTCATACGTATACAACCTGAGCTGACACGCAGCCCAATACCAAAATCTTTGTTGGTACCATGGATAAGGTAATCGCCAACACCATAGGCTAGCCTCATCGCGTATTCCCCAAGTGGGTTTTCTGGGCCAGCGGGTACAACACGCGGAAGCTCGATGCCCTTCTCAAGGTATTCTTTGCGAATAGATGCGGGTGGTGTCCAAGTTGGATTGGGTCGTTTTTGACTAATGCTGGTCACCATCTCAGGGGTATCGCGGCCAATTCGGCCAATACCAACCGGGAAAATATGTACTAAGTTCTTCTCCGGCTGAAAGTAATACAGACGCAGCTCTGCCAGATTGATGACTATCCCTTCTCTTGGCACTTGAGGAAGAATGATTTGCGTCGGAATCGTCAGGACCAAATCTTCAGCAGGTAGGAAAGGATCCACACCTTTGTTTGCAGCCATCAAGGTAAGAAAGCCGACATCATATTGCTTAGCGATATCCGCGAGGCTCTCACCACTTTCCACTTGATGATATTGTGTGCGCCCAACCATGCTGCTTCCCTCTGGAGGTAGTTCGTAGGTTGCAGCAAATAGTGAGGTACTAAAGCAGCAACAGAGGGAAAGTATTTTTCGCAGCATTCTAAGCGTCCTTCGCTTCCTTATAGAGCCGTAAGGTTACTTCTCTTTCCACCTTATGATCAACTATTGGCGGCGGATATGACAAGCTTCTTACACCACTCCATTTCCAAGGTTGGTGCAGGTATTTATCTGGTACTTGTGCTAATTCAGGCAACCACTGACGGACAAATTCTCCTTGCGGGTCAAATCGCTCACCCTGCGTAATAGGATTAAAAATTCGAAAATATGGCTGGCCATCACAACCTGTCGACGCACACCATTGCCAACCTCCATTATTAGCCGCGTAATCGCCATCAATCAGTTTATTGATGAAGTACCGCTCACCAACCCGCCAATCAACGTGGAGGTCCTTAACCAGAAAGCTCGCGACTATCATTCTGAGGCGATTATGCATCCACCCTGTCTGGTTAAGTTGCTTCATGGCAGCATCGACTATCGGGAAACCAGTTTCACCCTGCTTCCACGCCTCAATATACTGTGGCTCATTCTTCCATACCAAGCGATCCCCCCAATCAACGAAAGACCTTCCTTTACTCAGCTTAGCTTCAAAATAAATCAGATGCTGATAGAACTCACGCCAGATCAACTCACTCTGCCAGACTTCTCTACCTTGGCTGAGAGGGGGAGCTTGGCCAAACATCAAACGCGCCATACATTGACGAACAGATAAAGCACCGATAGCTAAGTAAGGAGACAGTTGGCTCGTTCCAGCAATAGCGGGAAAATCTCGGTTGCTGGCATAGCCTTCTACGTCTTGGCTATCAAAATCTCTCAGCGTTTGGATTATCGACTGGGTATCCGCAGCAAATTGGTCGCTCGGCTCTCGCGGGTAGCTGAAGGTCACATCATCAGCGACTAGTAGAGAACTCAAGTGCTCAGGTAACCCACTCGAACAAGCCACTTGTGGTTTGCGAACTTGAAACGAGCACTCGCCAAGTTTAGCAAGGTAGGCCTTCTTGAACGGTGTGAACACTTTGAAATAGCTACCTTGCTTGTTCACTATGCTACCGGGAGCAAATATGCATTTGTCATCGCTGGACTTAACTTCAATGGCAGTGCCATTCAGACAAAATTCAAGCGTTGCATCTCGACGCTGCTCATTAACCTCGTATTCCTTGTTAACTAACACCCGATTAGCTCTTAGCAAAGTAGCAATCTCAGCGACACGCTCTGCGCTCTCAGTATATGTATCCACTTCCTCATAAAGCAGTGGAATACGTAAAGACTCTAGGTCCTGCTTTAATGCCTGTAATCGACGGTAAATCAAATCTGCCTGAATAGGTGCTAAACCATGCTTATGCCAAGTCTCAGGAGTTGCAGTGTAAATGCAGACAACCGGCTCACCAGTCTCTACAGCATTAACTAATGCTGAGTTATCTTCGATTCTTAAATCGCGTCTTAGCCACACCAGATTCATGACTTTACCTCTTTAGGCGTTGTAGCAGTTCCGGCAATATCAGCTCTCCGGAAATCATGGTTTCCAGTTGTTGGATCGCAGCCATTTGCGACTCATTAATCGCACGTGCGCTGTAAATCGCTAAGGTTGAAAACTCTTCAAGGCATGGATGACCAAGCAGTCCAGATAAGTCTTCAACCTCATCGATGATGGTCACTTTGCACCCTTTTTCTACCAGTGAAAGAGCCATTATGCGAGATGGCACATCCACACTTCCTTGAACGCTGATAAAGAGCGCTTTACCTGAACGAGCGGCCTTGTTTTCTGCTTCAATAATCGCGTTGAGTTTGGTTAGCATCAATGTTTGGAATAAACCAAATTGAATTGATCGTAAGTTCTGTCTGACAAGTCCTAATGCCTGCTCCACAGGCTGAATAAACTGAGTTTCCACAACATTGAGCGGGTACTCTTTGAGCACTGAATGAATCAGAGTTTCTGCTTTCCCTTTATTTAGGCTTGCCAAAGCATCTAAAACAGGTTCAACATCATCTAAATGAGCCATATTGGTAGAGACATCGGATTCAGCCTGATCTCCTGATTCCAATAACGCTTTCACCTTGCCAATCGACACTCCTTTAGCTAACCAGCCTTGAATGTCATTGATTAAGTCGATGTGCTTTTGTGTATATAGGCGGTGGCCTTTCTCTGTCCTTTCAGGCTCTATCAAGTTGTAGCGGCGCTGCCAAGCTCTGAGAGTGACAGGTTTCACCCCCGTCAGCTCTGATATTTCTCTGATCGCGTATTTCTTCATTCTATAATCCATATCTCAAGCGCATTTCCTGAGGGTGAGGCTGCAAATACTTCTGCTCGGATAAATAAGCATCCGGGTACGCAGCCAAGTAATGTTTAATTAATGTGATAGGTGCTAGTAGTGGAAGTGTGCCTTGACGGTACTCATCAATCACACCACACAATTCCGCTTTCTGGTCCTTGGCGAGGTTTCGCTTGAAGTATCCTTGGACATGCATAAGCACATTGGTGTTGTTCTTACGACTGGCTCTGTGCGATACCGCATTCATCAAACCCACACGGTACTCTTGATAAAAAGTATCTATGTCATACTCTTTGATATTGGCGACTAAGCGACCTAACTCTTTGTATGACTGAGGGTGATGGGCCATCAAAGTAAGTTTGTAGCGAGAGTGAAATGCAACAATTTTACCGGCTGTCGGAGCACCACCCATGGAGTCGTAAAAGTCTCTCAGCGTGTAGATTCGACTAATGAAATTCTCTTTCAAAACCGGGTCGTTCAAGCGGCCATCTTCTTCAACTGGTAGCCATGGCATTTGCTTCATCAGTTCTTGAGTGTAAAGGCCCACACCAGTGTTGTCAGCCCCACCTTTTTTGTACACTTTCACCCGTTCCATGCCACAGGTTGGTGATTTGGCACACACAATATATCCGCACAGTTCTGTGTCACGCAGTTCAGCCACTTTATTTTTGGAGTAGTCCACCATCTTGTCTGTGTGTTCTATGGATGCGTCTTTTGTTTCTACCAAAGCAATACGTTCTTGGTCCGACACCAAACGGATAGTCGGCCTTGGCACGGGCATCCCCATTCCAACTTCCGGGCAAATTGGAACAAACTCGAAAAAGGGTGCGAGTTCTTTAGTGACGAACTTACTAATCTTATGCCCTGAGTCGAAGCGAACTTTTTCACCTAAAACGCAAGAACTAATGCCGACTTTAATTACGTTGCTCATATTGTGCTCCAGTATTCTTGTTGAGGTGTACAAAAATATCTTTTGTATAAGTTTTAGCACAACATCTCAAAGTTATACAAGAAATAAAAATGTACAATTTAATGGAGTGTTACGTAATTGATACGATTTCGGTTTAATTCTGAGGCAATCGTTTTTCCAAATCGATTGCATTAACCCTTTCAACAAAAAACGTTATAAATACTTACATCTATAGTGAAATGGATTACTTTTGTGACGTACTTCTCATGGGGCCTTGCCATATCTAGCTAGTATTGCTTCAACAGATTTTTGAGAATCAACAAAATTAGTAATCAGAACACAGAATTACTAATAAACTTGGAGTAACAACTATGGCAACCCCACACATTAACGCTCAACCAGGTGATTTCGCTGAAACGGTTTTGATGCCAGGCGACCCACTTCGCGCTAAATACATCGCGGAAACATTCCTAGAAGATGTAAAACAAGTTTGTGATGTTCGTAGCATGTTCGGCTTTACAGGCACTTACAAAGGTCAACGTGTTTCTGTGATGGGTCACGGCATGGGTATCCCATCAGCTTGTATCTATGTTCACGAGCTAATCGC
The DNA here is from genome assembly GCF_000740665.1 of Vibrio sp. B183. NCBI lineage: Bacteria > Pseudomonadati > Pseudomonadota > Gammaproteobacteria > Vibrionales > Vibrionaceae > Vibrio > Vibrio sp. B183. The sequence goes on along the minus strand of NZ_JPQB01000004.1, from coordinate 371,939 downwards.
TGAGTATGGTGTGAAAAACGTAATTCGTGTTGGTAGCTGTGGCGCAGTACGTGATGACGTAAACCTGATGGACGTTGTCATCGGTATGGGTGCATCAACAGATTCAAAAGTGAACCGTATCCGTTTTAACGATCATGACTTCGCGGCAATTGCTGATTACGGCCTTCTAGAAGAAGCGGTAAACCAAGCACGCGCTCAAGAAGTACCTGTAAAAGTAGGTAACGTATTCTCTGCAGACCTTTTCTACACTCCAGAGGCCGACATCTTCGAGAAGATGGAAAAACTAGGCATCTTAGGTGTTGATATGGAAGCGGCAGGTATCTACGGTGTTGCTGCCGATTTAGGTGCAAAAGCACTGACTATCCTAACAGTTTCTGACCACATCATTCGTGGCGAGAAGTTGAGCTCAGAAGAGCGCCAAAAATCTTTCAACGACATGATGAAAGTTGCGCTTGAGACAGCCATCAACATCTAATCGCCATTCCTTCGCTGCCAGAGCCAATAGCCTGGCAGCCCAGATAATCCCGAGGGGGAGATAGTGACAACTGGCAAACTGCCACAGGAAGCAGACGGGTTACAACTCAACTTTTGTAAAACATTGGCGTGTGACAACTTTGGATTGAGTGATGCACATCGATACGTCGTGCAACATGCTAACCCTAAGCGACCTGCGATGGTATGTCGGGAGTGCGGCGCTTTCCCCCCCTTACTTAACAATCAGGAAGTGTTAAACGAACTCCATCGTTTAAGACAACTCCACAGTGACGGTCTGCCAACCTGTCGCAATACCGATTGCGAAAATTTTGGCTTATCTGTCCATACTCATAAACACCTGTATCATGCCTTTGGTTACAGCGGTGACCGCCAACGTTATCGTTGCAAGCTTTGCCAATCGACGTTCGTTGATAAATGGTCAGGTGCCAATAAGAAACTCGCCTTTCAGGAAAACCTCCTCGGTCTGCTCTTTATGGGCTACTCAGTACGTGAAATCTGCCGTAAGTTAGAGATCAACCCGAAGACGTTTTACGATCACCTCGATCATATTGCTAGCCGATGTCGTCGCAAGCTGGCTATGTTTGATGCACGCTGGGTCAATCATGCTGAGAAATATGAACTGGCGTCCTACTACGTGCCTCTGCAACCTAAGAGTAATAATGGCGTACTATGGATAGCGACTGGTGAAGCCAACTCAGGCTACATCCTCTGCCAGCACGTCAACTATTCTGGTAATGAAGAACCACTAGGCAGTATTGACCACGATCCGTATCAGGAAACCGCTCGATTCGTTTCGCGCGATCACTCATCTGAAGCCAGCATCCCAGTTCCAGAGCCATCACCTGTACTCAGAGAACGTATTGATCAGCAATATCAAACGATCCTCGCACGTGGCAATGTTGAAGACCCGATGGGTAACCTGACCGTGTTCAACTACCCATCAAAAGGAGCACTGATCAGACCGCCATATACCTCTTACGCTCACTTCCTCCATGTACTGGATCTGTGTAACAGTGAACGTCAGGTTTCTATCTATCTACCCCAAGATCCCGTTTTGCGTTCTGCAGCACTGAGTGTTTGCTTATCACGCATCCAGCGTCAAAATGTCGACCTTATGTATGTCGAGGAAGATGAAAGCTGGAATGAGCACAGTCTGGTCGGAAAGATCGATATTGTTCATATGGGTTGGTGGCGTGATCGCTGGGCTATAACCTCTTTTGCAAATTCATCAAAAGGGATTTGCTACCTTGCAGGGCAGAATAACGAGCCGAAAGAATGGCTTAGAAAAGCAAGCGTCCGCCAGACCGAATTCTACCAACAGCGCTTTCAAACTCTGTTTGAGAGCTTTATCAACGAACCTCGTCGTAAGCTTCGCCCTGGTGGTTTATTACCAATGTTGGATATTTTCCGAGCATGGCATAATTTGTGCTATCAAGATAAGAGCGGTATGACAGCGGCGCAAAGTCTTGGTTTAACTCAATCACCTTTGACTCTGCGGGAACTGCTTTCATAATTACCATTATTGTGAAGTACGCCATTAAACCTTAGGCGTATTAATGCTTTTACTAGAGTTACATCAGTCACTATTTTTATAATACTTTTGAATGATATTAAGAATGGCTGTTAAGGGATTGATTCATTGGATAAAAGCCAGCATCTGCTAGATACAGAGATTGAACAGCTCAAAGCACGAATTGAAAGTGAGCCTGAGAAGGTTTTAGCCATCGCTGAACAGTGCGCGACGCGCGCCAGTCAGATTTTGTACCCAGAAGGGGCTGTACAGTGTCTGATTATCATGTCTCGCTGTGCATGGAGCCTGATGGATTATCGGCGTGGGCTAAAATACATCAAAGAAGCCCATAGTAAACTCAACTCCCTAGATACCGACGACTTTCTTCCTGAGATTCTTCATATCCATGCGCTCCACTTCTGGGGCCAAGCCAAATATTACTCTGCCCAACAGTTCTGGATTAACGCCCTTGAGCAATCCGCTCTAGTCGATGAAATCGAAATACAAATCGAATGCTTAATCGGGCTAGGCAACGTCTGGCGAATCACGCATGAATATCAGCTCGCCAAAACGACTCACGAATTGGCTGTGACCGTTGCGAATAATACACGTATCGGTTGGCTTGAAGGTAAAGCGAGAATTCTACTGGCATGGGACCTTTACCTACTCAACAACTATGTTGAGATGCTGACAGTACTTGATGGCGCGACCGAGGCACTCAAAGGCCACGAAGATAAAACCTGGCAAGCAGAAGTCTGGGACTTCAGAGGATTAGCCCTGTTAGGGCTTGAGCGGATTGAAGACGCAGAAATTGCAACGGGTAAAGCGCAAGACCTAGCTGAAAAACACGATCTGGTGTGGATGAAAGCGCACTCGTACATCAGCCAGGCAAGACTAGAATTGTTGAGAAAGCGCCCGGAAGAAGCCACCAAACTACTAGTACAAGCCGAACGTTCAGCATCGTCTTTCGATAACGGCGAACTGTTGTCGCAGATTTGTTTTCAGCAGTCACGTGTGGCTGAAGAGCAAGGTAACTTTAAAGAGGCGCTGCACGCGTTTCAAAAGTACCGTAAACACTCAACAGATATGCTCAGAGAGCAAACCGCCCGAGTAAGTAATGACAAAGCCCGAGCATCGAAGCGTCAACTCGAACAGCGCGCGCGCAAATTGATTAACCGCATTCGTGGCCAACACGAATACGACCCAGAAAAGCACCTTAATCAGATGGTGTCTGAGATTTACTGGTGGGAGCAACTGGTTCTGTTCAAGACCGAACTCAAACGTTCTAACCATGCAGTCGTTATCATTCAGCACAGCGACCCTGAATACATCGAAGTGTGTGCTGAACTCGCACACTCTTTGTGTACACAGCAAGACCTCCTTTCTCGACTCAGTAGTGATCGTCTCGGTGTCCTGCTGGCAGAGAAAGACGATGCCGCTTTGCAAGTGTTTCACGTATTAGCAAAAATGATCGAAATCTACCCGTGGCACCGAAAAGGACTCAATAAATCACTGCCTAAAGTGGTTTTTCAAGACATCCTGACGTTCCCATTTACTTTAGAACAACTAGAAGAAAGCCAACCATTGGAAGTACAGAATGGAAACTTTGCTTAATAAAATCTCCGAATCGGGTTTAGATGCTTCTTCTGTTTCAGGTGAAGAGGCGATTATTTTCTGGAACCACATTCGTCAGCATATTGCGACCACGCCTCAGGAAAAAGCGCAAAGCTTAATCATCAGTGCTGAGTATCGCAATGAGCTCAAACAGCCCAAAATCAGCATTGAAGAGTTAAGAAGCGCCCTCGAACATCTCTCTCTGCCAAGCGACGCAGAGTTGATTCTAGAGGTGAAAAACAGCTTAGCTGATCGACTGGTGGAAGGGGGCGATTACTCAGGTGCATTGCAGGAGTACATTTCTTCATCAACCATAGCCGTCGATACCAGCCATATCGATGCTTATGTACTTGCGGTATTGGGCATGGGCAACCTATGTGATGCCTACGGCGACCATAACCGGGCATTACGCTACTATCAAAAGATAGATGGTATCGATCATGCCATCTCCAGCCGTTCACTGCGTCTGCGCTACAAGCTGTACATGTTATCGTGCTATATCGAGCTTAATCGCACCTCGGCAGCAAAAGACCTACTTAAAGAGTGCTCTGAGCTGGCGATTCTGGTCAGCGACAAGGTACTTGCTGGGCAAATCCTGCTCTATCAAGCAAAGCTGTATCGTCGACAGGGCAAACAGGATAAAGCGATAGAGTGTTTAGGCAATGTTCAATACACCGCCGGGAATATCCACTCGATCTGGCTGTCGAACATGATTCGCCTTGAGCTGGCGCACAGTCTCAACGAGTCAAACAAACCCCATTTGGCTAACTGGGTATTAGAAAGCGCTCAGAAGAAGATCAGACGTTACGCTTCTCCTGTACTCAACCTCAAGCTGAACACGGCATTAGGTGATATCTACGAGCAACAAGGCGATTTCCAAAAAGCACTGGAATGTCAGAAGCGGGCATTTCGTATCGAAAGTGACTTGATGAAGCAGATCCCAATCGGTGAACTTGGTGCGGCACAGCTGCGGCGTTTATCGCGATTTGAACTGCAACTCAAACTGATTCTATCTGAACTTGAAAATCGTGAGCTCAAAGAAACCACGGAAAGCCAGAAGCACACCGTGGCTCAGCTCCAACAAGATGTGTTTACCGATCCGCTGACCAGCCTGCACAACCGACGCTGGCTGGATGTGAAGCTTAAAGACCTATTGCTGCATGACGTGCCTTTTGCGCTCATGGTTATCGATATTGACCATTTTAAATCCATTAACGACGAGCTGAGCCACTTAGTTGGCGATAAAGCCATCGTGAACGTCTCTCATGAGCTGTCTGCCTACTTTAAGTTCCGCGGTGCATCGAGCGTACGATTTGGTGGGGAGGAGTTTTTGGTTATTCTTGAGCGTACCACACTGGAACAGGCCACGATGCATGCTGAAAATTACCGTGAGCGTATTTTTAAGTTTGGCTGGCAAGATATTCTCGGTGAACGTGGCCTAACCGTCAGTATTGGTATAACCCTTCACCGGGAGGGCGAGAATACTCAACGTACATTCTACCGTGCAGATAAAGCTCTATACCGAGCAAAAGCCAATGGGCGTAATCAAGTCTGTACGGAATAAGATTTAACGCAAAAAGAACAACGATATCCCACCAACCGCAGCCAAAGTACCGATGATGCTTTTGGCTGTGACTTTCTCCCCTTTCAACATATAGATAAACAACATAAATAGTGGACTGGTTGCAATCAGAGTTTGAGCGATGGCAGGGCTAGCGTGTTTCAATGCGATTTGTTGAAGCCACAATGCTAAAAACGTCCCGACAAAGATCGCACCTAGCAACCAAAGAAAGGCCGACTTCGTAAGTTGCCCTAAATGCTTTCTCATTGACGAGAAAGGTTTTTGCTCAAATAACACGATCACCATAGCTACCGCCAGCACACCAACAGAAAGCCGGATTAACGCTCCCAACAGAGGCGGTAAATCTCCTGCTACCAACGCGTAATGTGAGATAACCACTCCCGACGCCTGACACACACTCGCAAGCAAGCCAAAGCCTACACCTGACCAATTCGTTTGTTCACCACTAGCATCAGGCTGAAAAATAACGAAAGTGACGGCTAACGTTGTCAATAACACACCGAGCCAACTTTGCAGAGGCAGAACCGAACCTAGAGCGACCAGCGCCAATACACCTGAAAGCGGCGGTGCTAAGGACTCCAGTAATAGTGTTTTATTGGCGCCAATTCGCTTTAAGGAGGCGAAATAAGCGCTGTCTCCGACGGCAATACCAATGATTCCCGACACTGCCAATATAGCCAAATGGATAGAAGATATCGCCATTGTGGGCATCTCAACCCATGGCATCACCACCAGCATCATGCCTGAAGCGGCGACACCTTTGACAATATTGAGCTGCATAGCTGAAAAGTGATGACTGAATTGACTGTAAATCCAAGTCGCCAGCGCCCAGACCACTGCAGCCGACAACGCGGCAATCTCTCCCTGAAACTCCATCTATTGACCTTAGTATTGATTTGAAAAAAAAGAGGCAGACTTACAAAGTCTCTCTAATATCTTGTTTTTATTTCTATACTTAGCTTTGTACCACCGTACGTTTTATTGAATACAAACACAATAACAGGACGCATTTATGTTTTTGGACTATTTCGCGCTAGGTCTACTCATCTTTGTTGCTCTGGTCATTTTCTACGGCATTATCGTGATTCACGATATTCCGTATGAAATAGCCAAAGAGCGAGAGCATCCACATCAGGATGCGATTCATTATGCTGGCTGGGTGAGTCTCTTCACACTTCACGCCATCTGGCCTTTTCTCTGGATATGGGCCACCTTATGGCGTCAGGAACGAGGGTGGGGCTTTCAAAAGCTGGAAGAAGAACAACACGATATTCATCACCGTGTTGATTCACTGATTGATCAAGTAAGTCAGCTACAAAAGGAAGTCCTTGAACTTAAGCAGCAACACAACAATCAAACGACTGTAACACCCCGTATCGATGAACATGAGGAGGAGCAATAATGGATTTACTTCTCATTCTGACCTACGCCGCTTTGTGCATTGCAATTTTTAAAATCTTCAATATTCCTCTCAATAAATGGACCGTCCCAACAGCCGTATTGGGAGGTGTGGTTTTAGTCGGCACCTTAATTTTGTTGATGAACTACAACCACCCCTTTACTCAGCTTGGCAATCAGGTCTTTTCTAGCACTCCTATCGTTTCAGGAGTAAGAGGTCGTGTTATCGAAGTACCTGTTGAGCCCAATAAACCACTCAAACAAGGGGACATTCTCTTCATGATTGACCCTATCCCGTACGAAGCTGAAGTTGAAAAGCTTGAAGCACAAATTAAAGAAGCCAGCCAAGGCGCACTGGGACTAGAGTCTAATGTGCAAGAAGCGCAAGCCGCTCAAGCTCAAGCCATCGCAGATAGGGATAAGGCACAACGTGAATACGCTCGTTATCAACGTGGCTACAATAAAGGCGCCTTCACCGAGCAAGAACTGGACACCAGACGCCAAGAATACAAAGCTACTGAGGCTGCAGTCAAAGTTGCGGAAGCCAGAGTGGATCAAGCCAAGATCGCACTAAACTCTGAAATTGGTGGAGAAAACACCACAGTAGCGCGTTTGCTAGCGGAGCTGCGTCAAGCTGAGTTCGATCTTGAACAAACCATCGTCAGAGCTCCCACCGATGGTTTTGCAACGCAGTTAGCTCTGCGACCTGGGGTTATGGCAGTTCCACTGCCGTTAGCACCTGTGATGACCTTTGTTCATACCGAGGAAACGCTTTATGCAGCCGCATTCAGGCAAAACTCCCTACAACGCTTGCAGCCGGGCTATGAAGCAGAATTTCTCTTCAGAGCGCTTCCAGGCAAGGTCTTTAAAGGGGAAGTAGTAGATGTGTTGCCCGCCATTGGCGAAAGCCAATTTCAGGCCCGTGGTGCCCTGCTTGGCACGGAGGCATTGCGCACCAGTGGGCGAGTCTTTGTCACTCTAAAGATCACTGATGACTTATCCGATTACCACTTACCCATGGGGACGGCGGTCGAAGTTGCGGTTTACTCAGATCAATTCACTCATGTATCCATTATGCGTAAAGTACTCATTAGAATGAAAAGCTGGCAGAACTATCTCTACCTAGACCATTAAAATCCGTCAGAAAGCAAAAAGGCCTCTTAAAGAGGCCTTTCATTTGTATAGGAGCGTATTAGCCGATAAAGGAGATATACCCTTGAAGGATAATTAAGTTAACAATGTCGATAAAGAAAGCACCAACAATCGGCACCACCATAAACGCTTGCGGTGAAGGGCCAAACTTATTCACCAGAGAACCCATATTCATAACAGCTGTCGGTGTTGCCCCAAGGCCAAAGCCGCAGTGACCACCCGCAATAACAGCTGCATCGTAGTTTGAGCCCATCACTTTGAACGTCACAAAGTACGCAAAAATACCTAAAATGACAGACTGAACCGACAGAATGATTAGGAACGGAATCGCCAAGTCAAAGATGTTCCATAGTTTCAGGCTCATCAGTGCCATAGCCAAGAACAAAGATAGCGAGACCGTACCCAAAATATCAACGGTTTCTGCGTCTACCTTGTGTGTCTTAGTAACTTCCATAACGTTGGTAATGAAGACACCGATGAACAAAGCGTAAACAAAGTCTGGAATCATCAGCCAACTGATTTCCAAGCTACTCACCCACTGTTCAAGGTATTTAGCACCAGTTACACAGATAAGAAGAATAAACAGGATTTCAATGACCTTTTTCGCGGTCACCTTGTCTTCTTCGTATTCATTATACGTCACGACTTCAGGGAACTTTTCATGGGTTTGTGTTCCACGTCCGTATTCAGATTCGAAGTTATGTTTAGTAACCAATTTCTGAGCGACAGGGCTACCGATAATACCGCCAATGATCAGACCAAAAGTCGCAGATGCCATTGCAATTTCAAGTGTATTACTCAAACCGTAAGTGTCAGTAAAAGTCTGAGACCATGCTGCACCCGTACCATGCCCACCCGACAATGTGATGGAGCCAGCAATTAACCCCATTAGAGGATCCAAACCAAGCGCTGTCGCCATTGACACACCAACACCGTTTTGAATGATGATGTAAAAAGACGCAACGGCTAGGAATAGAAAGACTTTAGCGCCGCCTTTCATCAGTTGCGTGTAGTTTGCAGCCAAACCAACAGTGCTGAAGAACATCAACATAAAGGTGTTTTGCAACGGTAATGAGAACTCTAAGCTAACCCCATTAAAATGCATTCCCGTGATGATCATCGCAACGATTAAACCACCAACAATAGGCTCTGGAATATTAAACTTCTTCAGAATAGGGAGCTTTGAGTTTACAAAGTGACCAAGAAACAACACGCTGATTGCGATTAAGAAAGATTCTAGTGGTCCAACCGAAATTATCTGATTCATATAACCTCTTTATTGTCTGTCACTCATCTTCCCTAACGAGTTAAGAGCATACTGCTCTGGGCCATTTTGCTACCAAGGTCTCAGGTAACAATTGCAGGCACTGATTGAGATATTCTCTATTGAAAAACGTCCTCTCTACAGCGGGTCTCCCCACTCCATTTCAACAGCGAAACCCTACGGTGTACTTTAGGGCTATAAAAAGAAAGCGGACATTATTAATAAACTCGCAGGCGTTTGTCGAGTATAGACAGAAAATTCGTGTCATGAATCCGTGTAAATTGACCAAGAGTTAACCAAAGGACAAAAAAAAAGCCAACCGCAATGAAGGCGATTGGCATATATATAGTGTGAACAAATTCATTCACTAACAACGTCAGTTGGCTAGGTGACCCTCGGCTTAATAAGGGTCAATCACACTAATGCATGTAGCGTGCCAACTTTAAAACCCATAAAACCACAATATTGATCCAACTTTTAGCCAATTTATTATATTGAATATGCAAAATGAAAATTGCATTTTGCAAATAAGTGCAATTCGATATTAAACAAGTATCTTATCAACTAGTTTATCAATGCACTATTTTCATACTTTTTTTACGTTATTGTCGATATACTTCCACTACCTGAATTGAACCGCTGTATCGAATGAATTATCTATCCACTTTCTGTAAAGGCTTAGCCATGGGCGCGGCCGACGTTGTACCAGGAGTTTCTGGTGGCACCATCGCCTTCATCACAGGCATTTATGACACATTGTTGGAAAGTATCCGACGCATTAATCCCAGCCTGATTGGCGTATTGAAACGCGATGGCGTTAAAGCTGCGTTTAACCATATCAACGGCTTCTTTCTCATCGCCTTATTCGGGGGCGTTCTCACCAGCATTGCAACGCTAGCTAAGCTGATTTCGTGGTTGCTGGTGACACACCCTATTCCGTTATGGTCTTTTTTCTTTGGTCTGATTCTGGTTTCCGTTTTCCATATATTGAAACAAATAGAAAAAAGAAGCTTCAGTCGCCTTATCTTCCTATTACTTGGGGTCGGGTTTGCTTACAGCATTACCATCCTCAAACCCCTTCAAATGGATCCGACCAGCATTAATGTCATGTTTGCTGGAGCGATCGCCATTTGTGCGATGATCTTACCCGGTATCTCTGGCAGTTTTATCCTGCTGCTCATTGGTATGTACAGCCCTGTACTTGGCGCAGTCAAATCATTGGATATCACCATTCTGCTGTTATTCCTCACGGGCTGTGTCATTGGTTTACTGAGCTTTTCCCACGTCTTATCCTGGCTCCTAAAACGATTCAGAGACATCACTCTTATCTTCCTGACTGGCCTAATGATTGGCACATTGCCAAAGATCTGGCCTTGGAAAGAAACGTTGACGTGGCGTACTAACTCAAGTGGTGAGCAAGTCCCGTTGATTGAACGCAACCTATCACCGTTTGATTTTGAAGCCATCACCTCACAACCTGCTCAGATAGGCATCGCCATCGTTCTCATGTTGTGTGCCATTGCGCTGGTCCTCGGCCTGGAAAAATTTGCCGAAAATCGCGATATCTAATTGTTTTAAAAGCAGCCTGTTGGCTGCTTTTTTTTTCATCTCTGTATTCTCAACCTCATTCCAAAAACTCATAACGGTCAACTTTTAATCGATTGCGCGTCTAAGCTTTGTTGTACAGGATAAGGCTAATGCGACCACCGAGTGACCTGTTATGTCTCACGTATTCCACCGACATTGCCATACACAACTACCTACTATCAGCCACGGCGAAGGTGTTTATCTTTATGATAAACATGGAAAAGCTTATCTAGATGCTTGTGGCGGCGCTGCAGTTTCTAATCTTGGCCATAGCCACCCGATGGTCAAACAAGCCATCGCTGAACAACTTGAGCGTATTCCTTTTGCTCACACTGGTTTTTTTACCAACGAGCCCTGTGAACAATTGGCCGATGCACTGTGTGCTTTGATGCCTTCGCAATTCAATCACGCTTACTTTGTCAGCGGAGGTTCTGAAGCCGTGGAGTCGGCGCTAAAAATGGCTCGACAGTATTTTGTTGAGCTAGGAAAACCAAGCAAGACTCAGTTCATTGCGCGTAAACAGAGTTACCACGGCAACACGCTAGGAGCACTTGCTGTCGGTGGAAATGAATGGCGTCGTGAGCCATTTCAGCCACTTCTCACCACCAGTCACCATATTGACCCCTGTTACGCGTACCGATTGCAGAAGCCACAAGAGTCAGAGCTGGACTATTCGCTTCGCAGTGCCAATCAGCTTGAAGAAAAAATCCTCGAACTAGGCGCAGACAACGTCATGGCGTTTGTGGCTGAACCTGTTGTTGGCGCGACTGCTGGCGCCGTGCCTGCGACAGAAGGCTACTTCAAACGAATTCGAGAGATTTGCGATCAATATGAAGTCTTACTCATTTTGGATGAAGTCATGTGCGGAGTCGGTCGCAGCGGCAGTTTCTTTGCATTCGAGCAAGAGCAGATAGAACCCGATTTGGTCTGTATTGCAAAAGGACTGGGAGCGGGTTACCAACCTATCGGTGCCACCATCGCCAATGATCGGATTTACCAAGCCATTGCCGATGGCAGCGGCTTCTTCCAGCACGGTCACACCTTTATGGCGCACCCGATGGCATGTGCCTCTGCACTGGCCACAGTCGAAGCTATTCAACAACAATCTTTGTTGTCTGCGGTGCAATCTCACGGAGCAGAGCTTAAACAAGCCCTGTCGAGTGAGTTGGGCAATTTGCCTTACGTGGGCGATATTCGAGGCAAAGGACTCTTCCTTGGCATTGAGCTCGTCAAGGATAAAGCAAGCAAAGCTCCGCTCAATATCGCCACAAAAGCCCACACTGCGGTTAAGTCTCAAGCAATGAAAAATGGCCTGATGTGTTACCCAATGTCCGGGACGATTGACGGAAAACAAGGTCATCACATTCTGTTAGCGCCACCTTTCATCATCGAACCAAGCCACATCGACGAGATTGTGACTAAACTGAAAACCACATTGACTGAGGTGTCCGGAACATGGATTTAGCAACAGGTGATGCTGGCCACCAGCAAACCAGCGCAATTATCGTGGCACCAAATGGAGCGCGTAAAACCAAGCGAGATCATCCCAATCTTCCAATGACCGAGGAAGAAATTATCTCTGAGGTCATTGCATGTCGTGATGCCGGCGCTGCAATGATTCATCTTCACTGTCGAGATGAACATGGTCAGCACAGCCTAGAGATCGAACCCAATCGCCAACTGTATGACAAGGTGAAACAGGCCGTCGGTGACAGCATTATCGTCCAGCTGACAACTGAAGCCGTAGGGATTTATAGTGCAGAGCAGCAAATAGCACTGACTAAAGCGGTCAAGCCCGAAGCTGCCTCATTCGCACTGCGTGAATTGATACCCGATGACAACCACATTGAGTCAGGAAAAGCCTTTTTCCACTGGGTCGCGGAACACGGAATCATCAGCCAAATCATTCTCTACGATCAACATGATATTGACCGCTACTTCCGGTTTCGATCTCAAGGAATCTTGCCGACCGTAAATCAACACGCTCTCGTCGTTCTTGGCCGATACCATAACGAACAGCAATCCAGTCCGTGGGATTTAAAGCAACTCGACTTGAGTCAGTTTGTTCAACAGAGCGTTCACCTTGCGGTATGTGCGTTTGGCCATCGTGAGCAGGACTGCCTCATCAGTGCCATGCTACTCGGCCTCGATGTACGAGTGGGGTTTGAGAACAATCACCTTGATCCACAAGGAATTCCAGCCATTAATAATGCGGAACAAGTGAGAAACCTCAAAAAAACTAACAAATTATTAAACATTTGCATTCATGATGCTTATAGTTTCCGAAAGGCACTAAGCAAAAACTGATTAGTGCCTCTGGTAAGTAAGATAGGATCGTTACACGCAATAAAAAGGAATTATTATGACATTGCTAAAAAACGTACTGACTGCCGCCTCAGCAACTGCACTTTTAGGCGCCACTTTTTACGCTTCGGCTGCTGACAGATTTGTAACCATTGGTACCGGTGGTGTAACAGGCGTTTACTACCCAACAGGCGGTGCTATTTGCCGTTTGGTAAACAAGACGAAAAAAGAACACGGCATTCGTTGTTCTGTTGAGTCTACCGGTGGCTCCATCTACAACATCAACACGATTCGTGCGGGTGAACTGGACTTAGGTATCGCACAGTCTGACTGGCAATATCACGGCTACAACGGAACAAGCAAGTTCTCTGAAGCGGGCCCATTCAAAGAGCTACGCGCTGTGTTCTCTGTTCACCCAGAACCGTTCACCGTTGTTGCTCGCGCCGATTCGGGCATCAAGAGCTTTGAAGATCTGAAAGGTAAACGCGTCAACATCGGTAACCCAGGCTCAGGCCAACGCGGCACAATGGAAGTTCTGATGGACCAGTATGGTTGGACAACTAAAGACTTTAAGCTGGCTTCAGAACTGAAAGCGGCTGAACAGTCGAAAGCATTGTGCGATAACAAAATTGACGCGATGGTTTATGTGGTAGGCCACCCAAGTGGTGCGATTCAGGAAGCTACAACGTCATGTGAAAGTAATATCGTTCAGGTAGCAAGTCCACAAGTCGACAAGCTACTGTCTGATGCCAGCTACTACCGTACTGCAACGGTTCCAGGTGGCATGTACAAGGGCAACCCTGATGATGTGCAAACATTTGGTGTTGGCGCAACGTTTGTCTCTTCCACTGCGGTACCGGAAGATGTGGTATACAACATTGTGAAAGCAGTATTCGAAAACTTCGATAACTTCCGCAAACTACACCCTGCGTTCGCAAACCTGAAAAAAGAAGAGATGGTCAAAGACGGCCTGTCTGCACCGCTTCACCCAGGGGCACTAAAATACTACAAAGAAGTGGGGCTGATTAAGTAACCACGTCATAAGTAACAAACCCGGCAAACGCCGGGTTTTTTATTTGCTTTCTTCGAGTTCGTCTCTGAGCCACTGGTGAAAGAGCTGAACTTTCCTTGAAGCCAAACGGTAATTCGGCACACTCAAATAGTAGCCATAGCCACTTAGCATGGAGAGCCCAAGCAGATTGCTCACTTGATCATTTTCCAACATTTCACTCGCCATAAAATCAGGCACCAAAGCCAGCCCTTTGCCCCGCTTCACCGCCTCCAGTGACAAGTAAAAATGTTCGTAGCCAACACCATAGTAGTTGAGCGACTCCGCGCACTGATGTTCTAACTTAAACAGCTCCCACAGCTGTGGTCTAGTAGTGTGAGGAATCAATGCATGCTGCGTTAAAACAGAATTGATGTCGCTACAGGACGCGGATTGTTCACCAATCAAAAGCAGTTTTTCCTGACACAATAATTGACTGTGCTCGTAATGCTGGGATAACGGCAAACAACGTAAGGCGATATCCGATTCACCCGCAAGTTTAAGCTGGGTATTCTCGCGAGTGCGAATTTTAACCTGCAGTTGAGGATGTAAACGACGGAACTCTTCTATCTTAGGCAGCAACCATAAGCTGGCAAACGAAGGCGTCACATCAATAGTCAGTAACTCTTGCTGAGTGTCACTTTGAATCAAGCTGGCGGTTGCGTGTTGGATGATCTCTAGCGCTTCAATAACTTTAGGTAAATATTGCTTTCCAGCAATCGTCAACTCAATGCCATTCAACTGGCGCTCTAAGAGTGGCTGACCAACCATTTGCTCCAGTATCGCTATCTGCTTACTAACAGCACCCTGAGTGACATAAAGTTCTTCTGCTGCTCTTGAAAAACTCTGATGATGAGCAACAGCGATAAAGGATCGCAGTGCTTTAATCGATGGAAGTTCGCTTCCTTTGAGCATAGGTGTGAATCTATTCCTTTAATTCATACATGCAGAATAAGAGGCGTGACGGGCAGTTGTAAAGGGAAGTATCAATCGAAAACAAAACAGCCTGTCGAGTGACAGGCTGTTGTAAGATTATAAGTTGTTCTTGCGGCTTGGCAGGAAAACCTCACCCAACATACAACGAACACTGCCACCACCGATTGACTCAATGGTCTGGACGTTGAATGGAAGAAGCTTACCGTGGCTCGACAGCTGGGCACGCTGTGCTGGTGAAAACGCATCGTACGCCGATTGCGACATTGCAATCACTTTATCACCATTGACCGTCTCAAGCTCCAAGATGTTGCCACAGAACTGGTTCATCTGTTCAAGGCTGATTGAAACGACCTGCTTATCTTTCGCAAGAGATTTGAGTACAAAACGACGCTCAAATTCAGGAATCACTTCATCACAAATCACGCAAAAATGCTCGCCAATCGCCATCATTACATTGGTGTGGTAGATAGGCTTGCCCGATGGAAGTGCCGTCTGGAAAGAAACCACACGCTCGTAGCCAATTCGCTGTGCGTAATCTTCCAACACTTCTCGATCACAGCGTTGTGACAGCGCAGCATAAATGGTGCGATTGACATGATCAATCACCATCACACCGGTACTTTCTAGGTGGGCATTCTCTGCTAAGTAATCCGTCAGCGAATCTTCGCTAGATACAGCTCGACCTGCTGCTTCTAATGCTTCACGCAGCGCCTCAGGGCGAACTTCTTGTTGACGGTTCTCACACGCCATTGGGAACGTATACAGAGCACCGTCAGCAGTGGTGCTAAACCAGTTGTTTGGGAATACTGCATCTGGCGTTTCCACGTCTCCGAGCGGGTAATCAAATTCGACCACTTGAACACCGACCTGACGTAGTTGCCCGACCATTGTCTTGAACTCTTGCATCGCCTGTTTGCGAACTTGTTCAGTGGACTCAGTCACCTGATGTTGAAACTCATTGTCTCGAGCGGTTTCAGCATTAAACGCAAATTCCTTTGGTGGCACCATCACCACACAGTTAGCGTTTTGCACTGTAGAAAC
The DNA here is from genome assembly GCF_000740665.1 of Vibrio sp. B183. Classification (NCBI taxonomy): domain Bacteria; kingdom Pseudomonadati; phylum Pseudomonadota; class Gammaproteobacteria; order Vibrionales; family Vibrionaceae; genus Vibrio; species Vibrio sp. B183. The sequence continues at coordinate 356,008 of NZ_JPQB01000004.1, read as the reverse complement.
TGACTTTTCTAGTTGTGTTTGCTGTTTGAACATTGCGATAGACTCGTTATATCTCACTCACTTACGTTGAATTGTAGACATATTGTTAAAATAACAATTGCTGAATTCACCCATTTCAATAGATATAGACCGTGTATTTTTACTGTGAATTTCGTATTTCTCAGTAAATTTTATGGTCAGCATGACTTTTAAAACTTATTGCCTGAATAATATGCAGCAGTTCGTATAACAAATGGTTGATATATGGTTACATTTCAAACATTAACCAGCTACCATATGACACAAGAGCAATTGCCATGTCTGGCTCTCCCCTGCGTTGTGATATTTAAGGCGAGATATGTTTAAGAAATTTGAAGGCTTTACGAAACCTTTTCCCGATGAAGAACCCTCTCAGCCACCGAGTGGGATCTTTGCTTTTTGTCGCTATTACACCCGTGGATTTGAGGTACCTCTGATCCTGATGTCATTGATGGCCACTGTGGTTGCGATAGTGGAAGTATCTCTATTCGGCGCCATGGGTAACCTCGTTGACTGGCTATCAACCAGCAATCCAGAAACCTTCTGGCAGGAAAACCAGTCAGAACTGATGTTGTATGGCGGCTTGCTATTAGTAGTCATGCCTATCTTGGTCGTTGCGTATTCCCTTTTGGTTCACCAAACACTGCTTGGCAACTACCCAATGTCTATTCGCTGGCTCGCACACCGCTACCTGCTCAAACAGAGCCTGAACTTCTATCAGGATGATTTTGCAGGCCGTGTGGCAACGAAAGTGATGCAAACTTCTTTGGCCGTGCGTGAAACCGTGATGAAAACCATGGACGTTTTCGTCTATGTATCGGTTTACTTTACCGCGATTGTTGTTCTGCTGGCGCAGGCTGACTGGCGTCTAATGATCCCAATGGTGATCTGGCTGATGTGTTATGTCTGCATTCAGCTTTACTTCGTGCCGAAATTGAAGAAGGTCGCGTCAGAGCAAGCCGATGCACGTTCGACCATGACTGGTCGTATCGTCGATAGCTACACCAACATTGCGACGGTTAAGCTGTTCTCCCACAGCAAACGTGAAACGGTGTACGCAGAAAATGGCATGCGTGGTTTCCTTGATACCGTTTACCGCCAGATGCGCTTAGTGACCGGTTTTGACGTCGCTGTTGAGATCACCAACTACCTATTGGTCTTCACTATCGGTGCGCTTTCTATTTATCTGTGGATGGACAACTCGATCAGCATCGGTGCCATCGCTATCGCAATCGCTCTAGCGCTGCGTATCAACGGCATGTCTATGTGGATCATGTGGGAAGTCGGGGCCCTATTTGAAAATATGGGTACCGTTGTCGATGGTATGAAAACGCTCTCCAAACCGATTGATATTCAGGACAAAGACAATGCTAAGCCTCTTGTAGTTGAACAAGGTGGCATTGAGTTTGACAATGTTAGCTTCCACTACGGCGATGAAAGCAAAGGTGTGATCAGTCATCTCAATCTCAATATCAAGCCGGGTGAAAAGGTTGGCTTAGTTGGACGCTCTGGTGCAGGTAAATCGACCTTGGTCAACTTGCTGCTGCGCTTCCATGATGTCGAAAGTGGCAGCATTAAGATTGATGGTCAGGTAATTTCTGATATCACTCAGGACTCACTGCGCAGCAATATTGGTATGGTTACGCAAGATACATCCCTGCTTCACCGCTCTATTCGCGATAACATTCTTTATGGTAACCCTGATGCCACAGAAGATGACCTACTACGCGCGACCAAACAAGCTCATGCTCATGAGTTTATCGAGTCACTCAATGACCCGTTTGGCAACAAAGGCTACGATGCTCAGGTGGGTGAGCGAGGCGTGAAACTGTCTGGCGGTCAACGACAGCGTATCGCTATCTCACGTGTGCTGCTTAAAGATGCCCCTTTGCTTATCTTGGATGAAGCGACCTCTGCTCTGGATTCAGAAGTGGAAGCGGCTATTCAAGAGAGCCTCAATGAACTGATGCAAGGCAAAACGGTTATTGCGATTGCACACCGCCTATCAACCATTGCCGCTATGGATAGATTAATCGTGCTCGATAAAGGCCAAATTGTTGAACAAGGCACTCATCAGGAATTGATCCAGAACGAAGGTATCTATGCTCAGCTTTGGGCCCATCAAACGGGCGGATTCATCGGCGATGAAAGCGAGCAGAAACAAACAGCCTGATCAAAGCCAATAACCCTAAACAAAAGCAGAGGTATTCCCTCTGCTTTTTTGTTTCCGATATTCAATCTCTACTAGCAATTGAGATATACTCGCGCCATTCCCATTCAATATTTTTCCACAAATCTAATGAATAAAAGCTTACTGACAAATTTGCTGGCACTAGCGCTATTGGCTGGTGGCTATCAGACAGACAACCAAATTGCTTTTTACGCAGGCCTATTCGCTTTCTCTGGCGCAATCACTAACTGGTTAGCGATTCACATGCTGTTCGAGAAAGTACCCGGCTTATACGGTTCTGGCGTGATCCCTGCGCGTTTTGAAGAGTTTAAGGCCGCCATCAAGAACTTGATGATGGAACAGTTTTTTACGGCAGAGAACATTGATCGATTCCTCAACAAAGAAATGTCGGGCAAGACACTCAATCTTGAGCCTGTACTAGAGAAAGTCGATTTCAACCCAACGTTTGATTCTCTGGTCAATGTCATTGCAAACTCTTCTTTTGGCAGCATGCTGGCCATGTTTGGCGGCGCGGAAGCCCTGCAACCACTTAAAGAACCGTTTGTCGAAAAAATGCAGGAAGCAGTGGTAGAAATCAGCCAAAGCGATGCGGTTAAAGAAGCGCTAAAGGGTCAACTAGAATCACCAGCCATGATGGAAGAGATTCAGGCCAATATTGAAAACATTATTGACCAGCGCCTAAGTGAACTGACGCCAAAGCTGGTCAAAGAAATCGTCCAGAAAATGATTAAAGAGCATTTAGGCTGGCTGGTAGTTTGGGGCGGCGTGTTTGGCGGTCTAATAGGTATCGCATCATCATTCATTGCCTGATGTAGAACCCAGCAATTGACGAAAAAGGGAAGCGAATGCTTCCCTTTTCTTGTCCTAGAGTGTTGCTATCAAATCCGCGTTTACACCAAAGCTGGTTTTATGCTCTTCAATCACCACTTCACTTCGCGTCTGGATCACACCTGGCAGTGTCCCAAGCTTGGTCGACATAAAGCTCTGATAGGCTTTCATATCTTTAACTCGTACTTTGATCATGGTGTCGAAATCGCCGGATAAAGAATAACACTCTTCGATCTCTGGCATGTCTTCCACTGCTTTGGCAAACTTTTCAAAGATAGAGAAACTGGTTTGATCAAGGCGAATATGGATGAAAACCTGAACGTCCAAGCCGAGTTTTTCCGGATTCAACTCTGCGTGATAGCCCTTAATGTAACCCTCTTTTTCCAATCGTTTGACGCGATCAGAACACGGGGAAGTAGTCAGGTTCACTTGCTTAGCAAGCTCGACGACAGGAAGACGCCCTTTAAGGTTTAGGGTGCGAAGGATTTCACGGTCAATTCTATCTAAGTCCATTTAACGCTCTGATTAGATGTCTTTCTTTATGCTTATCATAATCGAAACGAGTCAATGAAACCTAATAAAGGAACCGACTTAGAAGAAATTTTATTGAGAGGAATGGAAACTTAAGCGGCTTCAACGTTCGAGAGCTCACGCTCTTCGACTAAGTCTGCCTGAGTGTTGCACACTCGACAAAACGTCTGCTTTTCCATTTTCACATAGTGTGCGCCCTGAAAGAGGGTCGCAAAGAAACACGCCAAACTCTTTTTCACCGAGTCATGCTCTTCTTGGCATCGCTTCATAACAACTTTGTGGGCAGTCACTTTTTGGCAGCAATGGCAATATACCTGAGGCATTTTATCTCTCCGTGAGCGATGGCGTTATTGATAGTGGACATATTAGTAAGGCCTTAGTTCCAATTGCTCAAATTTTCATTTTCAATTTGTGAACCAAGTTCAATTATTAACCAACTTTATTAAAAAAGCCCCGAATATCGGGGCTTTATGTTTCGTCAGTTTACCGCTTACTCAAGCTCAGTAAGCTGTTTTTCAAACTTCGCGTGCTGTGCTTTCACTGATTCTTCTGGTTCACCTGTCATCATGCTCACAACCACAATTGCGATAGTAGAGAAGATGATTCCCGGAACGATTTCGTAAACATCGAACCAACCACCTGTTAGCTGCTTCCATACCACGATAGTCACACCACCAATCACGATACCTGCAAGCGCACCGTTGCGGTTCATACGAGACCAGTACAAGCTAAGCACCAATGCTGGACCAAATGCAGCACCAAAGCCTGCCCAAGCGTAAGACACTAGGCCAAGAACTGAACTGTCTGGCGTCATCGCTAGGATTAGCGCCACGATAGAGATAGCCACTACCGCAATACGACCAACCATCACAATCTCTTCAGACGTAGCATCTTTCTTCACAAGCTGCTTGTAGAAATCTTCTGCCAATGCTGAAGAAGAAACCAAAAGCTGTGAGTCCGCAGTACTCATGATTGCAGCCAAGATCGCCGCAAGAAGAACACCTGCAACCACTGGGTGGAAGATAGAGTTCACCAGTAGCATGAAGATCTTCTCGCCGTCATCAATGGATACGCCAGAGTTGGTAACGTAAATCAGACCAACCAGACCAACCAGCATTGCGCCAACCATAGATAGTGCAGTCCAAATCACAGCAATACGGCGAGCCGTGGTCAAATCTTTGTTGCTACGCGCTGCTTTAAAACGAGCCAGAATGTGTGGCTGACCAAAGTAACCTAGGCCCCACGCAACCAAAGAGATGATCGCAATCGCTGACAGCGGCTCACCTTTAGTATCATTCCACAATGTCAAAAGCTGAGGGTTGATGTTAGTTAGATCAGTGCTTAGTTGACCCAAACCACCTTCCATCGCTGCAATAGGCACAATCATTAGCGCCGCCGCCATCAGAAGGCCTTGTACAAGGTCAGTCCAAGATACCGCTAAGAAGCCACCAAACAATGTGTAAGAAACCACACAAACAGTACCAATAATAACTGCTGTGGTGTAATCCAATCCGAATACCGTTTCAAACAGTTTTCCGCCCGCTACCAGACCAGAGCTGGTATAGAAAAGGAAGAATAAAAGGATAAAGAAAGCAGAGATAACCTGAATCAGTTTCGAATTATCGTTAAAGCGACGTGACAAGAACTCAGGCAGAGTCAGAGCATCTGTCGTAATACTATATGTACGTAGACGTTTTGCACTGATTAGCCAGTTCAGCCAAGTACCAACTAGCAGACCACCAGCCAGCCAGAAAGCCTCAATACCCGCTGCATACGCATAGCCAGGCAAGCCAAGTAGCAACCAGCCACTCATGTCAGATGCACCCGCTGATAGCGCCGCAGGCCAAGGGCCCAATGAACGACCACCTAAGAAGTAATCGGTCGAGTTTTTCGTTCGTTGATAAGCAATAACGCCTATCGCCAACATCAGAATAAGATACGCAATAAACGTGGTCGTAATAGCAAAGCTATTTTCCATGTGTTTGTCCTCTATTAAGATCGCCTTCCATGAACGCCCTCACTTACACTGAGTGAGGGCTCTCTGAGAAAGGATTAGTGGGCCTCACTCCCAAGTTCTAACAAGGTCGCGTTGCCGCCCACTGCTGTTATATTTATTGTTCTCGTTCGCTCTGTGATAAAGCGAAGCGATAGATGTGGATCATGTGCTACCGGAATAGCCACAACATCCGTCTCCGAAACTAGGCCAACAATAGCACCCGTACGCTTCGACAATTGGCGGTTGATTGTTTGTTCAACCTCTTGATTCCCTATGTATCCGACACTACGTACATCTGACTCCAGCAGCTGATGATAAGCATCAAGAGAGGCAAATTGTAATAGGTTCATAGGTAAGGAAGACTGCGTGTAGGCAGCTTCCAGATTTTGAGTAAATTGTGTGTCATCACTACACAAGATGACACTGTTACCCGCAACTAACGCAGCAGTGACCTGTGCAATCGTTGCTTGTTGTGCTGACTCTGAAGATTCATCTTGAATAATCAGTGCCACACCTCGACCTGCGGTATACAGTTCGTTTGTTTCCCCAGTAGGGCCTACCAGTTGATGCGTTTCAGCCAATAGTGCTGACGCATGTTCCATGTGGTATGCCACAACAGAAGCTAAATTCGGCTGTACTGATCGCAGAGCCTGTTTGAAAGCCAGTAGACACTCGCTTTTTGAATCAAAGTTAGTCAGATTCCAGTTTTCCCACGCTGAAAAAGCATCAGAAAAACGAGTTACTTGATGAACCATAATCTTTCTCCTTGCCTACAGATTAAGAAAACGAAGTTTGTGTAAAGCGGAATAGGTAGTGCGGACCACCAGCTTTTGGACCCGTACCAGAAAGGCCCTGGCCACCAAACGGTTGCACGCCAACAACCGCACCCACCTGATCACGGTTGATGTAGCAGTTACCCACACGTGCGTGTTTTTCAATCCAGCGGTAAGTGGTTTCGTTGCGGCTATGAATCCCCATAGTCAAACCAAAACCTGTGCTGTTAATGCGATCAACAATCTGGTGAAGTTCGTTCGCTTTAAAGCGGACAATGTGCAGAATCGGACCAAACTGTTCTTCTTCAAGGCAAGAAATATCGCGAATTTCAAAAGCACTTGGCGCAACGAAATCACCGTGTTGATGTTCTTCACCCAAAGTAAGCTCAGCCACTTTCTTTTCCGTCGCGGTCATACGCTCAATATGCTTAACCAGTTTGGTTTTTGCTGTCGTATCGATAACCGGCCCCACATCGGTGGAATGAAGATAAGGAAGACCGACACTCAGTTCCTGCATCGCACCTTGAATCAGTGCAACGATGCGATCAGCGATGTCTTCCTGAACATAAAGTACACGCAGAGCACTGCAACGCTGACCTGCTGAGGCAAACGCAGAACGAATAACATCGCGCACAACCTGTTCAGGTAGCGCTGTACTATCCACAATCATTGCGTTTTGACCGCCAGTTTCTGCGATGAAAGGCACAGGTGCCGCGTCACGAGACGCCAATGTTTGATTGATGCGTTGAGCTGTTGCCGTTGAACCCGTAAAGGCAACACCAGCAATGGCAGAGTGAGAAGTTAATGCAGAGCCAATTTCAGCACCGCGACCTGGCAGCAATTGAATCGTACCTGCTGGGAAGCCTGCTTCATTCATCAGCTCGACGGCACGTGCAGCGATCAAACTGGTTTGCTCTGCCGGCTTCGCAACTACTGTGTTACCCGCGACGAGAGCGGCTGTAATTTGACCAAGGAAAATTGCCAGTGGGAAGTTCCAAGGGCTGATACACACAAACACACCGCGACCTTGACGAGACACTGTACGCGCCTGTCCATCAAAACCGTTTAAGTGAATCTCGCCTAATGCATCGACCTGCTTAGCGTAGTAACGACAGAAGTCCACGGCTTCACGAACTTCATCAATGCTATCGTGAATAGTTTTACCCGCTTCCTGATGACACAGAGCCACAAGTTCAGCAAGATTGGCTTCCAGTAGCTCTGCCAGTTTGTCCAGCATAGCGGCTCTCTGAGCTTTATCGCTGGTCTGCCATTTGGCAAACGCTTGCTGTGCACCATCGATGGCAGCGGAAACATGATCAAGAGTCGCGAAGGCAACCAGACCCACTTCAATGCGGCGGTCATAAGGCGCTGTTACAGCTTCAACATTGATGTTTTCCTTGATCATGCTTTCGGCATAAGCCTGACCATTGATGATCGGACCTGCCTGCCACTGATTCTTCAGGAAGCTCTCGACAGAGTGCTCAAATGGTTTGGCCTCTGATTCAATATCAACGTTGACACCATAAGAGTTTTGACGCTCAGGGAAGACCTGTGGTGGCAGTGGTATCTTGGCATTGTTCAAGGTATCGAACGCTTTTAGCATATCGACTGGGTGCTGAGTCAAAGTCTCTACCGGGCAGCGAGCATCGACTAAACGGTGTACGAATGAACTGTTTGCACCGTTTTCAAGAAGGCGACGAACCAAATATGGCAATAGATCTTTGTGGCTGCCGACTGGTGCGTAGATACGCACAGATTGCTGATAAGCTTCCATCGCGTGGTTGTATAGGGAATCACCCATACCGTGCAAGCGCTGGAATTCGTAATCTTTGTGCTGAGACATGACTGCAATAGACGTCACCGTCTGAGCGTTGTGGCTCGCAAATTGAGGGAAAATGTTGCCACGAACATTCTCAGAAAGTAGGAATCGTGCGCAAGCTAGATAAGCAACATCCGTTGCCTCTTTGCGAGTGTAAACTGGGTAGTTATCGTAACCAGCTTGTTGAGACCATTTGATTTCACTATCCCAGTATGCACCTTTAACCAGACGCAGTGGGATCAAATCACCTTGCTCTTTTGCCAGGCCGTTAATCCAAACCAACACAGGCAGTGCGCGTTTTGAATAAGCCTGAATAACCAGACCAAACTTACCCCAGCCTTTCACTAAATCGCTGCGATACACTTTCTCGAACAATTTTAGTGAAAGCTCAAGACGATCAGCTTCTTCCGCATCGATTGTGATAGCAACATCCAGCTCAACAGCTCGGCGAAGAAGCTGCATCAGAGTATCAGCTAATTCAGTTAGAACGCGCTCTTCGTTTGCTACTTCATAGCGTGGATGCAAGGCTGACAACTTAATAGACACTGAAGGCGCAGGGCTTGTATCTAAGCCATATTTGTCACGGCCAACCGCTTCAATCGCCATCAGGTAATCTTTGAAATATTTATTCGCATCTGCTGTCGTCAGCGCGGCTTCACCCAACATATCGTAGGAATAGGTAAAGCCTTTATCACGCATGGTGCGACCGTTTTTCTGCGCTTCGGCAATACTACGCCCAAGAACGAACTGATGGCCCATCACTTTCATCGCCTGGTGCATCGCTTTGCGGATAACCGGCTCTGACATTTTATTAACCAGGCGGTTAACCGCAGAAACAGGACTTTGTGACTCGGCTTCTGACAAACCAACCACTTTACCGGTCAGCATTAGGCCCCAAGTCGAAGCATTCACGAATACAGAATCAGAGTTCTTTAGGTGAGATTTCCAATCGGCAACACTCAGCTTATCTCGAATCAATGCATCGGCCGTCGCTGAATCAGGAATACGCATCAAAGCTTCTGCCAGACACATCAATAAGATACCTTCTTGAGTATCTAGACTGTATTCAAGCAACAAGGCGTCAATCATCTGGATTGATTTCTTATCAGCACGAATCGATTCGATTAGCTGGGTGGTCTTATCGCTAATTTGTGCTTTTTCAGCATCAGTAGGGATTGCCAGAGGCAACAGTTGTTCAAGCCATTGGGATTCGTCCACCATGTAAAGTGGCGAGATCAATGACCATAACTTATCAAGCGGCTGCTCGACAAACTCGGCATTCAACACATCAGTTGCTGTAAACATGCGTTTTCCTCAATCTCAACCTGACAATTTCATCAGGATTCTTACAATGGCTTGCAGTGTATTTTGAGCGGGAGAGGATTACTTGTCAAAAACTCCGAGTTTTTTGCTAAAAACTCTGATTATTAACAAAACAAAAACAGAGTCACATGCATATAAGCAAAATAATATATGGTTAATCTTTTCTTATTTAACCAAATTGTTTCTTGTAATGAGATGGAGACATGCCTTGAAGACGAGAAAAGGTATGAGTAAAAGCACTTTGGCCGGAGAAGCCCGTCAGCTCTGCTACTTGACCTAATGAAAGGTGGCCTTTTTCAATCAATGACTTGGCCATATCTATCCGCTTACCCAACACGTATTGGTGAGGTGTAATGCCCATCTGTTCTTTGAACAAGTTGTGAAACTGACTCTCACCAAGAAACACGCTACCTGCTAACTGAGCAACGGATATCTTCTGACTAAGATGTTGTTCAATGTATCTGTCGATGGCTTCAAGGTCGAAGCGTGAATCTTTACGGGATGTTGCAAAGTTCGACATATGACGCTGCATCAAAGCAATCACTGTGTCATTGCAAGCCCGGCTAAGAAGCAAGTCCTCAGGGCTAGACTGCATTTCCGCAACGAGCATTTGTATCAGCTTTTGAATTTGTCCATCGAGTTGGAAATAGGTATCGCGCTGGTTGAGTTCGTTGAGTTTTTGCAGCATTAACGGGTCATCCCCTGATGGCGCGGGCATATTCAACACCAGAATATCGGATTGCCCAACTACACCGCCAAACGCATGACCAGAGCCAGACGTAACCACACAGCCTTGACCAGGCCCAACTAAATTACCAAACCCACTTACTTCAAATTCCGCCTGTCCCTTCAATCCAATCACAATTTGGGTATAGCTGTGATCGTGACAGTCCATATAAGATGGCAGTGTCACTAGCTCTGCGGGCTTGGGTGACAAAAGTTTGGCATGTTCACCAATCAATTGTGTGTACTTAGATGCTGTCATGGCACAATTTGTGATCTCGAATGGCACTAGAGTCGCATGTTATACCAAAATCCCTTCAATTCGAAATTTATCGATTAATATGCAATTGGGTACAGCATCACATTATTGAAGAGTGAAAAAAGTACCGAACATAGGTTAAAAAGCACACTTTCAACCGCTCCGGAAGAATGATCAAGTGCACATAAATTACGGTATATGTCACTTCTAGCAACTTTTCTTTTTGAAGATGCCCAATCTTCACTTGCATATTTCCCCAATCAACTCAAAATGATAGATAGCATCCAAGTTTTATATACTTAAGTTAGATTAATCTGATTAATCTGTTAAAAAGAAAGATGCTAGGTTAAAAGAAAACTTGGGAGAGGCAGGGAAACAAGGACTGTCAAAAGTTTGTCTTTTTTTGGTTTTTACGTTGGTAAAATGAAACGTTAATTGTTGCAGGGAAATATGATAACACGTCGCATCCCAGCGCTTTTACTTGCGCTAAGCCCTATGTGGGTATCGACTTCGGTTTTTGCGGAAACGGCAACCTCTGCCGATCCTGTCGCAGCTATCGATGGAAAATTAGAGAACAAACAAAGTGAACTACAGACACTTGGAGCTGAGTTTGAACAAGAATCTGAGCGTTTACAGCAGCTAAGGGCTGAGCTGACCAAGTACCAGCGTGAAGAGCAAGAGCTAAACGCCAAACGTAACCGTGCCAAGTCTGCACTGGACAAACAATATAACCGCCTTCTAGACGATCCAGATGTTGACCTGCTTTCTTTCCAGCAGGAGTATCAACAAGCTTGGGCTTCGGTTAAAGAAAACCAAAGTCAGATTCTTGAGCAAGAACAAACCATTACCGAACAGGAAATGCGTTTGTCGCAAATCAAACAGAAACGCTCTCGCATTAACTCAGAGTTATCTTACCTAAAAGAGCAGAAAGTCGAAGCGCGAGTGAAGCGTCTTGACGCTGAATTGCGCGAAAGCGATGTGCTCAACACAGCATTTAAGACCACTTGTTCTGCGACCATGACACTTGGTGAATGTACCAATCAAGGTAAATACCTAACTAAGCAGCGCGCTGTAAACACGTTCAAAGCGAAACTGCTTGATGGTTTAACTGAAGCCAATCTAGCTAAGCAGAACCTTAAAGGTGTGCAGCTGAATGTGTTTGTTCAGGAAAGCCAAATCATCCGCTCTGGTTTTGAAGGTAACAACAGCTACTACACTGAAATGCAGGCGCAACTTCAGGCGCGTCCTGAAGCTTCTGCAGCGTGTAAGCTATTGAACGTGTCATCTCGTTACTGCCTAAACGGCACTGAAGTTGTCAAAAAAGAACAAGGCAACAAAGAGAAGAGTTGGGCCAACATTACCATTCGTTCAGATCAGTACGAAGATCGTGTCACCATTAACGGTGTCAACTACGGCAGCACACCTGTTGAAGTTGTGTTACCAAGAGGCAAACACCAGTTTACTGTGTCGAAAGATGGCTACCAAACCTACAACCGTACAATTCCAGTCAATGGCAACGATACAGTATGGGTGAAGTTGCGCCCAGATTCAGATATTTAACCCACTTCTCTTTTTGGAAAGAGGGGAATTGCACAAAATTGACCTAAAACGCCGTTTTGTCGTAAGTTATCGCTTTATAACTTAAGACAAAATGGCGTTTTCGTTTAGAATAAGCCCATTAGATAGAAAAGAATTGTAGATATAGATAATGCGAACTGGTTTACCAACGCTTCTTCTTGCTTTATCACCATGCTTCATCACGGCTAATGTTGCGGCACAGGATACTCGTGATCCGATTGTCGAAATTGATCAGCAGTTATTTGATAGGCATGGAGAGCTGAAAGCGGCAACTCAAGCTCGGGATGAGCAAAAAGCGACGTATGAGCAACAGCAACAATCTGTCTCTGAGTTAACCAAGCTGGCCAAATCGCTTGATGAGGCACTGACCGAGGCAAAAACACGCCTTGAAAGTGATTACTCACGGATGATTGAAGACCCGAACATCGATCTCGCCGCTACTCAGAAAGCCTACCAAGATGCCTGGTCAAAGGTAAAACAAAACCAGAAAGAACGCCTATCAGAAGAACAGCAACTGCAAGAGCTTAAACACCAGCTTGATCTCGCGAACAATGAAGTTGAATCGATTGAGCAAGGCATTGATGCTCTCGACCAGAATAAGTTGCGTGCACGCGCCGAGCGCCTTCAAGAGGAGCTTCAGCAAGCTCACTCCTTATCTGTGAGTTTCACAAATCGTTGTCAGGCAGACATGACTATCGCCCAGTGTGATCGCCAGACTCGCGATCTTGCTTTGCAAAAGGCGGTTAAGCAATTCCAGTCAGAACTTGTAGCAGGTACCAGTGAGCCTCAAGTGGTGAAACTGCATGCCAATAAGGTTCCCTTCAACATTCACGTTTTGCGCTCAAAAGCGAAAGAATCTGGCTTCTATGATGGTGTTCGTTACCGCAGCTTAATGGACGTTGAGATGCAAGCCAGACCAACCCAAAGCGCAGCTTGTACCCTATTGGGCATCGATAAGAAATACTGCTTCGAACCTGAAGCTCTCAGCGATAAAGATCAGTTTGTTAGCAATAAAGAAGTGGCTTGGGTCACTTTGAATATCCGTTCTAACCTTTACGATGATAACGTTGAGATCAACGGCGTAAACTATGGCAGCACCCCTGTCGAAGTCATGTTACCCGTTGGGCCACATATGATTACCGTCCAAAAAGAAGGCTACCGCTCTTTCCATCGTGAGCTGACCGTCAGACGTGATCAAAACCTTCGTGCCGTTCTGGTCGAAAAAGAGAACCCATTGCGTGAAGGTGACAAGTTCGCAGACTCACTGGGCTCTGGTTATCAAGGCCCTGAGTTGTCCACTATTCTATCCGGCCAGTACATTCTTGGTGAACATGGCTCGAAGCAACTTCAGTTGAAACACCCATTCGGCTTTGGTACGACACCTATCACCGTTGGTCAGTTTAAAACGTTCGTTGACGCCACTAACTACCAGACTGACGCGGAGCTTAAGAACACCTGTACCGCTATTGTAAAAGGCGAAGTGACACCTATCTCGAAGGGCTACTGGCGAAACCCTGGCTTTAAACAAGCAGCAAACTCTCCTGTGGTTTGTGTTAGCAGAAACGATGCTCAAGCCTACGTAAACTGGTTAAGCACAAAAACCAAACATACCTATCGTCTACCAAGTGAGGATGAATGGGAGATCGCCGCAAGAGCAGGCGCGGAAACCAACTATTGGTGGGGTGACAGTTTTATCCCCAATCAAGCCAACACGGGTTGGGGAGGAACGCCTTGGTCAAACAAGAGTACCTCTCCCGTCAATGCGTTCAAGCCAAACCGTTTAGGTATTTACGATACCGTAGGCAACATCTGGCAATGGACCAGTGACTCACGCGGCCTGCTAAAGGGTGGCGCTTGGAACTTTTCACCAGACATGGCAGCGGCCCATCAACAGCTTTCGCTATCAAGTTCTTCTGCTGCAAACTATGTCGGATTTCGTGTCGTGAGAGACATCAACTAAATAAACAATACACATAATGGTTTAGGGGGGATTTCCCCCCTTTTTTGTGCGTCATTTCCACGTAGAATTTCTCCTGAGCTCACCCAACAATGGGCTCAGTATCGATTGATACGTCTATGCTCAGTTCCTCGTACTGAGTGCATAGAACCTCTTCTACACGTCGACAAGAATTATTCTTGTATTTGCCAGCTATCCTGTCGATCGCTGGCTTTTTTTTTCGTTCGATACTTGTCGATTTGCCGCAAAAATTCTTATTTTTAAACCCCTTACAGCAAATCTGGGATGGATTGACAGATTACTCATCTGATATCATAACCGGAGTACTGTAAAAGGTAGACATCGCTTTGGAACCGCACCTAATCTCTTTATTCAATCAACTCCCGGGTTACTGGGGATGCAAAGACCTCAATTCCGTTTTCGCTTACGCTAACCACTCTTATGCCAAACTAATTGGCTTTGAACTGCCAGAGGATTGTATCGGTCTCACCGATCATCAGATGCCTAGCCCAACCACTAAGTGTGCCAGTGACTTTCAGGAGCAAGATAGGTTCGTGATTGAGACTAAACAGTCAATTAAGGTACTGGATGTTCACCCCTACCCTGACGGCAGTTGGCGCACACACATTTTCAGTAAGTCCCCTTGGTATGACTCTCAAGGAAACGTTCAGGGCACTATCTTCTATGGTCAAGAGCTGACTGACACCGCAGTGTTGGAGGTCGGTCATTGGATTTGTCGGGCGACGGGTTTACACAGTGAAGAGCGAATCTCGTTGAATCAATTGTCGCCGCAAAACCATCAAATCAAGCTGACAACAAGAGAGTCAGAAGTATTGTTTTTGTTGCTGTACGGTAAGAAGCCGAAATACATAGCCGATGTCATGAACATCTCGACTAAAACGCTGGAAAACTACGTGTTGCACCTAAGAGGGAAATTTGGTGCCCACAGTAAAGCACAACTGATTGATATGGCTCTAGATGCGGGATTTGGCTCGCACATCCCTCAAACCCTGCTGAGAACACAGCTTTCAGTGGTATTGAGTAATGAATACGCCGCATAGCACGGCGTATTCAACGTATGTGTTGTAAGCGGCTAACCTATGGGGCTAAACGATCAATCTGCCACTCGTTATCTGACTTGGAGAATAAAAAGCGGTCATGAAGGCGGTGATCGCCACCCTGCCAAAACTCAATGCTTTCAGGTTTAATACGAAATCCTCCCCAAAAGCTAGGAACAGGAATCTCGCCCTGTGCAAACTTTTGCTTTAGCTCGAGAAACTTACCTTCCAGTACGCCGCGTGTAGAAATGCGGCTACTTTGTCGACTTGCAATCGCCGCCAGTTGGCTTTCTTTTGGACGTGAGGAGAAGTACTTAATATTTTCTGCAACACTCAGTTTTTCAGCCACACCCGTAATATGCACCTGACGCTCCAATGGATGCCATGGGAAATGAAGGCTAACTCGTGAGTTAACTTCAATTTGCTGCGCTTTGCGGCTACCTAAGTTGGTATAGAAGACAAAGCCCTGTGTATCGACGTACTTCAGCAACACGATTCGCTGGAAAGGCTGACCGTTTTCGTCTACCGTCGCCACTGTCATTGCGGTTGGGTCAGTGAGTTTAGCGTCAATCGCTTGCTGCAACCACAGATTGAATTGATCTACTGGGTTGGTTTTGAGGTCTTTCCTACGCAAACCACCTTTACTGTATTCACGGCGGATATCTTCGAGTTCCATCTTCTCTCCTGCGAAATTTTTATGCCGATTGTGCGCTCATATATACATGAACACAAGCTCATGTACCAGATTGTCTCGGGAGATTTGATGCACGTAAAGCGCTATCGATTGGTAGAAAGCAAGTTATCAAGAAAAATCACCGTATATACTTAGTACAACTGATTGATTGTTTTCTATTATTTAAGTGTTTGATATGGCACACCGTTCTAACGACTACAGCTTAACATTTATCATTTTGGATAATAGAATCAATCAAATACGTGGAAGTAACAAGGATCATCAATGAGTCAGGACAATTACAACAAGCTCTCTGGCAACGAGCTTGAGTATGTGGATGACAAAACGGCAGCGCTTTTGCTCAATACGCCTAGTAGTGCGCGCGTTATGCTGTGGGTAATGGTCGTGTTTTTCATTCTTGCTGGCGTATGGGCATCATGGGCTCAAATCGATAAAGTTACCGTCGGGCAAGGAAAGGTTGTACCTTCTTCGCAAATACAAGTAGTACAAAACCTTGAAGGCGGCCTCGTCAAAGAAATCCTCGTCCGTGAAGGCCAAGTCGTTCAAAAAGGCCAGCAACTACTTTTGATCGATGACACCCGCTTCCGCTCTGATTTTCGAGAGAGAGAGCAGCAGGTCGCAAACCTGACTGCGAGCGTACTACAGCTATCTGCTTCCATCACAAGTGTCACTATCAATGAAGACTTCAGTGAAAAATCTTGGCAACAAAGTGTTCAGCTCGATTTCAGTAAGCTTGCTTTTCCCCCTCAGCTTGAGGAGAAACAACCCAAATTGGTAGAACGCCAACGAGCCGAGTATCGTCAAGACTTAAACAATCTACGAAATCAGATTTCTTTGATTGACCAGCAGGTCAAACAGAAACAGCAGGACTTGGTTGAAATTCAGGCAAGGGTACGCAACCTACGCGAAAGCTATAGCTTTGCTCGTAAAGAGCTGGAGATCACCAAGCCCCTTGCTGACGAAGGCGTTGTACCTAGAATTGAACTCCTAAAATTACAACGTCAGGTGAACGATACCCGTCGAGAAATGACCTCCAGTGAATTGAAAGTACCGGTACTCAAGTCCGCTATTAAAGAATCGATGCTTAGCCGTATAGACGCTGCTCAAAAATTCCGCTCAGAACAACAAGAAAAGCTCAACGAAGCACAAGACAAACTTTCTGCACTCACTGAGTCGACTGTTGGTTTGGAAGACCGAGTGAATCGTACGGTTGTGATTTCACCTGTAGCAGGTACGGTCAAAACACTGAATGTAAACACCGTAGGCGGCGTTATTCAGCCAGGTATGGACATAGTCGAAATTGTTCCTAGTGAAGATACATTGCTTGTAGAAGCGAAGATAGCTCCCCAAGACATCGCATTCCTTCGACCAGATTTGCACGCTATTGTAAAATTCAGTGCTTACGATTTTACCAAGTATGGCGGTCTGGAAGGGGCACTGGAACACATCAGTGCTGATACCACGACAGACGAAGAAGGCAATAGCTTTTATCTGGTTAGAGTTCGAACCAAAGAAACTAGCCTGAACAACGATACCTCTTTACCCATCATTCCTGGGATGACCGCTTCAGTAGATATCATCACAGGCAAACGCACGGTAATGGAATACTTACTTAAACCAATTTTGGGCGCCAAAAACAACGCACTAAAGGAATAAAGATGCGAACAACTGAGACTGCAAGTAAGGTCAGAGTATAGCCAACATGAAATACTGGCTCCCAGCTCTATTTATCATTTTAGCTTCCACAGCTTCACAGGCGCTCAATACTCAAGAGCAGCGCTGGGTTGAAGCTGTGCGTAATACTTATGGTGATCGAGCAGGCAAACGTGTCGAAACATGGCGTCGTGAAATGGAACAGTTTAAGGGGCTTTCGGAAAGACAAAAGCTCACTGAAGTCAATAGCTTCTTTAACCAGCTGAACTTTGTCAACGATGACCGTTTATGGGGAAAGAAAGACTACTGGGCTACTCCGTTGGAATTTCTCGGCAGTAATGCCGGAGATTGCGAAGATTTTACCATCGCAAAGTATTTCTCTCTCCTTGAGCTGGGTGTCTCAGATAAAAAACTGCGTTTGGTATACGTTAAAGCTATCACGCTTAACCAGTTTCACATGGTGCTCGCATATTACTCTAAGCCCAGTGCGGAACCAATTCTGTTAGATAATATCGATCCACAAATCAAAAAAGCATCCAAGCGCAGAGATTTATTACCGATTTACAGCTTCAATGGTAAAAACCTGTGGCTAATGAAATCAAAACAAGGACAACTGGCAGGAAAATCTTCCCGACTCAGTCTGTGGAATGACCTTCGTGCCCGTGAAAAATCACTCAAACTGAACAAACCAATAGTGAATTACGATGAGTAGGCAATATGACTTTATATAAACAGCTTGTCGCGGGAATGATTGCTGTATTTTTGATGCTGATGGCCTCGGTCTTCATCATTGAATTTAATACCACGCGCAACAACTTAGTGCAGCAGCAGCGCTCAGAAGTGAACAATACCATCAACACAGTCGGCTTGGCTTTGGCTCCATATTTGGAGAACAAGGATCATGTCGCGGTGGAGTCTGTTATTAACGCCCTGTTCGATGGCAGTAGTTATTCGGTTGTCCGACTAATCTTCTTAGACAACGGCGAAGAAATCCTACGCTCATACCCAGTCAAACCTTTGGATGTACCTGATTGGTTCACCAGCCTGCACCTGTTTGAGAAAATTCACGATCGCCGAGTCGTCACCAGTGGGTGGATGCAATTGGCTGAAGTTGAGATCGTCAGCCACACTGGGGATGCCTACACCCAGTTGTGGAAGGCTTTCGAACGTCTGGTCATTGCTTTCAGTCTGATTTTCACTATCGGGCTTCTGGCCATCGCCTTCATCCTTAAGCGTGCACTTCGCCCTCTTCAACTCATCGTAGAGAAAATGGAGCAAGTAGCTCGTAACCAGTTTGGTGATCCATTACCGCGACCAACCACAAGAGATCTGATCTATGTCGTAGATGGTATCAATAGCATGTCTGCTCAGGTAGAAAAGTCCTTCAAAGCGCAAGCCAAAGAAGCTCAACAACTTCGTGAACGTGCCTACATCGACCCAGTATCTGGGCTGGGTAACCGAGCTTACTATATGAGCCAATTGAACTCTTGGCTTGGCGAAGGTGGCTTTGGCGGTGTGGCAATTCTGGAAGCCAGTTTTATCCATGAGCTATATGAAGAGAAAGGCTACGAAGCCAGTGATGGCATGGTACGAGAACTGGCTGATCACCTTAAAGTTTCTCTAACTTCGCCGGATGTTACGCTTGCTCGTATTTCTTCTGCTGAGTTCGGCTTCATCTTACCGAATATGGATGAAGCGGACCTTAAACTCGTATCCGATAGCATTGTTACTTACGTTCAAGATATCAATGCTGACCCTACAGGCATGGCGACGTCGAACTTATCGCTTGGTGTGGTCTACAGCGAAGCAACTAAGAGTGCATCTGAAGTACTCACCATGCTAGATAATGCCTTGGCGACGGCTAAGTCTGACCCAGAGATAACCTATGGCTACGTCACTGGCGACAACTCTGAGAACTTGATGGGTAAACAGCAATGGAAGACGCTTGTTGAAGAAGCAATGAGCAATGACTGGTTCCAGTTCCGCTTCCAGGCAGCCAATGACGGTTGGGGAAAAACCTATCATCGTGAAGTATTCTCTGCGATTGAGAAAAACGGTGAGCGTTTTAGCGCCAACCAATACTTATTTGCCCTTGAGCAACTTAATGCCAGCCATCTTTTCGATGAGTATGTCATCAAAGCCATTGTGGAACGTTTAGAGAATGGGGAGTTTTCCGAGCCCATCGCGATCAACGTGTCGCAAAGCAGTATCGCTCAACCAAGCTTTATTCGCTGGATCACTCAAATGCTCAACCGCCACAAATCGGTCGCACACCAACTGCACTTCGAAATTCCTGAAAGCTGTTTCGTTAATACACCTCACCACACTGCTCTTTTCTGCAATGCCGTGCGTAATGCGGGATCAGAATTTGGTGTTGATAACTATGGACGTAACTTCCAGTCTCTCGACTACATCAATGAGTTCCGTCCGGCTTACGTGAAACTCGATTATCTATATACGCACCATCTAGATGATGAGAAGCAGAAATTCACCCTGACTTCTATCTCACGTACCGCGCATAACCTTGGTATCAAAACCATCGCATCCCGAGTTGAGACACAAACCCAGTTGGATTTCTTGTCTGAGCACTTTATTGATGTCTTCCAAGGCTTTATTGTCGATAAGTAAAAAGGTTATAGATGCAGGATCCTTTATTAAATTCGCTGATTTACGTCAGCCGCTATTACGGTCTGGCTAATTCGCCGGAAGCCTTGATAAATGGCTTGCCTCTAACTGAAGGCAAGCTGACACCATTTTTATTCCCTCGCTCGGCTGAGCGAGCAGGTCTGGTCGCAAAAGAAAACCGTTCCAAGCTCGAAGATATTTCGGATTTAGTTTTGCCTGTGGTCTTACTGCTAAAAAGTGGTGATGCGTGCGTGCTTAACACTATCAACAGTGACAAACAGGAAGCAGAAATCGTCACGGGCGAATCTGGTTTGGTGCCGATTGCTATTCCTATTGAAGAGCTCGAAGAACTCTACATTGGCCGTTACTTTCTGGTTAAGAAGCAGTTCCGTTATGACGAACGTTCTCCTGAAGTCCTCAAAACCCGTGAAGGGCACTGGTTCTGGAGCACGATTTGGCAGTCGAAGAACATCTATCGTGACGTGTTGATCGCTTCTATTCTGATTAACCTGTTTGCCGTTGCAGCACCAATGTTTACCCGTTTGGTGTATGACAAGGTAGTGCCTAACCTCGCCTTCGAAACCTTGTGGGTGCTGGCAAGCGGTATCTTTGTCATCTTCCTGTTTGATCTGACACTCAAGATAATGCGCAGCTACTTTATCGACGTGGCAGGCAAAAAATCCGATATTCTGATCTCTTCCAAGCTGTTTAGCAAAGTGCTTGGCATTCGAATGGAAGCGAGGCCACCATCGGTTGGTGCGTTCGCTCGTCATTTGCAAGAGTTTGAGTCCATTCGTGAGTTCTTCACTTCAGCCACCATTGGCTCACTGATTGATTTGCCTTTTGCGCTGCTATTCCTTGTTTTAATCTGGCTAATGGCGGGTAACCTTGTTCTGGTTCCAATTGCAGGCGTGCTGATCCTGATCATCTACTCTGCGCTGATTCAGGGACCTTTGCGACGCACAATTGAAGAGGGTTCACGCCTAGCCTCACAAAAGTACGCTAACCTGATTGAGAGTCTGTCAGGGCTAGAAACCGTCAAGCTATTTGGTGCGCAAAGCCAATTCCAGTTCCGCTGGGAGGAAGCAGTCGCTCACATGGCAAACTGGAACATCAAAAGCCGTCGTATCACAGATGGCATTCAGAACACTGCAGGCTTCGTTCAGCAGGCATCCAATGTTGGGATGATCATTCTTGGCGTGTACTTGATTGCAGAAGGTGACCTCACCATGGGTGGCCTGATTGCAGCAACCATGTTGAGTGGTCGAGCCATTGGTCCTATGGTTCAACTTTCTTTGCTATCTACGCGATACAACCAAGCCAAATCTTCAATGACTATCATCGAGCAAGTCATGGAAATGCCGGATGAGCAGGAGGAAGGGAAGCGCTATATTCACCGTCCAATTGTTCACGGTAAGATTGAATTGGATAAGGTCACCTTCCACTATCCTGACTCGCCGATAGCTTCTATTCGAGACCTGAGCATTACCATCAATCCTGGTGAAAAAGTCGCTATCATTGGTCGAATTGGCTCAGGTAAAACTACGCTTGAGCGTTTGATCCTTGGATTGTTTAAACCGACGGAAGGCCATGTTCGTATCGATGATACCGATATCGAGCAGCTGCATCACATCGACATCCGACGCAACATTGGCTGCGTGCCACAAGACAGCCAGCTCTTCTATGGCTCCATTCGCGATAACATTACTTTGGGTCGCCCATTGGCCGACGATCGTGATGTGATGGATGCGGCTAACCGCGCTGGTGTGACCGTATTTACTCAGCAGGACCCAGCAGGTCTAGAACGTCAGGTCGGTGAAGGAGGCTTATTGCTTTCCGGTGGTCAACGTCAAGCCGTTACCATTGCACGCGCCTTCCTTGGTCGCCCACCAGTGCTGTTAATGGATGAGCCAACCAGTGCTATGGATAACCGCTCTGAAATGCACATCAAGCAACAGTTAGCGCAACTAAAGCCATCGGAAACGCTGATCTTGATTACGCATAAAACATCTATGCTAGATGTGGTAGATCGAGTCATAGTGATGGAGAAAGGCTGCGTCATCGCTGATGGGCCTAAAACTGAAGTACTCAACAGTCTTAAGCAAGGCAAAGTCAGAGCCGCTAACTAAACTGACAGAAACAATAAAGCCGCTCAATATTGAGCGGCTTTTCTTTATCTATGATAAGAAGAGTTGCCTAGATTAGCAGTTTGCTGGGCCAACTTCTTTCCATACACCCCACTGACCAGATTGAGCTGGATCATCACCTTGTGTCCACCACTTCGCTTCCCAGACTTTACCATCCCAAGTCACTTGGTCACCACCATTGTATACTGCGCCAGAATCCCAAGCGTTGGTACATGTACCACCACCAGTATCTTTCTTCGCTACAACGACAGTCGCTGAAGCAGAAGACGTCGCTTGAGCATCGCTGACTGTTACAGTAAATAGCAATGAAGTGTCTTGCGTATACTCAGAAGCCGTGAACGTCACCGTTGCGCCATTTATGGTAGCATTAAGTCCAGCAGGCACATCCCAGCTGTACGTTAGTGTGTCATTATCTGCATCACTAGAACCAGAAGCGTCAACCACCACCACGTCTCCAGCATTCGCTGTTGCAGGCGCTGATACTGCCGCAACTGGCGCAGTGTTTACAGGGCCAGTGTCTTTCGCCTGTACTGTCACTACCACAGTGTCGGTACCCGTAGCCCCTTCATTGTCCGTCACAGTCAATTTGAAAGTAAGCGTTTCAGTCTGAGCAACTTCTGCCACATCGAAGCTCGCCTGTGCAGTGTTTGCTCCTGTTAGTGAAACGCTAGTACCTGAGAGCTGTTCCCACGCATAGCTTGCAACACTGCCATCCGAGTCGCTTGAGTTGCTGCCATCCAATACAACCGATGCTGGACCTGTCACTGAAACATCTGCGCCCGCTGCAGCAACTGGAGCTCGATTCGCTGGTGTTCCACCAGCTAGCCCTTCATGCATAGCATTGAGAATGTCACCGTTATCAGCGTCAATCTCCCAAGAGAATAGACCGGCAAGGCCTAAATCACGTACATATGCACCTTTCGCTTTCACAGATCGGTCATCGTCAAACGTAATCAGCTGACCTGTAGAGCGATTCCAAACCCAAGGTGCTTCAGCTTGCGCGTCGTAGCCATATTCAAAACCGTTGATGCCAGTATTGTCCGCGCCAAGCATAAAGGATTTCACGCCTTTATAATCAATCACACCATCTTCCCAGACACCTTGTGCTGTGCTGCCTTTCAGCTTACCCGTACCTGTGCCTGTCATTGGGTCGTTAGGATCGGTTAGCGTATCAGGTGTCACACCTTCCCAACCACGACCATACATGGCAGTACCCACAACGAGTTTATTCGCAGGAACACCTTGTGCTAGAAGAAGCTGAATACCGTTGTCCGTGGTGTAAGCAGGACCTTTATACGCTTCGCCATTTTCATCTACGCCAGAGCCATCACACTGACCTGGGCGCATGAATGTACCGCAGTACAGTGCCGTCTGATGACCAGGAACATTGTTCCAACCGCCGTAGAAGTCATACGTCATGGCAAAGATGTAATCCATGTACTGAACTGCATCCCCGTAGTTCACATCTTCAATTTTGTCGTAACCCACACCGATTGCTGACGTAAGCTCATACGTTCTGCCGGTGTCCGCTTCCAGCTGGTCAAGCATAGCGCGAAGCTCTTGCATTAGCGCAATATAAGCTGGGCCATCATTCACAGGGTCTCCTAAATCAGGAGCAGCACCGCCGCCACCTGGGAATTCCCAGTCAATGTCCACACCATCATAGAACTTCCACGTCGTCAGGAAGCGCTTAACAGAAGCGACAAAGGTGTCTCGGTTCGCTTTGGTAGTAAAGTCAAAGAATGGGTCTGATAACGTCCAGCCACCAATGGAAGGGATGATTTTCAGGTCTGGATTGCGTTGCTTAAGCGCCATAAGCATCGCGTAGTTGCCTTTGATAGGAGAGCTGTACTCATGGCCCGCTTGAGGGAAGCTCTTCTGATAAGCCGCCCATGGGTCATGAATCACGACTTCATAGTCTGGAACCCCTTTGCATGCGGTCATCAGTGCGTTGTAGCTGTTACCACCGACTGATTTCACTGATTCGTTCGGGCCACAAATTGGAATAAAGCCGTATAGAATATGGGTCAGGTTATCGGCAGGAATATTGTCTACCGTAAAGTCACGGCCATAGATACCCCACTCAACAAAGTAAGTACCAACGACCGTGTTAGGGTCCGTGTTGTAACTCTTGTTGTTTGGATCAACATTCATCGCCAGCGGTGCAAGGTGAGCACCATCGGTGTCAGCAACCACAATTTCAGCAGGCGCACTCGTGCTACAACCGCTTGCGTCACACGCTTCAATCGTCATTTGATAACGACCGCCATTTGCATATTTGAAGCTTGCTGTGGTCTGGCTACCGGTAATGTCTCCGGTTGCTACCTGAGCACCGTCAAAGTAAACCTTGTAGGTGTCCCCCGTTGTGCCACTCCACTGATTAAATTTAATGGTGATATCCGCTTCATCGAAATATTTCACCATGTCGTTGTAGCCAGAAGTGGTTTCCATTGCTAACTCAATCTTCGAGAACTGAAGATTGTTTGAGCCGTAAACATCAATACTAGGGGCTGTTGGTGCAGCCATCGCGGTGCCGGATAGCGCCAAAGCGATACTAGCGGCGCACAAAGTTATACGATTCATACCTATTTCTCTCATTCCTTGTACATTTACCCGAAAGTTGGGAAGTGATACCTATCATCGTAAGCCGCGTTTAACTGCCTGCTGGCCAAGTATTGAGCCGAAAGACTTATCGAGGATCGGTATTCGCTGTTCTACGGATACGTCGTGAAGAACATCACTTTCAGTATTTGAGAGACTTTTTTTTTGATGAAAAAAATAAAGGTTGTTTTCGAGGCAAGATCAGAAAATAGTTGTATATACGAGGTCTGTTACATTACAAATTGGATTTCGACCCATAATTTATAAAATACCACCAAGCCGAAAAACATACTTATCTGTCAATAATTTAAAGAATGAGATACCAAATATTAGAGGATTGCTATTACAAAATACTGCCCCCTAAAAATTTTAGGAGGCAAGTTTTAATTAAGGATTATTTGGACTTAAATCGCGCCGTGAAATGACGTAGCACAGGTGGTTCGTACTCAAACGTTAAACCTTTAAGTTCGTGAGCACGCTCTTTGAGCGCAATGATCGCATCGGCTATGTAATCCATGTGATCATTGGTATACACGCGACGAGGAATGGTCAGACGCATCAGTTCCAATTCCGACGGTTTTTGCTTGCCTGTTTCCGGATCACGCCCTAGTAGCAACGAACCAATCTCGACCGCTCGAACACCGGCTTCAAGGTATAGGGCATTACACAAAACATGGGCTGGAAACTCTTCTGGTGGAATGTGAGGAAGAATCTTCGCTGCATCGACAAACACTGCGTGCCCACCTGTTGGATACTGAATGGGAATGCCCCCTTCACGCAGACGCTCACCAAGATATTGCACCTGACTGATCCTATAGTGGAGGTAATCTTCGTCTGCACCTTCATAAAGGCCACGAGCCAACGCTTCCATGTCTCGCCCTGCCATACCGCCATAAGTGACAAACCCTTCCATTGGCACACAACGCGTTTGTACGGCTTGGAACAGCTCTTGGTGATCACGAATACAGCACAGGCCACCAATATTGACCATAGGGTCCTTCTTAGCGGACATAGTCAGCATATCACCGTATTGATACATCTCTCGGATGATTTCGAGGATCGACTTATCCTGATATCCCTCCTCACGCTGTTTAATGAAATAGGCGTTTTCACAATAGCGTGCAGAATCGATAACAACAGGGATGTCATTCTTGCTTGCCAACTCATAAACCGCACGCATGTTAGCCATAGATACGGGCTGACCGCCAGAACTATTGCAAGTCACTGTGGTGATAATGGCGCAAATGTTATGCGCGCCATACTGCTCAATAGTGGCTTTAAGTTTGTCGAGGTCGAAATCTCCTTTCCAGTCATACGGGGTCGTCGTATCGAAAGCATGTCTGTCGACGACATTAATGGCCTTGCCCCCATTTAACTCAATATGCCCCGCCGTGGTATCAAAGTGATAGTTGGAGATGAAAACTGGCTCCGTCCCGCCGCGAACACTGCGCATACGCTCAATCAATGCCGGGAATAGAATTTGCTCCGCCCCGCGACCTTGGTGAGCGGGTACCGTTAGCTTATAGCCAAAAAAGTGCTCTACAGCCTGACAAAGATTGTAATAGTTGCGACTCCCTGCGTAAGACTCGTCCCCCATCATCAAACCAGCCCACTGGTTGTCGCTCATCGCACCTGTGCCCGAGTCAGTCAGAAGGTCAATATAGACATCATCACTTTTTAACAAGAAAGGGTTCAGACCGGCTTCGTCAAGCGCAGCAACTCGGTCTTGATAAGTGGTCATTTTGATCGGTTCAACCATTTTAATGCGAAAGGGTTCTGGAATGCGTTTCATATTTAATTTCCTATAGATAGATCGATCCCTGCAGACAATCTGCATCGGATTTAAAGCGTCAAATTGCGAATAGATGGTGCGAGTGCACCTAGGAAATCAAAGCGAAGGGGATTCTTTGCTCAAAAGCGATAGGCAAAAGTCTAAGTTGTACCATGACGACAACACAAAACGGCTGTCTTGCATCCAAATGCAGTTCATAGCGTTATCCTTCTCGTAGGTTATAGACATAACCATCAATATAGTCGTGATCTCACCTATTTACCGTGAAATGTCACTCAAAATTTATAAATCACACACCCCAAAATCATTATTTAATAAACCTTAGCAAAATAGGTCATCCGTACCCTTAAACACCTGTCACACTTAGCTTGCGCTTAGTTAGTGGTTTTTCATCACTGAAAGTTAAGTTTCCGTGAAATCTTATCACTTTGACATTCATCTAATTGAAATATCTGGACTTGCTAGGCAAAGTGTTGGCTAACCAAATCAAATGGATCAAGTCATGAAAATCAAAACAACATTATTGGCCGCCGTTGCATTAAGCATCAGCGGTATGGCGGCGGCTGAAGTAACCATTACCGTCCCAGACACTGTGGATGTATTGGTTGCGAACGACGCAAAACCAGAGCTCTCTGGTGGCTTCTTTTCAGCAAACAAAACGCTGACTTTACCTGACGGCGAAAACCAAATTTTGTTCCGCTACCAGCCATACTTCACGCAAGGTAATGACCGTATTATTCTTGAAAGCGATCCCATTATTGCCACGTTTGATACCAACGATACTGAACTGACATTCGATATGCCTAAATACCGCGATCAACACGAAGCGGAGAAGAAGATTAAAAATGTCGACTGGCAGCTTACAACTGCAAGTGGCAGCGCTCTAGCAGTTACGCAGGATAAGCTCGTAAAAGACGGTATGCAGATCGGCCGAAACTTCCAGATTGAACTGGCAGATTACAACCGCCGAGGTGGTGTTGCAGCTGTCTCTGCCGCCGCTATTGGCGCCACGGTACAACCAGTAACTCTACCTGCTAAAGTCACCAAAGAAGGCGTCAAAGGCGACTCGACTGCCGAGGAGATGCTGCATTTCTGGTATAACAAAGCCGACGCGGAAACACAGGCGCGCTTCAAACAGTTCTTACTGGAAAAGTAATCAAGCTCAATAAGCCAAAAGCCAGCGCATTAAGCGCTGGCTTTTTCTATGGCAGGGTGACCTGTTGAAATCTGATAGCACTCAAGATCGTTCTCCATCAGACACTCAAACACGACAGAATCCAGTTTCGATTCATCTACCAATTCCTGCAGTATTTGCATTGTTTCCTCAAGTGACACGCCTTGTCGATAAGGACGTGATTGAGTCAGAGCCTGAAACACATCGGCAATGGCCACAATTCGGCTTGGTTGATCGAGATCTTTGGCTGTTTTCCCTAACGGGTAACCAGACCCATCCAGCCTTTCATGGTGATTCGAAGCCCAATCAATAACTTGGCTAGAGCGAAACATATTGGTCAATGCGTGACGGGTATCGGTCGCATGGCGCTTTATGCACGCATACTCTTCATCCGTCAGCTCTGCAGGTTTATGCAAAACCGCGACCGGAGTTTTCAGTTTTCCAATATCGTGCACTAACCCTGCCAGATACAACATTCGTTGTGCTTTGGTCGAGTACCCCAGTTGTTTACCCAGAAATGACGTTAACTCCGCAACATGACGAGAGTGCTGAAACGTGAAAGTGCTTTTTGCATCGACAATCTGGGCAAAGAATTCCGCTACAGCAATCGTGTCTTCCAATCCCAATCGAGATGAAAAGAAAGGCACCGACGGAAAGCGACTTGCCATTGTCTCGATATAGCGAGATTCCATTGAAAACCAGAAGTCATCGTTGTCTATCAACTCACACATGTGCTGAACCATATTAGGCTCAAACAAGATCCCAGCATTCGCGGTCAATTCCCCGATGATCGACTTTTTGTTGTTCTCAGTGATATTGCCGTATTGGTCTGGGTAAAAACGTGAGTAGAGATAGTCAACCCGATCAGAGATGAATAGCAATCCGGCGAGTAGTTTATCGTTTTCTGAAGCTCTGGTTTCGCCGCTCAGCTGCTCCCACCAGGTATGATGATACAGAACTGGCAATGCTAATCCAGCCAGAGGCGGGCAAGCGCTCAACAGCCCATAACCTTTAATACAATGCTTTTTGGTGTTCTCCGGAGCCATCGACTTGAATAGGTAGGAACGCTCATTAGACTGCGAAACACCGCAATCATGGATCAATCCCAGGGAAAAAGCGATTTGAGCCTGCTCTTCCTCCCACCCCATTCGTTTAGCACATTGATAAGCAATGTATGCAACTCGGTGACCGTGATTTATATCATCGATCCCGACTGCATCGAGGGCTGAAGCGATTTCAAATAGCACCTGACGTAAATCTACGCTTACGTTATCAAGCGGCTCATCCATTAGTAATAACCTAACTGACTAATTTTTCTTATTTTAGGGCTGCAAGGCTAAACGATTTCCTTTCATAAAAACCACAAATTATTTAAGACTATTTATATAATTGTGATTTGCATAACGTCTTGGGTGAATCCCGTGCTACATGGAAAATGTTTTTTGCAACAAGTGTTTATGGTCATACCAGTCTTACTCTGTTAAGTTAGCTCTTCATATTCAACTTGTTTAGGTTCCTTATGTTCACAATCTCTATCGACTCTGAACTCGAACTCGCTCTTGTTCAGGAATCATTTGCCACTCAATACAGTGAATTAGTATCCACTCAAACGGAATATTTATCACAATGGTTAACTTGGCCTCCCTACTGCCAGTCTGAGCAAGACTTCCGTATGTTCGTTCAGCGTGTATTACATGAATATGCAGATGGGAAATCAATGACCTGTGCGATCATCTATAACAGCAACATCGTAGGAAACTGCAGCTTCAACACAATTAATTACGACACAAAAACTGTCGAGATTGGTTACTGGTTATCGCAACACCAGCAAGGCAAAGGCATCATTACGCGCGTGGTGAACAAATTGATTGATATTGCGTTTAATGAATACCAGATGGAGAAGGTCCAGCTATCTGCCGCCAAAGATAACCTACCGAGCCGACGAGTCGCCGAGCGCGTAGGTATGACCCTAGAGGGTATCATTACCAATAAGGAGAAAGTTGGAGATCGAATTCTGGATCATGCTGTCTATGGAATTCATCGCCAGAACACCCATCATTGAGTAGATTGATTCCAAGCACAGATTTATTTGTTGGCTGAGGTATTTAGACTCACTTGGTGCTAGGATTGCGGCTTTAGAATCAAAGAGAGAACACCGTGTCTTCAATGTTAAAGCTGCTCTTGGTCGTCGTAACGCTTGGTGCAGGCTTCTTTGCCGGTGACATTTACCAGTGGTTTAAAACCCGTTCCCAAGTCAAACCTTTGTCAGAATATTGCTTACTCACTACTGAAGCTTGTGAAAGCAACGATGTTCGTATAAAAGTTGATCGCGACATCAGTCAGCCATTGGTACCCACTGAAATCGTCGTCGACTGGCCCGAAGCTCAACAGGAAAGTCTGTTACTGACTTTGGAAGGCCACGAGATGGAAATGGGTACCGCCGTATTTAAACTCAATAAAAGCTCAACAGGTCAGTTTACAGGCCAGGTTATTCTGCCGGTATGTACGACTGATGCCATGACTTGGGTTGGCGAACTCACTGATGGCCAACACAGTGTGAGCACCTCGATTAGGATGGAACAATGAGTAAGAACTGGTCTTTAATTTTAGTTGCCGCGTTTGCACTAGGCTTTGGCGTGAAAGCGTATCTGGATTCACAGCCAACGACCGAAGCTCCTGCTGCAACCAGTAAAGAAGTCGTCCTGTTCGGTGAAAACGACAAACCGGTCAAAATCTTCGATCAACAAGACTCTCGCGTACGCATCGTTTACTTTGGATTCACACGTTGTCCAGATGTCTGCCCAACCTCGCTAGCCATGTTAGCAGGCGCGCTGAATCAGGTGGATGATGAAGTAAAATCTCACTTCAGGCCTATGTTTGTTTCGCTCGATCCTGAACGTGATGCCGCGGCAGACTCATACAAATACGCCCAGTACTTCCATCCAATGATTGAAGGCTTGTCCGCGCCACTCGATGTCACCACACCTTTGGCACATAAATACGGCGTTATATTCCGTAAGACCAAATTAGAAAACTCGGAGCTGAAATACACCCTTGACCACAGCTCCTATTTTTATTTCCTAAAACCAGATGGCACATTAATTACTAAAGTGCCACACACGCTGACACCGGCTCCTTTGGTTGAAGCGATGAAAACACTTACGTCACAAGGAAAATCCTAATGAAGTTAAAAGCCCTCATTTTAGCATCTATCGCACTTAGCCCACTTGCTCACGCTGCTTCAGACATCATGCTATCCCATACCTATGCCCGTGCGACACCACCGAGTGCAGCCACTAGTGCTGTGTTCACCGAAATCATGAACCACAGCGCAAAAGACCGCGTTATCGTATCAGCCAGTACAGACGCTGCAGGCAAAGTTGAGCTGCATGATGTGATTAAAGATGGCGATGTCATGAAAATGCGTCAGGTAGAGCAAATTACTGTGCCAGCCAATGGCATGGTCGAGCTAAAACCAGGTAGCCTACACATTATGTTATTTGACCTGAAAAAGCCGCTGGTCGAAGGTGAGAGCATTGATGTGAAACTGACCTTCGCAAACGGTGAGGAGCAGACTGTCTCAGCACCCATCAAGAAAGTCATGAGTGGAATGAGCCACAAACATCATCACTAAGTTTTGTTGATTAGCCCGGCCTTCGCTGGGCTTTTTATTGTTCACTCTTTAGCGAGTTGGGTAGAGGTGAGCAAAGTTGTCCACCTGCTTTTCCCAGATTGGTGGTGTACCAATATGTGCCTGCACCGCAGAAATAAACTCTCTAACCAGCGCCGTTTGCTTACGATGTGGGTACAGAGCATATAGGGCCAGGCCGCGATTACATAGAGTGTAATGCGTCAGGATCGGTTTCAGATTCATCTCAGCAACTGGGCGGTATAGGTTGGAGGATGAAATCATGGCATAGCCAAGCCCATCTTGGACGGCCGCCAATAAAGTCAGCACATCATTGACCTTGTATTTACCCGTCATTTTGTGATTTATGAACGTACTGCCACCCGGTACTTCACTAATACGTGCCGTATCTACGGTTAATGGCCCATTACTATAGACGACAGAAGGCAAGCTCATTAGCTCCTCAGGAGTCTGAGGTTCTCCGTGCTGATCGATAAAGCTTTCAGACGCCAAAATCACCGGCCTGATGTCAGCGATTTTCTTTGCAATCAAACTCGAATCTTCTAGCCGACCAAGGCGAAATGCGACATCAAAGTGATCAGAAATAATATCTGAACGCTTATCATCCATTTGCAGGTTAATTTCCACCTCTGGATAACTGCGCATAAATTGCGTAATCACGGGCTGAAGGTAGTGCTGGCCAATATGCAAAGGTGCGGTAATGCGTATGCGTCCTTTCGGCCTTGCCTGATAAGAGTCTGCGATGGAGTGAACATGCCCTAAAGTCCCAACCAGATTATGTGCCTGCTCGAGAATTTCTTCACCCGCTGGCGTTAGGGAAAAGGAGCGCGTTGAGCGATTAAGAAGCTGCACGCCTAGTTCTACTTCCAGTTTTTTGATCTGTTTTGACAACGATGAGTTGTCCATATTGTGTAAGGTTGCAGCTTTGGTAAAGGAGCCTTGCTGCACCACATCAATAAACAGCGCTAACTGGTTAACCAAGGACATCCACTCCTCCTATTTTTGCGCCCTTTGCCACTGCACTAACCATTTGTCTAAATGGTTAGCAAATTGCTGTCGGTCCGCTTGGTTCAGCGGTGCTGGGCCACCTGTTTGGACACCACTACTGCGCATGGTTTCCATAAAATCACGGATATTGAGGCGTGACTTTATGTTCTCTTTGGTAAACTGCTCCCCACGAGAACTCAACACGTGGCCGCCTTTGGTGATGATCTCATCGGCCAATGGGATATCGCTGGTGATCACCAGATCGCCAGCTTCACAGCGCTGAACAATCTCATTATCTGCGACGTCAAAGCCAGCCTGAACTTGTAGCATGGTGACTTTTGGAGAAGCAGGAGTCCGGATAAACTGGTTAGCCACTAGAGTGACTTCCACGCCAGTGCGCTCAGAGGCTCGAAAAAGAATGTCTCTGATAACTACCGGACACGCGTCTGCATCAACCCAAATTTTCATCTATTACTTTCCTAAATCTGCAATTGGCGCCATTACACCGCAAAAGCGCCTTGCTGAATAGCCTTATTTGAATTTCACCGCGGTACCACTGACGCTCACCATCATCATGCTGCCGCCACTGCCAATCACTTCGTAATCTATGTCGATCCCCACAATACCATCGGCACCCAGCTCACGTGCCCGCTCTTCCATTTCAGCAAAAGCTATCTCACGAGCTCGGCCCATCTCTCTTTCATAGGCGCCAGAGCGGCCACCGACGACATCTCGAATTGCGCCGAACATATCTTTAAAAATGTTTGCCCCTAAGATAGCTTCACCAACCACAACACCTAAAT
The DNA here is from genome assembly GCF_000740665.1 of Vibrio sp. B183. Taxonomy (NCBI): domain Bacteria; kingdom Pseudomonadati; phylum Pseudomonadota; class Gammaproteobacteria; order Vibrionales; family Vibrionaceae; genus Vibrio; species Vibrio sp. B183. Next base: position 322,829 of record NZ_JPQB01000004.1, on the reverse strand, counting down.
AATCTTGTACAGGTCGGCCTTCAACTACTGAAGTCGTTGTTTTAATCATAATCTTTCTCCTTTTGAATCACTGTTATCCATATTAGCAGTGGGTTTAGTCAAACACTGCGCTCACAAACTAATCTTGCTACAAGGTTAACTTCGGCTGAATAAAGTCGATAAACGCGGAGATTCGCCGTGCCACTGCTGAAGATTTGTAGTACACAGCACTCACCTGCTCTCGACCAGTATCAAGACGCTTAGCATCATCAAGCAAAGATACCAGCCTACCTTGTTTAATATCTTCGCGAACCATAAAGCCAGACAAACAGGCAATACCATTAGATGCCAATGCCAACTGCCGAACCGTTTCACCATTACTCGACGTGATATCTGGCTCTATGACATCAACACCTTTTAGCGGCCATTGGTTAAGCACTTTAGGTGATGTAAAACCTATCAATTGATGCGACTGTAATTCTGACGTTGTACGGGGCGCACCAGCAGATTCCAGATACTGGGGAGAAGCAACGATGAAGAGATCACTTTTACCTAGAGGACGTGCATGCAATGTTGAATCTTTTAGTTGTCCGATACGGATAGCGACATCGGTGCGCTGCTCGAGCAAATCAACAAAACCTTCGTTAGAGGTTATTTCCAACTCAATCTCTGGATAAGTACCTTTGAATGACTGTATCAGCGGTACAAGCTGATGGAAAACAAATGGACTGGCGGCATCCACTCGTAACTTGCCTCTAGGACGTTCGCTTCCAGAAATCAGATCTTCTTCAGCCTGATGAATAATGTGAAGACCCTTACGCACAGAGTCAACAAAAGTCCGACCTTCTTGGGTTAACTCTACCCGCCTTGTTGTTCGGTTCAATATCGAAACACCTAGCTGTTTCTCCACCTTGCTTACCGCACGTGAAATTCTGGCAACTTGTATGTTTAACATTTCAGCTGCCGCTGAAAACCCGCCGCTATCGACAACCGCGAGTAGCATTTCTAACTCATCTGAACGTGTGCGCATGTCTTCGTCCATTAAATCCAATTACCTTTATTTATAGCAAAAGTAATTTGATAAAATCACCATTTTTAACAAATAAAAGATTTTCAATAATGGCAGCCACGACATCATTATTGGAATTTATTATGCCAATTGCACTTTTTGCTTTAACCCTCAGTGCCTTTGCTATCGGCACTACTGAGTTTGTTATCGTCGGATTAATTCCGACTATGGCAAGCGACCTTGCAGTATCCCTACCTTCCGCTGGCTTATTGGTTAGCTTATATGCGCTTGGCGTGGCAATTGGAGCTCCCGTCATAACTGCGCTTACTGGCAACTGGCCAAGAAAAAAGGTTCTATTGTCCGTAATGAGCTTGTTTGTTTTAGGGAATGTACTCGCGTGGCAAGCTCCGAGTTATGAAACTCTGATCATCGCTCGCATCCTGACCGGACTGGCTCATGGTGTTTTCTTTTCCATCGGTTCTACTGTTGCTACAGGACTGGTCAGCAAAGAAAAAGCCGCCAGCGCTATCGCGATCATGTTTACAGGCCTTACCGTTGCTTTGGTTACCGGTGTTCCTCTTGGCACCTATATCGGGCAAGCATTTGGATGGCAGGCGACATTTCTCACCGTGGCTATTCTTGGCGTCATTGCCTTGCTTGGCAGTGCCCTGTTAATTCCTGCCAATCTCAAACAGCCACCAGCAACCAAAATTTCAGCCCAGCTAAAGGTTCTTACCGAACCTAGGTTGCTACTGGTTTATGCGATTACGGCACTTGGATATGGAGGAACTTTTACTGCTTTCACTTATCTCGCCCCTATACTGGAAAACGTTTCTGGATTTAGCTCTGGGACCATAGGGTTAATCATGTTGGTGTATGGTGTTTCCGTTGCCATTGGCAATATCTGGGGAGGCAAAATGGCCGATAAACTTGGCCCTGTCAAAGCACTGACCGCCATTTTTATTGGTCTTGCGATGATTCTGTTTGTCTTCAACCTTGCGGCTTACCATCCTGTTAGTGCTGTTATTACGATTCTAATCTGGGGGGCATTCGCCTTTGGTAACGTCCCTGGGTTACAAGTTTACGTGGTTAATCTGGCAGAAAAACATACGCCTGATGCGGTTGATGTCGCCTCTGGACTTAACATAGCGGCGTTTAACGTCGGCATCGCTTTAGGCTCATGGGGAGGAGGATTAATCGTTGCAAAACATGGCCTAATGAATACACCTTGGGTCGGCGCTTTGATTGTCATCATTGCCCTACTTCTCACCCAATTCAGCGGTTTGCTCGATAAGCGTGAAACAACATGTCAGGGCGCAGAAGTAAACTAAAGTCGCTGATCCAGAGTTTATCTCGTTCAATTACTTCAATTTTAGAGTGCTGCTCTTGGCAGCACTCACATCGACGTCTAGCTGTACGCTGCTACTGGTTTCGCTGATCTTGATATCCGAGACAGATAGCTCAAACTCATTCGACTCTGGAGCATCACTACAGCCAGACAATGCAAAAACGGCAAGCACTACGACAACACCGTGTACGACTTTCCTTATCATGAGTTACCTCCGTTCCGTTGTGGTATCGCAACTCGCCAGCCCCGTAGGGCACTGTTTGAATTGATAGGTGATGACCAGATGTGTATCACCCGAGCTCAATTGCAAAGGAGTGGATAGAGTGAATTCAAGCTGACCGTCATCTTGAAGGTAGATACCACTGGCAAGCAGGGTATCACCCTCGCCATTGGCATCGGTATCTTGATAAAGCGCGACCAAACTCAAATCAGTTTGCTCATTCAGATCACCCGATGAGGATATTTGTAAACTATCCAATTGGGCACCTGCCAAACTGGCTGTGACTTTCAAGCGTAATACCACTTGTTCTTGGTCGTTACGACTAAAGGTATTGGCGTTATTACTAACCACCGCAATGCTGACTTCTGGCGTCGTCGAGGCAACAGCGATGCCACCTGGGTCGCTGACAATACCATTGACCTTACCATCGGCGTCATTAGGACCACCATCTTCAATCGTGAGCTGAATGCAGTCATCCCCTTGATTCAAACCGCTTTTGAAACTGGCATTACCCGGCGCGGGGCAATCGTCACTCACGCTCGCCGCACTGGCAAGCGAGTTATTTGCATCCTCGACAAACGTAAACCACCCTTTTGATTCAATATACTTACGATAAATCGCGTTTGCGGGAATAGCAGAACTCAGTCGCAGTACAATCTGCGCGGAAGCCTTCGCTGAGATCATCGTTCCCATCCCCATCACTGTCTGTTAACGCACTCAAGGTCGGCAGTGTCGAGCGAATACTAATTTCCCTGCTAATAGTGACCGTTGTCCCGACAGGATCGGTCACCACAACACTCAACTCATGGCTACCGACATGTCCTTGAGGATCAAAGCTGAAGGTTTCGCTATTGAGACCTTCACTGGGCTCAAGGTCAACGTCTGTTTGGCTCCAGACAAAACTGTAACCCGCAGTACTGCTAGCGCTGTCCACTTGGGCCGTTAGCACTGCTGTTCCTTGATCTGCAAAAAATACGGAAACTGAACCACTTCCTTGGCTCAAGACAATACGAGAACTCAAAGCCGCATCATCCAAGATATCAAAACTGACGTTCACATCATTCGCTGCTTCATAGTTGGTATCTCCTGACTGACTCGCGACTATAGTACATGTGCCTGATGCGACTAGCGTCACCACAGCATTTGTCACAGTGCATATGGCTGATGTTGAGGAGGAAAAGCTGACGGATAGCCCAGAGGTTGCTGTCGCGCTGATAGCCAGAGTGCTGGCCGATAAAGCTTGAGGGCTGATTGCAGCAAAGTTGATAGTCTGGTTTGTCTTATCGGCATTGTCTCCGATGCCATCTCCATCAGTATCTTTGGTCTCTGAAGCATCCAGTGGAAAGGCATCATTAACGTCATCAACGCCGTCACCATCACCATCACCATCCGTGTCAGTAGTTTCAGAGGCATCGAGTGGGAACGCATCACTACTATCATTGACGCCATCGCCATCATCATCTGTATCAGCGTTGTTGCTCGTACCATCACCATCCGTGTCAGTAGTTTCAGAAGCATCTAGTGGGAAGGCGTCGCTGCTGTCATTGACGCCATCGCCATCGTCGTCCGTGTCGGCATTATTCCCTGTACCGTCACCATCCGTGTCAGTAGTTTCAGAAGCATCGAGTGGGAAGGCATCGCTGCTATCATTGACGCCGTCGCCATCGTCATCTGTATCAACAAGATCACTAATGCCATCACCATCGGTATCAAGGTCATTAATCAACTTTACGAATAGCGCCTGCTCAGTGGTATCTGTCATCTCCGCATAACCAGCAATCACGATATCATTGTCACTGTCCAGCACCATATCTCTGGTAATGAACCTATCGTTACCTGGGTCGAGTTTAATCTGGCCATTGCCACCAAAGTAGGTATCTAAGCTCCCGTCACTCTTCAAACGAGCAACATGAAGATCACCATTTGAATCATAGCCAGAAACAACAATGCGCCCATCGCTGCTTTTCACAAGATCAGCGGTCTGCAGCGTCTGATTGAGTGTCTGTATTCCCCCATCACCAAAGCTTTCAGCAATATCGCCATCCTCATCCATGGCGATGACTTGCGACGCAGAGTTGGCAAAAAGGATTTTGTTGTCTGCAGTGCCTAACATAGCGTAAATGGTACCAAATACGTTGGGGTTAAGGCCTGTTACACCTAAATGAACAAAACTGGTATCGACGCTACCATCCGTTTTGTTTAACCGGACAAGATAGCGAGAACCGTTATTTTGCTGAAGAATGGTAAATAGGTAATTGGTTGTTTCGGCTACAGCAACCGACGTCACGGCGACAAAGCCCGTTGGCCGCACATCCGCAGATCCTGCGGTACCAAAGCTGGTATCCACCGTCAGATCACTTTTAAAGCGAGTGAAATAAATTGTTGAGATGGGCACGCTGCCATTAGTGCTGCCAACCACAAAACCACCATCACTGAGCGGTAGTATCCCGATTGGAAACTGAGCTGGTAAAGTATAGATACCAGAAGAAAAAGCACTGGTCAGGCTGCCGGTCGAGTCAATATTGACCAACCTAGCTTCAGAGGAATTACCCTCTCGGCTTATCGCCACATAACTACCATCGTTAGCGACGAAGACATTGCCAAGAATTTCGTTACACCCAGTAGTACAGGAAGTCGAACTGAATTGAAGCTTACCGTCACCATCAAAGCTTGTGTTGAGCGTTCCATCTGAGTTGACCGAGATAACCGTGCCAAACTGGCCACTGAATCCCCCTGCATTAATCTCATTTTGACCCGCCGCAATAATCCCGTCTGTCGACGTGACATCCACTCCATTTTGATAGGTATAGTCTTCATTCGCTTCAGTAGTGGTGACCAACCAACCCTGGCTATTAAAACTAAGATCCCAGTCACCGGCATCATTCGTATCAGCGTTATTCCCTGTCCCATCACTATCGACGTCGAACGATTCACTGGCATCATTGACGAACGCATCCAACTGGTCGATCACGCCATCTCCATCGGTATCATTGTCAATGTACAATGACAGTGTGACCCGATTGGCGGCGTTATTGTTACTGTCACCCGCTTGGTCAGCGTAGACAGTACACAGACCGCTGGTCACAAAGCTCACTGTTGTGCCAGAAACAGTACAGACACTGGTCGTATTAGAGCCAAATGTGACACTTAAATTGGCCGTGGTCACTGCCGATAATGTTAATGAGCTATCTGCCAGATTTTACGGGCCGGGGTTAGGGAAGAGAATACTTTGCGTATCTTTAGCTATCGTGGTTGACTGAGAGACATCCGGCGCTGGATCGTAAGTACCATCACCAGCCTGTGAAGCAACAATAGTACAGGTCCCCGTAGCGCCAATCGCAACATAAGGACCTGAAATCGTACAGACAGAAGGGGTGGAGGAGGCAAAACTGACCGTTAAACCAGAGGTTGCCGTTGCGCTGATGGCAAATCTTGTATCCCCCACATCATAGCTACCCGTCAGCGTAAAATCTATTGTTTGGCTAAGCCCTGCCATAGCAAATAGTGGTAAGAAATAAAGGCTAAACCCAAAGCCAAAGTATCGCCTTTTTCTGCACCTGCCCTTCATTCACTAAATCCCTGTATTATCTGGATACGGAATACATAGCTAATATCTGACTATTAGCTAAATCGCTTCCCTTCCATGTATAGACATATCTATTAATAATAGTCGATAAACAGGGCTAGCATTTAGGCGTACGTTCTTGAAATACCTGAAGAGTTCTTATTCTTTGCTTGGCGATAGAGCACTTGGAATGACTTTAACATTCAACTCATTGGGTAGGTGATCTTTATTGGTGTAAATACACTCAAAGTGAGCAAGAGGCGCAACCTTGATCGCAGTAGTGCGCTCCCATTTAGTGGCATCCGCCACCAGCCAAGTTTGGCGACTGTTACGTATGATGGATTGAGACAAGTCCGACTCTAACTTCTCGTGCTCCATTGCGAAGTGACTGCTTGTCACCGATGCACAACCGCATAGGCCGATATCGGCTTCAAAGCCATCGAAGAAGTGAACTACACTACTTCCCACCAGATCTTGATGCTCACGGCGAAACAAGCCGCCGGCAAGGTAGACTTCGATGTTTTGGTTAGCTTCTAAAATTTTTGCGACTTGCAGGTTATTGGTGACCACACGTAAGGTGGTTTTACCCAGAAGGAACTGAGCAATGCGTGTAACCGTAGTACCAATACCCATCATCACGGTCGCACCGTCTGGAATGGCTTCCGCGACCGCCATGGCGATGTCATCTTTGGTGGTCGACTCCACCTCTGAACGAAAGCGATAGCTGGTGTTTGTTAAGGTAGCAGGCAAACTGACCCCACCGTGAACTCGACGCGCTAGCCCTTGTTCGCACAAGTTGTTTACATCGCGCCGAATGGTTTGCGTGGTCACTGAAAACAACTCGGCTAACTGGTCGATCTGAACATCCTGATCCACTTTAAGGGTCGCGAGAATCTGTTTTTGACGTTGGTTCAGTTCCATAGTTCCTACTAAAATTCGTCTGGCTTATCCGTGATGATGTAATCCACACCCAAATCGTAAAACGCCTGTGCTTTGTCTGGAGCATTCAACGTCCAGATCTTTAACACCAAACCCGCGTTTTTAATCGACTTCGCAATCTTAGCATCAAGAATTTTGTGATCAATGTGGATGCTGAACAAGTCCAAGTCTTGCAACGACTCTAAGCTAAAATCATTCCACACTTCACAGATGAATCCGCGCCTTACTTCTGGTATCTGCGCTTGGCAAATGGCCAGTGCCTCTTTGCTAAAACTTGATAAAAGCAGCTTATCCAGCGGGTAGTTTTTCTGCTTCACTACCTTAACCACTTGCTCGACCAGGGTGTCGATGGTTTTGTCATCATAGGTTTTCAACTCAAGATTCAGCGTGAGCCCGAGTTCGACACATTTATCCAACGCCTCTTCGAGAGTGGGAATGGATATTCCTTCGAACGATGCACCGAACCAACTCCCTGCATCAAGTGCTTTAAGCGCCTTAGTATCAAGGTCTGATACTTTACCTTTGCCGTTGGTACAACGATCAACTGTCTTATCGTGAATGATAACTGGAACGTTGTCTGCGCTGAGTTGGGTATCGATTTCTACCCATAGGGCACCTGACTTAGCTGCGTGTTCAATGCTCACCAAAGTATTCTCTGGTGCTAACGATGCCGCACCGCGATGGCCTGTAATCATAGTGTACTCTCAATGTTCATTTGAAAACCAAGCGACAATAGATTGGTTTTATTACAGTTTTATTATCTATAACGTTCTAGCCTTTAATTTAGCTGAAAAATGACATCATCGGCAATGGTTAATGTTACTAAACAATTGTGAGATCTCATTCAAAATATGTTCATATTAATAATTAAAATATTCATATGAGTGTAATAATTCACTCGCATACTCTACAAATATTACATATCACTCTCTAATTTTTATAAAACAGCCATCAATAAGGTACTGACAAATGAAAAAGCTATTAGGTGCGGTAATTACAGCGGCAGCGCTACTTTTAGTAGGTTGTGGTGAATCGAAAAAGCCTGAAGCTGAGGCAACTGCTGATCCAATCAATATCAACATGAGCCTGGTATTTACGCAAAATGAGTTGCTGACCAAGGAGCTCATTAAGGCAACAGACAAAATCCGTGAACGTACTGACGGTTCAGTAAACATCAAAGTATTCCCAGGTGGGCAGCTACCTGTATACAAAGATAACCTCGAGCAAGTTGTGAACGGTGCAAACTGGATCGCGGTCGAAGATTTAACCTACCTAGGTGACTACGTGCCAGACTTCGCGGCGCTTGCCGGGCCAATGCTTTACAACACGTACGATGAATACCTAGCAATGATGGACACAGAGTTTGTCGCCGGGCTAAAAGCGAAAGCAGAAGAAAAAGGCATTAAAGTACTGAATGCAGATTACATGTTCGGCTTCCGCCACATGATCACCAACAAAGAGATCGTGAACTCTGCAGATATGAAAGGCATGCGTATTCGCGTACCACAGAGCCAACTGTTCATTAGCACGCTATCTGCGATGGGCGCAGCACCAGCTTCTCTGCCATTCCCAGAAACTTACGCGGGTGTTCAGCAAGGTGTGGTTGACGGTCTGGAAGGTTCTATTCTGACGATGTACTCGACTAAGATCTATGAAGTCGCGAAGAACATGTCACTCACTAAGCACTTCCTTGGCACAGTCGGCATCTATATTTCTCCTGTGTTATGGGACAAGTTCACTCCAGAGCAGCAGCAAATCATTAACGAAGAGCTGGAAGCGGGCGCGATTTCAAACACCTCTGAGCTGATCAAGCTAGATACGGAATACACCCAGAAACTGGAAGAACTTGGCGTAACGTTTAACGAAGTCGACTCTGACGAGTTCAACCAGCTAACGGCTGATGTCTACAACCAGTTCCCTGAATGGAGCGAAGGCATCCACGCTAAGATCATGCAAGAGCTAGAAACGATTCGTGCAGCTCAATAACTAACAAAACACTAACTAACCTAGATGCGGCTTGATGTTTTTCAGGCCGCATTGTTCGTAAATTATCTATGGTTAGTAGGTAATTTACCGGAGAAGATTTTTTGTTTTTACTAAGAAATATTGAAGAGTTCCTCGCTTCGATTGCTATTTCAATCACGGTACTGGTTGTGATTGTGAACGTCGTTTTACGTTACGGGTTTGGCTTTGTCGTCCCTTGGAGCGAAGAGCTGTCTGTGATCTGCTTTATCTGGGCGGTCTATTTAGGTATCAGCTCTTGTTACAAGCACAAGCTGCATATGGGCGTCGACGTCATGGTCGCTATGCTGCCAAGCAAAGCGAAACCTGCATTTAAGCTCGGTGTGTCCGTGTTCTTACTGGCCCTCAATATCTTGATGACGATTCTGAGCTATCAATACCTGATGCTTTCTAACAAAGTCACGCCTGTAATGGGCCTATCGTACTTCGCCATTAATGGTGTACTGGTACTTTGTTTTGTTCTTATGGCTATTCACACAGTGAAGTTCATTGTGGATGACGTCGCGTTACTTAAGCGTTCACATAAATAGGTTCTGTCGATGGAAAGCTATCTGCCAATCATCATTCTATTTGTCCTTTTTCTGCTCAATATTCCGATTGCTTTTTCACTGATCGCATCATCGATGGTCTACTTCTTATTCATCAATGATTCGATTCCCGTGAGCTTGGTTATGCAGCGTTTCATCAGCTCCGCTGAATCTTTTCCGCTATTAGCGATACCGTTTTTCATTATGGTCGGCTCGGTCATGAACTACGCCGGGATCAGCCGAAGCTTGCTGACCTTTGCTGACTCTATGATTGGTCACAAAACAGGTGGCCTAGCACAGGTTAACGTAGCATTAAGCACATTGATGGGCGGCATCTCAGGCTCTGCTAACGCTGATGCTGCGATGCAGTCGAAAATACTGGCGCCAGAAATGACCAAACGCGGTTATGACCTACCCTTTACCGCAGCGGTAACCGCAGCTTCTTCAAGCATCAGCCCAGTGATTCCGCCGGGTATCAACCTGATCATTTTTGCGTTGCTCGCCAATGTTTCTGTTCACCAGATGTTTATTGCGGGTTATGTACCTGCGCTTCTGATGGCGGCTTCCCTGATGCTGACCATCGCGTTTATAGCCCGCAAACGTAAGTACAAACCGTCTCGTTCAGAGCCTGCAACAGCGAAAGAGCGTTTCCATTACTTCCTGAAAGCCGTGCCTGCATTGCTGATTCCTTTCGGCATCATTTTGGGGATGCGCTTTGGTTTGTTTACCCCGACAGAGGCAGGTGCGATTGCGGTTCTACTCTGCACCATCATTGGCGCATTTGTGTATCGCGAGCTTGGCTTTAAGCATATTCCAATGATCATGCGTGAAACGGTTCAAGGCACCAGTAGCGTCATGTTCATCATTATTGGTGCCATGGTGTTTGGTTACTACATGACGCTGGAGCAAATCCCACACAATGTGGCCTCAGCGCTAATTGAACTGACAGACAACAAACTGGTATTGCTGCTACTCATTAACGTTCTGCTGTTGGTCGTAGGGATGTTTATTGAAGGTGGTGCGGCGATGATAATCCTCACGCCATTGCTACTGCCAGCCGTACTGAACTTGGGCGTCAACCCAGTTCACTTCGGCATCATTGTCATTGTAAATATCATGATTGGGGGTGTGACACCGCCATTTGGCTCAATGATGTTCACCGTATGTTCCATCCTAAAGGTACGTATGGTTGATTTTGTACGAGAAGTGGCGCCACTACTGTTGGCACTACTGACGGTATTGATGCTGCTGACTTTCTCAGAAAGCTTAGTGATGTTTTTGCCGAATTTACTTTAACACGATGTATTGAAAGAATTTTGAGGTGTAGAAATGAATTCGGTAACGAATGATTTAAACCAAAACTGGAAACAGGTCGACTGGGTACTGACGGATGTCGATGACACCCTGACTTGGGAAGGCCGTTTGCCGCCAGAGACCTTAATCGCGCTACAAAAATTAAGAGACTCAGGTAAGAAAGTGGTCGCTGTAACTGGCGCTTGTGCGGGTTGGTGTGACCATATTGCCCAGCTTTGGCCTGTGGATGCCGTATTAGGTGAAAACGGCGCGTTCATTATGGAAAAGAAGGGGGGCTATCTTACCTTACGCTCTGGTGTTCAGCTCGAAGCTATCCGCGACAACCAAACAAAGCTAAAAGCGCAAGTTGAAGACATCCTGCGTGACTACCCAGATTTGTCACTGACACTGGATCAATCCTATCGCTTGTGTGAAGTGGCGATTGATATCGGCCAGAACCGCCCCCGTGTAGACGAAGCCGTGATCGAAGAAATTGTCGCTAAAATTCATGCTTTAGGTGCCCACGCCACCGCCAGCTCGATTCACATTAATGCATGGTATGGCGAGCACTCGAAAAAAGCGACAGCCACAGCATTCCTTACCGAGAAAGGCCTGTCTAGCCAAGAAATCACAACGCGCGCCTGTTATGTCGGTGACTCAATGAACGACCAGCACATGTTTGAAATTATGCCAAACAGTGTTGGGGTCGCGAACATTAAACACTATTGGGATCGATTGGCGTTTCATCCTTCGGTCCTAATGACGCAGCCAGGCGGCTACGGTTTTGCAGAATTCACACAGAAACTGCTCGCTATAAAATAGCTAAATATCAAAAGCTAATAGTGCCTAAACAAACCAAAAGCGCTGACCTGATGTCAGCGCTTTTTAATTTATCTGAACTCGCTAGAGCTACGGGGCTCGCTATACAAGCGCTTAAACCCTTGTTAATAGAATATCTTAGGCGCAATTCCTGCGCGTTGGAAGAGAAACAGACTTTAACTTTAACAAGCTAAGTTCAGCGGGAAAGTTACACTTACTTAGCTGTCGAACCACAGTTTCTGTAGCGATAAAATCCCAGCGCTGTCCATTTCTAATCCGTGCAGTGAGTTTGACACATCATAACTTTCTGAGTCACGCCATAGAGGTACAAAGACACCATTTTGAATCAGCCAATCCTCACATCGATGGAGTTCATTAAGGAACTCCTCCTCGCTATCACTCACCATCATCAATTGATCAACAATAGAGAGAAACGCTTGTTGTTGCTGAACGGATAAACAAGAACTGAATACGGAGCTGCACAAAAGCCATTTGTAGTAACCAAATACGCTATTTTCGGAGAACACATAACCCCCAAGCTTGATATCAAACCATGTGTTTTTTGATTGCTTAACTGAGATAACTTCAAATTCCAATCCTTGCTGCCGAAGATATTCAATCAATTGAACTCTTGATGCGGTCTTCCTCGAAATACACACTCGCATTGGCCGACTTGGCTTAGTTTGGTTGGGGTGATACAGGAAAACACTTTTGTTTTGATGATAACCCGTGATCGAATTTGCTTGCGACAAAAATTCGTTTTCCCCGCGACGACAGAACTCTCGCGCTTGGTGAAAGATCCAAGCCTTTTCATCCATCGACAGCTCTGACTGATGATGTTGAAATTCCAGTACGTCACAGCCTGTTTGCAAAGCGATCTTATCGGCTCCAGCTTGCGGAGACGCCGGACACCTATGGTGTACGATATGACCTTGAACATTACTATCAACGCCGTCACTGGTCCAAAACTCCGCACGCTCAATAAACCCTCCTGTTGCAAAGTAATTTGGATTCTTAGCCAATACCCAGTGATGTTCAGAGCTCGATAAGAGCATAAAAGGCCCCGTTCCAAGCGGTATACTATGAGCGCTAGTATCCAAATAGATTGCGGAATGCCCTTCTGACAGCAAATGTAGGATCGATTCATGCTTCTGAGACAGCTTAATTACAACCCATAGCCCCTCGGCCACCACTTCCAATATATGGCGATAAAGAATTTGGTAAGAGTGTGATTCAGCGACTCGGTCTTCGATACATTTCGCCACATGGTAAGCTGTCAGTTTTTCACCATTATGAAAACAAACATCGGGCCGTAATCGCAGCCAGAGCTCGTCCCCTCTAAATTCGTAATGATGCGCTAAATGGGGCCTTACCCTACCTGTCTCATTATCATACCTGAGCAAAGTGTCGAACATGGCATCTAAGTACAAGTGTGAGTTTGCTCTGTACGCCCACAAAGGATGTAAAGTCGGAAGAGAATAAGGAACTAAGGTCACTAGGGTGTTCAGGTTTTTTAGGCTTTCTTGTGCCTGGGTTAACCAGTTGGGCAGCTGCTTACGAAATGTTTCTGCGTAACCAAAATAATCAGCATATCTCGCTGCTTCACTTAGGCTCCCCTTTTTGCAATGCTGTTCAAGCACATGCATCAACGCCGAATCAAAACTCTCCAGCAGAATGATTTCAGACTTATTACCACGCCCTCTCCCTGGTTGCCAAGAAATCCAGCCTATATTCACTAAGGTTTTCATCAATTTAGCAATATTGCGTTCAGAGCAGCTAAGTTGTCCTGCCAAAGTTTGAACGTCCGTTTTATCAGCGCTGTTCAGAGGGTAATAGCGACTTAGTTGCTGTAAGCGCTGTAAATGAATCTGAGTGATAAAAGATGAACTCCGATTTTCTACCATATCATTATTACTTCCTGTTTATTTAACAATAATAACCAGCAGAGACAAAGAGAGCAGGAGACGTTTTTATGGACCCTTTAGGCTATACACTTTACACCTTGAATGGGAAGGAATATTTAGTCAACCCAGACGTGAAGCATCCCATTGTTTTCCATTCACACCGGCCCTCAACGCGTACGCAGTTATTAAGTGTCTTCTTCGTCGGTGTGTTGGTTGGGATGTTGTTCTGATTGAGCACAATAAACTGGAAAAAATCAAAAGCCATGGATTGGCTGAGGCAGGTCAATTTGGACGCTTTTACAGAGCTTTCAGTCGTTGATACAAAGAGGGAGAGACTTCTCCCTCTCTAACAATCGTACTTACTGATGCGCGCTCACCAAACGTTTATGAAGGACATCCTTCATCACTGCGCGATCATGTTTCATCTTATGCATTTCTTCATCACTTAGTGGAGAATCCATCAGTTCAAGCTTGCGGATTTCTTTATCCAACGAGTCATAGGACTTCATCTCAGACAGAAAGCTGTCATCCATTTTGGCCAATGCACGAATGGTATCTTTATATTGCGGGAATTCGCTTAATAGAGAGTGATCTTCACCTAGCATAACAACCCCTTTGTTTATCTTGGTGGATTTTACTGGTCAAATTTCATACAAACATAGCACCATTATATGTCCGTATTTGAGATCCAAATCGACAACTTCACTCTGAGAACCAATTCTGACGGATTCTTAACTTTTCCTTCTTACACCCTTTGTTCATCGGTCGCGCCGAAAATTCCCTGACTCTGCCCAATTAGTCACACCTCGATTCCAGTAGCGTTTGTAGGGATCAATCAAACCAGAATACATGGAGTCAAACATGAAAGAACTCACCCTATCCTCGTCGGTTGGAATTGGCGCGGACAACACACCTGATGATGTACTCAACGTACAAAAAGCCCTTAATCAATTGAGCGACAAAATTGGCCTGAGCGCACCACTGAAAGAAGATGGCGTCATCAGCTCAGAGCTTGGCCAATCACCAACATGTCAGGCGATCGCCGCTATGCAGAAAACAATTCTGGGTTTTCACAACCCTGATAGCCGTATTGATGCCAACGGCAAAAGTCATCGCACGCTCAATAAAGAGCTGAGCGCAGGTCAAAGTGCACTGAGTTCGTTATTCTTGCCAGCGATTGAACCTATCAAAGGGCTAACTGACGATGACTACAATGACGCCGCCGACTCCCTTGGCTGCGAAGTCGCCGCGATTAAAGCCGTCTCAGATGTTGAATCATCAGGCAGTGGTTTCTTTGAGTCTGGCGCACCCTGCATCTTGTTTGAAGCACACCAGTTCTCCAAATACAGCAACCATCAATTTGATGACTCACACCCAAATATCTCATCTCCAAAATGGGATCGCTCACTCTATGTGGGTGGTGAAAAAGAGTATGACCGCCTGAAGCAAGCCATCGACTTGGATAGAACCGCCGCTCTGAAATCTGCTTCCTTCGGCCGTTACCAAATCATGGGCTTTAACCATCAGGCTGCGGGTTATGACGATGTCGAAACCTTCGTTCGTGACATGTTCTTTGCTGAGCGTCACCACCTGATGGCTTTCGTGAATTTCATCAAGTCAAACTCGAAACTGCACGAAGCGATCCAAGCACTCGACTGGCCGACCTTCGCCCGTTACTACAACGGCCCTGGCTACGCTGAAAACCGCTACGACGAAAGACTGGAGTCCGCCTACCAGACTCACTCAGCTTAAACGGCTTGCGCAGGGCGACCTGCGCAGCATTCATTCAGGCGAAGAAAGGAGTCTATTCATGAACAACGTCCAATCTACAACTATCGCCCAATCCTACGACGATTATTATCGCATCGGCCTGTATACCTCTCGCTATCCAAAAGCCAATATCCGAGTTCTCAACACGCTCTTTCAGCATGCGCAATTTCTCGCTCAGGACTCATTAGCACTGGACTATGGGTGCGGAAACGGCCGCTACAGCTATCCAATACTCAAACAGACCAACGTACATCTCTATGGCTTTGATATCAGTGAAATCGCCGTCCAACAAGCGAAGCAAGCAACACAACCATTCTCCGAGCGTGTCGACTGGTTCAGTGACCAAAATCAGCTTCATCAACACATTGAAGACCGAGATGAGAAATTCCAGCTAGGCATGCTTCTTTTCGGTGTCATGAGCCATATCCGAGAACAGAAAGAACGCGCTAAGCTACTGAAATGGTTTTACAAACACATGAAGCCCGATGGGTCGCTGATCTTATCCGTGCCCAATCGACGACGGCGTTTTCTCACACTGCAATGGCGACAGAGAAATCAACAGAACTTGCCCGGAGATATTCAGTACCAACGCTTTCAATCAGGCCGAAAAATCCCTCTTTTTTATCATCTTTACACTGTAAACGAGATCAGAGCAGAGCTGATTGAAGCAGGGTTTGACATCGAAAAAGTCACTGCAGAAAGCATTTTTCCAGAGCGTTTTGTCATTCAAAACTCCGCCATGGCCTTTTTAGATAACCTGCTGTGTAATCTCCTACCCGCTTCGCTGGGTTACGGCTTACTGGTGGTCGCAAGGAGGCGTGCATGATTCGTTTCTTTACCCTCCTTATAAGTTGTTGCCTATTGTTACCCAGCGTTCAGGCGCAAGATTTACTGAGCAAAATTAAACAATCTGGACGGATTGTAATCGGCGTTAAAGCCGATTACCCACCTTGGGGAATGCTGGACAGCAACAATCAACCTGCTGGTTTTGAACCCGACTTGGCGCAAATGATCGGCCATGCGCTCAATGCAGAAGTGGAATTCAAAACCGTCACTAGTGCCAATCGTTTTCAAAAGCTTAACGAAGGGCAAGTAGATATGCTGATTGCGACTGTCGGTGACTCCATGCAACGTCGACAGCGTGTCCGTATGATCACACCCCACTATTTCCGCAGTGGTGTCACCGCCCTGACTCACAAATCGAACACCGTCGAAAAGTGGACTGACTTAATCGGCAAGCCGGTCTGCCTGACCGCTGGAGCGTATTTCAATAAGTCGCTGGTACAGAACTATCGCATCAAACCAATCATTCTGATGAGTAACCGAGATTCAAAACTGGCGCTATTGACCAACAAATGTCAGGCATGGGCCTATGACAGTGGCATTCTGTTCCACTTATCAAACCAAAAGGAGTGGAGTGACTATAGCGTTGATGTGGAGACCATCATGCCAATCCATTGGTCGATGGTGACTCGTAAAGATACGGCATCGCAATCTTTAGCGAGCTGGCTGTCCCGTTTTATCGCTAGCCGTATCAGAGATGGTCGTCTGAAGAGTCTCGCCCAACAGTGGCAGTTGCCAGAACAAGACTACCTTGCTCAGCAACACAAAAACTGGAACTCAGTGGATGAGAATGGCGATGCCGTGTGTCAGGCAGATAGCGACAAGGTCAGCAAGAAAAAGCTCTGCTTTGATACCGTCATCTCACTAGGGCAACAAGGGGATAAACAATTTTGGCCTTTTGACCAGTTCGATACAGAGCGGCTGATTCAATCTATGCTCCACACTGCTCTGTTTACTGTGGTTTCGATCCTAACCGCCATCGCGCTGGCGTTAGGCTTTACTCACATGACGACGAGTTCCAAACACTGGGTCGCAAAACCAGTCGCGTTTCTCACTCATCTACAAAGTTCGATTCCACCCATTTTGATGCTCTACCTGATTTACTTCGGTGCGCTGTCTTTCTGGAACGAGCACGGCCAGCACTGGCTATTAAGCGGAGCCAGTGTTGCCTGGCTGGTACTGGCGCTGTACACCGCCTCTGGTATCAACAACCTAGTCACCGCAGATGTGACGTCACCGCTTTCCTTAACTCAACGCTATCTTCATCACAGTGCTGGGGTCAAAGCTAACTTGGTCAACCTTGCTAAAGCTGCCGGCATGGCGAGTGTTATTGCTTCGCCCAATGCGGTTCTGGTGGTCAACACCTTAGTCTCCAGTTCAGGCTACCCCGTTCTGCTCATGACACTTCTGGCTCTGTTTTATTACCTTGAAGTACTGCTGTTTGCCTATCTCGTCGGCAAGCTGTTCACCCGCTATTCCGATTATCTGAAAAGACAAACATCGCCCGACATCAACAACAAAGGAGCGTTGCAATGATTTTATCGGACATGACTTTATGGCTGTCGCTTACCTACTCCTTCAGCCTCAATATTCTTATTGCTATATCAGCGATGACGATAGGTTTTCCTGTCGGAGCTCTGCTGAGTCGCGGAACCAATCACACTCAAACACCAATCAAGTGGCTGGCGAAAGGGGCTCAGTCTTTACTTTGTAATGTCCCCAGTTTCGTGATGCTGTTTTATCTTGCGCTGATCGTCCCCTCACGCTGGGAAATGATGGGCTTTGAAATGTACGTACCTGCGCTCGGTAAAGCCATTATCGCTCTGGCGATCCCTGTCATGGGTTACAGCTGTGATTTAGCCACACAAAAACGTACCAGCGGTAAGTCCTTCTCGCTATCAGCAGTGAATCAGTTCTTTCTAGTGATCTTAATGGCCTCGACCACAGCATCGGCCATCGGTGTGGATGAAATACTGGCGACAGCAAACTCTTACATTGCCTCTTCCGGCCAAGCCGATGCGATATTGCCGATTTACACCATGGTGGCTTGCTTTTTCATCGTCAGCGGCGCTTTGTGTCAGAGCTTTTTGAAGACCTTTATCACGCTCACCGAAAAGCGCCAAAATCGGCATATTGAAGCGAGGGACGAATCATGATCAAACCTTCCGAACTTCAGTATTACCATTTGCGCTGGATTGCAGCGCTTATCTGGTCTGTTGCGGCCTTTATCACTATCACGCTTTACCAGTTACACGCTGATATTGATACTGACATTCGCCATCACTTGGTCGAACAAAGCCAAGAGGCTACTCAGGCCATCAACAAGCGCTTAGCGGAGCTATCGCAGAAAACGGAACTGTTAGCGGCCGCAATCAACCAAAAGCAACGCGATGATAAAGAACTGCGCCACTTGATCACTCAGTCGGTGATGACAACCCAAGGGGCGCACCGAGGTGGTGTGGCCTTTCGTAAAAATCGTTATTCGGATCCTGCTAATCCTTTGTACTCACCCTACTTTCAGAAGAACGGAGACAATCGCCAAAGCCAGCAGATTTCGGAACGTTACGACTACACCTTGCCAGACAGGATGAACAACGGTCCACGGACTTTTTGGTTTCATCAGCCAATGTCAAAAGGCAGTATGTGGATGGAGCCGTATTTTGGTACCAATGCCAATACCTGGCTGGCTGAATTCATCGTACCCTTTGAGTCCAATTATGACGGGCAAATGAACAATGGCTTTGACGGTATCGTGTTCCTCAACTTCTCGCTCAATAGTCTGACCAAGCAAGTTTTGAATCTCAATCTGGGTAGCCAAGGTTTTGGCATGCTGATTTCACGCACAGGTCAGATATTGGCCTACCCGAACAAGTCGGTTCTTGGCAAAGACATATACAGCTTAGACCCGACTGAGTACCCGCTGCTTGCTTCTATCTCGGAGCAGCTGACTAAGGGGGATCTATCCACTTTTTCTCATCCGGTCACTGGTCGTGAGGAGTGGATGGTACTGAGTAATATCGAAGGACTAGACGCTCAGCTTGGACTAATTATTGATGCAGATGAGCTCAGGACATCAACCACGTCTCATGCTGGGTATCAAGATCTGATCTGGTTTCTCAGTATTGCAGGTTTAATCATTTTTGTCGCTTCACTGCGTTTTCCCGATGCGTCGCGCGCCAAATTAAGACGCCTGTTTACTGTCTTGTCACTGTGCCTGTTGTCCTACCTGCTCCTGCTTTGGTATCAGGCTTTAGCACCCAAGCCACTGAGCAAAGGCGAAGCTCTGTTGGTCAATGAAGAAAGCGCGTACCTCGCTTGGCAAGCCCAATATCCACCGGGGAAAAAAGCCTCTTCGGAGCACATTCATCAGATCAACTTAACCGTTGAGTCACTTGATTTAGTTGAAGCGGATCAGGTCAGTATTGTCGGCAAAATCATCACCTCTGATCAGGCAACCGATGAGCCGCCACTGCACATAAATAATTCCCTGAATACCTCTTGGTCTCTGATTCGGGAGAGTGAAGGATTCCAGCTGTGGCAGTTTGTCGCTCTCATCAAACAACCTTTTGATTACGAGTCTTTTCCGTTTGATCGTGAAGTCATTGAACTGACGATGATTCCGAGGCCAGACTCGGGCTACCTAATGCTGGTACCAGAGTTTGACAGCTACCCTTCCATGCGGCCCGAAGACTTACCCGGTATCAGAATGGCTGAACATGATTTTGGCAGCTGGAAGCTACTACAAAGTTACTTTAGCTATCAAACTGACAAGCTCTACAATGGCCATCAAACCGTCAATTTGAAGTACAACATGGTCATACAAAGGAGTATTACGGGGCCTTTGATCAGCCACATCATGCCACTGCTGGTCGTGAGCTTTCTTACTTATTGTATGTTGCTTCTTTGGACCAAGGACGAAAAGCAGCAAGCGCTGTGGGGCTTTAACACTGCCACCGTTCTCCAATATTGTGCTTCGCTGTTTTTCATCTTGGTCATTGCGCATGTCGCACTTCGTGAGGAGCTGAATGCTCAGGGCGTTATCTTTATCGAGTACTTCTATTTCCTCGCTTACCTGCAGATTATTTTCACCTCCATTGGCGCTCTGGCGTACACCACGGAGATGAAAATTCACGCGTTGGAATATCAGCAAGGGCTGAGGGTTAAACAGTGGTACTGGCCACTACTCCTCATGCTTTCGCTGATTATTACCCTGCTGTTTATCGAAAAATAACCGAGCGTCGATTAGCGGCAATTCTGGTCAGAAATCCCCGAGTATCTTTCGGGGATTTCGCTACATTGGACACGTTAAATGCCTCAATCAACAAGGAGTGACACGTGTCAGTGAATACCCAATACATTCAGCAGGAAGTGCTTAAGATCCTCAACCAAATAGCGTCTCCAGAAAAGCTATCTAAAGAGGAGATGGACGAGTGTTGGCAACAACTTAACCAGCTTCAAGTGCTTAGTCAGGTAGAGATTTCATCTCTAGACTTTAAAGGGACCACCTCACCTCTGGACGAGTCGATCACGATTAGAAATCGTGGCGATATGACTGCAGACATTAGTGGCTGGCACATACAGGCAGGTTCGCCAGATCAGCAATATATCTTCCCAGAACATACCTTCCTGTCGCCGTTTGAGTACATCAAAATTGATACATCAGGTAAGTCGGAGCACAGTTTTGGTTCCAATCAACCCGTGTGGAATAATCGAGGCGACCTTGGCACTTTGGTCAACCACCACGGCCAGACGGTTTCAAGCTTCATTTATGGCGATAAAGCTCACCCTCATGCCATCATCAGCCACGTCAATTATGACGGTAAAGAGTTTCGCAGCGAAGGCGATGAGTACGTCGAGATTCACAACACGTCAGAGTATACGGTCGACCTTAGCCAGTGGCGTTTAGAAGCTCTGCTCAATGACAATTGCTTTGTGTTTCCTGAAGACACTCAGTTAGCGCCGCTCACTTCCTTACGCGTTTTTACCAACAAAGCGTCGCTTGAAGATAACGAATACAGCTTTAACAGCCCTACAGCGCTTTGGAACAACGACGGTGGCGGCTGCAAGCTGATTGATTATCAGGACAGAGAAGTCTCCAGTTACAACTATTAATCAAAGGAGATAGCCGTTGGCGAGTGACTCATTAGTAAAATCACGGACTCACGAATCGATCCCAGAGTCTGATTTACAACAACTGATCCGTGAAGGTATTCAGCTGCTGCAATACGTTGCTCGCCACGGTGATCTCACGATTGACCCAGAGATTGCCCAGGGAATATATCGCGCCAAATATCGCATTGATACTCGGCACTGGAGCGTAGAAGATGAAACTTTGCTGCTGCAATGTTACGACCGTTTAGCCAAACAGGTGTACCCAGTGACAGTCGAGAGCATCAAAGCCGTTGTGCCCGACACTAAAGATGGCAAGCTTGAATTACCAGGCGCTTCAAGGGTGATCACCTGGTATCGGCGCTACACCGTTTTAACCCTGATTTTCCTGCTCATTGTGCAGATGTACTACTTGTTTGGCTACGCACTGACGCAAAATCTTCTCACCTCTGTGGGGTCAACGGACGCCCTCAATTCTCCTATGCCCCCAGATATGGAGGCCAATTACCAGTTGCTGCGAAACTGGAATCACATCTGGCTAGGTGGACGTAACATACCATTGGATGCCGAAAGGACTGCCAATGAAGACTCACCCGTTGAATATTCCGCTAACCTGATCGCCGCTCAGTCGGTATTGCAAATGCTACAAAACTACATTCTGCCGCTGATGTATGGCCTGCTCGGTGCGTTTATTTTTGTCCTGCGTAGCCTGCTGCAACAGGTACGTACTCTTACATATACCGCGAGCAGAGAAGTCGGCTATCGACTGCGCCTCACACTAGGCTGTTTAGCAGGAATGATAACCGGCTGGTTACTCAAGCCGGAAATGGGCGACATGGCACTGTCTCCAATGGCGTTGGCCTTTATCGCAGGCTACAGCATTGAGGTGTTATTTACTTTGCTTGATCGTCTGATTGATGGGATTCGTCGTCAGCCTGACTCTGCTCCTGAGGCTTCTTCAACGGGGCGAGCGCCTGATTAGCCATCGTTGGTGCCTGCTCAACAAACGTTTTAACCAATTTAGCGACCAGTTCGAGAGACTCTTTTTGGAGTGATTCCAATTTGTCCATTCCCTGAAGTACACCGGAGACTTTCTGGTGTACTTTGACCTTCTGCTTCACTTGTTCTGGCGTCATCTTCAGTTTTTGCAATTTCGGCTTGTAGGCTTTTTTGACCAGTTTAAGCACATCGATTAAATCCGACATAGCATTTCCTTGCTGACTTCTCCTGCTTTTAACTTATCACTCAACAAGAAATAATCACGGCCAAATAACCCAATTATTCAGCCAATTAGCCTGAGCTACTCACCCTCTTTTCAAGTCATCATGGAGTGAAACCCGAAAAATAAGGACACACAATGAAAACTCGTTACCTCGGCTGGATCGCCGCCTGTTTGATATTACTGAGTGGCTGTACGTTGCGCCTGGTGGCTCCCTACGATCCTCAAACCGTTCAGCAGGCACAAAGTATCGAACGTGATATCGAATACCTCTACCTGAGCATGCAGGCACTTCCGGAAAGCGAACGCCTCTACGCGAGATTCACTGAGCAGTACCTCAAAATCGATGTGAGCGTGCGTGGATTAGAGCGCAGACAGGCAAGGCGAGAGCAAAACCAAGAGACCTTAACGCAGGCTCAAACACTGGTGCAATTCTGGCAGCAGGACATGAAAACTCATCAGCAAAAACAAACCTTGTCAGATTTTCTCATCAAGCGTCGCTTAGATCAGTACAAACGGCTTATTGATGCGTTAATTCGTGGTGAACTCGCCAAACAATAAATCATTCAAGGAGCAGAAAGATGACGGAAAGCATAGATAACATCATTGAACAAATTACTAGCCAAATTGAAGACTCACCAATTAAGAACCTGCTGACCAGTGCGCTGACAGTCACACTGGATAAGCAAAAGGCCACCTTGCAAGAGCTGATAGAGGCTAGAAACAACGGCGACTTAACCAATGAAGATTTTGAGCTAGAGATATTACGTGAAAAGCAAATCGCTGAGGCCGAAATGCTGACGTGGCAAATCAGCGCAAAATCCGAAGTGCAGAAAATCGTCAATAAAACCTTTAGCACACTAGTCGATACGCTGGTGTAACTGTTTCTGGCGGGAGCTTCCCGCCAATCTTGCTCATAAGGGGGAAGCATGGGCAAATATCGACGCCGCAGAGTCGTATGGGTTCCTCGTGGCTACCGACTCAAATCCCGCTATCGCAAAGCTAACAAAACTCAACCGGTAGAAGCGACTGTGCAGGAAGAGTCCGTTTTTTCGTCACCGGAAGAGTCGGAAAATACACCACCCGTTTCCCAGGCTAACCAAGATTCACCTTCACCAAAAGAACCACTAATGCAAGAGACGGCAGAAGTAACAAGCACGACAAACACCGAAAGCAAACTGGCGGAATTTGACGCTAGCTTTAACCCTTATCAAAGCTATGTGCAGGATCTGGCGCGCTGCCTGACCAGCATGCCTAAAAGTGTGTTTACGGCCAGCTCGGAAGAGAAAGCTGAGGCTTCTAACGATGCCTACCATACAGAAGAACCTGTCGACCATCTAAAAAAGCCATCCGAGCCCGTGCGCCCAAAATCTGGTAGTGAACGCCGCAGGCTCGAATCACACGCTGTCTCGCAGGACGATTCCAAGCCCAAAGCCAAGACTCAAACAACCAAAATCAGCTGGTCTCAGCCTTCAAGCTATCAGGGCCATTCAAGTTACCCGTATCAATTTAAGTTTGTGGCTAATGGCGCATCAGATCATAAACTGGAACCTGCAATACCAGAAGAAGATAAGCATGGCTTTCAACATGCTGAAAATAAAAGACAAACCGTGGAGAGCTCAGCTCACTCAAAGCCTCAAAGCGCGTCTCGACAACCGAATCTTCGCTGGCTCACAGGCGTGCGTTCCTGCATGCGTGCAACGGATCGTCAATAACCCCAAAAGAGTGAACTATTGCACCAAGTATACATAGCCTGAAAAACCTATTCTGCGGAGGTAACTACTCAACAGGAGAAACCAATGAGACAACTACTATTTCGCCTTTGCGAAGCTTCTGACGGACGTACCTTCGCATTCCTGACTGACCAGCCTGATGTTGAAGATTATTTTGATAGCGGCTACAAGGTCGCTTACAAATATCGAGACGGGCACAAAGGGAAACAACTCCTAGCCCGCTGGCGAAGCTCCTATTCGGTGAAATCACAGAACTACAGTCAGGTTCCAGAGCAAGATGAACTGCCTGAAGGCGTCCAAAACGCGTTCGATACTATGATCTCCAGCCTGATCCCAGGTGTCGATGTCTTCTTCTGCGATTACAACTTAGCCATCGAAGCTGACCTGCCTATTTGCAATCAGGTCATGGATAACTACCGCTCTACAGACTTCGTCCTCTTCTCGTGTGAAGAGCTGATCGGTAACGATCCAAATACCCAGCCTTACATGGTGTCTTATGCAGCCCCTCGCTACCCAGAGTCGGGCAACACAGGCAGCCAGCACCGTATTTACAGTAAAACGGATGGGTTTGCTTTTGCTCAGGCCGTGAATGCCATCGTCAACCAAAGAGATCGTGATGCGTTAAACGGTGGGCATATTCGCTCAGAAGTGGATACCTACATCAGTGAACCTTCCGTCAAAGAGTCCGTCGCAGAACAGGTCATCAATCGCTTTGTCGAAACGCTGCCGCAGTTTAACAGCAACGTGAGAGCCCTTAGCGCACCCACTGAATAATCCCGACCGGGAGGACTCTTAATGCGATCAGACCAAATGTATTATGCGGCCTTCAGCGCCGCATTAATGGCCGGAGCAGAGCCCGGCCTCGCCCAACGGCTGGCGTACCAACTGGCTTATCTGGCTCTTTCCTCCCCAGTGCAAGAGGAACCGCCCGCTTGTGAAAGCTCATCAGATTTACCTGAATGGTCACAACACTCACAAGCTGGTAAACCCATGTCGATACGCCCGATTAACCCTCTCAGCCATGTAGACTGGCTCAATGGTGGTGCACTGAATGAACGAGGTTCCAGACTCGGACAACACGGTATTTCCGGTCACTACCATTACTCTCATGAGCCAAGAGAGGTCAATCGACCACCCAAGCAGCCAACACCTGAGGAGAAATACGCTGGCAAGATCAATCGTGCCATCTTATTGGCAATGACCAATGCAGATAGCCTCGCCACCAGCAAATTTGTTGCTGCACTGTACCAGTACATGAGAGTCGCCAAACCGAATGGAGCGGATGTTCAGCACGATTACTGGCTACTCATGCATACCATCCGCTGCTTTTTGTTTGGTACGACTTTTCAATGGCAATCGGGTTATGCCAAAAGTACCGATTCAAGGCAGCAAAGCAAACCTATGTATCCGGTCATCAAAGCATTGTGGTCATGCTTTGAAGGGGGAATTGAAGAGCCTGAGCTTTCCGATATTTTGTCTGAGCAGCTCAGTTATTTTTCCCCCACTCAGCAAGTTCAATGTCTGTCTTTGGGCACAGCTTTTCGTCCAGAACTATTGAACGATTACAACCTTGCTAACCATGCCAGCCAGAGCAGAGTGTATCTACATGAATTGGATGATGCACAGCTATGGCTAGAGAACGCATAACCCCAACCTAACGCCAGCATCCCCTATTCTATGCTGGCTTATCCCGAGTTTCTGCCCACTTCGATTGATACTCTGAACGCATCGCTCTTTCGGAGAAACCTTATGATTCAGCAATCACTACTCAGCCATCTCGCCGGTCAGCACGATTTCAGCAAAGCGAATCAGGTCATCGCCATGCCTCAGGCAAAGCCTTTTGTACATTCCTGGCTCACGCTCGATCTCAGCCTGTCGCTGGCTCAATCTTCAGATATCGAGGATATCCATTTCGCCTCCCCCTACAGTCATAATGACGAGTACCTCAAATTTGTTAGCAAATCGGCTTCCGTCGAACCTTGCGACAAACGCTACGCGTCAAAAGCGGATCTGCGTATTTCAACGCCGGGTAAAAACCTTTGGTTTGAATTTCACGTTCTGCATCAGGACGAATTAGCGTCAAAAAAAGATCGCAACAAACTCTATGACGATACCAAACGTGTCGCATCCTTACGTAAGTCTTTACCCGAAGATGAAGTGATGCTGCTGGTCGGATTATGGGGAAGCTTCAGTGGCGAAGACATCAAGCATTTCGAGCCATTGGATAACAACACTCAGTGTGCGTATGTGCTTGATACCAGCTTAACGGGCAGCACTCAGATTGCGCGGCTCAGTCATATGAAAAAAGAAGGGGAGCCACGTTTTCTGCTGGCTGCATTTTAAGGCGGGACCTTAGTCCCGCTCCCAACATCATGGTTATCACGCTATGTAGCTTTCAATCGCGGCACGCGCATTATTTTGAATATGAACGTTTGCAAGATCCTTGAACAACTTACTCTGCTCGCCCAGAGGACCCGTTAACCCAGACTCACTGGCATAGAAAGCGCCACTCTTGAATTTGTCATCCAGCAGCCCATCAACAAAGCGCTGTGCACCCACTTCCAATTTATGCACTTTTCCCAACATCAACATGACCTGCATCATTCCCTTCATCATGTACTGACGCATTGGGCTAAGAGTATCAAAGCCTTCCGTACCTGTTGTCGCGCCTGGGCTCATGGTCACAAAGCGGATTTGAGGATACTCACGAGCGATGGACGACATCCAAAGCGCCGCCATATACTTCACAGGCCCGTAAGGGACCGTCGCATCTTTTTGATGGTTGTATAATCGCCCTTCACAAATGTCTGCGAATTCCTGAACTGATGAGCTTTTTAGCTCAGGGCGTTTCATTCCCATCGACTTCACACCACGTGCCGCTTCAGAGCCGGCATACAATGCGACCTTGTTGAGTTTATTGGCTTTTAGCAGACCGTTCGTCAGCGCCACATGACCGAGTAAATTCACCGCAACGATTTGGGTTACGCCAGCGCTGTTACGCTCATGAAAGCGGGCGCCACCTGTGCCACCTGCATTCATCACCAGTGCATCCACCGCTTCAGGTAGGGCTTCAACCGCCGCGTTAACCGATGCAAGATCAGAAACGTCGATATCCACAATATCAAATATGGCTCTTCCGGTTTGCTCCTCCAGCTCTCGCTTGGCAATCAGAGCTTTAGTGTAATTGCGGCATCCTAGATAGATCTTCTCTATGTTTTGATTGGCCGCTAGCTGTCTCGCTGTTTCTTTACCTAAACCAGCATTCGCACCGGTAATCAATACACTCTTCACCATGTTTCACCTCTAAATTTCGACTATTGTGGCGGCTAATGCGCCGTCTTGATGGTGAAACTCTATCAACTCAGATGAAGCCGTTTTTGATATTTCTTGCGCTCTTTGAGGTGATTTCAATTTGACTCCCCTCTCCTGCACAAACAAAAAATCCGCCGTTAATGGCGGATTTTTGTTTCCTTAAATCGACTAGGTTCTCGCTTTCAACTGACGATACAGCTCCATCAGTGGATAGCGCACTTGGACCAGCATGATCGTTTGCAAATAAATACCCAACAAATCTTCACAATTGGAAGACTTGAGCTTGTACGGCACACATGAATCCAACGCTGCCCACGGCCCGTTGTTCTGATCACCAACCGCTTCGTAATACCTGTTAGAAGGGTTGTTCCCATCCAAATCATCATCAAGAGTAAAGCAGATGTAAGTCGTATGAGCCCGGTTATTCTGATTCAATACTCGTTGGTTCATACCTTGTTGTATCTGGCTATTAAAACTGACCAGAATCTCTTTCGAGTCATCTGTTTCAATCACTCGAACATTATGGATATTGGTAGTGCCAAACTTTTTGCTCTTCAGATCGACAGCTCGACCTTTAATGTCGTTATACGCATTAGTATTAACGGTAAGATTGACTAGCCCCAGAGGGAAATCCACATTCTTAAAGAAGTCCTTACTGTCAAGTTGCAACCAAGCACTCAACAAAGCATCGTTAACCACTTTGAATTTGTCGTTTGGATTGACCTTTTTCGATTTTGGCTTGAGCAGTATTGATAGTGCGGTGTTGACTTGAGAGAAGGTTAAAGGATTAAGAATGCAGGCTTTAAGGTTAGGCAGATTTTTCATTAGCTTGTTTACATTACTTTGATCACAAGCCGCGGTGAGCTGCAAACCCGACCCCGTGATCGCTAAGTCATAATTACCTTCTACTGCTTTATTGATGTAACCAATCACGTCACCGGTCGGCCCTTGCTCATTGACGGAAGCCGCAAAGTGATTCACTTTACCGAGCAGGTCATATTTTACCTGTGGGATGATACCTCTACGATGTGTACCGTTTTGCTGGTTGGGAATTTCTTGAATGGTTGCCGCGTTTCCAAGAGCTTTAAGATTCGCTCGGTTGTTGTTCAAACCTGCAATGGCATACATGGCAGCAGCTGCCCGTTTCTTTCTCTTTGCTTCTTTATGTGGGCTACCACTCACCCCTAATTCAATTTCACCAATAAGCAGTAGGTTTTCAAACAGCATATAGCGCCAACCCGGGATCTTAAAATCGCCGTTCTGGTCATCGTGCAATACCGTCACTTCATCCTTAGCTGAAATATAGGATTCAGGGTTGCCCATACGCGGTGTCGATAAGTCGACAACTTCAGATTTAAATCGGATATCCTCAGTATTACCGCCATGGGTGATCCTGAAGTCATACACAATGGCCAAACGGTAGAGCAAGAAGCCGGGGATGGTATGGTTAACATAGATGGTTGGAGTACACTGGGCCTGATATCCTAGCCCACTGATATTATCGGTCATCGCGTGTGAAACCGTATCACCAAGGCCAAATTCAATTCTCTGAGTGTTATTGTTGAACAAACGATGGTTACGCATATCCCATTCAGGCAGATAACGCATATCGCGACCGACTTGGTAGCATCGACTTTGGTTATCCCGATACGCCACAGTTATTGGCCCGACGAGCCCGGTCTCTTCTCTGACCACATTTTCAATGATTCCCAGTAACTCTCCAGTTAGCCAGTTATTCATCGTGGTATTCATACCCACAGTGACATCATTTGGCCCTACACCCGCTCTCAGAGCTTGTGCGGCATCCTCTAGCACTTCAATCATTGCATCATGGACAGTATTAAGCTCCGCGTTTGGATTAGCACCTGTCGCCCACTTGGTGTAGGTGGCCAAATCCGGCATCACCTGAAAATCCCAGTCACTCGTCGGGTGTCCACCAGTATCCAACTTGGTTAACGCAGCCCCGCCCTTTAGGTAATGGTAATAAATGTTATTAGTGTTGAGACCCGCTTTCGTACGCAGCGCCGCATCGGCTCTTAACGCCGCAGCTTCCGTAGGTACTGCTACAACTTCAAGAAACTTCTCGGTAATTTCACTATCAACACGACGCTTGATTTCACGCGCTTTTTGCTGAATGGCATTAATTGGCATCTTAGATTCCTGTTTACTGAACTAAAGGTTGGAAGCGCGCCTTTACGTGAATTTTATTGACTAATCACGGCTCAAATGTTGAGCAGTTATGAAGACGCACGGCTTCCTCCACTCTAGCGATGCGATGGCTCCAATACTTTGGCGAACCGATGTGAAACCTAGGCGAACCAATGACGAGTTTTGTTGGTTTCATAAGTCAGCGAGTCGCTTCCATTTCTCAACTCAGCATTGCATACCCCGAGAAGATCACAGCTAAGCCTGAGTGAATCCACCGGTAGATTCATATAGTTGAACCACTTCATGTGTGATTCGTCAGCACAACGTCTGACGTTTTTTGAAATTCCACGCCTTGGACGCTTCGTCCAGCCATTCAACCTAATTGGAGTGACAACAATGCCAACCAACACTAACCCGTTAAGACAGGGGGCTTCAGGCAGCTCAACTGACAACGAGAGTGCCCCTCTCACAACCAGCCAACAACAAGCTATGGATGAGTATCTGTGGCAGCAACTCACAGAGTTAGAAAACATTAACTCTGAAGAACAGTAAGGAGCCCGTGATGACCATTAGAAATAGAGCATGTAAGCATTTGGCTTCAATCCTCAAAAGCCGAGGGGATTGGGAAAATGGAATGAGAAAAATGGACGTAGACACCATACCTGAGAAAGTTCAGTACCGAGATTGGACGCATTCACTGCTCAGTAGCGGCGACTTCGTGTACTTCCTATATCAGGACTTTCCGACTGTTTTAGCTCACATGCAGACTGTGCTGTCAGATTTACTCGCCGACAAAAATGTGAGTACACACTCCTCCTTCTTGGATTCGCTTATCAACTCAAGCTCGAAAGAATCCGTTAAGAGCTTGAGTGGCGCTCAAGTCCACCTAGCCAAAGCAAGTAAACTATGCCCCAGCCTTGTTTCCCCTCTTGTTTTAGAGAAATCCAATGCTACCGCGATGGCTCAAGCTTTGTATGCCGATCTCAAGACCAGCTTCAATGGCATTAAAACCGAGATATCGGAATATCCTAAAAAGCTCCCGAAAGATATCCTTGATACTAACCCCGCTTCCACAAACTATGCCGATTGGTTAATGCAGCTAATCAGCTCAGATTCCTTTAACCTGTTCTGCAACGAATACTCTCCGCAAACCATCACAGCGATGAACTTTTTGTGGCAGAAAATCAAATATGACACACATGATGTCACCAGCACTGCGGAAGCACCTTATGTAGTATGTAGCGGATTATTTGGTAGCGACACCCCCGCGAGCAAGGATGATTTCGTCAAATTCTTTGAGAAACAACTGGAAGTCATCACGAAAAAGCTTGATTTTCCGACACCTGAAATCAAGGCGCCTGAATCAATCCATTTCGTCTCAATTCCATTTGAGAAAATGCCACTCGCAGGCTTCCATTCGATAGATACACTCATTACTCAAGTAAACCCAATGCTTGATTTAATTAAGGCAACTCAACGTCAGACCAGCGAAGAAACCTGGCTGGAATGGTTCACTAATAAAATCACCAGCATTCCATCAACACTAAAAGATAATGCCCGCAGTATTTTGTGGTTTGCACTGGGCCAGATTGCCAGTAAAGGCGGAACGGCGTTGGGTCTCCATTTCGGTGGAAACTTGCTGACTCCGTTAACCGCAACGGTCGATTTCAATGTGTACATGGCCAAACAGCTGCTTCTATACGATCTCAAGCAACATGGCAAAGAGACGCTCAAACTCAAAGACGACGATCCTGTTATGGCATCCATCATCTTGGCAATCGACAATATTGATTGGGCGGCCGTGCGCTACTCATTCAAAGTCACGCCATTCGGTCTGCTTATTTCTGCTTACAGTGGATTTAAATGGGTAGCGAGAAAAACAGGTGTGAGCGATGGTGACAAATCTCAGGCACAGAAACTATTAGAAGTAGCCGATTTGATTCACAATAAAGATCACCACAATGATGCTCAGGTGCGCCTAGCACTGATTACAATCTTCCACTTGGTGGAGCAAAAACCGCACAAGTTTGTCGAAATCATGACGTGTAGAAAAGACGCCGCTATCAGTACTCTCGCAGGTAAATTGAGAGTTTAGTTCTTTCTATATGGTTCGCCTCAAGCCCATAAACCATTATGGGCTTTCCTTCTTCCCACAAGGTGACTTTTCTTGCCTTTCCGAGTTGAACTTTCATTCAATCAACGCCAAAATTTTTGTTCTTAATTATTGATAATGATTTTCATTCGTATAAATTATCACTCTGATGATATCAAGCTAACGGCGGAGGCCAACATGAATCAACCAGACATCACTGAACTGCTAATTCCTCAAAGCGAGTGGGCTTCACCGGAACTTTACCTTTATGAAAACGATGACCGTCTATGCCTAGATTTAGCGGGGGCTATTCAATACAGCGGTATTAATAGTGTCGGTGGATTGGTGTTAGGTTTCAGGTTGGTTCAATACGCAGTTCAGCTCGGCGCAGGTAGTGAAGTATTACAGCGAGATGGAGTCAGTATCTATACTGCCTTCCCCGGTCGCGGCACACAGGATGCTTTTGAATACACCTGCCGAGCGCTACGCGATAAGCGCTATTGCTGTGACACCACCTTGCACCACCCAGGTGCTCAATCGGGTCAACGAGGCCAGTTCTTGTTTACGATGCGAGTCAATGAGCAGTCCATGGTCATGACGCCTGCCGACGGTTTACCGAGACACAGCTATTTTGAGGCAGACAGAAGGTCCAAGGAAAGCCCAGAAGCTGGGCTGCAGTGGCGCAATGAAAAGATTCACTTTGCGAATACGCTGCTCAGTCTTCCGCCAGAGCAATGTTTGAGAGTGTTGTAGAAGACTTGATAAGCCACTTATAAAGTAAAAGCCCATAGGGACTGATCTCTATGGGCTTTCTCTATAACCAACCATCAACAAGCAGCTGGAACAATGTATTGAACTGATAAAGCGTTAAAAAGCTCAACCAAACAATGAAAATTAAGTCTAAAATCCGCATTCACTTTCCTACCTTTCGAGTTTCAATCCAAACTCTACAAGGTATTCACAAGTCATTCTTCGTTTAACCGAGGCATCTTTTTGGCTTAGGCATTAAGTCATGCTTTATCTTGGTTTTTTGGGTGGTGGCGTCGGTAGGTGACGTTTGTTAACCGCATCTTCCATCGAGTAAGTGGCCCTAGCTCGACGAACCGCTTTGACTATCTGAGGTCGTTTTTTCGTTTCAAAAAGAGCCTCCAAGTCGTCCTCCTCTTCCACGCTGATAGTCAAACTATCATTCAGCGTTTTCAATATTTTGTCGAATTGAGCTGAACTTTCAGGGAAAAGGTATAATTCTCCCTTTGACTGAGCACGAAATACAGAATCTTCTTCATGCGGAGAAGGCATACATACATCTAGCTTAGAAAAAATACATATTACATTACGCTTCCGGTTATATTTAACCATTAGATATTGCTCTGCAGGTACGACTCTTCGTGTTGGCTCATGAGGCTTTCTAGACACTAAAGCAAACGATACTAGCATAAAACCGCCAAGCCCAACCAAAGCGGCAGGCCCAACAACAGCAACTAAAATGATACACCCGACACTGCCTATAATGCCCATACCTTTCACAGCAACAGGTACCCAATCGGGTTCACCAAAGCGTTGAAAAACAACTGTTCCTCTTTTAGAGAAAACATAGTCAAACCGGTCATCAGACGCGTAGCTAATATAAGTAACGAAACCTACCACAGGAATAACAATCATAGTAGCAAGCGCAAGGCCTTCCATACGCATCCACATTTCAAAATCAGCGATCATACCAACTACAATAAGTAAGGTAGACACTAAACAGTGGCCGAGCAACCACCACCTTTTTCTCAACCATCTATCTTTTTCATCTAGGTTGTAACTAGTCCAACAAATTGAGCCTTCTTCTTCTCGGAACTCTGACTCTTGTTTATCTTCTAACTCGGTAAATTCTTCTGGAGTTATATAGAATGGTAAATATGCCACTAACGAAACCTCAATAAATTACTGCCAGACTATTGTTTGTCAATTCAGGTTTATACAAGCCTATCTTCACAGTGTCGAACTCTGATGTATAGGTGATATTTTCTTTTATAACATGTTGATAGAAATAAGCATCTCTAATAGTTTTTCCATTTGATAATCCTTCAAAAACAATATATTCAATTTTCAAAGTGAGATATTTTTCAAGCGCTGAAACGGGTAATTGAAACGAAAGTGTTTTAGAACCACCGTCTTGCTGGTCAACCGACCATTTATTATCGAATGCGAGAGACATATCGATATTACTGAATACATTAAAGGAATCAATATTAATCCCCTTAGGTAGGATTACATCTACTTTAACCGCCTTTTGTACAACACTTGCGGCAGCAGGCCCATGGTAATTGGGCTCAACAACATTTATTGCTGTTTGTTTAACAACTGGCTGTTGGATAACCTTTTTCAAGCTATTCAACGCTTTGTCTACAACGGCTACATTCGTAGAAACTTCTGACTCTAAATCAGCGTCTTGACTCCATTTCAACCGATTTTCACCACGCCCCCAAGGTAGTTCTGATAACCACTTTTGATAAGCATCTTTCTTATAAACCTCCAAAAGAAAGTTAGTCGCAACATAAATGATCACGGCTACGGCTAGAATACCTGTAGCAAGCGCCCCAGCAGTCAGAGAAACTGATAGCATGCCTGTATAGCCAAATGCTTGCGCCCCAAGAACAAGGGTAGATGCAAGAATGGAAATGCCTTGAGTCATAAGTAAGGTTTTCTCAACTCCAGAACTTACCACGTATTTTTGATATACGCGGTAACCTTCAATTACAGTTGCTATCAACCCAATAGTGGCTGTTGCTGCTAACCACTTAGTGTACCTACTCAAGCTTCTAAGCTCGCCAGCTTTAACTCCTGATTCGAAGCGGCTTCGAATCAAAGTTCTAATGGATGATTTTCGAAGATGATCTCGACCACTTACCTCTGTCCATGCTGTGCCAACCCTAATTCCTACTGCTGCAGAAAGCGAGTACATCCCTGTTTGAATAATTGCCAGATACTCATCTGTCTGAACAAAATCATCCTCAAATGCGTCTTCCAAGGCGTCATGAAATGAAATCAGGTTGAATAACAAACCGATGAAGCCGAGCCCGCCTACCGATTTATAGTAATCTCCGAGCCTGTCAATTTTACCCTTAAGGATGTCCATATGTGCGTTTGCCATCGCAGATGCGAAATCTCTCGGTAAGACAATCTTTTGTGGGTACTCCAACATGCTGGCTCTGAGTACTTTTTTAGCGTTGGTGTATTTTTCCCGAGCTGCCTTGAAAGCACTCTTGGATACTGATTTATCATTACGATTAAACGCATCCACCATCTCTTTAGATTCTTTTAAAGTTGCCTCATTACGTTTGATCTTATCTCGCCACTCGACAAATTTCGTTGAATAGTCATCTGGCACTTCCAGCCCCATCTTGAGAGCAAGGCGTTCAGCCATGGCCATTCTAATGTAAGTTGTATTCGCAGTGGCAGTCGGGGCAACTGCAGATAAAACCAGTACGGATGACTGAGCGATGAAGCTGGCACTCGTTTTTGGCGCAGCAAGTGACAGCGCTTCAACAAATTCGTTGATAAGCAGGTGAATATTCTTGGCTCCGTCACTCAGAGGTTTAAGCAGTTCACTGCTATAAACATCTTCGTTGGTTAGAAAATCCACCAGCTTGCTGTAAATACCTGTAGCGCTTCCCCAGTTTGAAGCTGCCGAAGCAAACTTGTCCTGCATTGAAGGTTCTGTTTGCTGATCCGCCGAAATCGCTGATGCATCATCGATACTTAATGGAATAGCGGAACCCAGAATACTGAATAGCTCACGGCTAAAACCACTGGTGTTTAGTGGGATAATCGTCGTCGGGTTATCAAATTGTGCGGCAACAAATTCTTGATCTTGTTCACTTTGGATAAAAGTGACTGCCTCGACTATTTGCATGTGATAGTGGAGTAACTCATCCTGAGTTTCCCTATCCCATAAGTCCATCAGCCACTCAATACGGTGCGGGGAAAGTTTCTCTAAGTTCTTGTGAAAATCTTCTCTCACCTTTGCCACCGGTTCGAAGAGTTCCTCGCGCTTCTTGGTCAGCTCCTCCATTTCAGAGAACATTCGCTGCCAGTCCAGCATTTTTCTCCATTTATCTGTTGCTGCCCATGTATCGTAGCTTTTTAGTTTGGCAGGCGAGACATTGTATTTTTCTTCAAAATACGCCTCTTTTGACTCCATGGCTGAAGACATATCGGAGCCATAAAGTTTATTCAGTTCTTTATTAAGCGCATCAAAGCGTTCAGAACTCCCCTCCACACTTTTGGCAATGTCATAGTAGCTCCGGCTCGAATAATAGCTAGAAAGGTCTTTATAGAACTCAAGCTCTTGGCCTCTTCGCTTGACGATAGATGGCATCTTGAGATCATCTTTTGAGCCAAACATGCAAAGCTGCATGGCGGTTTGCATCAGAGCCCATTGGTTGGTGTATTGTTCTTCGAACAACCGATAAGGAGACGCAACACCTACAAAATACGCAGACACATCCCGCCCTTCTGCCAAGTAATCATCAATTGCCATGATGCAAGCTGCTTCTTCAGGTGGTAAAGCACTTTTAATCTCGGCTGCGGATGCCACAGGTTTCACTTCTAGATCTGGGTACTCACTATCCACCGAGGTTAGAACACTGCTGTTAGCAAAACGCAGGTCCTCAACCGCACTCTCCTCTATATCCGCCACTTGTGATAACAGCTCAATATCGCCGACATCAGAAGCATCTGGCAGCTTTAATGCCCGAGTAGACATAAACTGGCCGTTCTTCGCTTCGCCAGCACGGACTCTTTCGTAGCTTTCCCAGCTCCAACGATGTTTTGAGAACACACATGAAATGGCGGTTTTCGTAGAATAAGTGATATAAGGCTTTGCTTCTTGTGCCTGACCGCGGCTGTCTTTGCCTAGTTCAGGATCTTCACTTTCGCCCATCAGATACTGAGTGAAGTTCACGCCCTTTACTTCGTATTCATCGAGCTCTTTTGTCATGTGGTCATAAACGTATAGCCAACCATCACGCAGTTGTCTTAGCGTATAACTTAAGCCTGAATCTGAACTGTATTTTGTTGAGCCTTTCCCCTTCCACTCTTCAGGCAATCCAAATGGCTTTGTAGCAGGCTCAGCTTCCGGGTCTTCGATTTCATCTATCGCGTAACGCACAGGAACAATATTAATCGTTTCCCCTTCTACCTCTTTTTTCTTAAGGTTGAGTTTTTCTTCGGGGACGCCTTGTTCTGGCGGCTCAATTTTTTCCGTCCCCCCTTCCCAAAACATGCTGTGCTCAGGTGGTGAACCGGCAAGATCATCAGATTCCAAGTCAGACATCTGATTAAAGGATGTAAGAGTGCCATCTTGCTCATACGCTGTGACCGCATCATCATGGCTGAATCTCTGATCGTTCCAAAACATGGATTTCTTAGGAGGAAGGGGGTTGTGGTTGCTCATAGTTACACCAGACGGACAAAAATTATCTGGATTAAGCAAATAGCGTACCTAATAAAAAGTTAACTAATTCAAATGATTAAAATGTTTCTTTTCTTGGTTACACAACATTTTGCTAATTTGAACAAGAAGTTGTGTTTTTAAACAAATTCTTGAGCGCCTGACTAACCAAACTTCTTTGCCACATCAGCCGCTTTTTCACCCAATTCGGCAAAGTTAGCGGTGCCTTTTTCCATGATTTTCTGAGCTTGCTCGATAACCTGAACGTATTTTGGGTCACCTGTGGCAAGAAGTTCGGACAGAGCAACACCGATAGCGGTGGTACTTATCGTGTTGAGGTTACGCAAGTTGTCGGCAGCGTCTTGCACTGCGATGGCAGTAGATTGAGCGACCGATTGTTTGGCCTTGTCAGTCGTGCTCTCATTCGACATGAGCGGCTACCCGTTAGCCGCCTTTTTTGAGGATCAAGGCGCAAGCTGTCGAGGTTGAAGCATTGCTAATTGCCTGCATACCTTGCTGTATGGTCACGGCATTTTGCATGTGCAGACCCATGGTGTCTGACATGGCTGACTCTGTCAGCTGATCGATCATCTCTGACACTTGTTTGAGGTCTTCCGCACTTTTTTTATCACTCATGGTTCACTCCTAAAACAAAAGGCCAATGTCATTAACTGAATTGGCCGTTGGGTCAAATGGTACTTTTGGCAAGAAAATCAAAGTGTGCTGGCGTTTATTCTTCGTCTTTTTCGACGATCGCTTCTGTTGCTCGACCCAAAACTGCAGTGCCTATAGCCGTTAGTGCGTTGACACCTTGTACCGTCGCTGCCTGCATACCAATGTTTGCCTGTTGCTGTGCTGAAGTCGCATTATTGTTCAGGTTCGACATCGCCAAGCCCATAGAGGTAAACAGGTTACCCATCGCATTAGCCGGTGATCCCGCCAGCACTTGAGTATTGGTTTGAGTTACAGAGTCCGTGATCTGCTCGTTGACTTTTTTCGGCATGATAACCTCACTTATTGAATTTCATTTGGCAGCAGCTCCTGCAGCTGCTGATTGATTTTGCTGATTTCCTGCTCAAGCTGGCCTTCGATGTTATCCAACATCCCCGTAACCGCGCTTTCCACTTCATCGATGGACTCAGTCACCTGGCCTGAACCAAAACGCTTCTGTGACTCTGCAATCAACTTTTGCACGTCCTGTTGTTGCCGCTCGGTGAACGACTCAATCTGTTTGAGCTGTTCATTGACATCAAACTTCATCGTGTCATTGCTGGTCATCGTTCGCCCCTTTGTTTCTCTTCAGAAAACGTAACAAGCTGAATGAGCGTTTTTTATCTTCAGCCTCTTCCTGAATGTCTTCACTGCCACCGTCCTCTCTTCCTAACCGATGACTGGCATCGACAAAAATGGCGGGCTCGGTTTTGGGCTCAACTTTCGCCTCAACCGTCGGTCGAGTTTGAGTCTGAAGTAGTCGGGCGCAGGCGTTCGTCACCGAAGCCGCGGTGGTCATTTGAGACTGTTGCTGAGTGCTGACCGCGTTATGCATGGACAAACCTAACGTGTCAGCCAATGTGGTTTCCAGCAAGCTGGTTGGTTGCGACGAGAACGCCTGCAACGTATTAAACTGGTCGATAGCGTTTTGCGAGAGTTCCTGTTCGAACTCGTTTTCGAATCTTGTATCCTGCTCTTTCATGTTCACTCCTTGTGATGCCTTCAACAGGCGCTGAAACGAATGCTGAACTCACAAACCTGAAATGGAAATGAGAAGAACAGCAATAGTTACTGAGAGCGATCGTGTAGCACAGTCGCTACTTTATCGCCGACCACACCGAAGTTTTCGGCGCCGTTCGTCACCACTTTTTGCGCCTGGTCGATAATGTCCATGTACTTAGGATCACCCGTTTCCAGAAGTTGGCTTAACGCCGTACCAATCGCAGTGGTACTCAATGTGTTCAGGTTGCGCAGATTGTCTGTTGCATCCGCAAGTGCCATGGCGGTGGACTGAGCCACAGATTGATTCGCCGCGTGGAATGCTGACTCTGCCTGATCAGGGGGTGTGTTTACCGTTTTCATTCACATCTCCTTCAAATACACCTTTGCCAGTCATCAGACTGACAAAGGTGCGTATGGCATTACGAGTCTTTTTCGATGATGCCTTCTGCACTTCGGCCAACAACCGAAGAACCGATAGACATAAGCGAGTTAACGCCTTGGACCGTTGCTGCCTGCATAGTAATTTGTGCTTGCTGCTGGCCGCTTGTCGCGTTGTGAGCTGCAGTGCCTAACGCTTGGCTGGTAGACATTAGCAAGTTACCCATTGCCATTGCCGGAGTTTCACCAACCACTTTTGTGTTCACCTGTGTTACTGAGTCTGTTACTTGTTCATTAACTGGCATTGTTTCGTTCCTTATTTGTTGTTAACAATTAGTTTTTTCCAACCTGGCTGTAATTAGCCTTTTTCGATGATGCCTTCAGCACCACGGCCAATGACCGAAGAACCGATTGCCATCAAAGAGTTCACACCCTGTACTGTTGCAGCCTGCATAGTGATTTGTGCTTGCTGCTGTGCAGCCGTCGCGTTGTGAGCAGCATTACTCAAAGCGTGGCTGGTAGACATCAACAGGTTACCCATTGCCATTGCTGGAGTTTCACCAACAACTTTCGTGTTCACCTGTGTTACTGAGTCTGTTACTTGTTCATTAACTGGCATAATTTGCTCCTAATTTCAGTTAATTAGCTTGCGCTAGGTTCTAGGATGAGTTCGACACTACGGCCTATAACCGCGGTACCTGTAGCGAGCAAAGAGTTCACTCCCTGCACTGTCGAAGACTGATGGACCAAAGTCGCTTGTTGGTTCGCCCCTGTACTGTTGAGTGCGGAGATGCCCATTGCCTGACTGGTAGAAAGCAACAGGTTTCCACTCGCAACAGCGGGGGTATCACCCACTACCTCGGTGTTTACTTGCGTCACGGAATCGGTGACCGCATCATTTACTGGCATATCAAATGCTCCTTTGCTGGTTAAGAAGTGCCGCATTGCACCTCAAAACTGACTAAGACCCTTTTGCTGCAATGGAATAAATCAACCCGGAACCTAACGCCGTATTGGTGACTACTATGGTCTGAATCTGCTGCTGAGCATGAGTTGCATTTTGTGATGCTTTCCCTAACGAATCGGCCACCATGTTGAGGTACATATTGCGCGATGTTGTCGGGGTAAATTGACTCAGCATTTTCTCGATGTTGATTTCCATTTCAGAGGCTCTTGATGTTCGTCTCTATGCTTTCCATATTAAGAAGAAGTCCGCTTTATAACTTGGT
Source organism: Vibrio sp. B183 (assembly GCF_000740665.1). Taxonomy (NCBI): domain Bacteria; kingdom Pseudomonadati; phylum Pseudomonadota; class Gammaproteobacteria; order Vibrionales; family Vibrionaceae; genus Vibrio; species Vibrio sp. B183. Next base: position 282,218 of record NZ_JPQB01000004.1, on the reverse strand, counting down.
CGAATCCATCAAGAATTGCGGCCTTTTCACCAACTTAATTCGTCGCAAAGAGACGCGCTTTTTCTCGTTCTTTCTGTCGGTACTGACGTGGTGTGCAGCCAACATTTCTCTTGAACATTTTTTCGAAATGACTCAGGTCACCGAACCCGGATTGCAGGCATACTTCCGTCACTTTCATCATCGGTGATTCATCAATCAGCTGCTTGGCATAACAGATACGCACCTGTACCAGTAATGATTTAAATGAGTAGCCAATGTGCTGGCGGAATAGATAAGAGAGGTGGGACTGGCTAGTAAACGCCGCGTTAGAGAGATCGGCTAGCGTCAGTTCTTCGGTGAAGTTCTCGCTCATATAGTTGAGCGCTTTTAGCAATCCTGGATGAAGATGACGGAATCCACTGAACTCTTGGCTTAATACCGCTTCAACAATGTCGAAGGTTTCACTTTCGGGGAAAAGATCGAGATTCTGAATGTCTTCAACATCAATGTTGTTATTGCAACAGGACGCTAGAGTCACAATGACGCGCTGCAACTGCTCAACATTGCCCGGCCAGTGGTATTTATGAAGAAGCTGAATCGCTTCGGGGGTAAATCGTGTAGTAGTAAAGGATTGGAGTTTATTGAGTATATGGTCGATGTGGTTGGAGAGGTCTTGTTTACGCTCCCTGACTGGCGGGATATGAAGCTCTAGGTGCGGAACCTCTGTCCCCAGTAACTTAGCCAAAAATTGCCGATTTCCTTCCGCACTGTTGATTGACTCGGTACAGGAGACGATCAGCTGGACCTTTTTTTCAGTCAAGCAACTTTGAAACTCCTCCTGACTGAATAAGGTGGTCAGATAGTCCTTCTTTTCCTGTGGCAACACATCGACTTCAGAGAGATACAAAGTGCCTTGCTTCGCTCGATTGAGGCTACTCTCTAGATACGCTTTAAATTGTGACTGATTATGGATGGTTGGCGGGATAAGAATAAAACGGCCTTTACCTTCCAGTCTGTTGAGATGAATAAGAGAGGCGATGGAGCGTTTTTCCGTCCCTGTCTCTCCGCTGATAAATACCGGATAGTTGGTTCTGGCAGCAAATTCAATCTGACTTTGGATTCTCTGTATTGAAGGGGATAAGCCTAGCAGAGGGTACTCTGCTCCACTTCTATTGACAGGGTTATGTGGGAACGAATTGTAATTATTAAGTACCATAGGAAGGCCATTTCCGGCCGCTCCTGTATTGGCGTAGCTTAGCTCTGACATTGTAATTATTCCTTTATTTTAATGTAGTCTCTGACGTCGAGCTTCTATGCTAAGGGGAACATCCCTAGGTAAATTGGTGTTATTGGCTAAATTCACGGTTAAAGCAGTGAGAAACCCGTTGAATATGAAGTGACTAGCATTTACAAAGGAATAATTAACACGATAACTGTTGTTATCCACGCCCAACGCACGAGAAACAAGTGATGGCAAAGGAAAACCGTGCGTCATTTCGATGAAAAGGGCTTAACATCTCTCTATCAGGCACACTAAAAAGTGCATAACTATTGATTATCTATGCAAGCATCAAGTCATCCGACCTCCATATGCACCTAATTCCACAGGTAATGAGAATGACTTGTTTTTTAACACCTCCCAAACAAGATGTGAAATTTGAAAATACTTAGATAAAACATTTAACTAAAATTGTTATCACAGAGTTAAAACCCAATAATCTCCAGTGATAAAGATCACATCTATAAATCTGATAATGCATTTTACTTTCGTATTTTCCGGTTCGACTGATAACCTCCTGCACGCCTTGAAGTGAACTCAAGGTGCATAACTATAAGGAGTGTTCACTATGAATACCAAGAAACCAATGTCGCTAACCAGCCGAGTAATTCTGGGCATGGTTGCGGGTATCTTGACAGGTTTTGCGATTCGCAGCCTTTTTGCCGACAACGGATTTGTCGACACATACATCGTCAATGGACTGTTTGAAGTTGGTGGCCAGATTTTCGTTGCCAGCTTAAAAATGCTTGTTGTCCCACTAGTTTTTGTTTCACTGGTTTGTGGTACAAGCTCACTGAAAGACCTATCTACTTTAGGCCGAATGGGTGGTAAAACACTCGCTTTCTACATTACTACAACCGCTGTTGCGATTACGCTTGCACTGACTATGGGTAACCTATTCCAGCCAGGTGCAGGTGCTGATCTGACCGCAGCGAGCTCATTCAAATCCGCAGAAGCACCGTCTCTGGGCCAAGTCATTATCGACATGTTCCCAACCAACCCGATCAGCGCCATGGCTGAAGGTAAAACACTTCAAGTCATCGTATTTGCTGTACTGTTTGGTATCGCGATCAGTGCCGCGGGTAAACCAGGTGAGCGTATTGCCGCTGTATTTGCTGACCTTAATGAGGTCATCATGAAGCTGGTTGCGCTACTGATGAACCTAGCTCCTTACGGTGTGTTCTTCCTAATGGCGAAGCTATTCACGGGTCTAGGTCTGAGTGCAATTCTGAACTTAGCAGAATACTTCCTCGTTCTGGCGGGTACACTTGTAATTCATGGCCTAGTTACCTACAGCGTGATGCTAAAAGGCTTCACTGGTCTTAGCCCAATAACCTTCCTGAAGAAGATGGAAGACGCCATCATGTTTGCGTTCTCGACTGCATCTTCCAACGCGACAATCCCTGTCACGATGGAAACCGCAAAAAACCGCATGGGCGTTGATAACCGTATTTCTTCGTTCACGGTTCCACTAGGCGCAACCGTAAACATGGATGGTACGGCCATCATGCAAGGTGTTGCGACAGCCTTTATTGCTCAGGCATTCAACATTGACCTGACTATGGGTGATTACCTGATGGTGATCATGACAGCAACGCTTGCGTCTATCGGTACGGCTGGTGTTCCGGGCGTAGGTCTGGTCATGCTAGCAATGGTACTTAACCAAGTAGGCCTGCCACTAGAAGGTATCGCACTAATTATGGGTGTAGACCGTCTACTAGACATGATCCGTACTGCTGTAAACATCACAGGTGACAGCGCGGTAACAGTTATCGTCGCTAAGTCAGAAGGTGCTCTGGATGAGTCACGCTTCAACGACCCAATGGCCGGTGCGAAAGAAGAAGAAGTTCATCTGAAGCGCTCTGAAGCCTAGTTCCTCTGCCGAAGCAAAATAAACCCGGGATTATTTCCCGGGTTTTCTCTTTATGGGTCAAACAGTTCTATTTTTTATTCCTTAAACCCCTCCAAATACCTACGCAAACTATCGATTAACCAACCATAATTGACACTAATATCAATAAACTTTCAGAGGAGTATTGAGTTATGCAGTTCAAACATTGGTTTATAAAACTGATTGCAATATCAATCAGTACACTATGGTCTTTGATAGCCCTCGCTGCTCCTCCATTTGAAATTCCCCCCGGACTCGCTGTCGCCGCAGCAGCTCAGGAAAAACACAATGAGTCTCTCATGCAAACTTCAGGTGTGGTCGGCCATGGCTTGTCTGTAGATGAAAGTGGTGCCGGCGTAATAGTGGTCTTTACTGATACACCAACGCCAAAAGGTATACCAAAATGGTTAGATGGCGTTACCGTGAAGGAAGTCTATACTGGCCGCTTTTATTCCTTTGCTCCTCCAACCTGTGGAGGTCCACCATCTCAACGCCCTCCTGAGTGTTTTTCCGACCCCGAGCCAGACCCAGATCCTGTTGACCCTACGGCACGTTTTGATAGACCAGTGCCCATTGGAGTATCTACTGGCCACCCAGCGATTACGGCAGGCACAATTGGCGCTCGTGTAACAGATGGTACAAATGTGTTTGCACTAAGTAACAATCACGTTTTTGCCAACTCAAATGACACCAGTATTCCAGAAAACATGCTACAGCCTGGACCGTATGATGGTGGTGTTGAAAATGGTGATACCTTTGCCACACTCACAGACTATGAGCCTATTCTATTCGGAGGGGCTGAGAATACTATGGATGCCGCTGTCGCTCTCACCAGTACTGGAGAGCTCGGTACCTCTACTCCGGAAGACGGGTACGGAATACCAAATTCACAAACTGTGAATGCAACGCTCAATCAATCTGTGAAAAAGTACGGTAGAACAACTGGCTTTACTCAAGGTATCGTTGCGGCAATCAACGTGACAGTTGACGTGTGCTACGAGGGCAGCACGACATGTACCAAATTGGCTCGTTTCGTAGGACAAATAAGTATTTCAGATGGTTCGTTCAGTTCTGGCGGTGATTCTGGCTCTTTGATAGTAACAAGTGAGGGAAATAACCCTGTCGGCTTGCTATTTGCTGGTTCGTCAACTCGCACTATAGCTTCACCAATCGATCCAGTTTTAGCTCGATTCAACGTGACAATCGATTCTGAAGCTCCACCACCGCCACCTCCAAGTGGCGATATCTCACTAACAACGTCAGGCTACAAAGTTAAGGGGCTCCAAAAAGCGAATCTTGAGTGGTCAGGCAGTGCCGCAACGGACGTTGATATATATAGGGACGGAAACGTTGTTGCTACTGTAGGAAACACTGGGTTTTACACAGATAACATCAACAATAAAGGTGGTGGGAGCTACAACCATAAGGTTTGTGAAAAAGACACGAATGTCTGCTCAAATACCACGACGACTAACTTTTGATATCTAAAAGGCCCAGAGAACTCTCTGGGCCTCATTTAGGATGAAAAAACTCACAATAGAAGAAGTACAAGCTAAGTGGCAAGATGAGTGGATGAAGGTAGACGGTGTCATCGGTGTTGGTATTACCGAGAGCAACAAAACACCTTGTTTAGTGGTTTATTCCGCTTGCCCAGAAGTTGCAAACAGAAAGCTCCCCTCCTTTATAGATGGGATTAAAGTAATAGTTGAAAAAACCTCTCGATTTGACTCTTTGTAAAGTCCGTTGTCATTCATGCCATTTTGAATAGCTCAATATGAAAGGCCCCAACCAAACTCATGGTTAGGGCCTAGTGCGATTTTATGAGGCTGTTCGGAAAAACTGTAACTGCAATGACTGGTTTTCTGATAACTCTAGAGAATAATTAAAAGAATTCATGGCTCATGTCCTAGCTATAGAGGTAGCCTTGCTGAAATCGATAGCCAAGTTTGCACAAGATTTCCTGCTGCTCGATGGTTTCAACACCTTCTTGTATGATCTTACAATCCGACATGGTGCCGATATCCGATAGTGTCATGAGCAGCTTTTTTTTGACTTCATTCGACTCAATACCTCGAATAAATTCTTTGTCTACTTTGAGATAATCTGGAGACACTCGCTGAACAATCTGAACGTTATTGTTTCCGGTACCAAAGTCATCTAATGCTATATGAAAGCCCAGCGATTTAAGGTGAGTGATATTGGCGTAGATTTCTTTGCTATATGGCTGGTTCGAGTTCTCGGTCAGTTCTAAAACCACCTCATTGGGTTCCAAAATCTGGAGGTACTTTTCCAAAGCGTAGAAGTTCTTGTTTAACAGTGAGCTTGGACATAAGTTCATACCATATACCCCAACGACTCCGTGAGCTCGGGCGTTGGCTATCGTTTTGGCTATCAGAACAGTATGAAAAGTGACGAGCTGGTTTTGCGTTAGGTTTGCGATATATTGCAGTGCCGTGCGGTGCTTCACTCTAGTTAACACTTCATGATAAAGGACGCTTTTGCAGGTGGTATCAATAATCTTTTCGAGCTTGTAGCGCAGTGTTGCCCAGTCGTGACAAAACTTTCCAAATCGCAGCAATCGATTGCCATAAAAGCCAACCAAAAACACAACAAATAGACTTAGCCATTCGCTCAACAAATTGTGACTATAGAAGGCGACACTAGTACCGTTGTCAAAGGTCGCACTAAATACCCTATGCCCGACTGACTTCCCGTCGTAAAGACGTTAGAGACTTTATTGTTTATAGTCACGGCATCGATGAGCACAGGCCATAGGTTATTTCGATAGCGGTTCTCAATTGCACTGACAGAAATTCGGCCGATCACCACCGAACCGCTTGGTAAGTTCTCTCTAATCGTGTAAACAAATTGAGGTAACCCCAGAAACTCTTCTACCTGCTCTCTGCTAAGCGTTTTGACGGCATCTCGATCGACAAGGCAGGACTGAGATTCTGCAAGCAACAGCGCTGAATCCAGATTCAACGATCGGTTAAACGCCGTCACGGTTTCACGATCATGACAACCAAGAGTCATAAGTGCCTGTGCCACTTGATCCGTATTATAACTGTACTTCCCAACAATGGAGCTCAAGTGCCAAATTTGGAAAACATAGAGAAGTGCAATAACAAAGCCTGCGAGTGAAAGAGCCTTCGTCGCTCTGTTTAACACCGTCAAATGGTAGATTTTCAGAAAGAGCCAAAGCATCTCCAGATTGGAAGGCTTATAACTATTGAAGTTAGCAACGATGCTTTCTTTAATTTGATTGTTTACAATAAGATCTAGGTCAACGTAGTAGCCCTTTTTAAACACATTAACAATCAGTTCTTTGTCTTCCATAGAGCCACTGTATTCAGCAACAAGGTGTTTATACTTTTTTCTCAATGATGCAATTGTGTTTTTAAGTGCATATAGACCAAATTCACCCTGATAATAATCTTTATATGCGGCTTCGATATCCCTCGGGCTTGACGGAAATTCCCTTGATGAATTCTCGACTAAAAACTCTAAAACAAAACGTTCCTTATCGTTTAAATCAAATTCCAGTTTCTTTGCTTTATCCTCAACGCTGTATAACAAGCTCCCATTAAGAATTAAACTTAGCGATCTATCATTACTTAAGTTAAATGAATAGAACATCCCTTACCCCGTTAATGTTTTTATTAGACTTTTTATTCGAGTTAAAATGAGCTTACGGATATAACCAACAGAGTTAATTAAAGCTATTTAACCATTGATGTCACAAAAGTATCCATGTGAATTCATAAGATTAATGATGCATATTTTGTAACTGGTTATTTATATTTTCTAAAGTATGGCGATTAACTATCTAACCTTAGACAAAGTCATAAAAACAAGAAAAAAGTAGGATAAAAGCAAAAATAAGATCGATTATCACTGTGATACCTCAATCACCACTAGTTATCTTTCTATTATTAACGAACAAGTAAATAAAATCATTCAGTTCTTATTACACCTCCTTAGCACCATATCCACTACTGAAAGTAAATTATTAAAATATAAATAATCATTATTATTAATAATAATAATAAAACCAATTTCTGACTAAACAATCATTAATAACTTAGCTACAAATTAAAAAGCTTCAACAGCGGAAGTTTCAATTTCAAGACTCTAGAACAATTTCGCTCTAATACACCGTACATAAGGAAATGAAAAATGAGGATTAAATCCAGAATAGCGCTTTCTATTTTATCAACAGCATTATACTTCCCAGCCCATGCTGATGTGAATGATACGTATATTGTGGTTTTAAAAGATATTGCAGCCCAAAACAATTCACCTCACACCAAGGTGAAGGATATCGCGCAACAGATTATCGACGAAAGCCCTACTAGAGAAGCACGGAACTCGGCTAAGTCCAAGGGGCAAATTTCCCGTTCTTTCGAAAACTTAAGGAGTTTTTCAGCCACGTTATCCGAAAAGCAGGCAGAGCAACTCAAGAAGCACCTCAAAGTAAAAGGGGTGTATAAAAACGTGACATTTACGTCGGATAACGCTACTCAAATTCAGGGCAGCTCAGCCCCATCGTGGGGGTTGGATCGTTCAGATCAAAGGAACCTTCCACTCGATGGAACTTATGATGTAGGACAATATACGGGGAAAGGTGTTTCAATCTATATCGTCGACTCAGGAATCGATCTCTCCCATTCAGACTTTGGCGGTCGGGCAGTGTCTGGTTGGGACTTTGTAGATAACGACGGTGACGCGTCTGACTGTCGTGGACATGGTACTCACGTTGCTGGAACAGCAGCCGGGAATCGCTTTGGAATTGCCCCAGAAGCTGACATTTATTCAGTGCGGGTGCTCAATTGCGAGGGCAAAGGCAACGGCGAAAAGATTCTTAACGCATTTGACTGGATTCTCGATCATGCCAAACAACAAGGTAAGCCTGCTGTTATCAATTACAGTATCTCTCGTGGTTCTCGTTGGGAGGCCATGGATACCGCAGTGGATGAAATAGTACAAGTACACAACATTTCGTTTGTCGACTCCGCTGGGAACAGGGATAAGGACGCCTGTAACAAAAGCCCTCATTCAGACTACTCTATCACTGTCGGCTCCTCCACTAATGACGATTACCGCGCCCACAGCTCTAACTGGGGAAACTGTGTTTCACTTTTCGCACCCGGTGATCACATCACTTCAGCGGCAGATGGAGGTGGTTCCAAAATAATGAATGGCACCTCAATGGCAGCCCCACATGTTACCGGTCACATAGCTCGTTTACTACAAATGAACCCGCAAGCCACAACAGAGGAGCTCAAACAAACGCTTATCAACCAGACAACCGAAAACGCCTTGTTTGATGTGGGCTCAGGTTCACCAAATCGCTTGCTACATACGCAGATAGAAAGCAATAACATCAATACTGCACCTATCGCGAAAGCGACAATAAGCCATACTGAAGTCAACCAATCTGGTTACGTTGAGCTGGATGGCGTTCAATCTTATGACCCTAATGGTGATACGCTCAGCTACCGATGGAAGGTCATCTCCCCCAGTTCACACGACGTAGTAATTACTGACCAATATTCAGTCTCTACCCGAGCTTATATTCCTGAAACAGCACAAGATACGCGCTATACCTTCGAGCTCACAGCTAATGACAGCAAACTCATTGATACGGCACAAGTGCATGTTGATTATGTTGCCGCCAATGAATCTCCCTGCGAAGTCTGGAGTGCGACCAAGACTTATGATCTACCAGGCAATTTTGTAAGCTGGAACGGTAAGTTCTGGGAGAACCACTGGTGGACCAAAGGAGATACAGCTGGCATCAGAGGGGAATGGGCGTATGGCGAGAGGTACAAGCCTCAGCATGTAACTAGTATTAGGAACAAAGAATAGCAGCCAGTTTGGCTGCTTTTCTACTCTCTATCAGGAATTAGAACTCGTATTTAACGTTCACTTCTATGGTCTGTTCAGCACCATACCAACAGTTATTGCTGTCATAACAGGTATAGTATTCTTCGTTAAACAAGTTGTTGACAATAATATTAGCGTTCGCGCCCGTTAATGACTCGCTGACTCTGCCTAAGTCATAGCCAAGTGACAAATCCGCAATAGTGTAGGATGGAACCTTGCCAGTGTTCTGAGCATCAATTTGCATTTCACCGACATAACGCCCTCCACCACTCACTCTAAGGCCATTTAACGCGCCGTTATAGAAGTAGTAGTTCGCCCAAAGATTTGCCGTGTGGTCTGGTACATATATCGGTGTTTTACCCTCAAATTGAACATCTTTGCTGATTGTCATATCCGTATACGTATAAGAGGCGCTTACATCCAATGCTTCATCAACAAACCATCGCCCTCCAAGCTCAATACCTTTAGATGTAACCTCACCGACCTGAATCTTACTTTGATATGTCGGATCCGATGGATCAGCCACAAGCATATTTTCTTTTACAATCTGGAATAAACCCAGTGTGGCCGCTTTCGAGTAATCCTCTGACTCGTATTTGATACCACCTTCAATCTGCTTACCCTCTTCTGGCACAAACTGTTTGCCATCATTCCCACCTGTAACAGGTTCAAAGCTGGTCGCGTAGTTAACGTATGGCGAGAAACCGTAAGGCAGTTCATATAAAGCCCCAACTCGATAAGAGAAATGGTTTTGATCCGCTTTTGAGCCATACCATTCGCCTTCATACAAGTCATAACGTCCACCAGCAATCAGAACCAGTTTATCCAAGCGCACTTGATCCTGGAGATAGAAACCCAGTTGTTTTACTTCCACTTCATCTCGCGCAGTAGAAGATGCTCCCATGTTATCGCGATCAATCAAATTACTGTTTGGATTGAAGATGTTCGTCATAAATGGAGTCGAGAAGTAGACTTGATCGGAGGTACCATCTAGATTCTGGTAGTCAACGCCAAGCAAGATGTTATGCTCTGCCCCAGCAAGATCTATGGTGCCAGAAAGTTGGTTATCAATCGTAAAACCAGTTGATTCCTCATCCGTACTATAAGCCAACTGTGCAATATTCCCTGTCGATGGATCAAACCCGCCACTCGGCATATAGGTATTTTCCTGATAGAGAGATGCATCCGTAAAGCGAGCATTTTGCAAGAATGTCCAGCCGCTCTCAAACTCGTGATTGACCTTGTAACCCAGCATCAGCACTTCACGTTCGAATGTGTTCCAGTCTGTGTCACCAATGAATGTCGAAGGTGATGTTGAGCCATTTGGATTGCTAACAAACATACCTGACGACGGCAGGGAAGAGTTCATCCCCATTTCAGGATCATTTTGATAATACATATTGAAGTTAATCAGAGTGCGCTCAAACACTTGCCAATCCAGTGATGGTGCAAACACATAGCGCTCTTCTTTGGTATTGTCGACCTGACCATCCTGAGTGCGTGCAAGTGCGATAATGCGGTAAGAAAGTGGACCATCTCCAATTTGACCCGTGGTATCAATGGATGCTTCAACAAGGTTACGCGATCCCGTTGCAAAGCTGACTTCGGTCGCTTTTTCTTGCTGAGGTGCTTTGGCGATCATGTTAATCATACCACCTGGAGGCATGGTACCGTATAGAACGGACGTCGGACCCTTAAACACTTCTATTTGTTGTAACGCAACCGGATCAATTTGTGGTTGTAGATTCCAACCAGCCAGAGACTGGAGCACTAGGCCATCATAGTAGCTTTGGTTAACTTTAAAGCCACGAATCGAAAAGGTGTCATACATGGTGACAGCCGCACCTTTCTGCTCTGTCACAACACCTGGCGCATAACGTAGCGCTTGATTTAAAGACTTCACACCACGCTGTTCAAGCTGCTCTCCCTCAATAATCGAGATACTTTGTGGTGTTTCTTCAGGTTCTAATGATGTCTTGGTTGCCGTATTCCGATAGGCTTTACCCATCACAGTGATGGTTTCTAGTTCAGTTGTATCTTGACTGACTTCATCCGCAGCCATTACAGGGGCTGAAAAGGCGGTAAGCAGCGCTAAAGTAAGTGTTGAGCGCTTAAAATTTGTTGGAGTTGTCATGTGTCCCTCAAGTACCAATGCTTTCTTATTAAGAATAAATCTCATTTGCATTCTACAAACCTGAGAAACAGGAAAGTTAACAATTTGGTGCATCTTACGCGAAATAATTTAGTTAACTATCAGTAGTTCATTCATTTGATCATTGAGACAGGCGTTCAACAGGAATCCAATATTCCATAACTGCATCGGTATCATGTTGATTGTAATTAGCGGGATAGCATTCGAGTTCATAGCCATCAATACCTCGATAGCCAGAATTAGGTAACCAATTAAGCAGAAACCACTCCAGCGTTTTTGGCAAATGAACCACCGGGCCACAATGTTTAACAACCGCGTACGTTTGCGCGGGCACCACTAAGGTACTGAGTTCAGAAGAGATAGCAGAAGGTAATTGAGGCAACAACAGGTCATCGGTTAATTCCACCCCTGCCCAATATTCCATATTACTGCCGTCAAAGTGGCTTTGGGTGATATCAATGACGCCTGTTAAAGCAACCGGCCGTTCAGATTCATTTGGGAGGGTTTGCTCTAATCGGTGCCACAATGCCGGGACTTTTTGCTGAAAATCAGGGTTGAGTGCGAATAAGCCATTAATTTCACCGTGAAGCCCTTTTAGGAAAAACTCATTTTTGGATTCCACTCTCACTTCAACGAAAAGCGTGCTGGCCTCTTCTGTCGTGCGTTGAGAAACCTGAATGGGCTTACGTAACCCCGTTCTGAGACCTTGTTTACGATAAGCTCTGGGACTGATGCCAAACACTTGCTTAAACGAGCGACTGAAGCTGATTTCTGAGCTGAAGCCAAGCTCCAGAGCGATATCAATCACCCTATCAGAAGTGTCTATCAACCGTTCTGCGGCCTGACTGAGTTTGAGTTCTCGAACATAAGTGGCCACCGCCATGCCTGTTTCTGTCTGAAATACACGCTGCAGTTGCCAGCGTGACCAACAGCTTTGGCGGGCAATATCATCCAGCGATAACGGTTCACTGATGTGCTGATGAATAAACGACAGTACCTTGCTTATCCGACTAAACGCGTTAGAAGGTCGTTCTGTGGACTTGCCTGTCGTCATGCTGTATCTCAATCAAATTAAGAGGGAATCCGACTATCCTAGCAAATTCATAAATGAGAATTAATACCAATTGACAAAATACCCATCTAATATAAAGAGCCTCAGTGAAATTCCACTCACAAATACCGACTAAATATTCACCTCAATGCACAAAGATAAAAAAAGGTTGAAAAAGGTAAAATTAAATACATTTGCTGCCTTTATATGCTTCATATAAAACAATATCAATATTAACGACAGCGTACAAAAACAAAAGGATTCACTATGCAAACACTTTAATGATCAAAAATTAATCACAATTTAACATTTGAGAAACAATCAGCTGTAATCAACGATATGGGAGCTAACTAACCAATGAAATACACTTAATACACAAGGAAGAACAACATGAAAATGATCGGTGTAGCTATCGCTCTCGCACCCTTTATCTCTCCAATGGCAATAGCTAACTATCAAGAACAAACTGTAGAACCCAACAACATTACTTTTGAATTTAAAAAGGTCGCTGATATACCAGACTACCCAAGAGTCGTAAGCGATAGTAACCATGTTATTGGATTTGTGGATAGCAATAGCACATGGCCAGATACCCCTGACTTTTACGTACGTGCGATGTTTCGATGGAGTGAAAGCAATGGTGTAGAGTGGCTTATCACCGACGATATTATCAGATCTGAACCATTAGATATTAACAATAGTGGTGATGCTACCGCTAAAGTCTGCGACTCAAACACTTGCTATTCCGCGATATGGACTAAGAAAGGAGAAGTCCAGAGTTTACAAGACGAAGTAGACACCCCTATTCAGAAGTTCATTGAAGAAAATGAGCTTGGAATGGCAGATCAGATGATTCAGGAATCCATTAGTATCAACGAAAGTGGAAAAATTGCTGGGACCTCAGTCTTTCCAAATACGGTAGGGGCTCGCTCTACACTTGCTTGGCGTTGGGATGAAAAGTCAGGCTTAGAGATCCTAGAAAGCACTTCTGATAATTCTATGTCGGAAGCGACCGATCTTAACAACAAGAGCCTTGTGGTCGGGAGTAGCCATGGCAGTGAGATCAATAATGAAACAGCAACTTACTGGGATAAGAAGGGTAAAAGGACACAAGTAATCCTCGATCAAACCGACTACCCTTGGGGAACACTCGCCACGGCCGCGAACAATTCAGGTCTAATGACCGGTGTCGACCGCATGAGTTATGCAAGCCCTTGGAGGTATAACATCAACTCGAAGCAAAGACTGCCTATGGAAGAATCTCCTTATGGTGGAACGAGAACCACTCATGTTCTAGAGAATGACTACATTGCAGGAGCAACCTCATCATCTTTCGATAGTGGGGACCTATTCCTAAGACCTGTACTTTGGGATAGCAAAGGCAACATCTATGATCTTAACGATGAGTTCAATGATCCAGAAAACTACTTAGCGGGCTGGTTTGGAATTAATACAAGTTTGCTAATGGCAACATCGTTACGCCCAAAAAGCGGAGGATATTATGAAGGAGCAGCTCTTTACCAGTTAGTGGTCGTACAAAAATAAACAAACTCCCCTCAACCTAAATTTGGTTGAGGGGAGTAGGCATTACAAAAGAGCCGTTTATGTTCTGAACACGCCTGGTATTAATCCACTAGTGTAAGGAACCGGTACTCCATATGCGTCAGCGAAGGAGCTCAGTCCCCCTCCTATCGGCCCTACATCACGAATGATGTTCCCTCCAGTCTGAGTTGCCTCCTCCTTCTTGAGAGCCGAATAATTGGCAGAAAACAGCATCATGGTCTTCATTTTGTGATAAGCCAGCCCCCTCAACAGGTGTTTGCAAAAATGCTCTTTGAGATACATTAGTCACTGCATTCATTCTGCTAATCCTCTCGCTCAGATACAACTTGGGACATCACCAAATCCGAATTACAACTTTAAACAGCTCAAACTATGTGTATTCAGGCTAAAGTGGGGGGATCATCAAGATTTTCTTAATTCAATGATTACGCCATCTGACTAGCTGTGGTGATATTACTGGAATGAAAAAGCCAAAGCGGTATGGCACTTTGGCTTAAATACTTTAATTTGTTCAGTACACTCAAACAAATAGATTCATAACCAGCATCGCACCAAATGCATTAAGCACTGAAATGATGATCATGACTGGAATATAGCAGCCTTCTGTACCAATTGGCCCCATAATACGTCCCATATACTGAACTTGTGAGCCCATCAGGTAGATCGCTGGGGCCAAAATAGCAATGTGCGCGCCGTTAAGAATACCTTGATCAAATAAGGTTATGACTACACCAACAGCACCTCCCATCGACATCCACGCTCCAATCAATACGGCAGCAGCTTCACCGGGCAAACCAAATATCGCCATAACGGGGGCAAAGACCGTCCCCATCATGTCTAACGCTCCTGTTATTTGCAGTGCTTTGATGATTACAAACGCCATCAGAACATTTGGCACGGTTGAAGTCGTTGCAATCACCCAACCTTTCTTTGCCCCTTCGACAAAAATATCCGTTACCATAGGTTTTCTCGTTTTCACTTCACTCATTGGGCTGCCTCCTGCTGTAAACGTTGCGTATTTTTATCTTGTTTACCTTCAGTGATGTTGAGGTAGACACGAAACAGATTGGCGCCAACAAACTTAAAGACAAACATAATGGCTACAGCGAGACCAATTGACGACGTCACGGCCAGCGACCCATCAACCAAAGTCAGGGTGAACAACACAGCTCCAGAAGAGAAGAAATTGACAATAGTCGCCCCCGCAGTGAACTGAAACATGGTAAATACATCGGTTTCACGTTTGGTCAGACGACCTTCATCCTTGAGTTGGCGAGTCATGGCGGCTCCGGCATCAGTGCTTTGTAGTGACGCAATCAATGCAAGGCCGGAGCTACCCGGTATTCCCATCAAAGGTCGTAATAAAGGAGTAAGCAATTTACGAGCAGCATCTAGTGCACCGTAATGCTCAAGGACATTAATCACACCCAGTGCGAACATCACGGTTGGAATCAAAGTTAATGCAAAGATAAAACCATCACGTGCACCACTACCGCCTTTACCACGCAGTGACGTCGTTGCAGCTTCAACGCCATCCGCCGTTTCAGTCACGTTATACGCAACCTGCCCGAACGAGCCATTGAGAGTTGTAAAATCAAGCACACCATACCATTCACCGGATTTCATCAAGCCAGAAAAGAATATGACAGCAAATGCGAGAGCAACGTAGCATCCCCAGGTTACTTTGCGCTGCTTTATGTTTGGATCGGACATATATCACCTATGTTTTATGTGGAACAGGACACATAGGATCTTGTTTTAAATCGTACGCTATAGTGATGATCCGTATCAATTACTTAGAAGGGGCAACTCTGACCAGAAATCTATTATCTTATTTTGTGATTATGTTCATAATCAGCGCTTTTATCTGCACATTAAATTCAACAATGCATATCAACTTTATTCATAAATCATTCATTTATTGATAAAAACTGGCGACAATTCAATCAGATCAAACCTATCTCACATACCCATCGCCAAAACCTCTTTAGAATGGCTCCACCATAACAACAATCTTCTTTCAAGGAGTGAAAGTATGAAATTGCAGTGGTCCGCTTTTGTCGCCCTTTTATTACTTCCCTTTTCGACTTTTGCAGCCAACAGCCCCCAAGAAACCTTACCTTTAACTCAATCTACCATCGGCTATGTGGCCATCCTGATTTTCACCTGTGCGTATGCGTTGGTGATGCTGGAAGAGTATCTGTCGCTGAGAAAGTCCAAACCTGTCCTGCTCGCGGCGGGCCTCATCTGGGCCATGATTGGTTACGTCTATTCGCAACATGGTCAAATTGAAGTTGCCAAGTCAGCGCTAGAACACAACCTGCTGGAATACGCAGAATTGTTACTGTTCTTACTGGTGGCTATGACCTATATCAGCGCAATGGAAGAGCGGCGATTGTTCGATGCGCTGCAAGCGTGGATGGTCGGGAAAGGCTTTAATTACAAGTCGTTATTCTGGTTAACCGGTATTCTGGCTTTCTTTATTTCTCCGATAGCCGACAACCTCACTACCGCTTTGTTAATGTGTGCCGTAGTGATGAAAGTCGCCGGAGATAACCCCAAATTTATTAACCTGGCGTGTATCAATATTGTGGTCGCCGCCAACGCCGGTGGAGCTTTCAGTCCATTTGGTGATATCACAACATTGATGGTATGGCAGGCGGGCTATGTCTCATTCTCTGAGTTTTTGCCTTTATTCTTGCCTTCCGTCGCCAACTACGTTGTACCGGCGATCATCATGTCGATGTTCGTGCCAAGTACCACGCCTGATGTTGTCCACCAGCACGTAGAGCTAAAACGTGGTGCACGCCGAATTGTGGGCTTATTTATCCTCACTATTGCTACTGCCGTCGCCTTCCATGCCGTACTGCACTTCCCACCCGTGATTGGCATGATGATGGGTCTGGCTTATTTACAATTTTTCGGCTTTTTCCTTCGTAAAACCCTTAAAGCTTCGCTGCATAAGAAAGCAGCGCTTGCGATTGCCAATCGTGATGACATCGCATTGAAACGTCTAGGCTCCGTTGTACCGTTCGATGTGTTTAGACGAGTCTCTCATGCGGAGTGGGATACGTTACTTTTCTTCTATGGCGTAGTGATGTGTGTCGGTGGCTTGAGTCTACTCGGCTACCTAGGTTTAGTATCTGAAGTGATGTACACCCAGTGGGATCCGATCTGGGCGAATGTCATGGTGGGGATCTTGTCTGCCATTGTCGATAACATCCCAGTTATGTTTGCCGTCCTGACCATGGAGCCAACCATGTCGATGGGTAACTGGCTACTGGTTACGCTGACCGCAGGTGTGGGTGGCAGTTTGCTATCAATAGGCTCTGCTGCTGGGGTTGCGCTGATGGGGGCTGCGCATGGTAAGTATACCTTCTTCGGCCATCTCAAATGGGCACCTGTGATAGGTATCGGCTATGCCGTCAGTATTGCGCTCCATCTGATGCTCAACTCTGCATTGTTCTGAAGCACCTAAGCACCCTACAACAAAAAAGGACAGCCAAATGGCTGTCCTTTTCAATTGCATCTAAACAAGTACGTGGTTATTCCAAGCGCTTCTGCCACACACTTGCCAGTTGGTATCTTGCACAGGTGCTGCAAGTGAGCGCCTCATTTTCCCCATGAATGCGCATAACAATGTCTTCGCGTTTCTCTTTAGAGTTGTTGCGCATTGTTATGGTAAGAAAGTTATCGTCCACCACAAAAGGTTTGGTGACATCTGGCGCACCGACGCGACTAATCGTCACCATCGCATCTTTAAACATCAGTAAATCTTGGGTATACAAATTTTCATATACCCCTTCAAACTCATAGGTTTGTTTGTTGATCATTCGATCAAGCTTTTCTTCAAAACACCCTTGCAGCAAAAGCATTACTAGCAAGGAGAAAATTCCTTTTTCTAACCGCATCACTCAGGTTCCCAATGCTCTATCTTTAACAATGCCGCCTTCCTTTCCAAGCCACCAGCATAACCAGTTAGCTTACCGCTTTTACCAATCACTCGATGGCAAGGCACAATCACAGAGATAGGATTCTTACCATTTGCTAGCCCCACAGCTCTAACGGCTTTTGGGTTGCCAATGGCATCGGCAAGCTGTTGATAGCTCCAAGTTTCTCCAAAAGGTATGGTCGTTAATGCCTTCCATACCTGCTGCTGAAACACCGTTCCTTCTGCTGCTAATGGTAGATCAAATTCCTTTCGGCTACCGGAAAAATACTCGTCTAACTGTTTGATTGCTTTAATAAGTATAGGATGTTCTTTATCGTTTTTGCCTAACTCTTCAGGTTGTGTGGTCTGAGTCTCAAACCAAGCACCTAACAAACCTTGCTCATTAGCTTGAATCGTCATCTGTCCAAGCGGCGTTTTAAAGGTGGTATAACTCTTGTTCATGCGTGACTCCAGCAATGGAATGTGGCGTAACTCCCCCATGGAGATACACTTTCAGCATTCAGTTCAGGGAATTGATTCAGGGCCTTCTTGACCACTAAATCACCCTCTAGGAAACAGTTGGGTTCAGAGGCGCCTCTCAATCTGGCGTAACTTACCGTCCACGGGCCAACACCTTTCACATCAAGCCATTGCTCCAGACTCGCTTGAGGGTTTTCTACAATAAACTGCGCAAAGCGTGCCAATGTTTCTTTGCGACTTTGCGGCATACGTAGAAAAGAAAGGTCCGCAGTAGCCACCTCTTGTGGTGTGGGAAAATGCGTAACACCCTCTGGTTGTAGGGTTTGAACCAAAAGATTGAGTTGACCAATGGCAGCTTTGATCGATACTTGCTGGCCTAAAATGGCTCTGACACCACCTTCCCAGGTGCTCCAGACGCCAGGAATACGAATCCCGCTACGCTGTATCAGGCTTGGATTCAGCGCATTCAGTTTCTGTTCAATGGTCAAAATGTCCGTATCTAGGTCAAACATTCTGCGCAGTTGATTTACTAACGCTTTCAAGCGGCGGGTATCAGATAGCTCAAACTCTACCCGCATGATTCCGGGTTTATGATAGCGAATCGCAAACCAGCCTTTCGCCCCTTCAATCTCAAACTTTCTCTGATAGCTTTCGTCGCTAATTTGCTCTAATCCGTTAATGGCTCGCAGGCGATAAAAATCCAGCATATGTTGCCAATCTAAAGGCCCTTTAAACGCCAGATCGATATAGCTACTTTCCACCGTAGAGGCGACCTGCTCTTTTCTGACCTGAGTCGGTGTCAGCTTAATAACCTGCTTAAAGGCATCATTAAAGCGACGCACACTGTTGAACCCACTGGCGAACGCGATATCCGTCACCGACATAGAGCTGGAATGGAGCAGTTGTTTGGCAAACATCAGTTGATGGTAAAGGGCGTATTGTTTTGGTGCCATCCCAAGGTGGTCTTGAAACAGCTGTCTTAAATAGCGGTCACTGATCCCAAGACGTTCAGCCAATTCAGCCAGACTGGACGTCTGCAACTCCCCTTGCTCAATCATTTTCAGAGCACGAAGAAACGTAGTTTCGACCCCTTTCCATGCCCAAGAACTTGGCGCACTGTCAGGACGACAACGCAAGCAAGGTCGATAGCCCGCCTGAAGCGCCTGCGCTTTCTCGACAAAATATTCTACATTTTCTTCTTTTGGTAAATTGGCTGGGCATATGGGGCGACAAAAAATGCCCGTGGTTTTAACCGCCACATAGAAGCGACCATCGAAGCGTGCATCCCTTGCCTGACGGGCGCTTTGACACTCTTGCAGCGATATTGATGATAATCCGTTCACACTCTTAATCCCGACATCTTTCAAACTCTTAAAACGAGTCTAATCGGCTCACTTTTTAATACTAGCCATTTTCGGAAGTTAATCGAATTTGCTATCAGTTTAAACTCTTCTAGAGTTAAAATGCAGATGATACAAATAATAAGGAAGTTGGCTATGAACCTGCACACATGCACGATAGTGCTAAAAGATAATCTCACCCTTACGTATGACAGCGTCGAACAAAGCCTCAGCGTCATTGAACAACATGGTCAGTCAGGTATCAATAATATATTGATTGATGCGACTGATGGTCAGACCATCCGATCCTACCATAATCTATCGATTGAGGAGTCAATTGAAAGCCTGATGGACTTGTAATACACAACTTCACTTCAGGAACATTCATTCAATCAGACAAAGAAGTGGACGTATCCTTCATTCATTGATTCAATTTATGTAAACAGTGAACTGGAAGGATACATAAAGCATGAAATTGCTGCTGGTTGAAGATGACGCAGAGATTGCTGAGTTCATACATAAAGGCTTAACAGAACAAGGCCATTCTCTTTGTCACGAACCTGATGCGAAAACGGGACTCGTTCGCGCCGCGAGCGAGTCTTTCGACGTTATCATTTTTGACCGCATGCTTCCCAGCATGGATGGTATCGACGCGATACGCGTACTCAGGCAAAGCCAAGTTCACTCCCCCATTCTCATCCTCACCGCCAAAGACAGTATTGGTGACCGAGTCGCGGGCCTTGAAGCCGGTGCCGATGACTACATGGTCAAGCCTTTTGCCTTCGAAGAATTAAACGCGCGAGTCAAAGCTTTAGCGAGGCGCCAACCAGTCAGTCAAGCCTCCACTCAGTTAACCGCCGGCCCACTCACGCTCGATAAGCTCAGTCGCAAAGTGACTCATTCAGGCACAGAAGTAGACCTGTTGCCCCGTGAATACCAAATTCTGGAATTGCTGATGGTTAATCAAGGTGAGTTGGTAACCCGAACCATGCTGCTGGAGCAGGTTTGGGGCTTTCAGTTTGACCCCAATACCAGTCTGGTTCAGACCCACGTAAGTCGCCTGAGAAACAAAGTCGATAAAGCCTTCAATACGGAACTTATCAAAACGGTGCGCGGGGCTGGCTATGTCCTCTCGTTCTAATACCAACCCAACCACACTTTGGCGTTCGTCCATTTTTAAATATACGCTGATTTCCTCTGCGCTGTTTTTTGTGTCGGCGTTGATTTTGTTAGGGGTGGTTGGCGGAACCTTCCTGTACAACACCAATCAGATCGACAAGCAAGAACAACGCGACACGTTACATTGGCTGGCGGAAGAAATCAGTGACAATGGCATAGACGGGCTAATCGAAGAGTTGGGGCTGGAAATCGAGGAAATCAACGAACCTGACTTTTGGCACAACCGGATGGAACGTAATCTCTACGTGATGTACCTTAAATACGGCGACCAAAGTTACGGTTTTGAACCTCTCCACCAAGCGCTTCCGGGTTGGAACTGGCAGCCTCTTGAGATCACTCACTATGACGAAGAGGATCAGCCATACGAAGAAACGTATCAGGTCAGAACTTTGCGCCAAGATCTCGACCAAGAAGTCACACTGATCGTTGCCACCAGCGAGAGTTACGATTACCAATCCATCTTCAACACACTGTCGAGTGGGTTGCTCTGGGTCTGCCTGACCGCTCTGCCTCTGTCTGTCCTGATTGCCTACCTGTTGAGCCGCAAAGTGTATCAGCGTCTTGATCTATTGTCGGACGAATTAGAGTCCATCGGCGCCACCAATCTTAGCCAACGTGTTCCTTTATCCATCCATGCCGATGAGTTTGATCGTCTTTCAGAAAACATCAACCAGATGCTAGAAAGGATCGAAAACCTCCACACCAATATCGAAGACGTGACAGTAGGTATCGCCCATGACTTAAAAACACCGCTTACCCGATTGGCCAATCAGCTCCAACTAATGGCAATGGATAATGACCACTCAGAGCAACACATCGAGAAGGCTCAAGCTCAAGTCGCAGAAATGCTAAAAACATTTAACAGCTTGCTACGTCTGAGCGAAATTGAATCGGGCAAACGTAAAGCGCATTTCACCCCCATCAATTTGTCCGAGCTTGTTGAGGATCTGGTGGAGAGTTATCAGCCTGTCTTTGAAGATCATCACTTACAGCTCACCAGTGCTATCGTGCCCGGAATAATGCTTTCTGGGGATAACGAACTGCTGAACCAGATGATCATTAATCTGTTTGAAAACAACCTCAAGTACAGCCAAGAAAATGGCCAGATATGGGTGCACTTACAGCCTTCTGAATCGGGTTTAACTCTGCAACTGGGAGACGATGGCCCGGGTATCGCCTCTCAGCACCAAGCAAGAATTTTCGAACGCTTCTACACCGCCGACACCAGCCGAAGTAACGCCAGCAATGGTCTCGGGTTGAGCTTAGTTCAGAGTATCGCTCATCTTCATGGCGCCTCAGTTACTTTGTTACCCGACACTCAAGGGACAGTGTTTAATATTCAGTTTTTCACTAACCATACAAATTTGTAAGGTTAGCTGCCCTGATATGTAAACCGCGCTAGCACGCCAGATACATATACTCCTTTCAAGCCTTATGGAAAGGAGTATTGGCCATGCCATTGAATTACAAGTTATCGGTAATACTGTTACTGAACGTATTGCTGACGGCTGCTTGTCAGAGCTCAGAGGATGAACAAGCAAACGAGGGCGCGCTATCAACGAACACCCATCAAAACTGGCATTGCCAGAATTCCGATACCTCGCACCAAGTGCGTTTTCTGAATCAATCAACGTTTGGCGCAAACCGCACCGAAGTGGCCCGTTTATGCCAGCTTGGGCAGTCGCAGTGGTTCCTAAATCAGCTCGATGAGCGCCCAAGTTATCTGATGCCCTATGTTCAGACTAAACTGGCACAAACCGACCGAGAGTCAGAAGACGAGTTGAGCGCTTTTGTGTTTGAATCGCCTACGTTTGGTTTCTGGACGAATGCGATTGCAGGCAATGATCAGCTTCGACAGCGCATGGCCTTTGCGCTGTCTGAGATTTTTGTCATTTCGACGAAAGGGGGCGAGGTGCTGGCTGAAACGCCAACCGCAATTGCCCGCTATCAGGATTTGCTGATTAAACACGCTTTCGGCAACTATCGAACGCTATTGGACGACATAACCTATTCCGCCACCATGGGCTACTACTTAACGTATATAGGCAGCAAAAAAGCAGACCCAGCAACGGGGAGAGTACCAGACGAAAACTACGCTCGTGAGCTATTGCAACTGTTCAGTATTGGCGTCACCTTACTCAATCAGGATGGGACGCAAAAAACTGATAGTCAGGGAAAGCCTGTTGAAGCCTACAACAATCAGGATATTACCGGCCTAGCCAAAGTGTTTACGGGCTTTGACCTCGACGTGCCAGCGACACTGGATGAAGATGAACGCCACGATGCATGGATGGACGCAGCGCTCAAACCAATGATCATTCGCAAAAGGGAGCACTCTCAGGTAGAAAAACACTTTCTCGGTAAGACCCTCGCGGCCAATACTCCCGCCAGACAAACGATTCAGCAAGCACTCGATCATATCTTCGCTCACCCAAATGTCGCACCATTTTTCAGTACTCAACTGATCAAAAGATTGACCTCCAGTAACCCGTCCCCTGCTTACGTTAAGCGGGTTGCCGACAGCTTTGATGCGGGTTGGTACACCTTACCCAATGGGCAAGTTGTCGGCACTCGGCAACGTGGCGACTTAGGAGCAACGTTGGCGGCTATCTTATTTGACCCTGAAACACGCCAAGATCCTGCTTCTCAATATGGCAAACTGAGGGAGCCCATACTCACTTTCACGCAATGGGCACGCGCTTTCGAGATAAGAAAAGTCACTCCTCAATTTAAGCTCGATCTCTGGTCAACCGACAGCGCAGACGCGCTCTCTCAACACCCCTATCGTTCGCCTTCGGTATTTAACTATTTCCGCCCCGGCTACGTACCTCCGGGCAGTCACAGTGCCGATATGGGCTTAACCGCTCCTGAAATGCAGCTAATTAATGCCTCTAGCCTTCCCGGTTACAGCAATTTTCTCACTCATTTTATTTTCAACAATATGGTGGAGGAAGATATTGACGACGCACAGGCTGAGCTGGCTGAAGAAGGCAAAAGAGTCAGCCGCTCACAAGTAAAACAGAGCTTTCACGCTCGCTATCAATACGAGTATCAACTTGCTCGCCACCCCGACAAACTGGTCCAACACTTAGACCTGCTTCTGACTGGTAACCGCCTGTCGACCGATACTAAGCGCTCTATTACCACCAGCATCAACGAACTCGACCCAAACGAGGATCGCTTACTGCGAGTCCAGCTTGCCATCCTGATGGTCATGACGTCACCGGACTACCTATTTCAGTACTGAGGAGTAACGGATTATGAACCGTAGAAAATTCTTAAAAGGCGGTATAGCAGCAGCGGCTATGACCCCATGTATGGCTTCATTTGCTAGTCTACTGTCATCGCTAAACAGCTCAGTGGCAAAAGCTGACACGCCCAGCGAGTACAAAGCCTTGGTGTGTCTGTTCCTCTACGGGGGCATGGATAACCACGATACTGTGATTCCTTACGACGCACCAAACTATGAGCGATGGGCCAAAGTACGCCGGCCTTTACTGAGCAGCAAAACGAAACGTGCCAGAGAAGATCTTAAGCGACTCAGCGGTACTGAAGGCCAGCAGCAATATGCGCTCCCCCCAGAATTATCCGGTATTCACTCGCTATACGAGCAAGGACATGCCGCGGTGATTGCCAACGTGGGCCCTTTGACTCGGCCGACCAATGCCAGCAACTATGACAGCGTTCCAAACATTCAACCTGCTCGGTTGTTTTCTCACAATGATCAGCAATCTACATGGATGTCGGGACTTCCAGAAGGTGCTCGCTACGGATGGGGAGGCCGCCTTAGTGATGCTCTGGCCCGAAGTGGTCACTCGCCAGACACGCCATTCAATAACATTTCAACTGGGTCTGGTGAGCTGCTGTTAACCGGAGCTCGCAGCTACCCCTACCGAGTAGAGGGTGGGCAAGCAAGGCAACCTTACATACTGGAAGAAGCCGATGGCGAACTGAGAAGTCACCTTCTGCGACATTTTCGTTCCTCCCATTATGTTTCATCAAACCCCATTCAACAGGATCTAGCTCGTAAAATGATGCAGTCCTTTGATGCCAACCAAAGTTACAACCGTGCCACTGGTGGTGTCCGCATTGCGACTAAATTTCCTGATACAGAGCTGGGCAGTCAGCTGTGGAGCGTCGCCAATACGATGGCCGCGCGGCGTCAACTGGGTGTGGCACGTCAGATATTTTCGGTAGATTTGGGGGGCTTTGATACTCACTCCAATCAAGCGACGACCCTGCCACAGTTACAACAGCAAATGAGTGCAGCGATCACCTCATTTTATTCCGCACTGCGAGAGCTCGGGCTGGAGAATCAAGTCACCCTATTTACGGCCTCAGATTTTGGTCGAACCTTGGCCGTCAATGACGACGGCACGGACCACGGCTGGGGCGGACATCACTTTGTGATTGGTGGCGCGGTGCAAGGTCGTCAAATCATCGGGGCTATGCCACCCCCAACGTTCGGACATAACCAAGATGCAGGCAACGGCAGGCTAATTCCAACCACTTCCGTTGACCAGTACGCTGCGGCACTCGGAAGTTGGTTGGGAGCATCGGACAGCGCGCTATCAGAGATCTTCCCTAACCTGAAAAACTTTACGAAGATTAACGGCTTATTTAAGAGTTAAAGTGCCCAGTAAAGGTCATTTGAGCAAGACAGCCCTGCTGTTTTGGGCTGTCTTGCAATTCAAACTTCCAGCCATAACTTTGGCAGATACGGTTAACAATCAACAACCCTAAACCGTGCTCTGTTTCAGGCTTATCACTCAAGCCAGGCCCAGTATCGGTCACTTTTATCGAATGTGAATCAATGGTAACGCTAATCTCGCCCTGCTCGGTAAACCTCAGCGCGTTTTCAATCAGGTTTTTTAAAACCATATTCAAGACACTCATCGGCAAGTTTATCTGGCACCCGGTTTCGATCTCCAGAGTCAGTTCAACGCCCGGCTGCAGTTTTTGGCGATAACGCTCCATCACAATATCTTTCTCAACCACATAGAAATACTGATCGTTGCGATTGGCGTTTTCCTGCTTAACGATGTTAAGCAGCACTTCCACCGTTTCCTGCATTCCGGTTGCCGCTTTCAGAATGCGCTCTCGCTGCTTCGCCTGAAAATCGGTATCGGATTTCATGTTTTGCAGGTTTGCGGCACCAAGCACCACTGAAATGGGTGTTTTTAATTCATGACTGGCGTATTTGGCGAACATCAGTTCCTGCTTTGCTAAGCGCTCTTTCTTCTGTTTGTAGCCGTTAAGATGACGAGTCAGTTGCTTGATCTCATCGATCGCCTGTTCTGGCACATCAAAATCTTGATCCTTTTTCTCTGCTAATTGGTCAGACAAGGTCGAAATGGGCGACATCAACCCATCAAATACGCGTTTCAGAGATGCTCTCAGCACTAACAGTAAAAAAACCATCAGCAGCATCGAGATACCCATCAGCGTATCCCAATTATCATCACCAAAGTCGAGGGCAAAAGAATCAATAGCAAGATAGGTCGGAATCACCGCCCCTTGATATTCAAACTCAAAGTAAAACGCGACGTTACCGTGAAGGTCATAGGAATCTAATAGAAAGTCGGGAATATTCGGCTTGATATCCCGCTTGATTTCATTGATGTGGTAATCGCGTTTAACCTGATTCGGCGCGAAAGGCTTCATTCTTTTCACCGCGTCACTCAGATAGCTTTCTCCATAATAGGCAATCACATGTTTGCTGAGATAGGACATCGGCACCTGTTCTAGCTGATAGTGCTTTATCGCAACTTGCTGAAAAGAGCGAAGGTGATCTTCAAGCTGTTCCTCTTCTTGTAGTACCAAACCAATCGAGAACGCAAAAAAGACCAAAAATGATGTGGTCAGCGCAATTGCTGAGAAATTAAACAGCAAACGAAGTTTGACATCTTCTATGGAGTTGCCGCGCGGCTTTCTGAACCATTTTTTAATCGACATGATCGGTCACCAATTTGAAACCAAATTTTGGCACTGTTACCAGCATGGGGTAATCGAATGGCTTGTCGAGGGCATTCCTCAGCAGATAAATGTGACTGCGCAGAATATCTTTATCTGGCGCGTCTTCTCCCCACAATTGCTGAATCAGCGAATCACGAGATACCACTTCTCCTTTGGCTTTCACCAGCATCAGCAAGATTTGATAGGTTGCCGGTGTCAGGTCAAGCTCGATACCAAGGCGGGTCACTCTATGGGTCTTTTCTTCAATCGACAGATCGCCGTAGTTTAAGCGTGTACGGGTAACATTGCCTTTATAACGCTTAATCAACGATATCAACCGGACTTCCAACTCTGGAAACTGAAATGGTTTACTGACGAAGTCATCGACACCAGATTCAAATCCGGCCAGCAGGTCTTGCTGCCCATTGAGTGCGGTCAGCATCAAAATCGGCGTAGTGATTCCATTCTCTCTCAACTCTTTAGCAACTTGCATCCCGTCTTTTTTCGGCATCATCACATCAAGAATAATCGCGTCAAATTCATGCTTTAACGCAAGATTAAGCCCTAACAAGCCGTTACTGGCAAAATCGACTTCAGCTTCTTTCACTTCAAGAAAATCAGCCAGAATCCCCTGCAACTCCTCGTTATCTTCGACGACCAGAATTCGACTACCTACTAACATATCCAGCTCCGATGATGGTGTTTCATTCATGGTGAAATCGCTCTTGTCGAAAAAATGTCAAATTGAGTGTGAAAGAGAATCTTAGTGCTGTCGAATACATTTCGACAAAAAGTCGACATCCCCAAATTCAGACTTTCTGTCATAGAACACGGGGAGACCACCATGAACATAAAACTTTCGATTCTCGCCATCGCAGGCATTCTCATTACCGGACCCGCTCTCGCCATTGAGTTGATTGGTCAGGTGCAAAGCAAACACAGACAAAGCATCGTTGCTGAAGTCGACGGTGTGGTGGAATCTGCACTGCTCGAACCGGGTGACTTAATTGGCAAAAATCAGGTTCTAGCCAGAATCAAAGTGCAGGATTTTCGCTTTGAAGTAGCCAAAAAGAAAGCCAGCCTAGAATTAGCCCAAGCCAATATGCAACTGACCAAAGCCACGTTTGAACGTTATCAGGAGCTGGTCAGCAAAAAGAGCCTATCTGCCAATGAGTTGGACATCGCCAAAGCGGAATACCTCAATGCCAGAGCCAATGTCGATCTGGCTAAGATCGAGCTAGAAGAAGCGGAACAAGACCTGAGTAACACCAAAATAACGTCAAACATCGAAGGTTTTGTCGTCAGCCGTAGCGCAGAATCTGGTGATTGGGTCAGTCAGGGCGACCTACTCTATCAACTGGTCAATATTGATACCTTGACCATACGCCTGCTTGCCAGTGAGCACGATATGAAGGAGCTCAATGTCGGGCAACCCATTGAAGTCTGGACCGAAACAGTACCGGGCAACCGCATCCAATCCACCATTAAACGCATCGGGGTGGAAATGGATACCGAAACCCGCGCCTATCCGATTGAAATTGAAGTCGACAATCCGGGTTTCCACCTCAAGCCAGGCATGTCTGTCTACGCAACGACTTCACTTCCATCAAACTCAATCAGCGCTAACGCGCAAGATTAAGATCGGGAGGAACAATGGAATCACTGATTGCTTACTTTGCCACGCGCCAGTTTTTAGCCCGCATCATTACCATCATGGTGATGCTGGCCGGAGCCGCTTCTCTCTATACTCTTAAACTTCAAGAGTACCCTGATATCGCTTTTGACTCAGCGGATATAGAAACCTTTTACCCAGGCTCCACCGCTCAGGATGTTGAGCTCAACATTACCAATCCGATAGAAAAGGAGCTGCGTAGTGTTGAAGGTATCAAATATTTTTCCTCTCAGTCGACGGATGGTGTGTCGGCGATAGAAGTAGAATTCTTACCCGGCGAAGACGCTGCTCGCATTCTGCGCGACATTCAGCAGGCAGTTGACCGAGTTGAAGGGTTACCGGAAGACATCACCAATCCTCCGGTCGTCACTCAGATGCAAACATCCTCACTCGATATATTGCGCTTTGGTGTTGGATTATCGAACCCAGAAGACGATGAAGCACAGCTACAGAATTACGCTTACCAGCTAGAAAAGAGCCTCAACAATGTGTCCGGCGTCGGCAAAGTGACGATGTTTGGCTATAACGAGCGTGAGTTCTGGGTTCAGATTGATCCTGAAAAAGCCAGTCGCTATCAGGTGACGTTTGACGATCTCAGTCAGGCAGTAGAACTGCACAACCTATCCCAATCCGGTGGTGTGGTGGAGTCTTGGAGTCGAGAGCAAAAAATCGTCACCATGACGCAAGTACAAACCGCGCAAGACATCAGCGATATCGTAGTCAAAAGCCTCGGCAAAGGCACCTTAGTCAAAGTTGGGGATGTCGCTACTGTGGTTGATACTTTTGCCAAGGCCACGCAGAAGGGCACAGTCAACGGCTCAGATGCGATTATTTTCTCCGTCACCAACAGCAGCAATGCCGATATCATTGCCACGGTTGAAAACGTCAAAGCACTGTTAGAGAAAGAGCAAACACGTCTTAACGGTCAGTTCCAGTTCGAGATCAGTGAGAACATTGCCGATGACATGAACGATAAATTTTCGATTGTCGCCACCAATGGCGGGATCGGACTGGTGCTGGTTTTACTCGTCTTAAGCCTGATTCTTAAGCGTCAAATCGCGTTCTGGGTGTCGGTGTCGATTCCATTCTGTGTGTTTGGCGTCATGATGGTATTGCCTGCCATCGGGCTTAACTTAGACAGCATCACGTTGGCCGCACTGCTGCTGGTTGTCGGCATTATTGTCGATGACTCCGTCGTGGTGGCAGAAAGTATTTATCAGGAAAGAGAAAAAGGGAAAAAAGGCGTCGAGGCCGCAATTTCAGGCACCAAAAAGGTAATGAAGCCCATCATTGCCAGCTTAACCACAACCGCTCTGGTCTTTATCCCGATGGCCTTTATCCCCGGCGTGATGGGTAAAGCGGTCTTGGTGATTCCAATCACCGTGATTGCTGCGCTGCTGTTTTCCATGGCGGAATGTACCTTTACCCTGCCCGCGCATTTATCTGGCTCATTAGAAAGTAAAGAGGGCAACGACAAACCTGACCGCTTCGCCGCTATTAGCGTATTTTACACCGCACTTCTCACACGTTGTCTGAAATTCAAGAAAACGGTCTTGGTTGTGGCCATTGTGTGCTGTGTTGGCTCACTGGGATTAATCAGCACCTTGAAGCTCGATATTTTCCCTTCAGAATCAGCGAAATACATCGAGATTTATACAGAAATCGAACCGGGCACACCTCTCGACAAAGTGCGTGAAGCCCACAGCGCCGTTGAGCAGGCCATTACTTCTCTGCCTGACAGCGAACTGGTTTCCTGGGATATGACCTACGAAACACCAGTCAGTGAAGGCGTTGTCACACTGACCAGCTATGATCAGCGCGAGCGCAGTGCAGCTCAGATCATTGAAGATCTCAATCATCAGTTGGAAATGAAGAAAAAGGGCTTGTTCGTTAAGTTCTCTATTGATGCAGGCGGACCACCTCCGGGAGAGCCAGTCGAAATCCGTGTTCTTGGCGGAACCACCAGTGAACGTGATCAGGCTGTCGAACTGGTCAGCCAATGGTTAGAACAGCAAAACGGCGTTGCAGACATCACCAATAATGAAGCCCTCAAAGATCCGCAGCTAAACATAGTGCCGCAATACGACTGGCTCGCGACCTACAATCTGACCGTGTCTGACTTAGCCAACACACTACGCCTAGCATTTGATGGTGATAGCGTGACATCAACCTGGCTCGGCGATCAGGAAGTCGACATCCGACTTTTACTTGATGCTCCATATCGAGATATCGAAAAGTTGAGTACGACCAAAATCTACACCTCGGATGGTGACCGAGTTCCACTCAGCCGATTGGCGACGGTTGAGCAGATTGAGGCACCGCGATTGATTAAGCACTACAATGGTGAGCGTGAAGTCACGGTCACTGCGCAAATAACCAGCGACGACGTCAGCCCAGTCGCACTCTCGAATCAGCTTTTGAGTGACCTCAATGGCAAATACGCGTCGAGCATCACAATTGATGTCGGTGGTGAAGCGGAAAGCACCAACGAAACCATGAGTGGCTTTGTTGTCGCCTTCCCTGCGGCGATTGTTGCGATCTACTTCGTCTTAGCGATCATGTTCAATTCACTGCTACAGCCATTGCTGGTGATGTCGGTGATCCCTTTTGCGGTCGTTGCAGCATTAATGGCGTTGGTGGTTCACCTGCAACCTCTGTCTATGTTCGCTTTGATCGGAGTACTGGGCATGACAGGCGTCGTGGTCAATAACTCACTGGTCTTGATTAACCGCATCAACGAACTCAGAGCGGAAGGGCTTGCGGCCCTCAATGCAGTGATTGAAGCGTCAGTGAGTCGACTGCGCCCGATTTTGCTCACCTCCATCACCACGGTAGCGGGCCTATTACCATTAGCGTATGGCTTGGGCGGAACCGATGTTTACATGGGGCCAATGTCACTCACTCTCGGCTATGGCTTATTGTTCTCATTGCCCGTGGTATTGATTGTTGTTCCAGCGCTCTACGCGTTATGTTTCGCTCGAAAGCAAACCCTCGCAGAATAATAGGGTAACCAAGAAAATAGCTAAGAATAAGGCTCACTTTGACCACTGCCATGGGGCTCAGGCTGAATATTTTCATCTGGGCTAGTCTCAAGGTGAGCCGCTTTACACATCAAACAAAGTCATTCAAAAATTTCGAATGTCTCCCTCGAAGAGAGTGGATTTTTTCTCGCCTCCGTTAAACCTAAACTCAGTTGCAACAGACACAAAGGCTCGATTGAATCCAGCCTGACTAGACAGAGAAACATGATTATGACGAATACACTTGTTCTTAAATCCAGCATTCTGGGCCCTCACTCTCAATCGAACCAGCTGATCGATCACGCTCTTGAAGACAAATCGGGCATTATTGAGCGCGACCTAGCCGCGACACCTGTACCTGTGCTTGATATGAATGTCGCAACCGCTCTGCGCAGTGACGGCAATGACCTATCAGATGATCTTAAAGCGGTATTGGAGCTATCTAACCAACTGATTGATGAGCTCAAAGCTGCAGATACCGTTGTCATTGGTGCACCTATGTACAACTTCATGGTACCGACTCAGCTTAAAAACTGGTTTGACCTAATTGCTCGTGCTGGCGTGACCTTCTCTTACACTGAGACAGGCCCGGTTGGTTTAATCGAAAACAAGAAAGTGATCGTCGTGACTACACGTGGTGGCTTGCACAAAGACTCGCCACGTAACTCAATCGAAAGCTACCTGACGACAATGCTAGGTTTCATTGGCATTACCGATGTTGAGTTTGTCTACGCAGAAGCCCTGAACATGGGTGAAGATGCCGCAGCCGTAGCGCGTGAAGATGCACTAAAGCAATTGGCTAAATTGGTTTAACCCGATTTAGTAAAGCCCTCGGCACACCGAGGGCTTTTTGTTTATTCATCTAATGGCAAATCCGCCATTTGTTGTAATGAGTACGCGGTAATTGGGTCAATGTCTTTCACCAACTCCTCCACCTGTTCAATCGCTTCAACCGAAGAGCTCGCCTTGCGGTAACTTAAGTAGATGGGTCGGTGCCAGTCCTCAACACCCACCACTTTAAACAGCTGCCCACTGGCAATAAATGGTTCCACTAGCGACGCAGGTAAGTAAGCACTTCCTCCCTTTTCAAGAATGAAATCCATTGCAATACGTGCAGTTGAAGTTCTCAAATAAGGAGCTGGAATTTTCGGATGTCGCTCAGCATGTTCAGACGCAAACTTGGTTCCCCAATCAACATAAGCATACTTATCCTCAAATACGCTCTCTAGCGTATGCTCTTCTGTTGAGACCAGAACCAAAACGATATCGGCGACTTTTTTACAGTGCAGTTCGTCCGCTTTAATCTGGTCAAACGCGAACGCCATATCCAGTGTTCTCTCCTGCAAGCTGCGATTCAGCGCTTCTCGCCCCATCACTTCAGCCATAAACCCGTAACCACCAAACGAATCCGTCACAATGCTCAGGCAGTTTTGTAAATAGGCATCCCAAACATTTGGCGTTCCACCCATCGTCAGTTGTAACGCTTTACCACTTTCCAAAGACAACTCTAACTTTGCTTGTTGAAGAGTAGCCACCATAACTTCGGCGTAACTTACCAAACGCTCACCAGATGACGTCAGCTTGATGTTGTTCCTGTCACGAATAAACAACTGGGTATCAAAATAGCTCTCCAGTTGCTTAATTCGCGCACTCACAGCCGCCTGAGTGATGTATAAGTTTTCCGCCGCACGCCCGAAGTGACGCACATTGGCCAGTTCTAAAAATGTTTTGAAGACTTTGACGTCCATCGACATACCTCAGTAAAGAGCATTAAAGGATAACAATAATGGATTGCACTTATTTTCCCGTTAAACAAACTGTTATCTAACCTTCATAAAAGTGTTTAATTAGGACGATAAAAAGGTTTTGTTTTTCTTTTGTTAAATTTACGCCTACTTTTCGTTTTAGTTCAACCAAGTAGGTTTATAGAGGCTACCAAAATGTCTGACACTCTATTTCGTCACGGCAAAAAACGTTTTTATGACAACACCAAATTCCCACGTGGCTTTGCCAAGTCCGGGGATTTTACGCTTGCAGAAGAGGAAATCCTAACGCTTTATGGGGATACGATGCAGGGTTTGGAAATGCGAATACTCGAGCCAGAAAATGCCGAGGAAAAGCACTTTATTAAGGTGATAGAAAACCCAGGTAAAGCGAAATCAAAACTGGAGCGAGTCTGGCTGAAGTACGTGCAGTTAGCGCGTGGCCGTAAGCGTTTTCACACTCTTAATGGTCGCAATAAGCCAGATACCATTGAAGATTACTCTGAAGATGTCAGCCTAGCCGAAGAAGATTAGCCATAACGACATAGCCCCGAACCAAGGGGCTTTTCATATCGCTAATGCATTACTTCGCGAGTGTCGCAACTTTCTTCAGGAAGGTGTCACGCAGATGCTCCTGATCGTACTCCAGATGATAGGTATTGTGAAAACCGATCTTCAGCTCAACGCCGTTGCCACGTAGATACACACTGTATCCGTCGTAGTCGGAGAAGGCTTCTACCCCTTCATACATCTTGCCGTATTCAGTCGGCGTTCCGTTCGCCATCACCGTCTCATACGCGTGAAGTATCTTGGTCGGGTCGAGTTCATTTTTCATCACTTACTCTCCGTGTTTATACCTCTTAAGTATGAGTAGCACGTCTCTTTTTCGCCATAACCAACTTTGAGCGAGGTCAAAAGTTAGGCAACTTTTCTTTCACTGTATGCCCCACAAAACATTCATCGCCCGCATGAACAGTTAGATGAATTATTTGTAATGTTCAGGTCAGAAGGGATTTAGGTGCGTCACGTAATCTTGTTTGGGTCAACACAACATCCCTTACAGATCGAGGATTACATTATGCTTAAATCATCCATTGCTTTCATTTGCCTTTCACTCACTATGATCACGCCAGCGATGGCAAGCGAGAGCCAAAGCGGCCCCACCATCAGCGCGGTCGAAGCACTGCAACAAATCAAACGTGAACACCCAGCCAAGTATGAGTACATCGCTTTGGCGGTCGATGACAACGGTAAAGATCAATACGTTGCTCAGGTCGAAGAATCCAATCCACCACAATTGGTCAAACTCGGCGGTCAAGGCGGTACAAGCCAAGTCGTCGACACCAGCTCAGCCAAATACAGCCTTTTGGACGTACTGACATTTGTTGAGAACAACTTTCGTGGACAGGTTGGCGAAGCATTTAAAGAATATCAGCCGGTCGGTGTCGTTTATCAAGTGATGCTGATGGACAAAGCTTACGCTGAGGAAGCAACGATGCTGCAAATCGACGGCAACACTCTCAAAGTCACCTCCATTTACCAAGAGTCCTTTGAAGACATGGAAATGTATGACGAGGATGTCGAAATGCACAACATGGCAGAACTATAATTTAAGATTATCTCATCATCAGCGTATATTAAGTCGATGATATCTAACGCCCTGGCAATCGTCAGGGCAAAGCAGTGGGTATATCCATAGATGAAACTATTACTCGTTGAAGACAATCAGGAGCAGGCTGACTTTTTGCGTCAGAGCTTTAGCCAAAGCGGTCATCAGATAGACGTTGTCGAGAATGGCAAACTGGGCCTGATCAGTGTCATGCAGTCTGACTACGACGTCATCATCACCGACCGTATGATGCCAGAAGTTGATGGCTTACAAATGGTGAAAGCGATTCGTTCCAGTGGTAAAGAGACACCTATCCTAATTCTCAGCGCCTTGGACAGTGTTGAAGAGCGCGTCAACGGGCTGCGCAACGGCTGCGACGATTATCTGGTCAAGCCGTTCGCCTTTTCAGAGCTACTGGCTAGGGTTGAACTACTTGCCTTAAGAGCAAATAGCAACTCTGATAAAACCGACAACCAAATTTTAGTGATTGATGATTTAGAACTAGATCTGTTGTCCCGTCAGGCCAAGCGCGGCGACACTGTGATTAGCTTTAACAATCGCGAGTTTCAGATCCTCCAGTACCTGATGAACAATGCAGGGCGAGTCATCACCCGAGCCATGTTGCTGGAAAAAGTCTGGAGCTTCAGTTTTGACCCGCAAACCAACGTCATAGATGTTCATATCAGTCGTCTAAGAAGGAAAATCGACCTTGATGGCCACACTCCTCTTCTCCACACCGTGCGCGGCGCGGGCTACATTCTTCAGGTAAAAAACGATGTTCCTGACTGATCCGTTTAAGAAACTTCTCTCACTTTATGGTGTTCTGGTGATGGCCGGAATTCTGATCATTCTGTTTGCCAAAAAAGAGCTCAGCAACTGGATATTGGACGTGGGTGCCTACACCTTACTGGAATCAGAAGCCAGAATGGTCGAAGACCTATGGTATGACGACGGGCAGTCTATCGTGCTCAAAGAGCTGGTTCGGCAAGAGAGCAACCCCCTGTTTTATTATCAGCTTGGTCCCAAAGTCAGTAATGAGCAACTCAGCAGCACACTCGGTGAAGAATTGATTCGAGAAGGTTGGGATGTTGCCAAAGGTGAAGCCTCTCTGCTCGATGATCTCGGTATGCTGCCAGATGATGAAGACGCCGACGCGCTCTCATTATCGGATGTCCATTTTAGTATCACCTTCAGTGGCTTAGATGATGCTGAAGCCGAAAGGAAAATGATCGAACTACTGCAAAGCGACCCTAAAATTGAGCAGCCTGAACTCGCTCACTCAATCAACAACGACACGACAATCATGCTACTGCTGCCTAACCAGTCACAGTGGCAAGTCATGTATATCTCGCTAAATTTGGACTACTTCGACTCCTTTACCAACACGATCAATTTGCTATTGATGAGCATAGGGGCCGTCCTGGTTGTGGGTTATCTGATCACCATGCTGATGCTGCGTAACATCAAAGCGCGCCTTACCGACATCAATACCACCAGCCATAAAATTCAGCAGACCAACAGTCTCAGTCAGCGGATTGAAATCAATCAGCTCAGTGGGCCATTGGCAGAAACCAGCCAACAGATTAACTTGATGCTGGATAGCATTGAAGAGCAGGTCAACACCAGTCGCGAGCAAGCCAATAACATTGCCCATGATTTACGCACTCCGATTACAGCGGTGTACAACAAAGTTCAAAGGTTAGCGGCTGAAAACCCTCAGTTGGTTGATTTGGAAGTCACACTAGGAAAGCTGGTCCACACCTTTAATACGCTGCTGCGAATAAACCGTCTTGAACGAGGTAGTGAAACACTAGACCTTCAGACCAATCATCTCAGTACCGTCATCAACAGTGTTCACGAACTGTATGAACCGGTTATGGAAGAAAAACAACTCAACCTGACTCTAAATCTGGTGCCCGATTTACAAGTCATGGCAAACGATGAGCTGCTGTTTCAGGTGTTGTGTAACCTGATCGATAACGCAGCAAAATTCTCCCCAATAGGAGGAGCGATTGAAATCAACACTTATGCCGACAATGATCACACCATACTGACCATTGCTGATCAGGGCGGCGGCGTCGAAGCGCAGAGCTTAGCTAAACTAGGTCAAAAGTTCTTCAGGCAGGAAGCTAGCCGCTCAACAGAGGGCAATGGATTAGGGCTAAGTTTCGTCACCAGTGCCATAGAAAAGATGTCCGGTGAAGTTAAGTTCAGTAACGCGACTCTCAACCACCAGCGTGGGCTGAGGGTGGAGGTTAGGTTGAAGAGGGCAAAGCAAGTAAGAAAGTAATTAAGGACACTCACCTTAGCGCTACTTAGCATAAACAGTCTCACTACCAATCACCTAGTGCCCATACTCTAGGTGGCTGGTACTCCTATTCACTTATGCTGAAACATAGATAAGTCGAAAACAGGTGGCTCTTGATTGAGCATTGCTAGGCTAGGGCCTTCGCCTTTAATTAACCACAAAGGTAAGAATGGAGACTCAATATCCACGACTTGCCATTTCTGTTGGTAAATAACACGTAAAAATGCCAATAGATGAACATGCATTAGCGCGTAATTATCATTTAATTCCACAGTTTCAGGTCCAGTAACCTCCCCAGGTTGAGGCGCTATCTGACTAAAATAATCGTAATTGGCTTGCATCGCGGCTTGAGCGATTTCCTCTAACGATTCCTGCTGAACACCCCATTGATAACCTACCAACTGAAAAAATGGTATTTTCATAAACCAAGCATAAGTTTCAGCCAATTCCGTATCAATTGATGTAATGACACCAGGCTGAGCTAAAGCATTACAGCGGTTAAAAACGTCACTTTTTACTTCAATATCCTGCTCTCGGCCAAAAAACGCTTTGAACAGGTCAACAAAATGAACTGTTGTCTTAACGGGCGAAATACTGCCGACATTAAGAAAGTTCTCTGTAGGGTAAGCCAATAAATCCACCAGTGCTGGTTTATCATCGACGAGTTCAGCAAGACAGACAGCATTTAACCATAGAGCATCACGTGTATGGTGTGACTTTTCTTCGCTGGTAGCTCGGCGAGTCTGACCAAACAGTTCAAAAGTGACTTCCTTACCTGGCAGGCGCTCCATATTAAAGTGGGCACGGTAGGCATTAACCGCCTCTTTCAGTAGCCATTTGACTTGGTTGTGTGCGCAACCAAAAATTTCACATTGAACCGCATACCCAACCAGATCATCAGCTACGCTATACATAATAAATGGATAGCGTTCATTGCCTAATAAATTAAACGTCTCTATACGGCGATGTACTTGAACTATCAGGTCCTGAGGGCGACCTTCCAGCGCGCCAGACTCTTTTAATCGCTCCGGAAAATAATGTTGAGAAAAATCGTACATAGACATGCTTTTAGTCCTAAGTTTGCGCGCTAACACGTTTGGCTATTCCAAAACCAAATAAGCGATTTATTTTACAAAACTCTGCATGCTACTTTTTACTAAACAATCTTCAATACGTTCCCGTCAGAGCTAAGATATTAATCACACGAATCAGAGCAACCG
The DNA here is from genome assembly GCF_000740665.1 of Vibrio sp. B183. Classification (NCBI taxonomy): domain Bacteria; kingdom Pseudomonadati; phylum Pseudomonadota; class Gammaproteobacteria; order Vibrionales; family Vibrionaceae; genus Vibrio; species Vibrio sp. B183. Next base: position 243,940 of record NZ_JPQB01000004.1, on the reverse strand, counting down.
CTAAATTTGCAAAGTAAATGGTATAAATCATTGTCTCTTATTATCAAGAGGCGATGATTTTTTAAGGGAAAAGCCTAACCGAGATACGCTCAAGACTTTAAGATAGGCACGTCGTTGACTTACGCCCAGAATGTCATGGCGATAAAGGTAAGAGCGACAATACACGCGATATTGAGGATCAGGCCTACGCGCATCATTTCACTTTGCTGAACATGCCCGGAGCCAAACACAATGGCATTAGGCGGGGTGGCAACGGGCAACATAAAGGCACAAGATGCCGCCACGGCGATCAATACAGACAACACCACTGGCGATAATCCAAATGCTTCCGCTACGCTGGCAAATACAGGGATAAGCAGCGCCGCACTGGCGGTGTTACTGGCAAACTCGGTCAGGAAGACTACAAATACAGCGATCACCGCAACGATGAAGAAGATGCCTAGGTGCGAAATTAACTCACTCAAACCATTAGCTAAGAAAACGCTGGTACCGGTTGCCTTAAGCACATTGCTAAGACAAATACCACCACCAAACAACAGTAATACGCCCCAGTCAGCCGTCTTCTCGATGTCTTTCCAATGCACCACGCGAGCAAAGTTAACCGCAACAATCGCACCCAAAGCGACAACCGTATCGAACTTAGCATACCCGCCAATCAACGCATTGATTGGCTTACTGAAAATCCACAGGCAAACCGTTAAAGCAAAAATACCCAAGGTGACAATTTTGCCTTTGTCCCAGTTTACTGGTTCATTGTTAAGTTCAAACTGACCTTTCAGGTCTGGCTTAAGCACCATAAACAACACAGCCACAGCGATAGGCAGCAAGATGATGGCAGTCGGCAGGCCAAAACTCATCCAGTCTGTAAAGCTCAGCCCCACTTCTGCTGCTGCAATGGCGTTTGGTGGGCTGCCAACGATGGTCGCAATTCCGCCGATACTGGCGCTGTAAGCGATCCCGAGCAGGACAAACACATAAGTTTTGTGGCCACTTTCGGAATTCACTTTGCTCAAGACACCCAGCACTAACGGCAACATCATCGCAGTGGTCGCGGTATTACTGATCCACATTGACAGCGCAGCAGTCACGCCGAACAGCATAAACACCGCGACACTCATCTTTCCTTTAGCGATGAGCAACACTTTATCGGCTATGACTTTATCTAGCCCCTGACGGTGCATCGCTGCAGCCAATGCAAAGCCACCAAGAAACAGAAAGATGATGGAATTGGCAAAATTATTTAGGGCCGTTTGAGTATCAAACACACCAAACAAAACGGCCATAACAGGCACCAAAATAGCGGTAACGGTTACGTGCAGTGCTTCAGTGAGCCAGAGAATGGCGATAAATGTTAACATGCTCAGACCAAGAACGACCTGAGGTTCGAAGGGCAGTGTAAAGTAGAGGGTCGCGAATAAGGCGACATTGGCAAGAACAATCAGGCTGTTGCGGTTTAACAGCCACTCCCGAGTGTTTGTGGGCAATGGAACACTATCATTTCTATTCATTATTATATTTCCTCATGAGGGCCAGATGGCAATGCAAATGGTCCCACATAAGCTCATGAGGAAATATTTTTCATTTCGAAATTGTTAACCATATCAAAAACGAGGTTAACCCTGTTAAAACAATGAAATAACTGGAGTTTTATTTATAACCAATTTGTCTATTACGCAATCAACTCATCAAAACTTTGCATGACTTGAGGGCATTTCATTACCCGCCCATGGCCTTGTCCCTGAGTCGCGACCAAGGTGACATTTTCCATGTCCTGTGCCGCTTTCTGCGATACAGAGAACTTAGTAAATTTATCCCCTTCGTCATGCACTATGATGGTTTTCGACTGGCGTAATTTCAGTTTGTTGTATGGGTCAATCGACTGAATCGGGTAGCGGTATTGCTCCTCCACTTCAGAGACGACCGCACTAAACAAACGCATTGAGTAGCCTGAGCGAGCGACGCTGCCAAACAGGTTATCAAGGTAATCCAATACCGGAGCGATAAGCAGTAATGGCTTGTCGACCAGTTTCTGATGGTGGCACTCAATCGCTGAAGCAGTTCCCATACTGTGGCCCACTAAACCTGCCACTTCATCAACGCTATCAAGAATTGCCTCCAAACCATGCACAAACGCCGGAATATGTCCGTATAAACCGCCACTTTCACCATGTCCGGGATGATCGTACGCCAGTGCGGTATAGCCCTGTGAAGCAATATGCTCCATCAATGGGAAGAACTGGCTCGCTGTACCAGACCAACCATGAGTGAGCACCCAAACCGGGCCTTGACCGAGTTGATAGGTCTTAAGTGGCCCTTCTTGAGATTGAACTTCGCCCATGACTAAGCCTTCCGGTTGAGCATTCTTTGGTTTCGTTCTCGCTGGCGTCAGCAGCAATTTGCGAGCGGTCTGCTTTGCGTGACTCGGTGCCAGCGTGTGATGCAAGCGTGTCGTCAGGTTAACTAAGCTCTTCTTAACACTGAACTTGTTCGAGGTATTAAAATAAATCTTCTCACTCATGGTCGTTATCCTTTTCGGGTTCGCCTCACTAAAAAGCGAACGACCGTGCTATTTTTAGTTGATTTATTGGCCGAGCCCAGTTCATGTTCAGACTAGTGGCTCAGCCAGCTAATGATTACTTCCAGCTTGTTATCATGCGTTCAACGCCTTGCCAGAAATGTTGGTAACTCTCGTGCTCTCCGTGAATCGAATAGAACAAGTGAGCACTCAAATACAAGCCATACAACTCAAAGGTAGCCTGTTTCGGGTCAAGATCTTGGCGAAACTCACCATTTTCTACCCCTTTTGCGACCTGAATTCTCAAGTACTCGACCCAAGTCGCGATGGTTTTTTTCAACGCTTGTTGCGTTGGGTTCGCTTCTGGATTGGTCTCTTTCCATGCATCCAAAAACATGCAACTGCCCTGAAATGAATGATTCCAACCAAGCCAATTATCCAGCAGAGTACGAATCTTCTGCTCCTGACGAAGGGCGCTGCTTTGCTCTCTCGCTGGTGCAATCACCCGTTGGGTAAAAATCAGGTTTGCATACTCCAAAACCGCGATCTGTAAGTTATCTTTGGAGTTAAAATGAGCAAACAAACCACTTTTCGACATACCGCATTGCTTGGCCAACTCACCGATCGTAAGGCTTTCCAGCCCGTTCTCGCTCGCCAATTCAAATGCCTTACTCAGGATATTGTCTCGGGTTACTTTACCTTTGCTCATCATACTCTCACTTATTCACTCTTTTTATTTTTAGCACGTTCGTACTTTTTTGCAATCTATAAATGTCTCGATAGTTACGAATCCAGCCGATAAGTGTAACAATTGTAAGGCCTCGACCCGACTCGCAGAATTGGCTCAATATCCAAGGAAACGCCCGAGTAGTTTGACCTGACACCGCTTATCGGCATCCCAAAACTGTTAGCGTAAGCGCAAATTATTCCTTATCCATATTGCGATGAAAAAAGATAAAATTCACAGTATTGAGCTGGGTCGCGTTATTGCTATTTTTGCGATTCTCGCGATGCACTGTCAGATGTTCCTCACCTATTGGCAATATCAAGGCACGCCTTGGTTTGGCTACATTTTTAACCAGACGACGCGCTTCGCTGTGCCACTGTTTTTCCTCATAGCCGGTTACCTGATTCAACCTAAGCTCAGTGCCGCACCAATAGAAACGCTCAAGCGCTACATAACACCATTATTTAGAATTTTTGTAGTCTGGAGTCTGATATGCCTGCTGATGCCATTCAACTTCGGTGTTTTATTCGAGCATGGCTACCTAGCTGAAAGACAAGGCTATTGGCACTTTCTGGCACAAAACCCGATAAACTCGCTGATGGAAGGAGGCTTGGTACACTTGTGGTTCTTGCCTGCCTTAATGCTGGCGGCTACCCTGTGTGCGTTCTTCATTCATAAAGACATGCTTGGCTGGATGCTTCCTGTCGCCGCTTTGCTCTACTTATATGGCACGCTTGCAGGCAGCTACCAACTGGTCACTGAGATGTGGGCGCCCTTTTTTACTCGTAACGGCCCGTTTTTCAGTACATTGCTGTTTACCGCTGGCTTACTCATTCGCCAGCAAAACGTTTCTGTCACTGCCAGACAAGCCTTGTTCATAGCGTTTTCGGGTATGGCGATTCATTTCGGTGAAGCTTACTGGCTATCAAGTTTAGGCCATACGTTTAACGAGAACGATTACCTGTTCGGCACTCTACTCTGGAGCCTCGGCTGCTTTCTCTGGCTACTCGCCAAGCCAGAACTAGGCAAAGGTTGGGCGATAACATCGCTGTCAAAATATGTGCTGGCGATTTACGTATCACATCTTCCAATGATTATTTTGATGATGAATATCACCGGGATGGCAGGCATGACTGGGGCAAGCAAAGATGCGGCAGTGTTGATCGGGACTGTTTTCTTAACCTTAACTTTCGTCACCACAATGAGCAAAACACCTCTCAGGCGCTGGCTATTCCGCTAGCCATGCACTGAGTTGGCCTTGTTTTTTCAATCTACAAATGCCTCAATTAAAAAAGAAAAGCTTCAGAATCATCGATTCTGAAGCTCCGTTTTAGGTTAACTCTTTTTCTGGATTCCACGTTAAGCACATCAATTGAAGTGAGTCTTTAAACTGTTGAGTATGCTTACGACGGAGCTTTAGGACATGTCGCTATGTATTACCACCGCAGTAAATACCAATACCTGTTGGGATACAGATTGGGGAGCTCGGTGCACTACTAACTGCACATCCAGACAGAAACAAAACATAAAATGTAAGAATCACTCTCGCCAAGGCAAACCTCATTCTATTTAGATACGTTTTGTAATTAGTTAATGCAGATTCAATAAAGTTCCATGATACTAAGCTACTTAGATGCATCCATGGAAAAATATAAAAAGTCTCTTATTTAGGTCACACCTAGTTGAAGATCGGCTTAATCAGGGTTTTCTGGCCAAATCTCGCGCCAGAATCAAAGCCAGGCCAAAGACTTGCAAAAACAAACCGATGTTTTTGTACCAAGCGATTTTCTCATTCAAAGCCGCCATGACTTCGGTAATGGTAAGATTCTTCAGATAATAATCATCAATCTGATTACGATAGCCCTGCTGAGCCTGATTAATCTGCATCATTAATGGACTCAGATTTTCACGACTGATCAGCGGAACACTTCCACCTAACCAAGCGCTGAGTTGGCCTTGAAGCGCGGTTTGTAACGCATCATCGATCTTATCGACTCCGACCTGACTCAAGTGCAGCAAAATAGCTTCGCGTTTACGCTCCAAGGTTTCGACACTGCTCCAGGCGAGCTGAATCGAATAGATGTTTTCGTCTTTCTGCTCTGCCAAAGTCGCGATCTGAGCACTCAACCTATCCAACACCACACTCGACATGACAATCGCAAGAATATTGAGAACTAGGCCAACCAGTACCAGAGACCAAGCGGGCGGAACTTTGAAAGGCATTACCATAATTTTCCAAAAGGCAGATAAACGAGGTTAAGGGCAATAAGCACCGCCATAACCAGAAAGGTCAACTTCATACCAGTAATTCGACCTTTGAGCTTCTCAGCTAATACCGACTTAGCGTGCATGAGTCGGCCAATAACAAATACAACCCCAGCCAGATGGATCATCCAAGGGCTGGCACCGTTAAATTCAACCATCGCCATTAAGAACAAAGTGATTGGGATATAGTCCATCGCATTGCCCTGAGCACTGCGAGCAACCTGAAGGGCATTCACTCCACCATCTGCATAGGCAACTTTAGCACTGCGACGCTGTTTGATTACCTGTATCGACAGCCATATCATCAATGCGGCTAATATCGACGCGTAAAGCGCTGTAATCATAAGTATTTCTCCTTGTTACTCTGATTATTGTAGAGAATAATTTCAGAAGTTATGGAGAAAATCTTTGACGTACAACGACTCCTCAAAAGAAACTCCAAGAAATAAGATACTCTTTCATAGCTTCCGTCAGTGAGTCCGCTTCCAAAGCATGCAAAAACTCTAACTATGTTTCTCTTCAGTGAGTTGACGCTCTTTAACTCTCCCAATTGCATATATATCGTATAGAAAACGATAAAAATCATTACGTCAGTGTACTTGGGAAATGTATGAACCAGCTATTAGAACATCAAAAACCACATCTATCCTCTTGGTGCCGACTTTTCGGCCTTAGTGGTATAGGTATATTTGTCTTTTTTGCACCCATCACCATAGGTGGCTTACAGAGCATTCCGATCGACCACATCGTGAAGATTGCGCAAAGCCAACTAGGAGCCAATACCTCATGGTATGCGTTGTTGATGATAACTCTAGGTGCCTTGTACCCACTATTTAACTCGGGCTGGAGAAACAATCGCACCGAGCAAATTTTTCTAATATTAAAGTGGATTGGAGTGATCGCTGGATTTTTAGCAGTCACAAAAATTGGGCCTACACAATTTCAATCTCCAGACATGCTTCCCTTTTTATTTGAGAAGTTAGTTATTCCTGTCAGTCTCATCGTCCCAATTGGGTCTATATTTCTCGCTTTTCTGGTCAATTACGGAATGATGGAATCGATAGGCGCACTAATGCAAAAAGTCATGCAACCAATTTGGAGAACCCCTGGTCGCTCTGCAATTGATGCACTTGCCTCATTTGTTGGTAGCTACTCAATTGGACTGCTTATAACCAATCGAATGTACGTTTCTGGACATTATTCACTTCGCGAAGCAGCCATTATTGCTACAGGTTTTTCTACTGTTTCAGCAACTTTCATGCTTATTATCGCAAAAGCCTTAAGTTTGATGGATATGTGGGCTACTTACTTTGCGGTTACTCTAATCATCACATTCCTAGTCACAGCCATAACAGCCAGGCTCCCTCCCCTATCAACGCTAAATAACGAAAAAAGCACCGAGATTCCAACTAATCGAACCCAAGTAACACTTAGTTCTGCTTTAGAGGTTGGTTTGAAAGCAGCCGATGAAGCACCCAGCATTCGCGTAAGCATTATGACCAACCTTAAAGATGGCCTAATGATGACGCTTAACATTCTGCCTTCAATTATGTCAGTAGGTTTTATTGGATTACTTGGAGCAAAATATACACCGATCTTTGACTGGATAGGTTTCACTCTTTATCCGTTTATTTGGGTATGGGGTATCGACAATAGTCAGGAGCTCGCCAGCGCAATTGCAGCGGGGCTGGCAGAAATGTTTTTGCCTGCGTTGATAATGCAAGACACAGACCTAGTTTCTCGGTTTGTTACGGGAGTCGTGAGTGTTTCTTCTATCCTTTTTATGTCCGCATCTATCCCATGTATCCTATCGACAAAACTCCCTCTAAAAATTAGTCACCTGATTGTAACTTGGTTCTTAAGAACCGCTTTGAGCCTCACAATGGCTATCCCAACAGCATTGATCTTGTTTGGATAATGCGTTGGGCAGACTTAGCATGAAAAGTGCCCCGGTTAATGATCCGGGGCATAGCGACAAACCAATTAACAGCAATCCGTGCCGCAACCTGAGCTGGCAGTGCAATCTTCACCTTTACCTAGGAAAGTCTGATCAGACAGGTAAAAGCCGGTAAATGCTTCTTCAAAATCTTCTGCAACGGTTTTTTCTACCAAGCCAGACTCCAGAATCTTGTTCTGCCATGCTTGAACTTTTGGTAAACCTTCTAACATGTCAAAGCAGGTACGTAACTTGATAATGTGCGCTCGGTGCAACAGCGGCAGCCAAGCCATATCCACATTACTCATCTGATCGCCTTTAAAGAATGGCCCAGCTAACTGCTTCTCCGCCTTGGCAAACGCTTTTGCCAGCTTCTCGACACGTTCCGTCAAGGTCGCTTCATCCGCGCTGCGCATTGTACTGCACTGAACCAAATAGTGTTTTGACGCTAGATAGCTCCATGCACGATCCAATGCACGCTGCTCGTTTGTTACCCCTTGCTCAAGCGGGCCGAATTCATCTTCGATGTATTCAATAATCGCATCCGATTCAAACAGCGCCGTACCGTTTTCCGCTACCATGACCGGAACCTGACCATTAGGTGAGATATCAAGGAACCATTGCGGCTTGTTTTTCAGATCAATGTACTCAATCTCGTACGGGATCTTTTTCGCTTCCAGCGCAGCAGTCACACGTTGAACAAACGGACAAATTTTGAAGCTAACTACTTTAATCATCTTGTACACTCTCTTGTATCTTAAGAATCGATGCTTTTGCATCACTTACACCCTTAAGACGAGGCTAAGAAAAGGAAGACGATAAAAAGGCGAAATTATTTTAGAAAATCCAGCCAATAGGTTTAGCAACGACCACAACTCTCTGATTTTTCTTCACAATCGATCACGTTGCCGTGCTTGTCTAAAGAAAGAGAACAGCAGCCTTCGAACAATTTACGCAGCTCTGTACGGCCTTTCTGTACGCGAGATTTCAGCGTGGAGTAGCTCACACCGGCCTTCTCAGCCAGCTCTTTCTGACTTGCACCTTGCAGTTCCACCGCATCCAATAGTTCCGATTGATCGGCAGGTAACGCCTGAATGAAAGGCTTGATGCATTTCATCATGTCCTGCTCGATGGACTTTTCTTGCTCTTCAAACCACAAATCATTGGCTTCCAATTCACCGTCACGCTGCTGGCGGGCTCGCTTGCGGTAAAAATCAATGATGGTTCGGTTGGCGAGCTGAAACAGCCAGGATTTGACACTCTCAGCGTCTTTGACTGTATTCAGGTTCTGATAGGTTTTGATCAGTATCTCCTGCTGAAGATCATCGACATCATCGGGGTTACTGACTTTGGAATGAAGAAAGGATTTGACCGCTTGCTGATACTGAGTCCAGACATCTTCAAGCTTTAAGGTGGGGTTAGCAACGTTCATCAGCACAACACTCATCTTGTAAGAAACCAATCACTCCTTCTAGGCACTCGTACTCTGCAACACAATAAAGTGTGCGGCCTTCACGACGCTGACTGATTAAATTTGCCGATGCCAAACTCGAGATATGGTGAGACAACGTCGAACCGGGAATATTCAGCTGTTCCTGAATCGCACCAACGGCGATCCCCTGAAACCCGGCTTTGACAACACTTTTATAGATGGAAAGACGCGTTGGGTGGCCTAGCTCTTTCAACGCTTTTGCGACAACTTCAAGTTCCATCAGTCACTCCTACATAAAACATTATTTCTAAAATAATCGAAATATATGCATTTTGCAATGTACTCAACAGAACATCCTAATATGGGGATGCTATTTTTCAACAGTGACTCATTAAGAGTAGCCACCTAATCCTCGATTCCTGTTTGTTCGAAAACAAATCCTGAAGTGAATTTTACATTTAGCCAACCCGTTTTTGATATAGTCACAAGATAACGTGCTAATTAAGGGATAAAACATGAGAGTATCATTGATTGTAACGGCCATTGCTCTGCTGATTGGCGGCTGTTCCAACACATGGCAAGGGGTTAAAGATGATTCATCAAAAGTGTGGGGCGACACAAAACAAGCCATTCACGAAGCCACAGCAGAAGAGTAAAACCACGTCCTTTCTCAAAGCCAGAGGCTCAGCGTATCTGGCTTTTCCTTATCTCCCCCAATACTTGGACTACAAACCGATAACCCCATTGTTAGGCTTAGAAACCTCCAATTTAACTATCTGGTTTGACCATATTTTAGCCAGTTCATTCTCCTCCCCTCTGTCTATATGATGAGTTTGCTCGGCTCATATATTGAACTAACGCTTTGCGATATTTATCCAAACAAGTGCTTTGAGGAGAAATGAACGTGTCAAACTTTCTGTTTGTAGGTGACTTGCGATTGCAATTTCACTTTTGCGAATACCCCCACCGTATCAAGCTGGCGGAAGGTGATTTCTATATGGATTTCAATTGCCTTCAACGCAAAACTACTAATATCCCCATCACTTTCCGCTTAAGTAAGTGCTACGAGCTTTCAGCTAAAGATGATGAAGGTTACCTACACAATATGATTAAAGAATGGCGACGCAATACATTAGCCCTCTACCGAGGCTTCCCCGGTTGTCACTTTTGCTGGCCAGACTTACTCATGGGGGAACTAAAATCAGAAGGCACTAACGACTACCCAGAGTTCACTATGAGTGACACTGGTAAAGGCACGACTTGCTGGCTACCTGCCGCTGAGAAAAATATTGCCCAAGGTGTCTCTATTCAATGTTGTGATCAGTTCACACTAGGTCTTTCCATGCAGGAGGATGTCGCTATTCCAATTGGCTTCACGGTCAGAATTCCAGTCGGGAAATCTCAAGGTCAGCGTATATGCTGGCTAAACAGTGGCGAAATATTAGTGCGTGGCCCGCTGATGAGCGGTCAGTACAACATGGACTCCATCACTTGGATGAAAAATGGTGGCCCTTCATTCACTAGTTGGCCTGCTCAGTTTCCAAATCTATTCTTACCGCCGCAAAGACCTTTTCAACCTGCACACAAGCCGCAGATTGAAGACTGGTGGAAAACATGTAAAAGATGGATGGACGAGGTGCCCAGAAGCTTGAAAATATAAGGGGGCGACCAGCGCCGGAGACAGGCTTCCGGCGTGACGCCATTTATTCAATGTCGATGAATAGTATTTATGTATCTATTTAGGAATAAACAACGCCAATAAAGTATGGAAATGATCGTATCTGCCGCATTCTTGTGAACTCGTCACCAGAATAAGAAGAAACATAGGCTATCCATAAAATGTCACGCTGGTTAGCTATGCACCCCAAGTGGAATATTCCAAAAGAAATAACCAATATTGCCAGTAGGAATAATTATTTCTGGATATTTTCTCTTTAAGTGAATAAAAATCCTAATTTTCTAAACTCTACCTGCCAAATTGTATTTTGATTTTTATCACAATTACCCACTGATTATTCACCTACTATCTCGTCACTCTCATCCAACACATAAACCCTACCAAAGATACAAAGATATCTACGGACAACAGAGAAGGATAAACATCGACATGAGTGGCGGTATCATTAAAGTCTCCAGAAACACCGAACGTGCGCCGATCTGCGAGCTATCTTCGCAAACTGTGGCGTTTTCTCACTACAACAATATTTCGGCCCAATTGCCTGTCAGCCCAGAAACAGGAGAGATAATTGTTGGAGATATCAAGCAACAGGCGAAACAATGCCTAGAGAACATCAAAGCGATTGTTGAAAGCATCGATCACACGCTTGAGGACGTCGTAAAGATTAACGTTTTCCTTAAAAATATAAATGACTTAGACGCGGTTGATGAGGTTTATGCTAACTACTTCCAGCAACATCTACCTACACGCACAGCGCTCGCGGTTGAAGCCTTGCCGCTAAGTGATGCGTTAGTTCAAATGGATGCCCTGATCTCAAATGGTGAAGGTACGGCACCACAAGCTCCTTGCGACTTGATTAAATTGTCCAGAAATACTGACAAAGCCCCAACGAGTACGATATCGACACAAACAGTGGCCTTTTCTCACTACAACAATTTGTCGGCGCAACTGCCGATAGACCCAGCCACTGGCAGCCTTATTCAAGGCGGAGTGAAAGAGCAGGCTAAGCAATGCTTAACGAACATTAAAACCGTGATGGAAAGCATTGATGTCCCATACGATGATATCGCTAACGTACGAGTCTACCTGAGTGATTTGGCAGATCTCGACGCCGTCAATGAAGTTTATACAACCTTCTTCCCCGACTCAGCCATTGCCCGCAGCGTCGCTTATGTGCCAGCTCGAACTATCATTTCGGCAAAAGCATTACCAATGAATGCCTTGGTTCAGATGGATGTTGTCGTTTCGCATGGTGACGGCACACCACCACAAGAAGTCGAAGACAGACACGGCATTGTCATTCGGGCCCACAATACTGACGGCGCTCCTTTCAATGCATTACACACTCACACCGTTGCGTTTTCTCACTATAATCACATCGCGGCTCAGTTACCCCTGAACCCCATGACTAATCAACTGGTAACTGGTGGCGTGAAAGAACAGGCACAGCAATGCTTGAACAACATTAAAGCCATTATTGAAAGCATTGATCATGTGATGGATGACATTGTAAAAGTGAATATTCAATTGCGTAATATTGAAGACCTGCACATCGTAGACGAAATCTACGCAGCGTATTTTGAAGGAGATCTACCAGCAAGAACCGTCGTTGGAGTCTCTGATATTGCCATGAATGCACTGATGCAAATCGACGTCGTTGTTTCTAACGGCGAAGGGACACCTCCTAGAGGGTAACCGATAAGAACGATGCGTTTGAGAAGCCGACTAAACTAGTCGGCTTCTTATTTTAATGCGAAGACGGTACTTAGCGTCCATACTGAAATTGGTTCAAAAACGCACCATAAAGGCGCATTTTTATCTATATCGTCACATTTTTAGTCCACATATACTGATTGAACAATCTGATATGTCAGACCTAGAGGAATGTGATTATGAATATCTTAAAAGTCGTTGAAGTCAATCGTAAATCATCTGATGTGTGGAAAATTGTTGCAGATCAGTTCGAACATGCGCACACGTGGATGGGGTTTGTTGTCGACTCCTATGCGCTGAAAGAAGGCAATGTCTTAGATGGCGCACCTGTTGCGGGTCGTGTCTGCGAGTTCACAGACAAGCCAAATGGGCTCAAAGCAAAAGAAAACATCTTGTACTTTTCAGAGCAGGATATGCGCTTTCAGTTTGATGTCGTGCCATTCAACGCTCCAAAAGTATTTCCGGTAAAGAAAAACATTGTCACGCTCTCTGTTAAAGAAGTGTCCGCAGAAAAATGTTTGGTTACCTGGGAGTCTAATATTGAACTGTCCACATTTGGCTACCTAGCTTACCCATTTCTAAAATTAGGGCTATCAAAGAACTTTGGGCAAGTGTTAGATGACCTTCGACACCACATGGAAAACCAGAACCCAAGCTATAAATCCGTACATGCGATATAAGGCTTAGTTCGTTTATCTAAGACTCAACTGTTCAGCTAATTCAGCCAACAAAAAAGCAGCGCTATACACGCTGCTTTTTCACCTACCCCACAGAATCTATCCCGCTCGACAGCCATTTGGCACTTCAGATTCTGGCATGGCTAGACACGGCGTTATCTTATCCTCGTAGCCAATATCAAACAGCATGCCTTGCGAGATTTCACCGGCCATTTTTCTTTCAGGAAGATTAACAACAAACAGAGCTTGTTTACCTTCAATCTCACGTGGATTTGCTCGCTCCTGTTTGATCCCCGCCAAAATTGAGCGAGTATGATCACCAAAGTCGACTGTCAGTTTCATCAGCTTATCTGATTTTTCAACTTCGCTAACTTCTGTAATTGTACCGACTCGAATATCCAGCTTGGAAAAGTCGTCATATGTAATCAAATCTTTGATTGGAGCTGGTTTCATATATTGGTTCCTTTGTATTCGTCTCAACATCACTACTAATACTCGAATTTGGCCTTCAACAAATTGATATTCATAACAAACGCCGCAAATCGTTATGTCCCTGATGCCTCTTTATAAGCTCAACGAGTGTACCACTATACCGTAAGCCGCAATCACCACGATACTTACCATGGTTTCTACCGAAATTCTTGCCGCACTCGTCCCTGTGCCCAGATAGGAGGTTTCCAGGACAATAATGTTAGCAGCAGGTGGAAGCAGACAGATTAAAAACAGCCACGGCAGTTGTTGATACACAATCTCTGAGTTTGATATTTGGCTGATGCCAAAAACGACAAGAACCACTGTACTCAATATCACAATTCTAAGTGCATAAGACTTGGTGTAAGCCAACACATCGCTTTTGTTTAAACTTGTTTCAGAAAGCCAGATACCAAGTATCATCATGCCTAAAAAGCTCATCAGGAACTTGGACACGAGATACATATGGTATCCGTATACTTCGATATCGCTCCCAACTGGAATCAACAAACAACCAATAAGTAAAGCAATCACCGGTGGCGAACTCAGAATCTTTAAAACCGAGAATGCCTCTTTTTTTAAATAGTTCGCGCCAATTGAGTTACCAACAATGGAGCTTCCAATATACGCAGCTAATACGAATCTAGCAGCTTCATCCCCAAGCAATGTGTGGGCAATTGGCAAGCCCAACCAACCTATATTCAGATAGCAAAAACATAAACTTCGAATTGCATCTTTTCCCATCCAGTGTCGGCAAGCGAATATCGCTAGCATTGACACCATCGTCAATGCGATAACCCATGCCATTTCCTCTAAATGAAGGGAGATGTTCCAGATGATAATTAAAGGTATCACTATCTTAGTGAGTACAAGAGATGAAAACGTTTTGACGTTTAGCTGCCTTTTGCCAATCAGGATTCCCACAAGCAAATAGATAAAAGGGAGTAGAGTTGCCATTATTAAACTACCACCTTATGCTCAGTTGTCCTTGCTTCAGCTCGCTTCGCCCACTGATGAGCCCATTTTTCTGAACATTGAGCGTTAAACCAAAAGGCATTAGTGGAGAACAAAACGCCCTTGTTTAGTGGCCCAATGTTATATAAGCCACTGACCTCATTACGACTGGAAGATACTTCAAAAGTTTTAGGGTTTATATAAATACCACCACATGGGTGCGGCTCGACATATCCTTCACTAATCAATTGATCTAACAAAGGACTGACTGAATTACGTATTACTGGACTACCGCCAGTACCATCCCACAACATTCGTGACTCCATGGTACCTCTTACAGTAGGAACCCGAAATACGCCATTCTCATAAGTTGGTTTAGATGTTGCCTTAAAGAACTCAAGCCTTTCCTCGTCAACAGCATTACCCAACTGACTAAATGAACTCATCGGAATAGGATGGCGCCACGCAGCCCACAGAGAGCCAAAACTGGAGACAAACTGATATTTCTCTTGTATTGGCATCGCCTTCCAAAACTTATGAAACCAATACCTTGTGGAGACTAATACATCTTGCCAAGGTAGGTCGGCATTAGCAGCACGGTCCTCCAAATACCTAAAGTATTCTGCTTGTTTTCCTGTGCGTAACAAACGGATCGCCGTCTTGAATTCGCTTTCATTTTGAAGTGAGCGATGTTCTTTCAAAAGCAATCTCATAAAAGCTTTTAGAGGAGATAAATGGCTTTCTCTAATTAAGGAGTTCCAAGTTAAGTATTTTGGTGCATATAGATGTTTTTCACTCAAACAGGTTGGCGCCAATCCATTTCTTGAAAAGATATTTGCTCTCGCATTCTTAGATTTATCTAGATGCCTGAATGCATCTACCGCTGTCAGACCAGAGCCCGCTATTAGAACTGGTTCATTAACTGTTTGATTATATTGGGTGTGATGATTAATAAACCCTGGTAGCTCTTCTAGATCGGAGAAATTGGAAGAATTGAGAGATCCCAAGCATAAAACTACTTCACGAGCTTTAATCAATTCTCCATCTTGAAGAGCTAACTCAAACGCACCTTCAACATACTGTAACGAAAGCACATCTCGTTGAACCTCGTGCAGGTTGAGTAGGCCAGTAGCATGGATATCGCTGTAAACATACTCCAGATATTTAGCGAACGTGATTCTAGTCGGCCACCTTGAATCCATTGAATTTTGCTCACGCAACCAATGCCAAAACCCGTTGGGCTCTACAACTGACGGCGACATTAACTCTGGTGGTGTGTTTACTATATGTATTGGCGATGCATCCCCAAAGGCTTTGCCTTTAGCAAAACTTTTTTGATTATTGAATATGGCGATGTTTGGTTTTAGGTGACGTTTCGTAAAAACTTCATTCTGTATTTCATTTAATAAACCAACACCACTAGCACCAAAACCAATGATTGCGATATCAAAAACTTCCATTTATACCTCAAATAGAACTATCAGCTAGTCGAATGAATTGAGGATTTTATAAAATTAACATCAATATGCAACAGGTTTGTATAAAATTAGTTTTATTTTTGAAAACATAACTTTGGATATGTGTAACAAACCGAAAGAGTAAACTTCCATAACAAAAAGCAGCTCAAAAGAGCTGCAAGCCAAATCTAATATTTCAATTTCGGATCAACGGTCAGAACAATTTTTCCAACCGCTTTGTACTGCTCAGAACGTTTATGGGCAAGCTGGATGTCCTCAAGTGGATAAACCGTATCTATCGGGATGGTTAACTGGTTCTCATTGAACAAGCTGAGTACATTACTAAGATCATCAGCATTGTTTTCGACCCACATTCTTGTGAACGAAATACCATAAATGCCAACTTCACCTTCAGAGAGTTCATCAAAGGTGGAGACAATTCGGCCACCTGATTTAACACAGGAAACCGTGCGATGAAGCAGATAAGCACCTGCTTTTGCGACAAAAGCCAAATCGAACCTCATCGTCGAGTGCCAATCTATCAGGCTTTCATCGTGCACTTCGTCCGCCCCCAATGTTTTTATGTAGTCCAGTTTCGCTTGAGAGGCTGTAGCAACGACATAAGCCCCAGCAGCCTTGGCTATTTGCACCGCAAGTGACCCAACACCACCGGACGCATTGTGGATAAGAACGGTTTGCCCCTGCTTGATGAGACCATGCGTATGTAATCCTTGCCACGCAGTGACAGAGGCCAGTGGCAAAGCAGCCGCATCAATAAAACTCATTCGCTCTGGTTTTGCTACGACGACCTCTGCGTTCACCGCGATATATTCAGCGTTGGTGCCCTGCTCTGAAATAGGAGTGAAAGAAAGAACTTTGTCGCCTAGTTTAAACCCACTCACGTCATCACCAATTTGCTCAATAACACCGGAGCAATCCCAGCCCAATACCAGTGGTAACGAATGGGTACCACTGTCGGCCATCATTCCATTGCGAATATGGAAATCGACTGGGTTCACACCTGATGCCACGATTTTTATCAATACCTGATTGGCTGATGGTTCTGGCTTATCCAACTGACCAACATTGAGTTGAGTGACATCTCCATATTGTTTGATGAATGCTGCTTTCATAACTTTTTTCCTTATCTGTGATGAGAACAGCTTCAGTATTCAACTAATAACCTATTCCTTCCAATTAATAGTTGATATAAACGTTATTCCACACAGGAATGAATTATATGGCTAAAACTGATTTAAATCTGATAGTTATCTTTGATGCAATCATGCGTGAGCAGTCAATCACCATTGCAGCAGAGCAGTTAGCAATGACCCAACCTTCCGTATCGAAAGCCGTATCTCGAATGCGCTACGCGTGTTTATCAAACATGGGAGAGGAGTCACGCCCACTCCTTACGCAAGGCAGCTCTGGCAAGAAGTCGCGGAGCCTCTCAATAAGATCAGCCATACCGTTTCTCCACCTAAGTTCGATCCGATGACTTCTTCAACTCAGCTTAGGGTGGCATTAACTGATGGCATCAGCAGTCTTTTCTGGCCACGATTGCGAGCGATCATCGAGGACAGAGCCCGAGCTATAGATTTATATGCCGTCCCTTTTCAAGGGAATGGACAAAAATTACTGCTGGAAGCTGAGGTGGATCTTGTCTTGGATTACTACCCTACGACTCACGAGCAAATTTCCGTTCAACACCTTTACGATAACCACTTTACGTGTGTCATGAGGCCAGATCATCCACTCGCAGACCGTGCGCTTTCGCTGGAAGATTTTTGTGGGGCAGACCATTTGTTGGTCTCACTTTCTGGTGATCCAAGTGGCGCTGTGGATTCCACACTGGCTCTCAAAGGACTCCAGCGACGCGTCGCCATGACCGTCAATAGTTTTTCAGGTGCCATGGACTTATTGGAAGAGTCCAATCTGATCAGTGTTCTGCCTTTCACCGTCGCCAGCAAAGCGATAGAAAAAGGGAGACTGATTCAAAAGCCAATGCCAATTTCCGTCCCATCTCCCACCATTTCCGTCGCTTGGCACCGAAGAAATCAGCATAACCGAGCTCTGAAATGGCTAATTAACGAAGTCGAGGCGATCGTTTCAGCAGAGACCCATGTGTTTGCCAGCAGAGTAACTGGTTAGCGAAAAAAACATTCACATTAACTAATTGATATTATTAGATATATCATTTATTTCGACTTTTATCGAAATATTCTTCTTGATCATTTATTTTTTATTTCTATAATTCGAGAAAAGTAGAAATGAATTTGAAAGTGTTCAGATTCATAAAACTCGAATTTGGAGTCACCTTATGAACAATGAATTTATGTCCATGGCCAGTGAAGCGCTCGATATGTTTGCCTTTCTCGCGACTGAACTGATCATCCTGTTTCTTGCCATCAGCTATATCGTTGGCGTGTTGCAAGAGTTCCTTACACCAGAAAAGATCCAGTCGATCCTGAGTTCGCGTAATGGCAAAGGCTATGTCGTAGCAGCACTACTGGGCGCCATCACGCCTTTCTGTTCTTGCTCAACCATTCCTTTCCTTAAAGGTCTGCTTCGAGCGCGTGCAGGATTCGGCCCGATGATGGTCTTCCTGTTTGGTAGCCCATTGCTTAATCCAGTGATCATTGGCTTGTTTGTCGTGACGTTTGGTTGGAAAGTCGCCCTGTTCTACTTCATGATCGCTATGGTTGTATCTGTTGTCGCGGGCTATGCACTAGAGAAACTCGGTTTTGAACGTTACGTAAAACCGGAGGCGTATCAGGCGGCAGAAGCCAGCAGTTGTGGAACAAGCTGTGGTGAAAGCAAACCTGAACCGAAGAAAGAGAGCACGTGTGGGACATCCAGCTGTGGTGAACCAGCGCCAGCAATGGCAAAAGAATCCAGCTGCGGCGCTAATGCAGAACCATCAGTCGGTGTTGCAAGTTGCTCAGCAGACGGCAGTGCAACCGCGACTTTAGTTGAAGAGCGTAAGCCAAATCGCTGGGTGAAAATCTGGTACTCAACATGGAAAGACTTTAAGCAAGTATTCCCGTACCTAATGCTAGGTATTGCGATCGGCTCATTTATTTACGGATTTATTCCAACAGACTTGATTGCAGAGTATGCAGGCGCGGGTAAGTGGTATGCGATTCCAGTCGCCGCCATCATCGGTATCCCACTGTACATTCGTGCTGAAGCGGTGATTCCTCTAAGTGCTGCACTAGTCCAAAAAGGGATGGCGCTGGGCTCTGTGATGGCACTGATCATCGGCAGCGCGGGCGCAAGCTTAACAGAAGTGATTTTGCTTAAATCTATCTTTAAGAATCAGATGATAGCCGCATTCCTGACTGTCATCCTGAGCATGGCGATCGGCGCTGGCTTCCTATACAGCTACCTGTTTGCTTAATGTGACAAAGGGAAATCAAAAAGGGGACACGCCATGCGTATCCCCTTTTTTTATTATCGTTCGCCCAGCACTTCGAATTCATCGTAAGTTAAGCGAGCTTTACCATCTTCTTGCAGTGTCCACACTTCTTTATGTACGACACCAAATGCTTTGTTCATCGTCCACTTTGACGACAAGATATAGTTATTGTCATCAACTTTTTCCCATGTCGTATCTGTGTAAGATACATCGCTAAAGCCTTGGTCAATGATGTTTTGCCAAAACGCCTGAATTTGCTCGCGACCTTCAAACGTACCAAATGGCTTGGCAATCATGGTTGTGCCTTCGGCGTATTGCTCTGCACACCCTTTTGCATCCTGACGGTTAAATGCCGCTTTCCACGCTTCGATACCTGCCTGACATGCTTCTAATACTGACTGACTCATTGTGTTTCTCCTTCTTGTCTGATGGAGAGAAGTTTAGGCCTATGATTAACTAAGAAAAACAGATAAATTAGAAATCACTGTTCGGATAAAGAGAACAATAATGAACAAGCACAAACAAATGATGATCTTCAAAGCGATTGTCGAGGCAGGCTCGATTTCAAAAGCTGCTGACAAATTGGAGTTGTCGAAATCAGTCCTGAGTACTCACCTTAAACAGCTGGAGAGTGAGCTCGCCACCGATCTGTTAAAGCGCACCACTCGTAAGCAGTCACTCACTCCTGCAGGCGAAAGGTTCTATCAACACTGCATCACAATGAACGACGTTATGTCGACAGCGTGGGATGATATTCGTCAATTACAAAAAGAGCCCAGCGGCAAACTGTCTATCACCGCGCCCATTGCGTTAATGGAGAGTATTGTCGTCCCTGCCCTGAGTGATGCTTTTGCTCCTTTTCCCGGTGTATCACTAAACTTAGTCGCGGAAGATAAGCAGTTAGACTTAATGCAACACGACATTGATTTAGCCATTCGAGTTGGCGAGTCGCCGGACAGTAATGTAAAACAAAAGCGCATTGGTCAATTTCGCGATGTGTTATGTCAGTCAGTTCAAAGTCACCAATCGCCTGAGACCGCTAAGTACATCGCCAACAACTGGCAGCCAAAAACCATCACACATCTTTTTCACGATATCAACGGCGACAATGCAACTGAGCTTAGATACCTCACTCATCATAAAGTCAACACGGTCAGCCAAGTGGCTAGCCTTATTCGGCAAGATATGGGGATTGGTTTACTTCCAGACTTTATGCTCAGCCAATATCCAGACTTGCGACCCTGTTTTAAACAAAAACAGCTGATGCACAATAATGTCTATGCGCTTCATCCTTACTCCAAATCTCCCCCAACTTCGGTGATCAGAGCCATAGATTCGATCGAGAAAAGACTGAAATCCGTGACGGAATTTTGAACAGCTGTTTAACCTGGATCAAGCTTCACGATTATTTCACCAATTGTTCAAAAACTGTGTCCTACAATTGTAAAACGCGTCAGCAAACTAGATAAGGAGGACAGCATGATTTCAACATTTAGGGATTACGAATTACAAGACAAAAACCATTTCCATGCTCATATAGAGGTCAACCCAACAGGGTTATTAGATGTTGATATTATTGAAAAAAATGAGCATCACCAAACGGAGCTGTGTGACATCAGTTTCGAAAAGTTGGATGGTAAAACACGCATTAAAGGAAAAGAAGCACAACACCAGTGGCAGATGGATCTGGATGATAGAGATGCGACTGAATTGCACCATCTAATATCTGAAGCCAATGAAGAATATGAGATTTTAATGCGTGATTTGTAAAGCTTGTTAGTCAGGAAAAGTGCTATTTGCTGGCGCACTTTTCCTGATACATCCGTTTGTCAGCTTCTTCAAGTAAAGAATCAATCGACATATCCGAAGACGGCTTAGCGACGACAATACCGACACTAAATTTAATCTCGTAACCTCTGTTTTCCTCATCATTAAATCGCTCAACCGACTTTCTAAACCTTTCCACTGCGATTTCAGCCACTTTTTCTGTCAGCCCTGACATAAAGACCACAAATTCGTCGCCACCAATTCTGGCAAAAACATCCGAATCGCTGAATGAACTTGCCATCAAATCAGCGAACTGCTGCAGTGCTTCATCGCCTGCTTTATGGCCTAACTTATCATTAATTGCTTTAAAGTCATTCAAGTCAAAATATGCTAGCGCGATACAAAAACCGCCCATTCGGCAATAGTCCATTGACTTCTCACTGAGTTCGAAGAATCCACGACGGTTGGAAATTTGCGTCAGAGGATCGAGCGTTGCTTGAATGGTTGCTTCCAACTCTTGTTCGGCCACCTTTGCCAAATCAACTAAGTCTGCCATTTGCTGCATGGTCAGCTCACGCGGTTTCGTATCAATGATACATAACGTGCCGAGCTTACTCTGGTTGTGATAGACCAGAGGGACGCCTGCATAAAACCGAATAAAAGGCTCGCCCATAACAAGCGGGTTATCAAGAAAACGCGGATCTTTGGTTGCATCATTAATAATGAAAGGGCCGTCATCATTAATGACATGTCCACAAAACGAGACATTCCTTGCGGTTTCACGAACAGGGAGGCCAATGCATGACTTAAACCACTGACGATGGTTATCTACTAAACTCACTACCGCAATCGGCACATCAAACAAATGCTTCGCAATACGGGTGACACGATCAAAACGTTCTTCAGGTTCGGTATCGAGAATATCAAGAGAATGAAGGTCTTTGATTCGTTGTGCTTCGTTATCAGGAAAGTCAGGCTCTTTCATCAGTACTGCTCTTTGGAAATGATTAACTATGAGCTTAGCACTCAGCGCTCAGCTTGCTGAGTTTGAACGCTATTGATGAATACTTGAGTAAAAAACTGTGATATTTAGCTGAATATCAAGGTAGCGGCGCAATGAGTCACGCCGCCAAGTCCATGTTTAGGATAAGGTTAATAGTGGTTCAAACTTAAACATATCATCAAAGCGACAAAACTCTACAGCGCCATGTTTCAGTCGACCGAAGGACTGAGAAAAGCGCTCTGAAATACGTTCAGCAACTTGCTGCAGTTCGACCTTTTCACTCTCTTCAAGCTCCATGATGCGGTAGCTGAGCGTGATGTGGAAATGATAATCGTCAAACTCAGGCATGTTGATGCCCGTTGATGCTCTTAGTTGTTCACGGCAATTTTTCAGGGCCAGATCTGATTCGTCCGTCGTCGGTTTAATTCGAATTGACGTGCCACCAACCGGGCAGTTATAGACATAATCAAACATCATTTCAAAACCTGAGTGGGCCCCGATCTGGCTCACTGCACTGGCAAAAAAATCCGTAGTTTGAGCTAAAGGCGCATCAAGGGGCAATTTGCTGGTCCACTTCTCTGGCTGTCTGACTTGATCACATACGCCTTCAAACACCGTCATATGCATTGAAGAAATCGGCAAAAACGAAAACTTAGCAGCACATTGCATCGCTTTAAGCTGGCTTTGTGCCCACTCAAGTTCAGCAATTAAATCAATAGATTGATCAATATGACAGATGAAAGTGTTGCCGGGGAAGTGTCGGACTGTACCGTCTTGATTAAATTTGACCCCAACCGCTGGTGCATAGTTCATGAGTAGCTCTCCGCATAATTTTCGATATATACTACCTCCAATAAGTTAAGTTAGTTAAGTTAATTTATTCAAAAAAGTAAAATTGTGAGCTTTACAGGGAATTGGTTCCCTTTATTGGCGACAAACCATTACCCAGATAAGCCCACCAACCTGTCAGGCAGGCAGGAAAGCTAATCAATAACGCGCTGATATATAAGGGTAATGAATGAAAAAGCTAGCATGCTTTAAAGCCTATGATATTCGAGGCAAACTCGAACAAGAGCTCAATTACGACGTGGTGTATCGTATCGGTCGAGCATTTGGTCAATATCTGAATGCCAAGAAAGTCGTGGTGGGCGGTGACGCGAGAGCCACCTCCGAGCCTCTTAAACTGGCACTGGCCGATGGCTTGATCGATGCCGGTGTCGATGTCATCGACCTTGGCCTGACGGGCACCGAAGAGATCTACTACGCCGCACAAGTCATGGATGTGGACGGTGGTATTGAAATTACTGCCAGTCATAACCCTATAGATTACAACGGCTTAAAGTTAGTTCGAGAAAATGCCAAACCCATCAGTGGCGATACTGGCTTAAAAGACATTCAGGCATTGGCAGAACTGGCTGAATTTATTGAACCAGTTCAAAAAGGCCGCTACCAGCAAGCCTCTCACCTCAACGAGTACACCGAACACCTGCTCAGCTATATCGACAAAGACCATATCAAGCCACTGAAGCTGGTCGTGAATTCAGGTAATGGCGCCGCTGGACACGTGATCGATGCTTTGGAAGAGCGCTTTCAGCAACTGCAGATACCAATTGAGCTCATTAAAATTCACCACGAGCCGGACAGCAATTTCCCCAATGGCATTCCGAACCCTTTGCTCCCTGAAAACCGCCACGCTACATCATCCGCAGTGCTAGAGCATAAGGCCGATATGGGCATCGCTTGGGATGGTGATTTTGATCGCTGTTTCTTGTTTGATGAACAAGGCCAGTTTATCGAAGGCTACTATATTGTTGGCCTACTGGCAGACGCATTTCTTGCCAAGCACCCTGGTGCAAAGGTGATCCATGACCCTCGCTTAACATGGAATAGCATCGATATAATCGAGCGAAGCGGTGGTGAAGCGGTCATGTCCAAAACGGGCCACGCCTTTATCAAAGAAAGAATGCGCAGTGAAGATGCGGTCTATGGCGGAGAGATGAGCGCACATCATTACTTTCGTGATTTCGGATACTGTGATAGCGGCATGATTCCATGGCTACTGGTCAGCGAACTTATCTGTCGCAAGGGCCAACCTCTGTCGAACTTGGTAGCTGAGCGCATCGCAGCCTTCCCATCTTCTGGTGAAATCAATTCAACATTGGATAACCCAAATCAAGTTATTCAACGTATTAAGGCCATATTTGAGCAAGACGCACTCACCGTTAATTACACCGATGGCGTCAGCATGGAGTTTACCAACTGGCGCTTTAATCTACGTAGTTCTAACACAGAGCCAGTCGTGCGTCTCAACGTTGAATCCAGAGCAGACGTGGAACTGATGAAAGTGAAGACCGAACAAATTTTAAGCCTATTACAGCCAAAGTAATCTCTCACCATAGAGCTGTCGAATAGACAGCTCTATTCTTTCATGCAATTAAATTAACACCTTTAATCAATATCGCCATTTTTCCCTAACAAGATCACATTTCTACGCTCTTTTATTCAGTAAAACCCTAGCAAAGCTTAAGTCGTGAACACTTTCACAAAAACATTAAATTAACTTAGTTAATATAATTGTCATATTAGCTCTCTACTCTACGCGTTGATGCTAGAACAACTTCGACAGGAAAAAGGCAATCGAATGTCACGACTAGAACTTAAAAACATCTGTAAGAACTTTGGCGATTTTGTAGCGTCAAAAGACATCAGCTTTATTGCAGAAGAAGGGGAAATGGTTACCCTTCTGGGTCCATCCGGTTGTGGCAAGACAACACTGCTCAAGATGATTGGTGGATTCCACACGCCTGATTCTGGCGAAATCATCATTGGCGACGAGGTGGTCAATACGGTTTCTCCAGAAAAACGTAACACCTCAATGTGTTTCCAGTCTTATGCCTTATTCCCTCACTTGAGTGTTGATCACAATATCGCTTTCGGTCTCAAGCAGAAGAAAGTCAGTAAGCAAGATCAAATCACCCGCGTAGAAGAAGCTGTCACTCAGGTTGATCTAGATGAACATGCGCACAAGATGCCAAGTGAGCTTTCAGGCGGTCAGCAACAGCGTGTTGCGCTGGCGCGTGCAATGGTCACTCGACCAGCCGTTATCCTTTTCGACGAGCCCCTGTCTAACCTAGATGCCAAACTGCGTGAATCGGTTCGTTTCGAAATCCGTGAACTGCAAAAGCGATACAACCTGACTGCCATCTACGTAACGCACGATCAGGCCGAAGCACTGGCGATGTCGGATAAAATTGTGGTCCTGAACAAAGGTCGTATCGAGCAGGTTGGTTCGCCAGAAGACATCTACTACCGTCCGGCTAACCGATTTGTCGCCGATTTCATTGGCGCCGCTAACATCATGCCTGCGCAGGTGAAGTCCCTAGATCAGGACAATACCTACCAAATTGACACAGAACTGGGGCAATTCGTTGTTGAATCGGATGAGAGACCAAAAAGCGAATACATCTATGTGAGCTGGCGTCCGGAAGATGCCGAGATCGCCACCAGCGAATGTGAGAATAGCTTTGCCGCTAACGTACAGAAAATGGCCTTTATGGGCAATGTCACTGACTTGGTGCTACAGCCAGCGGAAGGTTCAACTATGGAAGTGCGAGTTCAATTACCGAAGAAGCCGGTATTTGATGATCAATCACTGAACTTCTCC
Source organism: Vibrio sp. B183 (assembly GCF_000740665.1). Classification (NCBI taxonomy): domain Bacteria; kingdom Pseudomonadati; phylum Pseudomonadota; class Gammaproteobacteria; order Vibrionales; family Vibrionaceae; genus Vibrio; species Vibrio sp. B183. The sequence goes on along the minus strand of NZ_JPQB01000004.1, from coordinate 218,263 downwards.
ATTCCAAGAAAAGGCATTCGTTTCCTAGAAGAGGTCAGCGCATGAACAAAAACATCGCAAGCTGGAAAGTGTGGCTGATGCTGCTTCCCGGCGTTGGCACCATCATGCTTTTGATGGGTTCCACCTTCTACATGGTGGTCGCACAAAGTCTGGGCTTCCACAATATGATGGGCGAAAGTGGCTTCTCCCTCACTTTCTGGCAAGAAGCATTGGCTGATGCCAAACTGCACAAATCTCTGATTTACTCGGTCAAAGTCTCAGTGATTGGTGCACTTGGCGCCGTAGCGATGGCTTATCCTCTGGTACTGTGGCTACGTAAACCGTTCCCAGGCTCAACCACCATCACAGGTGTGTTAAGAGCACCTATGTTCATCCCGGGCTTGGTAGCGGCTTTCCTTCTGGTTAACGTGATCTCTTACCACGGTATTGTTAACCAAATGCTCATGGCTGTCGGCATTACCGATAAACCGATTCGTATGCAGAACGACGATTTCGGTTGGGGCGTAATCATGCTGCAAATCTGGAAACAGTTGCCATTTGCCATGATCTTGTTGGCAGGTGCAGTGAACTCCATTCGAAATGACGTGCTTGATGCTACCTCTGATCTAGGTGCTTCAGCTTGGAGCCGCTTTAAAGGCATTATCTTCCCGATCTCTATTCCATCGCTTCAGGTGTCACTGATTCTGATCTTTATCGGCGCACTGGGTGATTACTCGTTCTACTCCATCGCGGGCCCGAAGAACACCTATTCACTATCGATGCTGATGCACATCACATCGACAGAATTTATGGAATGGAACAAAGGCGCGGTTATCGCTGTGATCATAATGGTCACCGCTGTTGTCGCTGCTCTGGCTATCTCTCTATTAACTGCTCCACTCGCTCATAAGAAAGGGAGATTGAAATAATGACTTCTCTGGTATCGAAAGCTTTGCCAAACAGCAGCAAACCGAAAGTAAAAACCGCTAATGGCAAGCTGATCAATAAGATTGCCATCGGTCTGTTTATTGCGGTCAACTTCTTCTGGTTGGGTGTTCCTTTCATCATGGCACTATTGTGGTCTCTGGTTGACCCTGAGCACCCTTGGAGCTACCCAGATGTGCTTCCACAGGTTCTTTCATTTGGCCGCTGGACAGACATGTGGGAGAACTCAGGCCTGGTTGAAGCGCTGCAAAACAGCTACACCATTGCTCCAGCGGTTGCGATTCTGACCGTACTACTGGCCCTACCGACCGCTTACGCGTTAGGCCGTATCGATTTCAGAGGCAAACGCGTGGCGGAAGTCATCACGCTACTGCCACTGGTTATGCCTGGCATGATCATCGGTGTCTTCTTCAGTTCGATGTTAATTGCCCTTGATTTTTCAAACGCCTACGTCGGTATCGTTATTGGCCACACTGTTCTGGCGTTGCCTTATGCGATCCGTATTCTTTCGGCGAGTTTTAAAAGCGTACCGCAAGACTTGATCGATGCGAGCCGCGACTTGGGTGGTAACTCTTGGACGACATTCAAAAACGCTTACCTGCCAATGCTGAAGCCTGGTCTGCTAGCGTCACTGATCTTCTGTCTGGTGATCAGTATTGAAGAATTCAACATTGCCTTTGTACTGGGTTCACCGGATTACGTTACCGTTCCGACCATTTTGTACTCCTACTTAGGTTACTCATTTATTCGTCCGAACGCGGCGGTGGTCTCTCTGATATTGGTGATTCCTAACGTGATTCTGATGCTGATTATTGAACGTCTGCTGAAAGGTAACTATCTGGCAGAGTCGACAGGCAAAGCCTGATTCATAACGAATGTACCCCTAAACATAGAAATCTATAAGAGACACAACAATGAAAAAATTGCTTCTTACTGCTGCCATTGCAGCCACTGCCGGTCTATCGACCAATGCACTCGCGTATGACCTGAACGAGATGACTTGGGATCAGATCGTAGAGCAAGCCAAAAAAGAGAAGATGGTCAGCGCGTACATCTGGTACCTCCAACCAGAATTCCGCCAGTTCTTCCGCTCATTCGAGAAAGAGTACGGTATCAAAGTGCGTGTACCGGAAGGCAACGAAGCCGGTAACAGTAACAAGCTGCTTGCAGAAGGGAAAAGAGAGCAAGGTTCTATTGATGTGATGGCGCTCGATACCGTCAAGCTGCCAATGATGATGCAAAGCAACCTGGTCTACGGCCCATTGACGGATATTATTCCAGACAGTGACAAGCTACGTACTAACTTGGTGGGTGTTGACACCCAAGGCTACGCTTATGCCTTCTGGGGTAACCAGACGGGATTTGCTTACGACCCAATGCGTGTCGATGAGAAAACGCTACCTCAGTCATTTGAAGACCTGACAAACTGGATCGAAACCCACCCAGAGCAGTTTGGTGTTAACGATCCGAACAAAGGCGGTGCGGGTAACGCGTTCATCCAGCGTGCCATCTACCACGTATCGGGCAACAACGACGCTTACTTCCAGAGCGAAATGGATAAGTCTTCGATGACACAGTGGTCTAAGACTTGGCAGTGGTTTGATGACCACAAAGACAACATTGTCATCACCGCATCGAACGCAGACAGCCTGACTCGAATCAACGATGGTGAAATCGCGATGGCACCAGCGTGGGAAGATCATCTTGCGGGTCTACAGAAGAAAGGGGCGATCACTAAGCGCATCAAGTTCTACATTCCTGAATTTGGTATGCCGGGTGGCGGTAACATCATCATGATGCCACAGAACGCCAAAAATAAAGCTGCCGCTGCCGTCTTCATCCATTGGATCACCTCAGCGCAAGCACAAACGGGGTTAAATACGGTTTTCGGCGCAGCCCCTCAACACCCAGATGCTGATGACTCAAACGCATTGGTCGATAAAACCCAACGAGGCTACAGCTCTGAATTCTTTACTTCAGACTACGCAACTGAAGCGAAAAAAGCGTTTGTAGAGAACGTATTAATGTAATAATTCACGCCCGGTTTCGGCCGGGCCTATTCGATTAGTCACTTGAATGACATTGCTTGGTGATTAATCAAATAGAACGATTAGGTGGTGTGCTTGCACTTTGTCACGCTTTCCACCAGACGAACAATAAAATTAAACCTAACGAGTTAAGGATTGAATGTGATTGATTTTGGCTCCGATACACAGCGTCAAATACTATCGATAATCCATCGCAATGCGCCAACAACACGCGCCGCGATCGCAGAGAAGAGTGGCCTGACGCCAGCTGCGATCACGAAAATCACCAAGAAGATGCTCGATGATGAGCTAATTCAGGTAACGGGTAAACAAAAAGGTTCACGCGGTCAGCCGGGCATTGAGCTGGGTATTAATCCAAGTGCCGCGTACAGTCTCGGCATCAACATTGAACTTGAAAAAATCAGTATTGAGCTGGTCGACTTTACCGGAGAAAGTGTTTTTTCCCGCGCCATTCGCGGCATTTTTTCTGATCCTGAATCCGCTATCGATGAACTCTCCGATCTGCTTCAGGTGACGTCCAAAGCATTTGCCGAAGAATTCGACAAACTGATCGGCATTGGTATGACTACCAGTTGTAACTTTGTGCAGGGTAGCGACAGCATCACCATGCCACCGCATCTGAAAAAGTGGGAAGACATCGATATTCCTAAACGTATCGGCCAACATTTCAACTGCCCGTGTTGGATAGATAACGATGGTAACGCCGCCGCACTGGGGGAGTCCGTGCGCTCTAAGCGAGCTCGCCATGCGAACTTTTTCTACCTTTATCTTGGCTACGGGATTGGTGGTGGCCACTTCTTCAATGGCCAGACTTATCGCGGTGCAGGCGGAAACGCGGGCCGTATCGGTAAACTGTTCCCGGATCGCAACAACCGCCCTTCTCTCTCTTGCTTGTATGACTACTTAGGCATGTCAGAGCCGAGCCCACATCGTGAAGAGATCCTGTCGACTTTGTTATCGAAGAATCCAGAAAAAGTCACCGAGTGGAAGAAAAACGCGCAACAACAATTGGTATCTGCGCTGCAAGCCATTCGTGCCATCTGTGATCCAGAAGAGATCATCGTCGGCGGTCTGTTGCCACCAAAACTGGTTCAGGAGCTACACACTGCCAGCATGGAATCACTGCAACACTATCTGGAAGACGAAGAAACCATGCCCAACATCACTCCCGCTACCTTGTCCGGAGACAAGATGGCGGCGACGGGGGCAGCCATGATTCCGCTCTACCAACTGGCTTACTCCGCGGCCTAACCGACCCTATAGGGCGTGATTGATCACGCCCTGCCTAAATTCTGTTCCTAAGCGTGTAAAACACCCATGAAAAATCAGACACATAGCCCGAAAACCAACCAAATTTCAACCGATGCGTGCCAAAAGCTCTCGGCAGAGCACTGGAAAACGCAGACGATCGCACCCGGTGCCTACTTCAATCCCAACGCACTGACAGGATTCAAAATGGCACAGGGCCCGCTTGGTAATCCGCTCCACCCTAATACAGAGCCAACATTTGAAGCAGACCTGAGTGAACTGTTCGAGTCAACTCAACAGTCACAACCAGAAATTGAACTCAAACGCGTGCATTTTCAGATGCCAGCGATCAATCCAGAATCACTGCCTGGGCCGCAAGATTACACGCAAGTAGAAGAGCCACAACCACTTTCCACTACCTCAGTAACTCTCGCATGGGTGAAACAAGAGAAGCTCAAGCAGACTAGCATCGGTTATCACTTTGAGGGCAACCAGCTCGCTAACCTGAGAGACCGATTGGCTGAGGGCAAAGCCTTTCGCGGCTTAGTGGGCAACCTTGGTTACTTCATGACGAAAGAGCTCAACGTCGGCAACCATATCTGGTCACACAGCAGACGCTACCCTGCCTCGGAACATCAGTTACCAGAAAGGCTGGCTTACCTCGGTTTTTACTACTTTGGCGATGCTAAGGGACAAGTCGAGAGTGCGGGTTTTCAGAGCGCGCATAGTGCTGGTATTGGCGTGAAACATAGCGGCGAAGTCAAGATTCTACCCGCAATTCAATGCCATGCGTATGATCTCACCATCGCCGGGCAAACCCTAAAAGTTGAGAACATCAACCCAGAATTAGACAAGGTCGCTCAACACGATATTGCAATCTTCAATGTCAACTTTCCGCTGAGCCACAAAGGGCCATTGGTCGAATTTTCTCCTATGCTCCCGCTTGAAGATCGCATCAATATTTTCATTAGTAACCAAGGGGATGGCCAGCGTCCGCACGAGCATGTCGTTAAGGTGTGGCGCGGAGAGTGTCCACTGCCATCCTTTGGCGTCGTGCTCTCAATCAAGTCTTGCCTGTTTGACGCGCTTTACCCACATGGGTTGGAGACAAATACACCAGTCTCGGTCACACCATACTCTCACCAATGTGATTTCGCCGAATATGCACAAATTCTTGCCGGACTGGTGCCATCCGTAATCGGCGGCGAAAGTATTGTCCCGACTGGTGCAGCATTTACGGCTCAGCAAGCAGAGCAAGCCCTCGATGAAGTGGCAAACACAGACGCGCCTCTGTCACGTACAGGTAAAGAAACCAATAACTTTGACGCCATCATCCGTGAACCGGGCGGCTTGTTTATCGAAACTGAAAACCATGTGGGCTATCTACTCTTTGATGGTCGCCATGAAATGAGTGTTGGCGTGAACATTGTCGATGTAGCGAATTTAGTCAGCCGTTTGTCTCAGTCTGATATTGACCTGTTTGACGGTGAGACGATACGCAATGCCATATCAATTGACGGTGGTTCAGCAATGAAAGCCTACGCAGTCAACGTCGGTAACGGCACTGTCTCAATGGATATTTTAAACCGCGTTGCTGCGGGCAGTCGAAATGCTCCCGGCAACGACACACAAGGGTTAAACCTTTATTCAACAGTTGTAATGGAGCTATAAGTCATGCGAATTTTGTTAACCCACTATCGTGTCGGTGAAACCGATGGTGTGTCACTAGAAATGGATAAATGGAAATGGGCACTGGAGCAGCAGGGCCATGACGTCTTTTACATGGCGGGTAGCTCTGGCAGTGTGGAAGCGGAGTGCATTGATGCGCTACGTTATGAAGACGAGCTGAACGCAAAAATCACTCAGGATGCGTTCATAGCGCCAACCTACTTTGAAAGCGAAGAAGCGTTGCTGGCCGCGATTCACGGCCAAGCGGAAGAGATCGCGACACAAGCAACAGCGATTATCGAAAAGCTCGACATCGACGTGATTGTTCCTAATAACATCTTCGCTGTTGGCCACAGTTTGGCCGCTGCGATTGGACTAGAAAAAGCAGTAGAAAACACAGGCGTCAAAGTAGTCAATCATCACCATGACTTCCACTGGGAACGCGAGAAGTTCAGCCAGCCTTGTTACCCGAGTATCCAACGTATTCTCGACAAGCACTTTCCTCCGCAACGTCTACAAGACAAGCACTGTGTAATCAACCAGTTGGCAAATGAATCTCTGAAAAATGCGACGAGTTATGACTCAACAGTGGTACCGAATGTCTTCGACTTCGATGGTTGTGATTGGAAAATCGACGACTACAACCAAGATCTGAGAAGCGAATTCGGTATTCGCGAACAAGACATAGTTGTCTTACAAGCAACACGTATAGTGGCTCGTAAGGGGATCGAGCTGGCCGTCGACCTGATCGCCGACCTTCAGAAAAAGCTACCACAATGGGTAGGTAAATCGTTGTATCGTGGACAAAAAATTGAATCTGATAGTCGCATTATTCTCGTGTTAGCGGGAATGAACGAAGAAGACGAATACTACGACAAACTCAAAGCGAAAGCTCAGCAGATGAACGTTGAGCTACTGGACATCAACCACCGTATCGAGCATTCACGTGGTGATAAAAGCGGCATCAAACAGTACTCTCTTTGGGACGCCTACGTTCACGCCGATATCGTCACCTACCCAAGCTGGCTCGAAGGCTGGGGTAACCAATTCCTGGAAGGTCTGGTAGCCAACGTTCCTCAGGTGGTATATCGCTATCCAGTATACAAAACAGATATCGAGCATTTTGGCTTCCACATTATCGACCTCGGTGATGAGCTAAGCTGGGATGACAACAACCTCGCGCAAGTGTCTTTGCAGCGCATCGGTGCAGCCGCAGAACAAACCGAAGCATACCTATTCGACACAGCCCTACGTCAGCAACACATGCAGGAGAACTACGCCATTGGTCAGAAACACCTATCGTACAAGGCATTGAGCGACATTCTGGCGACGGTATTCTAAAGCTATAGACACAAAAAACGGGCCTTTTGGCCCGTTTGTTATTTATCTACATTAGACTGAAACAGGAACGGGGGCTGGCGCTGGCGTCGCGGATTTCACCGCAAACTCATGACCATCCAGTAACCCTTTACCTTTCTTCAGTTCATTCAATCGCGCATTGACCACTCCATCTTTACTGGTGAAATCAATCTTATAGCTACCAACATATTCCTGAACATATTTACTCGACAGCGATTTGAGCTTGTCGATATAGACGACCGCTTTATCGAAGTCACCTTGCGATACGACTTCAAGCTTAGGTGTCAGCAACTGAGCAAACTTGTAGGGGTGGCCGACAAAGCCACTGCCCATCACCAGAGCCGCGACAACAGGTGTGGTAATCACCGCACTCTGGAACCATTCCGAGAACATTTTATGGTCATTCACTAAGCTGCTTGGCGCAGTACGGTTGTTCCACTCTTTCTTAGCACGCTTCACAACTTTGGCCACAAGGCTGCGTTGTACAAAGAAGTCCACCAGTTTGATAATCCGCTCAAGAATACTGGTGATTAAGCTGATCAGTGAACCTACCCCTGCAGCAGCATCACCTGCCGCCTGAAGGCCAATGCCTGCAACGCCCATGGTAAAGTCTTTGATTCCACCCAGAGCGCCTTTTGCAGAGTGGCGCGCCAAAGCATTTGAAATGATACTCGGGTGACCACCAAGCAGCTCAACACCACGACCGCGGTAGATTTGTGAAATCAGGTCTTTGGATTTCAGCACTGACTTTTTCGCCGCAGAATAAAGCCCAGAGGCACTTTGTACATAACCCCACCCTGGAATCAGAGTAGAGAAAGTACCTGCAAATTTACTCGTTAGCCAAGTCCCAATTTGGGCAAGCCACTCGATGCCATGCAACAAGTCACCATAAATGTTTTCCACTTTATCCAGCAAAGAACGGAAAAATTCGGAGAATAGCCGTTTCAGCTTCTCCTTAACCGCAGAAGTGACTTCACCCACTTTATCCGCCGCCTTAGATATCTTTTTCGCAACCTTACTGTTTTTCAGCTTGGTCATGGTATCGGTTTTATTCAGCAGGCCCATTGCCGCATCTTTAAAGTCAACGAAGGGCTCAGTTCCGACCACAAAGGTTTCAAAAAAGTGCGCGTTGGAAATCTTCGCCACTTTGGTAATTTCAGTATTGGCGAGCATGTACATCGCACCCATGCGAGCATCGGCCATCTGTGCAACCTGAACACCCAGTGCTGTGTTCTGGGTCTTACCAAACATTTTGTCTTTAATCAGACGCTTTAATAGTTTTATCTGCATGCAAACCTCTGCCCAAACAATAACGACACATAAATTATTTATGTCAAAAGTGATAATTACATAAATAAGGCAAATAATAGCGAGTTTTATCAGTTATCTGGTCTGTTTTGCTACTCTAGTTGCAAAAAAGCACACGAAAACTGGGGATTAATGTAGGAGTATAGTCAAGAACGGCTGAAACGATAGTGCCAAGCACAACCACCATTGACTAGATAGTTGGCGGGCTGGGCAATATCGTACAGGCAGAATGATAGGGCTATTTTGTTGAGGAGGGTGGCAAAGCGAGCGCTAATACCGTTTCTTATTGGTGCGCAGCGTGGTTGACCTGCCATTCTGAACGAAGTACACCATACTTAACGGAATCATAGTATGTGCCTTCAAAGTACCTCACTTTTCGCAAACAGGCTTCTTGTTTGAAACCTAACTTGGAAGCACAAGACATCATGCGTGGGTTGCCTGACCATGTTGTTAGGCCGACCCGTTCAATGTCGTAATTGGCAAACAAAAATGTCACCCATTGTACTAAAGCCTGTGGAGCAATGCCTTTTCCCCAGTAACTGGAGTCATAGATTGACACGCCCGCTTCCAGCCAGCGGGTTTCTTCACATTCCCAATAACACCCAACCGTCCCTACGGGAGTTCCTTCATACGTAATCACCTGCATGTTTTGTCCCTTAAGTAAGCGAGCAAATGCGCCTTTCTGAAACGCTTCTAGAGTCGGAGGTGTGTAAGGGTAATAAGGTCCATCATATTGAGTCCATTCTGTATGCTTCGTTTGCAATTCGTAGAGGCGCGTCAGTTCATCAGGGGTTGCCGGCCTGATAAGCACACTAGAGGAAAGTGCCGTCATCATTATTTCCGTAAAATCATATTGAGCTCTTATTGGTATCCGTATTTAAGAGCGGCTAAATCTAAAAAACAAATAAGCTATAGGAATAAGACAGTGTCCCGATCCCGTGCTGAAAGTCCACGTCATCCGAATGAATGATTGGTGTTAGCGCGCTTAAAGACACGGTATGACGCCCGTATTTAGCATCAAAGCGTACGCCTGAGAACCACGCAATACCTTCCTCATCGATGTCCTTAATCTGCCCCACGTCAACACTGTTTGGGTTGGTTATCTGATAGTCTCCCTTAACTTTTACGTAGCCTGCTCCTAGTGAGATACCAGACTTAAACTCCCAATTACCAAGGTTAGGGAAATGGTAGAACAACATTGGGCTTAAAGAGACCGTCCAGCCCCGAACAGATGTACCCAGATTAGCCTCACTATCTTGATAAGCCGCCTCCTGTTCACTGACTTTGAAGTAGTTCAGTGAGTTTTCTATCGTATAACTCCAAGAACTCCCCCCAAAAAGATACACAGGGTCAGACGTGAGAGACACATTAGGGAAGTACTGGACGCCTTCCGCCATTTCTGCGACCTCGGTGCCTGAGGCATCCATAATCTTGATTGAATTTTTGTACATATTGACGCCAATATCGAGTGTCGCGCTTTGAGCAAATGCGGGGATCGACCCCAACATGAACCACATTAAACGCATCGTTCTCATCATCAAAAATCCTCTTAAGTATTTTCATCGGGCATACTGGGCTTTACAGTAGACTCTTACTAATATATAGGCATATATTTCTTGCCCGTTTATTATATTTTCCCATCAGTCGATAAAACATTCTGAACATTAGCAATAAACAAGAAATAACAGTAATTGGATATAATTATTTATCGAGTTTACTATTCGTAAAAATAACAACGCAATCGAACCGTTGAGCCACTTTTTAAGTGACGGCTGAGTATTTTATGCATGCTTAATTTAAAATCAATCATCTAAAAGAGTAAGCGTTAAGACAAACATTAGCCTCATAAAGTGAACTTAAAAAATAAAAACACTAATTCAACAAGTTAGAAAATCACCCATCGAATAGCCATAAATACTCATGGCGATAATGACAGAAAAATCTTACAGATGACAAAACCTTATTCATCTAATTTTCGTTAATCATTGCGCCTCAAAACCTCAATTTTATTGAGTGTAACGTCCTGTCTTCGTGATGAATTTTTCACGGAGATATAAAATACTCCAATTATTTACCTTCGATATTAACTCATATATCTGGTTATTTATAATCATTGGCATTAAATCACTTTTCCATTGTGGTAAGTCGAATAAAAAATACTATTTAAATACCGAACAACTTTATGGCGTAAGGAATGATATTACTCCCTTGTAAGATAAATCTTACGCGCAATTCATTTGCCAATGAATATTTCAACAATCAATACTAACACCTTGAGATTGTTAACATAATTTAAAGATGAGGCAAAACAGAATGCGCTTAGTTTATCGGGCTGATACACGCCCACCTTCAGAAATCTTTACTTTAGGTTTCAAACCCAGATTTCGCGGCGGTATACAAATTCAGCCAGGAGGTCAAATGATAGGAGGAATCTCGACATCAAAAGACATCACAATAGCCATGAATTATGCGTCGTTATATGGTGGCTATGTTTACGCCTTACATACCGATGATGCCGCCATTGATGTTGTTGAAGAACTTTTCAGAAAACGTAAGCATGCCGCTCTGCCCAATGCTTACACGCAAATGGAAATCGCATGCAACGCAATCCCTGCTAACCAGATACTCATGGCGCGTAAGGTGGTACGCGATAGCTACCGTAATATGTCGTGGGAGGGGGTTGTTACATCCAATCCAAATTATGTTCATGTCGAAAAACTCGCATTTGAAATCAAAACAGCCCACTACTTATTCAATTTGGACATTTCTTTTAAAGCGCCTCATTAAACGACAACTCATATTCTCGCGGCCCAACATGACATCACCATCTCTAAACCCAGAGGCGTTCATGCCCATTTTTGACAGAAAATAGCTTCAAGAAATTGGCAGAGCAAGTTGTTAATATTCTTCCAGCTCAGACGGTTACCTCAAAGTTACGTCAGGGCTACGCTAGCCCTACAGTGATAGCCAACTCAGACTGTCTACCTGTGTTTGTTCCTTCGATAGGGCTAGCGTTTTTACCGATTGACCATGACATTGTTATGTTTTGACAATCAGACAACTGCAACTACGTTTTAGAAGTTAGTTTCTGGCTTCGAATTTACTGGACTCTCTTTTGGGGTTTATGACGCGCCCTTCTCTGGGCGCTTTTTTTCGCTCCCGATAACCTGCAACAAACCTAAAAAAAGCCCCGCAAGTAAGGACGTTACTCGCAGGGCTAAGGGCAGTTAGGTAGAACTGGATTCAGGTTGTTAATTGCGACCAACGGGTGAAGAGCTTTTCAGTGATCCGATCAAATTTGGGGGCCAGCATATACAGCATCAGTACAAACAAAACCGAGCCGACGAGATCTATCGGTCGGTGCATTCCCAGCCAAAGGCGACTGTATGCCATACCTACCGCCCACACACTGAGTGCAGCGGCCAAACCATAGCGTCTTTTTTGAATAAACAGATTGCCAAAAAACGCCAGACAAATTGCAGCGAAAATCGTGTGGCCAGAAGGGAATGAGTAGTCTTTCTCGCCTAACCAATGGCGAGTTCGCCACGAGCTCACACTATGAGAAATATCATCGATCACATGCTGCTGTTGGACGGTGCTCAGATTGTAAAAGTGGGATGGCTGTGGGATCAGCAATTGGTGCGTTAACAGCTCAGTGTATGGGCGAGGGCTTTCTGTAGCTTGCTTTAGCGCCGTTTTGCTGGCAAAACCGATCAGAAGGATCAAACCAAGCTGAGCCATTTTACTTAGCCACTCAACACGGTTAGGGATCAGCTTCCACGAGATCGCGACCAAAACTAATAAGGTAAAGAGAAACCCTTTAGATCCCGCGGAATCTGTCAGCAACGTAAATGTCAGACCAAGTGGGTAGGACACTGAGCTCAATAAATCGATATGGCTAACCAACAGACTCATCGGTGCAATAACCAAAAGAAATACACCCAGAAGCCCAATACCATATTGTTTTTCGATCAGAAAATTCTTCACCGTGACGTCCCACACCGAATCAGTAAGATGCTGAATATTAGTCGACGTAACGTGGAAAATTTATCAACTCAATGTCAATTCGGTGAAAGATCGAACCGGCTTGCCTAGGTAATCACAAACAGCTATTTCATGTAAAAATATTCACTTAACGGACATTTATAAAATCTATTGTTTGACCCGATTTTTACACACAATATCAACCTGAGAGGGGGTAACTGGCTCCAACTCGAAATGACGTAAAATCCCTTTAATATCATCTCCCCTAAGCCTAGCCACTGCATAGTCATAATATGGCGGGTCTAACACTTCTTTAAGTTGGTATTCACCTTTGCTCTGACGTGCCAACACCAAGGTATATGGTGCCAGATTAAACGCTTCCGCGTTCGCCCCAGAGACGATTCTTATCTGCGGATTCTGCTCAGCAAACTGATTGAGGAAGTACGCCCAATCACCATACCACTCCCCTGCCAGTTCTGGGCTTTCCCCGAGCACGGCGACGATCTGGTCAGCCGCATAATCATGGCAAACAGGCGGCAATGAACCCACTGAAGAAGAAGTGACGGCCTGACAGCCACTAAATGAAGCAGCCCCAAAGACCGCTGTGATGAGGATCGTCGATTTCATTGCAACCTAGCTTTTCTTACGTACTGGAATGTTCAGATACAGCTTATTCTCAGGGTCAGCATCGTTAAAGCCAGCTGGGTAGAGTTCGAAGTCCGGCTTTTCCTCATATTCATAAGCGCTTTTCGGTAACCAGCTGCCCCATATATAACGCAGTGTTTCTTCCAACTGGGCAATTGGCCCTTTATGGGTAAAACGAGCGTAAGTCTGCTCTGGCATCTCACGCGTGATCATACCTTCTGGCACTTGATCGAAATTCTCTACCCGAGCGGAACAGATATAGACAAACGTCGTGCTTTCCTCAGCCTCTTCATATGACTCATAAATACCGAAATACTCATCGCCCATGCGGTTTGCAATGCTGTCCCGGTATGGTGCAAACCCCGACCACAGACGAGGCAGACTGAGGTCTTCATCTGTGTATTGATTGGCGATTCCAACCAACTTCATGGCCGGCTGCGTAATGATTTCCGGCTCCATGCTAATACGATTCTGCAGAAAACTGAGATCGTCTTCGTTAATTTGATTTTTATACAACAAACGGAAAGGTTCGTTCATTTTTCGGTATTGCGCAGGCGTCATGTTAAACAGCGCTTTGAATGCACGTGTGAACGCTTCCTGTGAATCAAATTGACAATCCATAGCAAGATCCAGAATGCCGACTTCTTCTGTGAGCAGGCGCTTGGCAGCCATTGTGAGACGGCGCTTACGCAAATACTCTTTAGGTGTGTCTCCGACCAAAGCTTTAAATACCCGACTGTAGTGATAAGTGGAGTAATGAGACGCGGCGGCGATCTGATGAACAGAAATTTTGTCGTACAAGTGCTGTTCTATATATTCAATACTTTTAAAAAAACGCTGCATTTCATCCTCCTAACTTATCTGTTTGTAATGTTAGAATTAAACGGTAGTAGGTTCTACCCATTCGCCACCCACTTGTTCAAAGGTTTTATCGATTTCATTTTCTTCATCTTATTGCCCTTTCATCCCTTTCAATAATGCGTGTAAGCCGCTGAGCTTTGTTGGTTAGGCAGTGACTGCTCGGAATAGGTTTTCAAACCATTGAGTAATTTGCCAAATGCACCGGGAATCGCTAAGCGGAGCAGTGGGTAGAATGGATATGCGAAGAATTTAAGTTGCGGTTGAGCATACCAAATCACTTCGGATTTGTTGGCGCCAAGAGAACGAACCGTCATTTGCACCTGATTCTTTTTCACTGGCACAATGGCTGGCACATTGATGGGTGTGATTTCAAACGTCAAAGATTTATTGGCTTCGTTGTACTGTGTGATGACTTCCTTTGCTTTAGCGCCATTTGGATTCTTACTCAGGTTGCAGATGCGTCCTTCCATCGGAGCACCGGTTGAGCTATGGCCGGTTCCAATTTCGTACGAATGTGGGATCGGGTCCATCCACAGGTGGGCTTTATCAAATTGATGAGCGAGGTTTATTAGAAGTTGAATCTAGGGTTAGGCTTTAGCCACCGTCTTCACCATATGTGCATTGAAAGGTGCATAGAAGGTCGCCAACTTTTTCAACCAGCTTTCAAAATCCTTACTTGGCACTTCAAACTCACCATAGTTAGGTTCAAAAACATAGACAGTGTCGTTATCCGTTTTCAAGCTGCCTTGCTTCGGTGATAAAGAACGATAAAAAGCAATAGTGTGTGCACCGGCAGCCCCCACAACGGCTCCTGGGAACCAGAAAGAATAGATAAATCCAGCGTGCTGCGGCTTAGTCACTGCCTTTACAATGTTTTTGATATTAAAGTGAGTGTAATCATACAAGAGTGCGGTTTCTTTTAAGCCACGCAGTGAAATCATCATCCTGTCTGCAACCTGATAAGATGCCCCACCTTCCGACCAACGGGACGCAAACGTCTTCTGTAAAACCGGGTTACCTGCACCATCACGAGCAGATAAACGCTTCATGCGTTGCTTAGCGTCACCTTTTTTCTCGAACATAAAGCTAAGCCACTCGATACTGAAGTTATGACAAGCACCATTCGTTGCTGCAGCGGATGTCCCTTTCTTCGCCTTCATCACATCCACCTGCGAAAAGTTAGCAACAATTTTGTCCTTCATATTTCCTCTCCAACCTATTGATGTAATTAATGATATTATTAGAATCTATCTAGTAAAAATAGCAACTAAGAGAGTAGTAACCTAATTATTTTTTAGAGTAAATAGTCTCTCTCACATCTCTAACATCGGAATCAATTAGACGAGGTAAGCAAGTAACAGGCATAAAAAAGCCCCGCCAAAAGGCGAGGTTTCATCAGGATTTTAAACTACTTCGCATCCAGACCTTGCTGCCAGAACGCTACTTCCATTCGAGTCGCAGTTCTGAACACTTCAATCAGGTTTTGTCCCCGCTGACTATGAAGATCAATCTCTTCTAAGAGTTGGTTAAAATGCTCTGCACCTTGTGCGACACCACTTTGGAATTCTTCACCGCCATAAAGCTCGATCCAACTTGCGTAAGGGTTTCCTTCTCGTACGGTGTCACTGCTTTCAATCAACGCTTTACCAATCACCGCATAGCCAATCGAACACGGCGCCAGCGCGGCGTACAGGTCAACTAAATCACCTGTCATGCCTGCATCAAGCACATAGCGTGTGTAAGCAACGGTTCCAAAATCTTCATGTTCGTTTTCTAAATCAGATTCCGTTAGCCCCCATTGACCACAATACGTCACATGATGACCAATTTCGGAATCTAGCAGAGCATGCACACTCGGCAAGGCACAACGCATGTCTTCCAGCGTGCGCGCTTTATAGATGGCTAACGCGTAAGCACGCGCATACTGTTTGAGAAATAAAAAATCCTGCTTCAGATAGTGAAGAAAACTGTGCTGATCTAAAGTGCCTTTTGCTAGCTGCTGCACAAAGTCATGCTGTGTGTATTCCTGCCAGTCCGACTGACAAGCTTCGATAAGATCCTGATATTTCATTAGTTAAACTCCGGCACATAGTCTGCGGCTTTAGGCAGAGTTTCAATGATCTTTTGTGAATACATAAACTGGGCGTAATCGTCGTAGCGCTTGAGGTCAACCGCAGAAGGACGCAGTGCAAAACGGGTTAACGTATCGTTCCAAGCTCGTTGGTTAAGTTCATTGTTGAGAGTATCTGGCGCATAGGCAACAAACTCCTTCCACGACGCTTGTGGGTGATTAACAATGTAAGTGGTGGCTTGCTCAAGCGCTTTGTTGAAAGCTTTGATAGCCTCTGCATCATGAGTTTTGGCGTTCGCCACAAACACCAGCTCGTCATAGGCTGGCACACCGTGCTCTTCAGGGAAAAAGGCTTTCGCTTTGTAGCCTTCAAGCGCGAGCTGGTTAGTTTCAAAGTTGCGTAGACCACCCCAGATCGCATCTACCTTTCCTGATGCCAATGAAGAAGAGAGTGCCCAGCCCACATTGATGATATCCACATCGGTGAACTTCACACCGTCTTGCGCCAGCATAGTACCAATAGTGGCTTCTTCATTGCCTGCGATGGCAATACCGATTTTCTTACCTTTCAGGTCGGCCAGATTGTCGTTCTTACCGTTGTCTAACACCATCAGAGTGTTGAGTGGTGTCGCGATTAGAGTTGCAGAACGAATAAGCGGCAAACCCGCCGCAACATCGATAGTCAAACTTGGCTGGTAAGAGATCGCCAGATCCACTTTGCCAGCAGCCACCAACTTAGGTGGTATGCTTGGGTCTGCGGGTTCTTGAATATCGACGTCAATGCCTTGCTGCTTGAAGTAGCCACGCTCTTTCGCAATCACGATTGGTCCATGGTTCGGGTTAACAAACCAATCCAGCATCAGAGTGAGTTTTTTCTCTTCCGCCAGCGATTGAGCAGAAAATGTTGAGCAAAGTAGTGCCACTGCACTGAGTATTTTTTTTGTTTTCACGGGAGTGTCCTTTCTTTTATTGATTTTCCCAAGGAATCAGTTTCTTAAGTAATTTATCGGTGATGAAGTAGAACGAGACAGACAACAAAGCCAGAATAAACAGCGCCGCAAACATCTCATCAATGATCATGCGCGCATTGGCTTGCAGCATCAGGTAACCTAAACCTTCACTCGAACCTACCCACTCTCCGACAACCGCGCCAATAGGTGCAATGACTACAGCGACACGCATGCCGGAAGCCAGAGTTGGTAGAGCCGCTGGGAGTTGAATGTGTTTCAGCATTTGCCATTTGCTCGCCCCCATGGTTTTTGCCAGGTCGAGATAGCCTGTCGGCGTGTTTCTCAAGCCGTCGTAACAACACGTGGTTACGGGGAAGAAAATAATGATCGCCGCCATCACGACCTTTGATGCAATACCGTAGCCAAGCCACAGCATCAGGACAGGTGCAATCGCGAACACAGGAATCGCCTGACTGGCAATCAGAATCGGCAACAACCAGCGCTTGAGCGGTTTAAACAAGAGCATCTGTAAAGCGAAGAACAGCCCCATCGACAAGCCAAGTAACAGACCCAACACAATTTCTTGACCAGTCACTAGCGTATGTTTCATCAATACATCAAAGCGACTGATGAGGCGCTCAAACACGTCAAGCGGCGCAGGGAGAATAAAGCTTGGCATATCAAACACCACCACGACTAGCTGCCAAAGCCCCACAATAATGGCAGCACTGATCGTCAATCGGAGTGCAGGGTGTGTCAGACGCTCCTTTTTCACTACGTCGCGCCGAATGGCGTCAAACTGAGTCATATCACTCATAATCACCCTCTAACGAATTGAGAATGTCCTGCTGCAATTGCGCACATTCTGCATCTATGACACGAGGCGGTTGAGTGGTTGGAACCTCATGTGATTCAGCATAGGCGGGTTGACCGCGGAGGATGTACAGAGCGTCGGCCAGTCGAATCGCTTCTTGTGGATCATGGGTGATCAGCACCACCGTTTTGCCACGTAATAGCTCAGCGGCCAATGTCTGCAATTTATGTCGCGTCACCGCATCTAGCGCAGAGAAAGGCTCATCCATGAGTACCACAGGCTTGTCTTGCATTAACGTGCGAGCCAAAGCAACACGTTGACGCATACCACCTGACAACTGTACAGGCATAGCCGCCGCTTGATCCGATAATCCGACTTGCTCCAGCAATCGCAGCGCTCGACTCCTGTCAGGTTGAGCGCTGCCAAACTTACTGCTCAGGCAAACATTATCGAGAACATTGAGCCATGGTAGCAGCAGGTCTTGTTGTGCCATGTAAGCCATCTGGCCTTGCAGTGCTTGGCTATGACTGAGCGTCAGTTCTCCAGCCCACTGCGCTTTGTCGTTCAACAGACCTGCCAGATAACGCAGCAAGGTGGTTTTCCCACAGCCACTGCGCCCCAAAATACACGTCCACTGCCCAGCGGGTATCGACATAGAAAAGTGCGCCAATGTCGGGGCTGGATTATCCGTGTACTGCAAGCTGGCGCGCTGAATTTCGATCCCAATCGGCTCAGCGAACATTGATGTGACCACAGAAAAAGTGATGTACTGGTCCATGCCCCCTGCCAACGTTGAGCTCATCAGCATGAGCGATGGCCTGCGAGATGTATTGTTTACCTAGATAAACGGCTTTGTGCAGCCTGTTGCCCTGCGCAAGATAAGACGCAATCGCCGAAGATAAGGTGCAGCCTGTTCCATGAGTGTTTTTCGTCGGGAATCGTTTGGCACTCAAAAGCTCACTCGTTTGCGCTAAGATCAGCAAATCATTGCTGTTGTCATCTTTTTCTAGATGCCCCCCTTTCAGCAATACCGCTTTGGCACCGAGTGCGCGCAATTCTTCGATCATATTGCCCATCTGATCTTCGTTTTCTGGCACAGCGCCATCAATCAAAGCCGCCCCTTCAGGCAGATTAGGGGTGATCAGATCCGCCATCGGGATCAACTGCTCTTTTAATGTGCTAATCGCCGACTGCTCCAGAAGAAGATCACCGCTGGTTGCAACCATCACAGGATCAACCACCAGATGAGTAGGCTTGTACTGTCTGATTTTGTCCGCAACGACCTTAATGATCCGCGCGTCAGCCAACATCCCGACTTTAACAGCAACCACATTGAGATCCGTAAACACGGCGTCGAGCTGACTTTCAATATGCTCCAGAGGAATCGGGTGAATTGCGCTTACGCCAAGCGTATTTTGTGAGGTAATGGCCGTAATGACAGAACACGCGTAACTGCCAGTCGCAGATATGGCTTTAATGTCCGCTTGAATACCAGCGCCACCACCGCTATCAGATCCTGCGATGGTTAATACAATGGGTGGTGTGTCTTGTGAATGTGGCATGGATGCTCCTATTACAAGACGTACAGGAACTCTCAGCCAAACATGAAGTGATCAATAAAAGGGAAGATCGAATCATAAAAAGCGAGTGCACCAAAGCGAGAATACTCAAACATCGGTGCTAATAGTTCCCTACGTCAGTGCTAACTGAATCAGGTTCTACGGGTCTCGCAATGCGATCTCAGCCCTAAGGCTCCCCGACTATTTCCCGCTGATAATAACAGTAATTAAAAAGCGAATGCACTTTTAAATTCGCAAAAAGTGCTCGCAGTCATTCAATCCCACTCTGGAGCAAAGTCTGGATTGGCAAGACGGTGATTGCGATCTAATGTTGCAATCAATGCCATATCATCGTGGCTTAAGTGCACATTTTTCTCCTCGAGATTGCTCTCAATATTGGCCTGTCGAGTCGACGATGGAATCGTCACGAATTCATTTTGACGCATCCACGCCAACACTATTTGTGCTGCCGTTACGCCATGCTTGTTCGCCAGTTGAAGAATGATTTCATCTTTCAAAACAGCACCATACGCAAACGGCATATACCCCGTAACCAATACATCGTTGCGTTTGCAGAACTCGACCACCTTCTTGTTTTGCAGATATGGATGAACTTCTACCTGATTGGTAAAAATTTCCCCTGCTCCCAAAATACCTATCGCTTGTTCTAGCTGCTGGTTGTTGAAGTTAGAAACGCCGATATGCTTCACCAGGCCCGCCTCTTTCACCGCCTTCAACTCTGTCAGATACTCTAGCATGGATATTTTTTCATCTTTCAGCGGCCAATGAATCAGTAGCAAATCAATGTATGAGGTTTGCAGCTTATTCAAACTCTCTTCGACACTGGCTCGGAACTCTGCTTTCGACAGTTTGTTCATCCACACTTTAGTGGTAAGAAAAATCTCATCTCGGGCAATGCCCGACGCCAACATTGCATCACCCACCGACTGCTCATTACCGTAAATCTGAGCTGTATCGATATGACGATATCCGGCTTTAAGCGCCATCATAACGGAATCAAATGCCGTCTGACCTTCCAGTCTAAATGTACCGGCACCTAGCATAGGAATGTGTTTCATGGTATTTCCTGTTTCTGAATGAGTTGAACGATGCAATTATTGCGAGTAATTAACTGATGAAAAATGGCAAAAAACTCAAATCACTTTTGTCTTTTTTGCCATCAATGGTTACACCAATTTCGCGACAATTTTACCCGTGGTGCGTTGATTTCGAATTTCTACCAACTTATCCCCGACCTGATCTAACGGAATCACTTGCAGTGCTGGCGTTTCGAGTCTCCCCAGTTCGAACAGTTTAGAAACCGCATTACCGGCCGCAACCATATCATTTCGGCCTTTTTCACCATTTACATGGCCAGAACCTAAGCTAAGTTGATGGAATGAAAGACCTTTCAGAAAAGCATCAGGATAAAGCTCAGGCTGCACGGTTTTTACCAGCTCAACCATTTGTCCTTCAAAACCCAATACTGATGCCGCAAGCAGATCATTGTCACCACCAACACAATCTAGTGCGACGTCCACACCAAGCCCATCAGTAAGATTCATGATTTGCTCAGCGACATCATCACTTCGGTAATCAATCACATGGGTTGCCCCGAGCTTTTTCACATAGCTGTGTTTTGCTGTTGAGGCCGTAGTAACAATTTTGCTCACACCAAAATGTTTGGCCAGTTGAATGGCGAAGCTACCTACACCACCAGCGCCACCGGCAATGAAAATGCTACTACGAGATTCAATATTCAGCTTGTCAACCAAAGCACGATAGGCTGTCCACGCTGCACATGGAGTTGCTGCAGCAAATTCAGCAGGAACATTAGGGTGCGCCGTGAGGGTGCGTGCATCTTGGAGCGCATATTCTGCAAACCCGCCATGCACACGGCGCATATTTCCGTGATACAGAACTCGATCACCAACAGTCCAGCCAGTTACCAGTTCACCTGTCGCAACAATTTCCCCTGATACATCCAACCCTCCAACGAAGTTGTCGTTCATATCAGGGACCATTCCATGCCAAAAATTCACTTTGGCATCGACTGGGTTTAACGCCACCGCATGGACTCTGACCAAAACGTCAAATGGTGACTGAAGATTAGGTTGCGGCAATTCGGAGACTGTGAACGTGTCTTGTTCGCGCTGGTACGTGATCGCTTTCATTGATTTGTCCTTAGTTTCAAAGAATAAAGCCACTCATAAACATGAGTGGCTGAATAACTTACTTATAAGCACCTGCTGAGTAATGCAGCTCGTAGCTATGAGAGTAGATTTCAAGGATGTTACCGAATGGGTCTTCCATGTAGATCATGCGGTAAGGTTTCTCACCTGGGTAGTAATAGCGTGGCGCTTTCATACGTTTCTTACCACCTGCTGCAACAATCTTCTCTGCCAGCTCTTCCACATTTGGATCCTGAACACAGAAGTGGAAAATACCTGTTTTCCAGTATTCGAAGTTGTCTTCTGGATTTTCCTGATTCTTGAACTCAAACAGCTCAACACCGATACGGTCACCCGTCGAAAGGTGAGCAATACGGAAACGCTCCCAACCCGCACCAAATACGTCAGTACACATTTCACCGATAGCAGAATCGTCTTCAACGATTTCGGTAGGTTCCATGATCAGGTACCAACCAAGTACTTCTGTATAAAATTTAACTGCTGCTTCTAAGTCAGGTACTGAAATACCGATATGAGAAAAATTACGTGGATATGGAGTAGACATGTAGACCTCTTCTTTGCTCTTTGTGTCGGGGACTCTCCCGCTTCGTTGAGTACATATTAGGCAAAGAATAAATCGATTAAAAATTATCAATTATTCTTATTTTAATAATTTTTTGTTATCAAAATATTTTCAGAACTTCTTCATTTCCAACTTTGTATGAAACTAATTTACTGTTCTATAGTAAGAAAGCTCATAAATAAAAAAGGAGAGTGCTAATGAGTCAGGAGGCTTTAATTTCGCGTCTTAATGAGTTACCTAGGATCCAGAAAGTGCTACAAGAGCTACTTGATATGGTGAATCAGGACGAGGTCGATTTTGGCGAGCTCTCGAGAAAAATCGCTACCGATCAGGTATTGAGTGCTCGATTGCTACGTATGGCGAACTCTGCCCATTTCGGCGGCAGTAAAACAGTTTCTTCCGTTAACGAGGCTTTGCTTCGTGTCGGTACTGGTCCAGTAAGAACTCTGGTAGTCGCCTCAGTGCTTTCTGGTGCATTCCCTAAAATCAAAACACTGGATATGGACCAGTATTGGGAAGACACCTTCGAGATTTCCGTTATCGCCAGCAAGATTGCCGACGAGACAGGGATGGATTCCAACGAAGTGTTCACTACCGGTATTCTTCACAATATCGGCGAGCTGATGATTCATACTTTGGTACCTGATGCCGCAGTCAAAATACATGAACGTGCAGAGGCAGGAGAAGACGCGATTTCAGTACAAGAAGAAGTGCTGGATATTACAGCTCCGACACTGGGTGCTAAGTTGGCGAAGACTTGGAAGTTCCCTGACCCTATGGTGGACGCCATTGCTAATTATCATGAGCCTAGAGACGCAGAGCTGTCTCCTAAAATGGCAACGACACTGCACTTTGCTCGCTCGATCCATCGCGACTGGGATAAACTAGACAGCGATGATGCGAAAGCGCGATACCTAGCAGAGCATCCAGATTCTCGCTTACTTCATGTTTCCGCCGCCTTTGCACCAACCGTCGATAAATTCCGCGGTAACGGCAGGGATCTCGCCACTCAGCTCAACGCGGCTTAGTTCTAGGTGGCGAGGTAACACATCTCGCCATTCTTCTCTTACTACCAAAACTTAACGTTATCACATAAACTATTAAGCATAATTTTTTGTTATTAAACGATGACGATGCTCAACCCACTATGGCTGAAAACCTTTCAAACACTGATCGACACTGGCCACTTCACTAAAACCGCTGAAAAGCTTTTTATGACCCAACCAGGGGTTAGCCAGCACATCAAAAAGCTTGAGCAAGCATGCGGTCATGCTCTCATCGCCAGACACAACAAAACATTTGAAATCACAGAAGCCGGGCAATCTGTCTATCTCTATGCTCTAGAAGTTGAGCGCCAACAGGCTGAACTACTTAACTCTCTCAATATTGAAGACCCTTATTCAGGCAACGTCTCGCTATCCTGCTCTGGCTCTCTGGCGTTACTGCTCTATCCGCATCTTCTTAATTTACAATGTAAATATCCGAAACTAGTTCCAAAACTGGAAGCCGCTCCTCACCATAAAATTTTGGCTGATGTGTTATCTGGAGAGACTGATATTGGGATCGTTACTCACATTCCTTCCGACTCTCGTTTCGAATCAGAGATGTTGGGCATCGAGCCTCTTTGCCTGATGCTACCAGCCAAAATGGCAGTAAACAGCTTAACACCTGAGATTTTGAAATCGATTGGTTTGATTCAGCATCCCGATGCTATTCACTATCTCTCTCTTTACTTTGCCCAGTGTGGTGAACCTTTGCTAGAGAAGATCAACATCGACGATATTCCGGTCACGGGGTATATCAATCAGCTGAGCCAAATATTGTTACCTGTTGCAAAAGGGCTTGGGTTTACTGTGTTGCCTCAAAGTGCTCTCGATTCATTTTCAGATAGAGACAAAATTGCCATTTATCAGGCAGAACATGAAGTCGTAGAAACCCTATATTTTCTGACCAAAAGACATCGCCAGTTACCGCAACGCTTTACGACAATAATGAAAGAAATTTCCCCTTACTTTCATCACAACTAACCTATGGTTACTTCTGTTGCTAACTCCTCAATCACTGCACCGCCTTCCACACCAATCAAAGTGAGTGTCACAGTAATAGGCTCGCCTGCATCAGAGTATAAAGAGAAACTTTCAAGCTTACGCTCACCCTGCTTGAGAAACTGCATCTTGATATTGTAAACCGAATAATCCCAGTACCCATCCTTGTTAATATTGAGAGAACCAAGCGTATCCTTGCCTGCAACAACGCTATTGGGGTCGAACTGGGTCTGGCGACGATGACCGCTCGAAATCAGAAGTCTTCCTGAATCAATCAATAGCGGAGAAGGGGCACATTCTGAAAGCTCATTTTTTTCCTCCGCGTACTCAGAATCTGCTTGATGAAAACTCTTGCCGAGCATTCGGCTTACTCTATCTCTAACTCCCTCAGGAGGGCTAGGTAAAAGCGACAGTGATGCCAAACGATAAGCTCTTGAGCCTTGAGTACTAGACAAGTTGGTATCAGTCAGAGCATAGGTATCTGCATGGTTTACAGCGCTTCTGAAACGATGTGTGTTAGTTGAGTGAGCCATAACCTTCTCCTATTTTCTCTGATTACACTTGTCAAAATCGAACGCATATTGAATCAAGCTAGGTAAATTGATTAAGGCAAGCCACGTGCCAAAAAACAGGAAATAAATATAAGCACAAAAGTGCATATAATTCATAATGATAGAAATTAACAAAATCAGAGCACAATCTGATTCTCAATATGAAATGCAAAACACAACAAAAGTCGATCACTCATTTTCAATTTGCTAACGATCTTAAAGCACCAATATTTAACAATATTCTTAATCAACATGACTGCCTGAGTGCTAATCTAGCGCCGCTTAAAAAAACAATAAGTATGAAAAAATGAAACTAGAACACATCGATACACCGGCTTTGTTTATCGACATCGAGACTGTCGAACATAACTTAGCTGAGATGCAACGCAGAATTAATCAACTAGGCTTAACCCTCCGCCCTCATACGAAGGCGCATAAAATCCCACAACTGGCCCACAAGCAAATTGAACATGGTGCACAAGGCATCTGTACTTCAAAGCTAGGAGAGGCGGAAGTGATGCTTCAAGGTGGTATCACTGACATCCTAATCACAACCCCAATTGCTGGTCAGGCTAAGTATCAACGTCTGATAGAACTTCATAGCCAATACCCGCAAGCCACG
The DNA here is from genome assembly GCF_000740665.1 of Vibrio sp. B183. Taxonomy (NCBI): domain Bacteria; kingdom Pseudomonadati; phylum Pseudomonadota; class Gammaproteobacteria; order Vibrionales; family Vibrionaceae; genus Vibrio; species Vibrio sp. B183. Next base: position 192,852 of record NZ_JPQB01000004.1, on the reverse strand, counting down.
CTCTATCAAGTTATTGATCATCCGCAGCACGTGGAATCAATCGCTGAGCTCGCTCAGCAGGCCGGTGTCGTGGTCAACCTTCTGATTGAAGTCGAAAGTGGTCAGCAGCGATGCGGTGTCGCAGTGGGTCAAGGACTGCTGGAGATTATAGAGAAAGTCGTTCAGACCGAAGGGGTTCATTACGCTGGGATTCAGGCGTACAGCGGGCACTTACAACTGATTAAAGGCTTTGAACAGAGACAACAACAAGCACGCTCAGCCGTGACTGAGCTGTTTGATTTTATCGATACTCAATTAAAGCCACGCCATCTTGCCCCAGAAATCATCAGTGGAGGCGGCACTGGGACGTATCAAGCTTATCAGGGGCTAGCGTACACTGAGATACAAGCTGGCTCTTATCTGTTTATGGATAACTCTTATTGCAATATTGGCGATGAGCAAGATGCAAACCTTAACCAACAGTTCAACTCTGCACTCAAAGTGTTAAGCACCGTCATTAGCCACCCAACCCCGCAACGCGCCGTCATTGATGCGGGTATGAAGTCACTTTCAGTTGATCTAGGTATGCCGGTTGTTGAATCTCGCCCTGATCTTACCTATCAATGTGGTGGGGATGAGCATGGCATTGTTCATCTTAGTGAAGACAATCTGCTTAGTATCGGGGAAACCCTGGTGTTAACGCCGAGTCACTGCGATACCACGCTAAACAATTTCGATTATTTATACGTGGTTAAACAAGGTGAGATTGTCGATAAATGGAAGATTGCAGGGCGTGGTCGCTCAGACTAACTTTTCTGCCAAGTTCTGACATTAAAAAAGGAGCCAACGGCTCCTTTTTGCGATATCCATAAGCAAGTGAAATTTATGCTTCCAATACGTCTTTTCCAGCGGCTTCTGCAAGGAGAAGCTGATCAGTTTCATCCAGCTGCATACCAAAAACTGGCAGACCGTGTTGGCATACCCAACAAGCAAAGAAAACAACGATACCCAGAGTTACTAAACCCAGAACAACCATAGCCAAACCTCCTCCTTGGTTATCAACATACGTACCGATAACTTAAGATGTGGCGTCGCCGGAGCGATGAGCTAAAAGGCCTTTGTAAATACTTTATTCTTCGACGCTTTCGATTCACTCTCAGTGGGAACATCACTGAGCCATGTGTTTCGTTTTCGTTCAATTTTTCGTATCAACTCTGTGAGTTTACTCGGGTCTCTACACCTTTAAATTATGTGGGCACCTTTTCACTATAGTTATACCGTACAAACTGAGCAACTACATTTAGTGGTTAGCGGCCATAAGATCACAATTTTTATGCTCACTTGCGCATATTTATCCTTACACGCGTTTCTCAGACATCAAAAAAGGGGCGAAACGCCCCTTGAGTAGTGCAAATATTCCGTAAAGGAATTTTTGTATTTATGCGCCGATCACGCCGCCATCTTCGCGTGTGATCGCCATGATTGTAGAGCGCGGTTTGCTGTTACCGCCCGCAGGGAAGTGAGACGGAGCACCTTTCTCACCCGGGTGCTGAACACCGACAAACATAGTTTTGTAATCTTCTGAGAAAGTCAGGCCGGTGATTTCACACGCTACAGGGCCAGTCAGGAAGCGACGCACCTCACCCGTCATAGGGTCACCACACAACATCTGGTTGTTACCTTGACCGGCAAAATCACCTTTGTTCGAGTAGTTACCATCGGTTTGAATCCACAGACGCCCTGCTTTATCAAAGCCAATGCCATCCGGGCTGTTGAACATGTTGTCTGCGTTGATGTTCTCGCTACCCGCGTAGAGGTTGCCTTTATGAACCGTTGGGTTACCCGCAATCAGGTACAGATCCCATTCAAACCCTTCGCTGGTGTGGTCACCACCTTGCGGTACCCAGCGAACAATCTGACCATAATGGTTTTCTTTGCGCGGGTTTGGTCCACCGACAGGCTGGCCTTCTTTTACACCACGGTTTTTGTTGTTGGTCAAGGTACAGAAAACGTGCTGGTTGTCCGGATGCACCGCAACCCATTCTGGGCGGTCCATTGTGGTTGCGCCAACTTGAGTCGCCGCTCGACGTGCAAAGGTCACCACTTCCGCTTGGTCATGGAAGCCGTTTTCTTTCGTCAGGCCATTCTTACCATGTGTTAGCTCCAGCCACTGGCCTTTACCCTTCAGCTCAGCATCATCCATCTCGAATTTGGCGACATACAATGTCCCTTCTTCCAGTAGATCGCGATTTGCTGTGTTGTTGCCTGGCTGATATTTGTTTTTAGAAACGAACTTGTAAAGGTGCTCACCACGTTCGTCATCACCCAAGTAGACAACCACATGACCGTCGTCATTGATCAGCAATGCTGCATTTTCGTGCTTGAATCGGCCTAGTGCAGTGCGCTTAAGCGGTGTTGAAGTCGGGTCGTTCGGATCTATCTCAACAACCCAACCAAAGCGATGTGGTTCATTTGGATGCTTAGCTACATCAAAACGCTCATCGGTGTCATGCCATTGGTATTTGCTAGGCTTAGGTTCAACACCATAGCGTACGTGGTCGCCCGAGACTTCAGCGCTAGCGCTGGTACCAAAGTAACCATTGAAGTTCTCTTCACATGTCAGGTACGTGCCCCATGGCGTTTGGCCATTTGCACAGTTGTTGAATGTACCCAATGGTTTCATACCTGTCGGATCGAGCTTGGTCTTCATCAAATCGTGACCAGCTGCTGGACCTGTGAGCTTCATTTCTGTAGCAGCGGTAATTCGACGGTTACGCTTACCGTTTTTGTCCAGCTTCCACTCACCACCAGATTTGACGATTTCAAACACAGTCACACCGTGAGCGGCCTGTGATTTCATGACATCATCTGCGGTCATCGCTTTACCGCCATGGTCAAACAGGTATTCGTAGTTGGTGTATTCATTGTTAACCGCAATTACGGCACGGTCTTTCGCGATTGGGAATAAGCTCATGCCGTCAGTATTGTCACCGAACTGGCGTAGTTGAGCTTTTGAGTCTTGCTTACCGCTCGGATCGAATTCTGGCGCATCAGCAAATATTGGGTCACCCCAAGATAACAAAGGTGTTGCTTTATAGCCTTTTGGCACAATAATCGCATCTTCTGTAGAAGCCGGAACAGCGTCAAAATTCAGTAGTGCGCTTTTCTTGTCTGCGGCAAATGCCTTAGTGATTGGGTTAAGCGACAGAAACGCGCCTGCACCCACTGCTGCGGTACCAGCCAAGAAACGACGACGTGATAGTCTCGCCTCGATCATTTGGCTGAATTGAGAATCTTGCTCATCGCGATTCCACATTGCTGACTCCTTGCTCGAGTATGTTTTTTATTAATAGCGAGCAGATGATAGATAGTAAAAATGACAATCGCGTTAAAGTATTGTTTCTATTAGATAAAGTCGGTATTGCAGTTTTATTTTAGTTACATTGCAATCCTATTAAAGTGAGCTCATATTCACTTTATATAAATAAGGTATGACGTACATACAAAAAAATGTGATCGAAACCCTGGCGATCTTCGAATTTGGTCGCTACATTAAATCTTGTTCATGAGGAACTTGATTCACATATGCTCAGTGACGAGCAAGCCATTAAAAAGTGAGGGAATATCATGAAGAAAATGAGAAAAGCACAACTTCATCGTGTCCGAATTCAATATTGGAAAGACGCTAATAAAGACACAAACAAGAAGTAACGTGCATCCTTTCAGCCTGCTCTAGCAGGCTATCAACGTCTAAGCTGGCAATCCGTTGCCAGCTTTTGTGTTTCTAAAGCACAGAAACCTTACTCCTACACAATAAAAGAAGCCCCATATAGGGGCTTCTGTTATCAGAGACTTAACACTACTAGCCCAAGCTCAAAATCATGATTTAACGTTCCGAGCAGACAACGAGAAATCATCTAAGGTTGATGAGATACCCTTCGCCATATCACTCATATCAACCGCAATATGGGAACTGTCCATGATCTTCTTATTGGTGTTCTGAAGAAGGTTAGACAGGTAGTCCTGTGCTTGTTTGAGATCGTGAATACTTCGAGACTGCTCATCAATAAGTGCCGCAATTTCATTCTGCTGTTCGACCGTCAACGTAATCGAGCTGGAAATCTTATCGATGTTATCCGCAGTATCACTACTGCATTGCTTACTGTTTTCTACTTCTTTCTGCAGTTGCGCCACAGACTCAACAGAGACTTTCACTCGCTCTGTCAAATCATTGAGCAAGCTACTAATTTCCCCGGTTGAGTCATTGGTTTTACTAGCCAACATTCGGACTTCATCAGCAACAACGGCAAAGCCTCGCCCTTGTTCACCTGCCCGTGCAGCCTCAATTGCAGCATTAAGTGCCAATAAATTGGTCTGCTCGGCAATGGTCTGGATAACATCAATTATGCTATACACTTGCTCGGCAACAGAACTCAGTTCCTGAATGTTCTCAGACACTTTCTGCGACTCAGCAGACGCTAGCTCTACCGCTTTCATGTTGGCGTGAACTGAATCTAAGCCACGCTTTGCACTGGTTTGACTTTGAGCGGCAGACTCTAAGGTTTGATCAACCACTCCTGAAACGCGATCAAAGGAATCCACCAAACCATCTGAAATTTGAGCAATCTCTTCGTATTTGCGTTTCTCATCATCGTAGCTCTCATTCACCTCTTGCGACAAAGACTCAACTCGACTCGATAAACTAGAGATGTTGTCCGCACTGGTTTTGAGACCTTTGACCACCGAAGACAATGCGTGTCTCATCGACTGGATGTTCTTCGCCAACAGGCCAAGCTCACTATTATTGACCAGCTCATTGATATGATCTTTGTCCTCCAGATCACCTTTTCTTGTGTCTCTGCTCACCGCGACCAATTGATGAATTGGCTGTGTTAAGCTTTTCCCAATCAAGTAAGAAAGCACAATGACGAGCAGTATGCCGACACCAGAGATGACTAAAATGTCTTGCTTCAAGCCTTTCACATTAGCGTCTGCATAGCGGTTATAGCTAAGTACCGCTTGGTGCATCGCTCCGAGTGTTTTGTGATTGGCCAGCATAAACTTATCAACCTGCTCCTCCGTCGGCTTGTCCGTTTGTTGCAACAAAGAAAAAGCCATGGCTTTTTGCGTATTCCAGAGCTGCTCTACCGTGTTGAGCCTGTTTTTAAAGTCTTCTGCTGTACTTTCAGCAAGGTTAATCGGATTTTTCATCGGTAAATCTGAGAAGGTCTGGCCACCACTTTTTAACGCTTTGAGTGAGGTCTCGTAAAGTTTGATGGTATTGTCGTAATTGAGCTGAGAATGAGCTGACTTATGCCCCTCATATACAGAAAGCATGACCTCACTGGCAAACTTCTTGGTCAACATTCTCTGTCGGCCAGCAACATTAATCACCGTGCCATCCTGCTTATTCTTTTCCAAAGTCACAATAATATCGGTCGCAATCAAAACAATAGTGACGACAAATACAACGAAAATAGCTACCAAACGATTGGTAACAGACCACTGAGACAAAAGTCGCTTCATGTTCTTATCCCTACTCATATTTTCCAACTAACCATATGAATCTAGATGGCAATATTGAAACTCGCTACCGATCATCAAAAATTCATCCTATAGATGGGTTAATACGTAGAAACTCTCACTTAAGTCTGCTTTCTGGGGGCATGTTTACCCTTTTCAGTCAGCAAGTGATCAAACACATTTCGAACAAACGGAGCACCCACTTTGGAACCACCATTACCGTGTTCGATGACGACTGTCGTGACATACTCAGGATTGCGACACGGAGCAAACCCTGTAAACAAGCCGTGATCGAGAAGGTTGTGACTCAATTCTTTGGAGTTATAGACTTCGTCTTTCTTCAGGCCGAAAACCTGTGCGGTTCCCGACTTACCACCACTGCAATACTCGGTCCCTCTGAACGCTCTTCGGCCTGAACCTCTTGGGCCTTCATTCACCAGTCGCATTGCATTCAGAGCAATATCCCATGAACTGTCATCCACTTGTTTCATGTTGTTAGTCACTGGCTCATCAACTAACGTCGCAGACTCAAAGCTTTGACCATGCTCAATGACCGCTTTCAGCAGATGAGGTGGCGTGACATTGCCGTGATTTACCAATACTGATGTTGCTTTAGCAATTTGTAACGGTGTGGCCGTCCAGTAACCCTGACCAATACCAATAGGCACCGTATCCCCTTTATACCAAGGTTGATGATGGCGGCGCTGTTTCCACTCTCGGGTCGGCATATTGGCTTCCGTTTCCTCAAGAATGTCTATGCCTGTCAGCTGACCAAACCCAAACAGCCCCATCCAATCCGAGATACGATCAATCCCCAAATCGTATGCCATCTGATAGAAAAACGAATCCACCGACTCTTCAATCGCTAGCGTGACATTAACATCACCATGCCCCCAGCGTCGCCAGTCACGCCAAGCTTTGGAATGACGACTGGAGCCAGGAATCTGCCAACGACCGTGATCGTTACGAATCGTAGTCGGGCTGATGACATGTTCAGTCAACCCGGCAATCGCCATGAAGGGCTTCACCGTGGAAGCGGGCGGATACACGCCAAGAGTGGCACGATTGACCAGTGGGTGATGCACATCTTCAAGCAATTTACGATACGCAGGCCCTGATATCCCATCGACAAAAGGGTTGGGGTCATAACTGGGGCTGGATGCCATCGCCAGTACACTGTTGTCTTTCGGATCAAGTACCACCGCACTGCCCTGCCTGTCTCCCAACAGTTTGTAGACATAATTTTGTAAATCGACGTCAATGTTCAGAACGATATCTTTACCCGCGACAGGTGGCACATATTCGAGGGTGCGAATCACTCGACCACGGCTGTTCACTTCAACTTCTTCATAGCCTTGCTCACCATGAAGCATTTTTTCGTAGTAACGCTCGATCCCGAGCTTGCCAATGTTCTTCGTTGCCCGGTAGTTAGACAACTCATCCTGACGCTTGAGACGTTCAATATCGCGATCATTGATGTGAGAAACGTAACCTACAACATGCGTCAGTGACGCACCATAAGGATAGAAACGCTTCATTTCAGCGTTGATAACAAAGCCCGGAAATTCGTGTTGATGCGCAGAAAAACGGGCCACTTCCAACTCAGATAACTCTCCTTTTATCGTCACCGCCTTGAAACGCCTGCGATGTAGATGTTCAAGCTGGTTCACCTGCTCTGGTGACAAATCGACATATTTCTGCAAGTTAACAATAGATTGGTCGAGGTTGAGCACTTTATCCGGAAACACATCCAACACATAAACAGGAATGTTTTTGGCAATGAGATGCCCGTTACGGTCATAAATCAGCCCCCGTGGAGGAGAAATAGGCAGAACCTGAATTCGGTTGTCATTTGCTCGGGTCTGGTAGTATTCAAAATCTTTGACTTCTAGGTGGTAGAGGTTTGCCACCAGCACACCCAGTAAGGCGATCATCGCAATAAAAGCCACGACCGCGCGGCGTTGGAATAGCTTCACTTCCCACTCATGATTGCGCATGTGGGTACGTTGTCGATTGAACTTCATAATAGGGGAACAAATTGACGGTGATTTTTTCGTCCTACACCTGTCAATATATTTACATTTGGTTACATTGACGATTACTTTAACAACAACGGGTAAGCGTTATGTACGAAGAGTGTCAACATCCCCAAATCAACTAGTCTCTCAAGCGAGTCAGAAAATAATCTGAAAGAGCAGCAAGACTTAAAGTCTGCCATTGATTTCTTCCTCTCCTGTCAAGGGATAAAGTAAAGGAGCCAAATGGCTCCTTTATTTCAAGATTTTAGCGATGCTCCATGAGTTCGGATAACGTCCTGATACCAGAAAAAGCTTTTCTTGCGCTTACGCTCTAATGTGCCACTTCCATCGTCATGGCGATCAACATAAATGTAGCCGTAACGCTTACTCATTTCTGCAGTGGAATTAGCTACTAAATCAATCGGTCCCCAACTGGTGAAGCCCATCAGCTCCACTCCATCCAATACGGCTTCTCTGGCCTGAACCAAGTGGTCATTGAGGTAGGCAATGCGATAATCATCTTCTATCTCCCCATTGGCGTTGATTTCATCGCGCGCCCCAAGCCCATTTTCAACAATGAATAACGGCTTCTGATAGCGGTCATAAAGAAAGTTAAGCAAAATGCGTAGCCCTTTCGGATCAATTAGCCAACCCCACTGACTTTTCTCTAAATACGGATTAGGCACGCTGTCGACAATGTTACCGACCTCTTTCTGCTTGGGATCCGCACTAGCACAGCCACTCGCATAATAGCTGAATGAAATGAAGTCAACGCTGGCGCTCGCCAGTTCCTCTGCATCACCTGGCTGCATGTCGATCTCAATCCCTTTTTCACGGAAATAGCGAAGCATGTAACCTGGGTAACGACCACGAGTCTGGACATCACCAAAAAACAGCCATTTGTTATTTTCCTGCATCGCCGCGATGACATCGTCGGGATTGCAGGTATACGGATAATTGAGTGCACCAAGCAACATGTTACCTATCTTGGCATCTGGAATAATCTCATGACATAGTTTCACCGCTTTTGCATTAGCGACAAGCTGATGATGTATTGCCTGATAAATGGCCAGCTCACTAGCCTCTTCAGCCAAGCCCACACCGGTAAACGGCGCGTGTAGAGACATGTTGATTTCATTGAACGTCAACCACAGTTTGACCTTGTTCTGATAGCGTTCAAACACGGTACTAGCATAGCGCTCAAAGAAGCTAATCAGTTCACGGCTTGCCCAACCGCCATAGTTTTCTACCAACGCGTAAGGCATCTCATAATGAGACAAGGTGACAAAAGGCGTAATGTCATGTTTCGCTAATTCGTCGAAGATACGATCATAATACGCCAAGCCTTCTTCATTGGGCTCGGATTCATCGCCATTCGGGAATATACGCGTCCAAGCAATGGACAACCTCAGACAGTTGAACCCCATTTCATTAAACAGAGCGATATCCTCTGGGTAACGCTGGTAAAAATCTATCGCCAGATCTTTTATACCATCGGTGCGTTGTTGGCGCGTCTGGTGCAGACTGAGAATTCCATTGGGCAACATGTCGGACGTCGACAGCCCTTTACCATCAAGATCAAAACTGCCTTCCACCTGATTCGCCGCAATCGCGCCGCCCCACAGAAAATGCTTAGGAAAAGTTGTCATCATATTCTCTCTCACTTCGAGTCTGAACTGAGTGTAACTCACATTTTAGGAACAAAATGAGGCTGAGGTGTGAGATAGATATTTCCTAGTTTTTTCCGTTCACGCACACTAAAACTCTTCCCTTCGATAATAGTGAACAATGGATAAGAACAGCGAAACCTGGCACCAATACTACCAGAAGGTACTGACCAAAAAGCACTCACTAGAAACTGAGAACGCACACCAATTCAACCGTTCTGGCTGTACAGTTGCGATTGACTGTGGCTGTGGTACGGGCAGCGACATCGCCTACCTCGCGCAGCAAGGCTATCAGGTACATGGTTTTGATAATAATGAAGACGCTATTGGTCTTTGCCGCGATCGATTCACAGACCAGCCTTCGATTAATATCTCACTCTCTACATTTGAAACGTTCCGTTACCCACAAGCTGGAGTGGTTCTGGCACATAACAGCCTGTTCTTTGCTGAACCGGAGGCGTTTCCTGACACGTGGCAATCCATCAGTAACAGCCTAGAAACTGGCGGCGTATTTAGTGGTGATTTCATGGGTGAAAAAGACTCTTGGGCTCACGGATTCCGTATAGCAACTACACCACTGACGAAACTACAGGTGGAAGCTCTATTCAAAGATTTCAATATTATCCAGTTCCAAGAACGTGATGAAACAGGCCAGACGGCACTTGGGCGAATCAAGCATTGGCATACCTTTTCAGTGTTAGCCGTAAAGAAAGCCGCTTCTAACTGATTGGAGCAATATCCTTACATTCAACCAATGCAATTTGTAGCATTTCCGCGATCTCTTAGACAAAATTTTTCAGCGATTCGCTCTATGATGAAATGAGTCAGTTCAATAAGAGGACATGGTAATGAAATATCGACATATTCTGGTCGCGCTGGAACTTTCTGAAGAGAGCAATGTGTTGATTGAAAGAGCGGTATTTATGGCTAAGCAGCATGACGCGGAGATTTCGCTGATTCACATTGATGGCACCCATGGAGAAATCTATCCAGAGCTGGTCGACATTCACGCTGACGCCAGCGTCAGACCACTCAACGAACACTCGATGGAATGGTTGCGCGCATTCCAAGCCAAGCTAGATTTTCCTGTGAAGCATTTTTTAGTCGGGACTGGCGATCTGGGCGATAAGCTCAATGACACCATTACAGAAAACCGTGTCGACTTGCTGATATGTGGCCACCATCAGGACTTCTGGAGTAAGATCATTTCTTATTCAAGACACCTGATCAACAAATCTCCGGTCGACATTCTGGTTGTGCCAATTCCGAACTAATCCAGCGAGTTAAAAATCAAAAAAGCCATCCTTAACGGATGGCTTCGTCATATTATGTGCGGCTACACTAGCGCCTGCTCGGTCTCGATATCAAAAAGGTGGCACTCAGAGACATTAAAATTCAATAACGCCTCTTCACCATTAAACACCATGCGATCTGCATCAAACGGCACACGAGCAATCAATTTGTCATTACCGAGTTGGAAATAGAGGTACAGCTCATTCCCCATCGATTCCACGACATTGATAGGATGACGTTGAATATTGACCTCTGAAAGTAGCGCATCATGGTTCGCCAGTTGAATATGCTCTGGGCGAATACCAAACCACACCCACTGGCCGATTTTCTGCCTTGCTAAGTCTTGCTTACTTTCTGGCAACGTCCATCGGTTACCGCTCTCTTCTATGGCATTCATTACACCATCAATCTCATCAATACGTGCTTTAATGATGTTCATCGCCGGAGAGCCAATAAAACCTGCCACAAATTTGTTGGCTGGATAGCGGTACAAGTTCATTGGGGTATCCACTTGCATGATTTCCCCCTGATTGAGCACACAAATGCGATCTCCAAGCGTCATGGCTTCCACCTGATCGTGGGTCACATAAATCATGGTTGCATTCTGCCCTTCCGCTTTGAGATCAGAGTGCAGCTGAGCAATGCTTACTCGGGTAGACACTCGCAATTTAGCATCAAGGTTCGACAACGGCTCATCAAACAAAAACACATCTGGCTTGCGCACCATGGCGCGACCAAGTGCAACACGCTGTCTTTGACCACCTGACATTTCACCGGGTTTATTTTGCAGTAAATGCTCAATCTCTAACGTTTTTGCCGCCTCAGAAATACGCAGTTCAATTTCTGACTTTGCCAGTTTTTGCTGTTTAAGCCCGAATGCCATGTTTTCATACACCGACATATGTGGGTATAGCGCATAGTTCTGAAACACCATTGAGATACCACGATCTTTCGGCGGTAAATCGTTGACTCGTTTGTCACCGATATAGACATCACCGTGAGAAATCTCTTCTAGGCCAGCGATCATTCTTAAGGTCGTCGACTTAGCACAGCCAGACGGCCCAACAAACACCATAAACTCGCCTTCGCGAATGTTCAGGTCAACACCATGAACCGCTTTGAATCCATTGGGGTAGGTTTTTTCCACCCCTTTAAGCGTGACTTCCGCCATAGCTTATCCTTAAATCAACTCGTTAAATGCGTGTGGGTCAAAATGGGCTACCGATGGAATCACCAGATCTGCAACAGGCGTCAGTTCGCTTTCCAATGCGGTTCCAGTTAGAACACCGATTTTCTTCGCGCCCGCATTGGTGCCAAATTCCATATCTGACACCGTATCGCCAAACATGATCACTTCGTGTGGCTCAACACCGCATTGCTGACAAAAAGCATTCAGCAGTGCAGGGGCTGGCTTTGGTTCGATGTCACCATCCGAGTAACCGACATAATCAAACATCTCGCTCAAACCAGATTGCTGTAAAGTGTAGAGTGTAGAGTCCTTGGTATCCGCGGTAGCAATGCCAAGAATCATGCCCTGCTGCTTAAGTGAATCCAGTTTTTCTGTTACCCCTGGCAGTGCTTCAACCCATTCGGGATGATTAGCGACATGATGGTTAAACGCCTCTTTGGTCACACGCGTAAACATTTCCAGAGAAACGACTGGGCGTAGGATCTCGAACCAAGCTTTGGCCGTGTCTTCCACCGGATTGGACGCCAACAGACCATGGTTATCGACTGAGTCGCCCTCTACGCCGATGGCTAAGAGTAACTCCGCAACTGTGACGTTTTGATGACCCTGGTTTGTGTCACTGAAATCCTTTACGGTCTGGCACGCACTGCGTGAAGCGTTGAGCCACATATTGTGGAATTCCAGCAGAGTGCCATCTTTATCAAACAATAGTGCTTTAAACTTCATCACTATTAAATCGCTCCATAAGTTCACCCCAGGTTTTGACCAGAGGCGTAGTAAAAATGGGTTGGTCGCCGTCATAAACGGCGTTAATACAGCCTTCAAATTCATCATTCTCGGCGCGGCGGATATCGATGCGGCACCAAGAGTAGCCTGCTTCTACAAACAGCATTTGTTCACTGTTGTGCAGCGTGACTTTGGCAACAACAACGCCATCGACAATGCATTCGGCGTAATAAGTATGCTCATCATCGTCCACAGCCAATTGGTAGCACAGTGCCTGCCCTTTAGAATCGCAGCCGGGTAATAACTCGTTACCGTTGATGGCAAAAGATAAGCCGCAGCGACGCTCTAAATAGACATGCCCGTTCCGAAGCCCAGCGAGAATGCCTTCACCACACAGTCCATGACTAAACACAAAGGTCGACGGGTCACCGTAGAGTGAAGGTTCCGTCGCTTTCGGATTGCGCTCATGAGGCTCTAGGTGGGAATCACTGCCGCCAATGGCGCTGATTCTATGGCCGCAATTCCACATTTCGTTCAATACGTTAAGCGCTGAGTTTGTCGCTTTAGGTGATGTTGACCAAGTCGGATCGCAACACACCTCAAACGTCGACACTTTGTCGAGTTCGAGCGGTGCATAATGCCAATGCCATGGCTTCATCATCGGGTGGTTAACACTAATAGAGCTATGAGAAGCGTTGGCCAATGCCAGTCCTGTTTCCATAACACTTTGGCTGCTATGCTCAACATGGCGCAAATCCAGCGCAGATTGTGGACCATGAACATTGAAGTGCCCAAGGTCTGTAGTCACTTCAAGGGCAGGCATAAACAGGCATTGCTCAGACAAAGGTAATCTTGGCTGGCAGATGTTGTGTTCAGTAAGGAAGAAGAAATCTAAGCCCTGCGCTTCGACTATCTGCTTGGCTGCCGCAAGGGTGTTGTGTCCATCAGATAACTGAGTATGTGCATGCAGATCACCTCGATACCAACGAGACTCTGAGCTCAATAACTGTCTGTAATCAAAAGAAATCTGATGATCCAACCCTACAGTTGCGACACTGTCTACCGCCAGAGTATCAACCGGTTGATCAAACGCGATACTCACCTGATACTGCATCGCCCGCTCGGAACGAAACTCACCTTCAAGGTTGTATAGCTCCAGAGACCATTTTCCAGCGGCCAAATCACCATCAATCGCGCCAAAACCTGACTGCTCTGCACAGATATTCAGCGACTTATGCGCTTTTTCAAACAATACCTTTCCGCGAAAATGACCATGACTATCGTACGCCGCTGCGTATAAGAACCCTTTGGTCACGGTCGTGCCCGTAATTTGAACGGCCTCAGCACCGTGCGGAACCATAAACGACAACGACACTCTGCCGAAGGTCAGTTCACCTTGAAATTCTGTCATCGGTTTCACCAATTAAACCCACTGTAGGATGGCGGAGCCTACCTAGGCAGGCTCCTTATCAAGATTAAGAACGGTTGGCTCTGTCCAGTGCACGCTGCGCTTTCTTCGCCGCTTGTTTCAGCGCTTTCTCAGCAGGTACGTTCTGAATTTGAATCTGATCGGCAGCCACTTTCAGGGCATCCATGATCTTGCCATTCGTTGGGTCTAGGAAATCCTGGCTGGCGAAGCTTGCCTGCTTTAACGGAATCAGCGCTTGTGGGTTGTCCTTGGTGAACGCCTGATACTCAGGCACGCTTTCTACACTCATACGTACAGGGATGTAACCTGTGAACATAGACCAGTTCGCGGTGTTCTTAGCGTTGGTATAAAACTCCATAAACTCAAACGCACCTTGTGCTGCCTTGTCGTCGGTCCCTTTAGGCATCACGTAGACAAGAGCACCAGCTTGAGGTGCGGATGGGTGAGAACCCCAACCAGGCTGCGTGGTTGCAGCAAGTTTAGTGAAATCGAGATCGCCCTGATCACCCGATGAGCCTGTGTAACCAAGGGCGTTGTCTTTCATGACATCATCAATGGTCTTGTACCAGTACTCCCAGCCCTGACCACCGTGGTGAATACGCATGATTTGGTCTTCGTGAATCCATTTACGGAAGCTGTCCCACACTTCAACCCATTGCTTTGAGTCAATCAGTACTGTTTTGCCATCATCGCTGATCACCTTAGCGCCATTAGAGAAAGCGGCGTCGATCATATTGTCCTGACCCCACATCGGTTCCCAGCCATAAAAAGTCGTGTTGCCTTTCGCATCTCGCTGAGTCACTTTCTCAGCAACTTTAGCCACCCCCTGCCAGGTACTCAGGTCTTTCTCTGTAAAGCCATTGTCTGCCAACACTTTCTTGTTGTAGTAAAACACCTGAGTCGTACCATAAGCTGGTAAGCCAATCACTGTTCCATCTTCAGCCGTCACCTGCTCTTTAAACGCCCCGACAAAATCCGAGAAGTTGAACTCTGCGTCCATATACGGTTTAAGATCACGACTCAAGCCGCGCTCATACATCGCCTCAGCTCGGACCGAGTCAAGCAGAACCACTTCCGGAGCGGTTTTTGAAGCCAAACCGGCCTGCAGTTTCTGATACGTTTCGGTGTAGTTTCCTTGCAATGCTGGCTTGATGACATATTCATCTTGGCTGGCATTAAACTCTTCAATAAGCTGAGTCATCAGCTTCTGAGGTTTTGTACCGCCGGAATACCAGAAATTCACTTCCGTTTTTGCCAGAACGCTACCCGAGACCATTGAAGCGCTCGCTGCGCCAGCACACACCAGTGCGAGAGTTTTTAGTTTCATTTCCATTTACTCTTTTACGCCGTTATCGGCGATACCTGAAAGAATCGTCTTTTGACACAAGACGAATAGAATCAACAAAGGCAATACAGCAATCGTGCTGGCTGCCATAATTTGCGACCAGTTAAGACCGTAATTACCTTCGGCGATGAAGTAGTGGCGAATCCCGGTTGCAATCAGATTCAGCTCTTGCGAGGTGATCACCAGACTCGGCCACATGTAGCTGTTGTAGTTCGTGATAAAGGTAATCAGGAACAAGGTTGCGACTGCTGCTCGGCATTGAGGCAGCAAAATCGCCCATAAAATTTTTAGCTCACCCGCACCATCGATGCGCGCCGCTTCGATCAGTGACGGATGGATTTTGATGAAGACCTGACGCAGGTAGAAAACGCCAAAAATCGACGCGGCATTGGACACCACCAGCCCCATATGTGAGTCAAGCAGCCCCAGCTTCGCCAGCGTGATGTAAGATGGAATGTAAGTCACCGCCCCCGGCAACATGTAACAGCCCATCACAACAAAATAGAGCATCGTCTTTGAGCGGAATTTCAGCTGAGTCAAGGCATAAGCGAACATCGCAGAATTGATGATCACTAGCAAAGTCGTAAAAAGCGCCACACTGAAGCTGTTGAAAATGTACAGCCCAAATGGTGCACTATGGAACGTCTCAATAAAGGTCTCCCAGCGAAATTGCTCCGGAATCAAATTCAGTGGGCTGGCAAAAATCTCATCGTTCGATTTCAGAGAACCAGACAACATCCAGAGAAAAGGGAACACCATTAACGTGCCGCATACACCGAGAAACAGGTGCTTACCTATAGAAGTCAGTGTTTGTATTTCCAGTCGCTTACTGGCCTTTTCCTGAACAGCCGGTATTGACTTATCAGCAGCCACCGCCTGAAGCGGCTCATTTATCTGGCGTAATCGTGGCGCGCTATCCATAACTTGTGTCGTCATAATCCTATCCTCAGTAGTAAACCCAGCGTTTACCAATGTAGGTATTTGCCAGTGCCAGTAGTCCAGTGATCAGGAAAATCACCAATGATGTCGCCGCCGCCGGCCCCATTTCATAACGCTCAAAAGCTTGCTGATAGAAGAGATAAAGTAGTGTACGAGTCTCACCACCAGGCCCACCTTGTGTCAGGATCTGGAACTGGTCAAACGCCTGGACCGCATTGATGATGTTAACCACCAACAAGAAAAAAGTGGTCGGTGACACTAGCGGTAACGTGATTTTGAAAAAGCGAGTCAGACTGCTGCAACCGTCAATCAGTGACGCTTCATAGAGAGAACTAGGGATTTTGTTGAGCGCACTGATGTAAAACAGCATGGTCCAACCGATGGCCTGCCAGATAGTGACAATAATCACCGCGACCATGGCCGTATCACCCTGCTCCAACCACGCAATCTTGTCGAAACCCATCGACATCAGAATTTGATTCGCCAGGCCAGATTTGGACTCAAACACCCAAGACCAGACAATCGACACCGCAACCGTTGGTGTAATCCAGGGTGAGAAGATCACTGCACGATAAAACTGGCTGCCCGCAAAGTTTTTATGCAGCAGTAAAGCAAAGATCAGCCCCAGCACCACAGTCGGAATAACCACACCAAGAGAAAACCAAAATGTGTTGAGTAACGCCTGAGTGAACTCAAAATCCTCGACCATATACTGATAGTTTTCCAAGCCGATGAAATCGTATTCAGGCGAGATATAATCCCAATCTGTAAAGCTGATATAAATGGAGTAGCCGAACGGCACTAACCAAAAAGCCACCAGTGGAATCAGCAGTGGTGCAGTAAACAACAGCACTTTGAGGTGGTTCGATATTTGTTGTGAGATGGTACTCATGGTTTGACCTTAGTACTTCCGTGATATGTCAATAAACTAAGTGCGCTATATGACAAGCCTGTTGGAGTGCCCCTCATTTTTTTATGGGCACTCATAAGAAAATCTTTAAGCCAAGCCATCATCTTTGATCTGATGGTGCAGCCAGTCACAAAAGAAATTGACCTTGGCATTACGACTGTTTTTGGTGATCAGATAATGTCCCGATTCCGCTGGCATAGAGGCATCCACCGCCAATACCAGCTCTCCACTCTTTAACAGTTCCGACACCGCCAGCGACCTTACCAACAACACGCCAACACCATGTTTGACCGCTTCCAAAGCATGCAGAGAGTTACTGATTTCGAGTTGAACCTTAGGCAGCACTGCATCGAACTGATTGTGACTTAGCCACTGAAGCCAGTTCTCCTGATACCCCTTTACTTGCACGGCAGGAAGCTGTGAAAAATCACGCTCATCAAGCTGAGTTTGATAACCACGTTTGAACTCAGGACTGCATACCAGCTGCCAGTGTTCCTGAAAGAGTCGCTCAGCACTGGTGTCTTCACTTTCCACTTTGCCATTGGTCAATTCGATATCAACGTTCTGACAAGGTGTAGTTGAAGGCCAGTCGACCAACTGAACATCAAGGCGAATGAAGGGGTATTTGTTGTAAAAATGCGGTAAGCGCGGCAGGAGCCAGTTATGGCAAAGGGTGTGGTTCACCCTGAGGCTCAGTACGTCAGTTTCCTTTTCACCGAACAACAGTTGAGTCTGAAGTTTAAGGTGAGCCAGGGAGCCAGAAACAATCGGTTGGTACTGCTGAGCAGACGACGTCAACCTGACGCCTTTTTGCGTTCGCTCAAACAGCGTCGTATCAAGAAACGCTTCCAGACTTTTCAACTGTTGACTTACAGCGGCCTGCGTAACACACAATTCCCGAGCCGCGGCTCCAATCGAGCCAAGCCGGGCAACCGCTTCAAAAGCGACCAGAGCACGTAAAGGAGGTAGCATGGCGTTCACCTGATTGAAATAAAACTGAAAACTACTTCAATCAGGTTGCAGATTTTCGACGCGAAGATGACAGATTAATGACTAACGGAGGTGGAGAACAGATTTATGATCACCGTCCCACACAGGATAAAGCTGATACCAACCAAAGCATACACATCCAACTTTTGTCCGTAGACCAGCCAGGAAAGAGCAGCGACAAGAACAATGCCTGCGCCACACCAGATCGCATAAGCCACGCCTAACGCCATGCTCTGTACTGTCAACGAAAGTAGATAAAACGCTACTCCATAACCCACTAACACGCCTAATGTAGGATACAACGCCGTAAACTGCTGCGTTTTTGGCAACCAAGAGGTGGCGAAGACTTCAAGGACAATAGCGATAATCAGGGTCACCGCAGGTGGTAAGGACAACAACATATTTAACCCGCATTTATAGTGTAAATCGGGCAGGCTAATGAGCTTGCATGTCACTATTGTGTCGATACCTAATAGAAAACCTAAGCAAAGTGCCTAGGTTTTCTGAAGTGAATCATCGCTATGAACTAGTGGTTCAGAGCGGCGATGTTTTAAGCCGCTATTTTGTACGGTAGCTTGGTTAACAAGGTGAAAATGGAAGGCACAAAATAGAACGATAGCAGAGTCGTCAGTGCCGTCCCCCCAGCGATCGCCACCGCAAACGGCGGCCAGAAACCACCACCAGCGAGAATTAAAGGCAAGAAGCCACCAATAGTCGTAATCGTGGTCGACGTAATGTGGCGAGTACAGCTCATGACGGCGGCCAAAATCGCCTCTGAATCGCCATTGAGCGCATCGGTATCCGCCCTCAATTCTGCAAGGATCACGATAGCCGCGTTAATCGCAAGACCTATCACCCCCAGCAGCGCAATGATGACGGTAAAGCCAAACGGATAACTGAACAACCATACGGAAAGAATGCCCAACCCTGCAGCCAGCCCAGCGACGAGAAATATCACCGCACTCAGCCTGAATGAATTGAATGACAACACCACAACCAGCACCATGAGAATCATCACCAGAGAGACATTACCAATCAGGCTGTTAACCGACTCGTCGCGTTCAGCGGCCTCGCCTCCAAACTCCACTCGGTATCCAGCGGGAAACGAGTAACCTTCCAGTGCTTTCTTGAATTCGTTAAGCACAGTTTGGGGTAACACTCCCGCTTCGATATACCCTTCGATGGTGTTAACGCGAACACCATTACGACGAGTAATATTGCCTCGACTTGGTGTCAGCTCCAAAGAGGATAAGTTAAGTACGGTAGTACCCAGTTCCGCGTCACTTTGCATTAGTGGAAAACGGAGATTGTTTAAATCACTGTAGCTTTCGCGTTGCTCGTCCTTAACCCGAACACGGACGGGAACAGATTCTGTCCCTTCAATCACGCTGCCACTTTCTCTGCCGACGAGTGTTGACTGAAGTAAGCCCGCAAATTGATTTAGGCTCACCCCATTCATCTGTATCGCCTGCTCATCCACCGTCACACTATACTGAGGCACGCCGGACGTCAGGCTCTCACGTGTATGGGTCACATGGGACACTTGAGAAAGGATCAGGCGAATATCTTCACCAATCGATTTCAGTTGTTCTAGATTGTTGCCATACACTCGCAGCTCCACAGGGGCATTAAACGGTGGGCCTTGTTCTAGCTTTCTGACCAGCACCTGCGCTTGTGGCACTTTCTTATCCAGTAACGTCTGAAGCTTGGGTATTAAGGCGTTTGCGGTCTGAAAATCGACGGTTTTCACCATTGCCTGAGCAAAGTATGGCGCTTTTTGTTGATTGCCGACCAGATTGTAATAAAAAGAAGGGAAAGAAGCCCCGACAACCCAATGGACCTGCTCAACGCCTTGTTCAGCAGTGATTAAATCCTGAATAATCTCCGTGGTCGCTTCCGTTGCGTAAATACTCGATTGTGGAGGAAGAAATACCTGCACTTCAAACATGTCACGGTCAGAGGTCGGGAAAAACTGCTCGGTAAGCTGAGACGTGCTCCAGAACCCGAATAGCGGCAGCACCAGTGAGAGCCCTACCGCGAGGAAAGGGTGGCGAATCGACCAAGCGACGGAGGCAGAGAACCCTCGGCTGAGGGCCGGAATCGTTACACCAGTCTGATACCAGTGGTGGCCTTCCTGCTGACGAGGCAAAAAGACACTCGACAACGCCGCGATGATCGAATGGGAAATGATGTAAGAGCCAATCAGAGAAAACGACACCGTCAGAGCAATAGCCCCCACAAACTCTCCCGTAGCTCCCGGCATCAAAAAGATTGGCGCAAAGGCTAACACCGTGGTCAGCGTTGACCCAAGCAGTGGCACCCATAAGTGTTGAATCGCCTTCATGGCCGATTCCAACTTCGCCATGCCTTTCAATCGATAGCTTTGGATGGTATCGACCATCACGACTGCATTATCGACCATGATGCCCAATGCAACGATAAACCCCGTCACCGACATCTGGTTGATAGGAATACCGAGGAACTTCATGAAAGTGGTCGTCATCAGCATAGTCAGAGGCAATGCCAAAGCGATGATAACCGCCGCTCGAATACCCAATGTAAACAGCAGAACGGCCAATACCAACGCTAAACCAATCATTAAGCTTTCGCTGAGCTCAAACAGACGGTTTTCCGTGTAGCCCTGTTGGCTGAACAGCACATCGGCGCGAATTTCTTTTGGTAGCTCTTGCTCGAACTGCGCTAGCACCTTCATGGCGGCTGGTGTCCATTTATCGACACGCAAATTGGATTGCATGCGCGCCGCAACGATCACCCCTGGCTGACCATCCAGCAACGCCATTTCATCAAACGGGGCTTTGGCCGAGCGCCTGACTTGTGCAATATCGCTAATTTGAACCGTATGCCCGTTTTCATCTACTGCAACGGGCACGTTACGGATTCTTTCCAGTGAGTCCAGATTGGACGTCAGCTCAAGACCATAGCGGGTATCCTGAGTATTCAGTTCTCCTGCGGAATTTTTTGCATCGGCGCCTTCAAGCACACTGGCAAGTTGCTGGGCAGAGACACCAAGCGACACCGCATCACTGACATTGAGGTTAACCACGATTTCCTCATCAGGGAGACCGTATTCATCCACAAATTCGGTACCTGACATGGTTCTAAGACGCGTTCCCAGCTCTTTGGCATAACGTCCCATCGTGAGCAAATCAGGCTCACCAACGCCTTGCCATTTTAGACCTATGATAGTGGTAAATGCGTAGGTGCGATCACTGTCTAATTCAGGCGGCAAAGCTTCCGCGGGCAGTTCCGGTTCTACATCAGACAACTTGTCGCGCACTTTAGACCAGATCGGATCGGAGTCTGTTATCGATTCATTCAGCTCAACGCCTATCACTGCAATCCCCATGCGTGACGTCGACGTAATGAGATTAATTTCATCGATCTGCCTGAGCTTATTCTCGATGACTTCTGTCACCAGTGATTCCACCCGAGTCGCACTCGCACCGGGATAAACCGCTGTGATGGTCGCGTTGCGATTAGCAATAATCGGGTCTTCGGCTCTGGGCAAAGTCTGAAACGCAGATAGGCCACTGACAATAAGAAACGCCACAGCAAGAATCATCAAACGGGTATTGGAAAGGATACTTTGATACTTCATGGCGACACTCACTCAGCAGTTTGCACTGGTTGGCCGGGGACCACTTTATGCAGCCCGGAAGTCACGACTTCGTCACCACCGCTAAGGCTACCTTGTACATACACTGAATCGTTGCTGGCAAACAGCACATTCACCACTCTTCGCTCGATAATTTTCTGCCCCTGTTCTGAACCCAAGGTATACACATTCCATGTACCGCGAACCCCATCGGTCAGTGCGGTGGCAGGAATCCAGAATCCACTATCGGTGTACGATTTTTCAAAGGTCAGATAAGCCAATTCACCATCTAAAACAGCCCCGCTGTCCTGAAGAAGAAAACGCAACCCGACACTGCGAGAATTACTGTCAACGTTCGAAGGATGAGAAAGTAAGGTGGCCGCATAGGGCTTATCATTGACGGTTATGCTGACATTTTTGAGCTGAGAGAATTTCTTGATGTCTTTACGATTAATGCCAATCAGCGCTTCTTTGTTGTCGGATGACAGTAAAGATAGGGTTGCAGTGCCTGTGGATACCACATCACCTATCGATACAAAACGTTTACTCACCACTCCCGCATAAGGCGCTTTTAGTATCGACTTTTCTAGTTTGAGTGAATTGGCTTCAAGTGCAGATTTTACTCGCAGTGCGTTAGCGGCAAGGCTCTCTTTTTCACTGGTGAGCGCATCAATTTCAGACTCTGAACTGAAACCTTTTTTTTGCAGCGAATACTGACGTTTAAGGTTACTGTCGGTCAATTTGGCCTGAGAACGAATCTCCTCCAGTTGTGCCAACAACTCATTTCTCTCAGCATCAAGTAATTGAGTGTCCAGAGTCACTAGGGTGTCACCTTGCTTGACTTGATCACCCACATCCACACTGATACTGAGCACTTTCCCTGCCAGCTCAAAACCAAGGTTTGCTCGCTGCGCTGCCTGAACAACGCCGACGTATTCTCTCGGGACAACGTATCCATCACTTTTCTCAATGTTTTTTGAGTCTACGGTGATGAGGTTTATTGGTTTAGGTTCTTCACCCACGGATTCAGAGCACCCAGAAACCAGCAATAGAGTTGTCATTACCAGCGCTGTCGCCATTTTATTCTGATACAGCATAAGTCAGCCTCGTTAACCAAAAATCAACAATCAAACTAGACGGTCTAGTTTGATCACATATTAAACAGCAACAAAACTAGACTGTCCAGTTTGATATTGATATGTTTGGCTCGTGTCCTGCAAATTGCGAAAGATCGATGACAAGTGCCAGTGAATTAAAACGCCAAAGAATTCTCCAAGCGGCCACTGAATTATTCGGTGTCCACGGCTACGGTGCCAGTATGGATAGTATTTCGAAGCTCGCAGATGTTTCGAAACAAACCATCTACTCGCATTTCAAAACCAAGGACTTGTTGTTTGAAACATGCATGAGAAACAAATGCTTGGAGTATCAAGCGAACGAAGCAGTGCTTGATCTCAGCCTGCCAATTGAAGAGGCTTTGGTGAAATTTGGGATGGGTTTTCACCAAACTCTGCTGAACCCAGGCGCCCAACAAACGTATCGAAATGCGGTCAGCAACATCGATACTCACCCTGAGTTTACCGCCACCTATTTAGAGTACGGCCCGATTCAAACAACCAAAATGCTTGAGCAATATCTGGATAAGAAAGTTGAAGACGGCACCATTCAACTTGATGTCTCCAGTCATCAAAGCGCCATTCAGTTACTGCTGATGTTTCATGGCAAGGCGGTCTACTGGCGCTATCTCGGTGAGAACATCGAAGAATCTCACGAACAAAAGCATCAATACATCAAGAGTTGTGTCAACCTGTTCTTGAGCCACACGCTAAAGTAACCTCTTTCCGAACTTGGGCTCAGAACGCTTCTGACGCCCAAAATTTATCTCTCCTTTTCTCAATAGGTTAAGCCATCTCTCCATGGCAATGGTTCATTTGGTGTTGATCTTATTTATGAACCCGCCTATGTTTATGACCTATCACACCAAATGAACCAAAACATTTTTATGGCGACGTACCTTTACTCTCGATTTTCTCCAAAAAACCAAGCCTACTCTCAGCAACTTGAGCAATTGCAGAGCTGCGCTCCTGAAGCAAAACACTTTCAGGACAAAGTGCGTGGATACGTTCCAGCGATGGAGCGTCCTGAATTCGTAAAGCTTTTAGACACGCTAAAAACTGGCGATACCGTGGTGATTTGGTGGCTAAGTGCATTTGGCCATGATTTTAGTCAGGCACTTGGCGTGGTGGAACGACTTCAAAGCCAAGGCGTCAATTTACAAACCGTATGTGAGCCATTGCGACTCGAACCCAACACAATACAAAGCCAAACTCTACTCGCCCTACTGTCGGGCTACGGGCAAGTGCAAACTCAGCATCGCTTATTCGCGGCAGAGATGGGACGTAAGCAGCTCAAAGATAACCCTGAACTGTGGAAACAGAAATTCCGTGGCCGCCCAGCCGATAAACAGAAACATCGCCAGATTGCCGAGCTTTTGATGCAAGGTAAAACACTGCATAGCGTGGCTGAACAATGCGATGTCAGCCTATCGACAGTTAAAAGAGTCAAAGCCAAGCTCCAGCAAGATGATGATGAGGGCTGCCTCAAACGCCGAGCAAAAGGTCCGTCTGCGTATGGGGAAAATGATGAGTAATGCTATCCAGCCAAGAGCCATTCTGCTCGCCTGCTTAATCATCAGTATTGGCCAGTTAAGCATGGGGCTGGTGTTTCCTTCACTACCGTGGATAGCTCGTGACTTTAGCATCTCACTCGATCAGGCTCAGTTATTAGTCAGTGTGTACTTACTTGGCTTTGGGCCTCCACAGTTTCTATACGGTCCTATTTCCGATTCGCTAGGACGCAAAAAGGTATTGCTAGCAGGTTTATTGATTGCACTGACAGGCTTAGTGCTGATTATCTCCTTCAGCGACTCATTTACCGGCATGGTGCTTGGACGATTACTGCAAGGCTTAGGAACGGGTTGTTGCGCGGTATTGGCCCGAGCCTCAACCAGAGATCGCTACAGTGGTGCCCAACTGCCTGTCGCCCTTTCTTACATCGCTATGGCGGCGTCAATCACACCTTTGATAGCACCAGTATTGGGCGGCTTTATCAACTTCCACTTCGGCTGGAGTATGGTGTTTGTCTCATTGCTGGGTTACGTGGCGATCGCATGGGCGATCATTGCGATTCGTTTTGATGAAACGTTAAGTCAAACCAAGCCTCTACCCTCACCGGCCAATATGCTGAAGCAATATCGCGAATTAGTCACCTCTCGGTACTTCATCAGCTTCGCCAGTATCGGCTGGCTAAACTTCAGCCTGATGATCACCACCGTCTCAGTGATGCCGTTTATCATGCAAGATCAGATTGGAATGACATCAGATGAATACGCCATGTGGGCGCTCATTCCGGCATTGGGCATGCTGACAGGTACCAGTATCTGCAATCGAGTAAGACCGATAATTGGCAGTAAGAAAATGCTGCTGTGCACACCTGTGTTGCACCTTGCTTCTGCGCTATGGTTTTTCTTCTGTCCGCTTGAGCCACTCTATCTGATGTTTGGTCAGCTATTGATGATTTTAGGTAACGGGATCGCCCTACCCTGTGCTCAGGCAATGGTGATGCAACCCTACAAGAAACAAGCGGGCGCGGCGGCAGCCATGTCTGGTGGCGGGCAAATGATCATCTCATCTATCGTCAGCATGGCGCTGGTCACACTGGGTTTGAATCAAGCATGGCACTTGAGCTTTGTGATTCTCGCATTCGCCGCCATTACACTGGGTAACATTGTACGCGGGTTCAGTACTCATGAGGCCTTGGTGCAGAAAGAACGTCAACCTGTATGATTTTCCAGTATTTACACGGTTGGGTTTCGGTCAAAAGAAGCGTGTATGTGAATCTTTTTGTAACCCAATGAAATAGCGCCTTCTGCTTGCAGCTTGTTCAACTGCAACCCGACCGCTTCTTTAGTCACGCCCAGTAAACAAGCCAGATCCATTTGGCTCATTGCTAAAGTGTCGGTATTTTGCCAACGACTTAGCTGAGCCAACATGGCTTTCGTCCTCTCCAACAATGGCTGGAACACGATATCTTCCAGCCTTCGGTTGTAATGGACCACATACTGAGCCAACTGGTGACTGATGCAGTGCCACAGCTGAGGATTTTGGTCAGCCACGGCCATAAAATCGGCTAATGAGAACTGAATTAACTCGGTTTCGACTAAAGCAATCGCATCATTAGGTCTTCTACCACCGCCAAAACAACCGATCACACCAAACCATTCGCCCTGGCTGAGATCCTTAATAATGAACTCTTTGCCAGATTCACTAAATTTGGTGATTCTCACCGTCCCGCGGCTAACGAAAAACAGATGCTTGGCCTCATCACCTGCGTAATGAATATACTGTTTTTCGGCGTAAAGAACTTTGCTTTGAGTGACTTCTAGCTTGGCGCGCAGTGCAGGTTCTAACTGCTCAAAACTCGATCCCAACAGTTCACTTTGCCCTTCTGTCTGATTCTTTTCCATAAAAACAATCCAAATTGTAGAGTCGTCTCTACACCGATGGGTATAAATACCTCTCCAACGAGTTCAATCTAGGAGAGCCCATGTTAAACAAGTTCACCACGACACTTGCCAGCCTATTTCTTGGAATCTCATCCGTTCACGCTGCGGAGATACCAAGCAAATTCTACCTGCCAACCAATGTTGCAGAACAAATTGCCAAAGAAGCCATCGCTGAGTGCAATGCTGTTAACGTTCCGATTTCGGTTTCCGTTGTCAATGACCAAGGTCGATTGCTCTATTTTTATCGTGGCGAAGGCACTGGTAGCAACACCGTTCACACCAGCTTTCGTAAAGCCTATACTTCCGCCACCCTTAAGGCGCCAACTTCAGCGTTAACCGGCGCAGTTGAAGCAAAAGGGTTTAGCCAGTTGGGTAAGATGGAAGACGATATTCTTATCCTAACGGGTGGGCTACCCATTATGTATAAAGGTACGGTCATCGGTGCCATTGGTTTATCCGGCGCGCCCAACCCTCTTATTGAAGAAGAGTGTGGCAACAAAGCCATTAGTAAAATCGCTCTCTGATTTTAACCACTCATGAGAATGAGTGGTTTCTTCCTCGTTTAACAGTATTGTATTCCTACCTTTATAAGTATCTCTCACCTAAATCTAAACATTTCTCTATAATTTTTTCATGTAAGAAACTGGCTACAATTTTTAATATATCTTGAACAACTTCAATTTTTTGTCGAGAGACCCATTTAATATCATTTTAAATATTAAAAACAACCTATTTACATAGATTTACTATGAACTTTCATTTATTTACGCCAATTTAAATATAATTATTTTGAATGTTAACAAAGGACGTGAATATGAAACGTATACTATTATCCTCTATGCTATTAATATCTTTTACTTCGGAATCTAAGGAGTATTTAACTTACATCAACCCTGAAATTAAAAGTGATTTACTTGAAGATGCAAATAGGCAAACTGCTCGATCTATTTTTGAAACTCGAGAAAACACCCATGGTGTAAGCAGCATGTATCTAAAGGAAATTATCTATAACAATGAAACCAGAGCTTTGCCTAGTTATATCATTGAAGCAGAAGATATTATTGAAGCAAAGGAGGTTGCAAATCAGACTTTTGATTTAGAAGGTAATTTATCTCGCCATATTAGCATAGTGCCACTAGGTAGTGGCTGGATAAATTCAGACAGTCTTGCTCTGCAAAGTTATAATATTCAGTTCACATGGAATAGTGATTCGTCTCCCGAAGTTGTAAATAATATTCTAGGTATAGATCTTCAACATGTCGTTTATTTAAGTAGAAAAGGCATTGTCACCGACTCATATATTGACTCCCAAACTTTTTATGTTGGTGCTGATCTTCCGGTATTTTCTCTTATTGTAAAATCTCAAGATATGGAATCAGCAGAGAATCTTGCTAAGAGTTTTGCAATGGTTGATCAAGGATACGCGAGTACAAATGTGAAGAAGATTGGTATTAGAAATTAACAAGTAAAGCCACTTCATAGCCATGAAGTGGCTTTATTTATTTCAGCTAAACTCTTCTAAGGCTCAGTTTTGACTTTGCAGCGCCTAAAATATGTGCGGCCAACAGAAGAAGAATGAAGTAACTCAATAACTGGTGACCTAAGCTTCCCACCTGCTGCATCCAAGCTATCTTCTCACCGCCATAAATCAGTGTGGTATCAAACAATTTCACTCCTCGACCAGATCCAACACTCATCAAAATACCAGATATCGGCATCAGCAGTGTTACCACCAGCAAAGAGATATGTACAACTCTAGCTGTGGCAATAGACATGCTTGTCTCTTCTCGCTTGGGCAAAGGAAAACCTTCGTTAGCACGCCATAATACTCGGAATATCGCGAGGGCGAACAGCACAACACCTAATGATTTATGATTGGCAATCAAACTCCATTTTTCATCGCTGGGTGGCAGATCAACCATAGTGTCGCCAATGTAATAGACGAAGATGAAAAGTGAGGCCACACCCCAGTGCAACACAAATGACTGTAATGAATACCTTTTGAACAACATACTCTTTCCTTGTTAACTCATAGCAGTAACAATTCATCGATTACCCGTGCATTATCCGCTGTGCGATCGACGAATCTATGTCAGCAAACAGAGTGATGCTGTGACTCGATAATCAAATTAAAAACAGACACTTACCTCTATCAGCCTTGAAAAAGAGTTTAAGTCTCTGACGAAATGTAGACTACAAACGAGATTGTATTTACAGGTAAAAGAGAAATGGGACGCGCCATGCGTCCTTGTGGTGTTAATCCGTGGTGAGTTGTTCTAGTGTGGAAATGGTACGAGTAGGCTCAATTCCCCAAGGATCAAACAATGCTTCCTCGCTGCGCTTAACCCACACAGACTGGATGCCCGATGACATTGCACCGAGAATATCAAACGGATTGCTCGATACCAGCCAGACATTAAAAGCCCCCGTACAATCAATCAGATACTGATACACATCTGGATTAGGTTTAAAAGTTTCGATATCTTCGCAGCTAATGACACCATCAAAAAACGCATGCAATTCCGCTCGGTCAAGCAGTGTATTGACGGCTTGAGTTTCGCCATTGGAGAAAGCAAAAAGTCGATGACCCGCAGCCTTAAGGCGCTTAAGTGCCTCGGCCACATCTCCAAAAGCGGGCAGGCTCAGATACCCTTCTAACAGTCGTGTTTTTTGTTCATCAGACAACTCAACGTTGTGGTAATCACAGCTGTAATCTAAAGCGTGTTGAGTACACACTGAAAACGGTTGATACGTTTTCATCAAGCCGCGACGAAAAGAGTATTCCAGCTGTTTGTCACGCCAAGTCTGGCTAAATGCTGATGCCTTATCTCCAATCCAGTCTTCTAGCAAAGCGATCAAACCATGGGTATTAATCAAAGTGCCATACACATCGAAGGCAAATGTCTTACTCACTACACGCTCCTTATAACAATGCTCACGTCTTAGTGAGCATTGATAACTATAGGTCACTGGCGGCAAACAATCTGATTTGTGCCACCCTGCAACTCGACTATTTTTTCCAGGCGTAAGCTTCAAACATGGCATCAACTGGCGTCTGAGCGATGCGATTAACGTAATTACTAATGACCTTCTGAGACAAGCCGAGAATCACTTCAAGTACATGCTTTTGGCCATAACCAGCGGCATAAAATGCCGATAGTTCTTGTTCAGATACATTTCCTCGACCTCGAACCACACTCAAAGTAAAGTCATGGAGCGCCTGAAGCTTCTCTGTTGGCATCGCTTGACCATTGCGCAACGCTTCAGTTAATGCAGGATCGACTTTCATTGAATGAGCAATGGCAGTATGGGCCGGCACACAGTAGTGGCATTCATGCTCAACGTTAATGGTCTGCCACACAACAGTCAGCTCTTCCTCATCAAATGAGGTACTAGTGAAAGATTGATGGAGCTGCGTGTAGCTCTGCAACAGTTCTGGCGATTCCGCCATAACAGAATAAAGCCCAGGAATGCGTCCCATGCGTTGCTGAGCACCTTCTAGAATCGCTTTACTAGCCTCTGGCGCACTTTCCACACTGTGTAATTTGAATTCACTCATAATGATGTCCTGCCATATTCACGTTAATTCAGAGAAGGAACACCCTCCTCGTATTTCGATGTTTACTATAGAACCACCTGAACGACTGTTCAAGTTTAATTTTGAACACTCGTTCAAGTCATTATAGAGTCATATTTAAACTGTGGGTTAGCTGGAAGGCAGCAGGATAGGAAGACGACAGTTGTCCTGATTACTTTACCCTTGCGAGGGAAAAAACTATAATTTGAACTATCGTTCAAAATAACCAGAGAGCTACTATGGGGAATGCTGCCAAATTCGACCGTCAGCAAGTCATCGATAAAGCCACCCATCTATATTGGGAAAAAGGCTTCCATGCCACATCAATGCGTCACCTTCAGGAAGTCATTGATATGCGTCCGGGCAGTATTTACGCAGCATTCGGCAGTAAAGAAGAACTGTTTAAACAAGCGTTAAGGCATTACACCCAAATGGGTATATCGAAACTAGAACAGTTCAAGTCCCAAAACGACTCTCCCCTAGCAGCACTCAAGGCTTTCGTTAAACATCTTGTTTTACAATCGCAAAAAGGCGCTCCAGATGGCATGTGTATGCTGGCAAAATCCGTCGCTGAGCTTACCGAAGCTAACCAAGATTTACTGGATGAGGCCAGACACTCTTTAAGATTAATGGAAAATCAGTTTGAATTAGTACTGCAACAAGCTCAGCAACAGGGGGAATTAAGTGCAGATAAAGACACTCATCGACTCGCCAGTCACGTTCAGATCCAGATCGCAGGTCTGAGAACCTATGCGAAAGCCAACAACAACCCTGAACTTTTGGAATCACTGATCGACGATATGTTCGGTCATTATCCCTTCTAATGAGAGGAGGCAATGCCTCCTCTTACTTTGCTAACTCACTTCTTTTATCGCCGCTGATAATGCGTGGAACGATTTCTCGATCTGTTCCAATGGCGACGCAATATTCATTCGATAAAAGTTAGGATTCTTCTCCCCAAACCATCCACCAGGTGTCAGCCCCATTTTCGCTTGTGTGAACAACAGACTTTTCAGTACTTCAGGCTCTAGATCGAGCCCAGAAAAGTCGAGCCAGATCTGGTTCGTTCCTTGCGGTTTAAACATTTTTATTTGTGGTAGGTTTTGCCCAATGTAAGCCTCAACCCAGTCGATGGTATTTTGTGAATAAGCGAGGAAACCCTCAAACCAAGCCTGACCATGAGTGTATGCAGCAATAGTGGCGTAATTGGTCAACGTATTACCGTGATCCAACGCCATTGAGGCCACCGTGGACTTAATCTCTTCAAGCCGAGCTTGGTTTTCGGTATAAAGATAGCCATTAGCAATACTGTTCAGACCGAAGTTCTTTGCTGGCGAGCCAATGATCGACACAAGGTTATCGTAGTTTTGGGTGAGAATACTGTTGAATTGATGGCCTTCAAATACAATGTCGGCATGAATCTCATCACTGATCACCACAACATTGTACTTGGCCGCAATCGCCACCAGCTTCGCTAACTCATCCTGAGTCCAAACGCGTCCGACTGGATTATGAGGGTTACAGAGCAGAACAATTTTGACGTTGTCCTCTCTCAATTTAGCTTCAAGGTCGTCGAAATCCAGCTGATATTGGCCATCTTCTAATGTAAGCGGGTTAGCAACCACTTTACGCCCAGCAGACTCAATCAGCCTTCTAAATTGGTGATAGACGGGGACCTGAACAAGCACACCATCGCCTTTGTTAGACCACTCTCGGATCATCAATGCAATCGCGCTCAGTACTCCCGGCACTTGCACAAAGTAACTTGGGTTAAGATCCAAACCATGGCGCTGCTTATTCCAGTCAGAAATGGCTTTAAACACACTTTCTGAGTCAAATTCATAAGCGTATTTCTCACGTTCAACGATCCGAGCCAAAGCTTGAGAGATCGGGTGAGCAACAGGGAAGTCCATATCCGCTACCCAATAAGGCAGCACATCATCAGTCCCGTATATCTGCTGAAGCATCTTGCTGTCGTGCTTGATAAATTTGTCTGAAATATCGTTTCTTTGCGGTTTTGTCGTAAACATAGCTACTCGCCTGAGGGTCATTTAATGTACTGTTCCTAGCCATAGACGACATAAAACAGCGAAAGACGAAAAAATGGGACATTTCAGACATATTTTGAACATTATGGAAACGCGTTACATTTCATGAAGTTCAGCGGTGTTTGCCCAATTTGTTTCTTAAAAAACGCGATAAAGGCGCTGTCGGAAGAAAATTCTAGCAAGTGCGCGACATCACTAACCTGACGTTCACGGCACAGAAGCTCGATGGCCTTTAGGGTTCGCCATTGCTGCTTCCACTCCTGATAAGACATACCCGTTTCGGCCTTGAAGATCCGAGTAATGGTTTTAGGACTAGCTCCCGCAGAGTTAGCTAATGTCACCAAATCGGGTGCCAGAAAGGCTTCATCCGAGACTTGACGACGGAACCTATTCAATCTCCGGTCTGTGGGCAGTGGCAACTCGTAGGAGTATGTTTTGCTTTGACTAAACTCTTCCCAAAACAGAGCGGTGTAGTTGGCCATTTCCGATTCAGGTTTGTCTATAGGCCAGAAAGCCATCTTGTTAATCAGTGCTTTCAGTAACTCACTGACTTCAATAATGGTAATCGCGTCAGGGCAAGAGAAAGCGTCACAATCAAAATACAACGAGCGGTATGCCACAACATTGGTCATAAAAGCACGATGTATTGTGTTTGGTGGAATCCAAACTGCCTTCGTGGGAGGAAGGATACAAATAGAGTCCGACAACGCGAAATTCATGCAGCCTTTTGGCGCATATAGCAACTGTCCTTTTTGGTGCTTGTGTAAGCCGGAGTCGTGTCTGCCAAGATCTGCCGCAATGCCCACCACTTTGGAATTAACACTGTCGGGATCTATCACGGAATGTTTATCGATCAGCACACCGCTGTCCTTATTTTGATGTTTTTTGTATTATTATCGTTAATAGAAAAATATTAGTGCTCCTTATACTGCGTCTCAAGTTAAATTTATTGAGGACGTATCATGAAGCACAAGCCTTCACTCTGGCTGATGTTCGTAATGCTCATGTTTCCGCAGATCGTGGAAACGATTTACAGCCCAGCACTCCACTCGATTGCAGAGGCCTTTTCAGTCAAGGATTCGCAAGCTTCGCAAACTTTATCTGTCTATTTCATCGCGTTTGCTCTGGGCGTTGTGTTTTGGGGGGTAGCTGCGGATAAATGGGGCCGACGGCCAGCAATGCTTGCAGGTATTGCGGTTTACGGCTTATCCGCCTTAGTCGCAATGCTTACCGACCAGTTTGAGTGTCTGATTGCAGCTCGAATTGCCAGCGCGTTTGGCATTGCCGTTGGTTCAGTAGTCACTCAAACGATGTTGAGAGATGTTTTCGACGGTGAAGCTCTGGCTAAAGTATTTGGTCTTATGGGTATGGGAATCGCGCTCAGCCCCGTAATAGGAATGGCCGTAGGTGGGCAACTTGCTCAAGCAGGTGGGCACACCTACGTATTTTCCGCTCTGTTTGGCATGGCGATCTTATTGCTACTCTACAACCTCTTCAGGCTACCAGAAACACAGCAATCGAGGACGCCGCTTAACCTCCATCAGCTAGGCTGGAGGATGCTCAAAGACGGTCATATATGGTACTCCACTATCTTGATTGCCGTCTTCAATATTGCGCTGTTTTCCTATTACCAACTGGGGGCATTCGCCTTTGCTAAGCTTGGCTATAGCTCTGCCCAATTTGGCTACAGTGGAATTGTGTTAGGGCTCGGTACTGTGGTTGGCAGCTACTGCAACAAATACCTGCTAAACAAGCATACTCATCCATCAGCTCTGATTAGCCTAGCCACTACATTACTGTGCGTGGGGAGCATAAGTGTCTATCTGACTCTGGATAGTATTTACTTTGTTCTCGCAATGATGCTGGTCATGATGGCATTTGGTATCGCGATTCCCAATGTTATCAGCGCAGCACTAAAAGATTACAAGCAACATGCCGGCAGCGGCGGCGCAATTCTCGGGCTTATCTACTACTTGCAGATAGGTATTGGTCTGGCGATCGCTGGACAAATACAAGATCTTGGAAAGGTCTTGATGTGTTGTGCAGTCATCGCTCTAGTAACCCACGCTACCAAGCATCGTAACCAGAACCTATTCGCTGCACTCAGAAAATAAAAACAGCCAGCATAATGCTGGCTGTTTTGCTATCAAATCCGCCTGAGTTACTCTTGCTCAAGCGCCTCTTCATCCATAGCGGCAGCACATTTAATTTCGTACTGGTTAAAGGAAAACGTACTCGTACCATGCACTCGCTTGGTGATAACTTTTTCTTCACCGTATTGAACCGTAACATGGGTATAAACTTTGTTTTTTACATCTACGATGTTGTCTTCAAGCGCTTGTTCAAACTCTAACTCATGTTTATCTCGCGCCATTTTCACTTTTTCTAGACGCGCATTGGATTCAAGTTTAAGTTTCTCAATGTTTTCTGCTTCTTCTTCGCTGCGTTCTGCTTTCGGTGTTTTCTTAAATTCCAGCTCCCGACGAACCACATCCATAGTCGCTTCTTGGGCAAGCTTATATTGCTCTTTGTATTTTTGCTGGCGCTCTTTGAAGTTCTGATAACGCGCAAACGCATTGATGTAAGTTGCAGTATCACCTTCAACACCTAGGTTAACGCACGTCACCTTCCCACCTACTTTTGCGTGACCACCACTTAAAGTTCCCTGCTTCTCGGCGGCATCAGAGACGGTTAAATCTTTACCACAGCGAATTTCGTTGTTCATACAGTGGACTGAAAGATTGATATTTTCAGCAGCCTGAAGTTCTGAGAATTGCGCGTAATTTGCTGTAATAGAACCACCCGCTTTTACATGACAACTTTTCGCTTGGTCTTCAGAAACGTTATGACCAATGATGCCTTTAGCCACATCTATGTCGCCTTGTGCCTGTACATCTGCCGATTCAATAAAACCACCAACGGTTAAGTTTCCAGTTGCACGAACCATCATATCGGACTCAATGTTTCCAGTGACGATTACATTGCCTTTGAATTTTACATGCCCGGTCGCGACACCAATTGCAGGCAAGCAAAGCGCGTCTTCCACTTCGACAGTACGCTCTTTGATCATCGGCATACCAGAAACTGCAGCGACAAGGAGATTGGGATCCTCAGGTGAGATTTCTGAACCTTTCGATTCTTTCAGTATCGCATCATTGCCAGGTTTGGGTGGAATAGGCTTCCCCTGGACTGTGATACCTGGCGTCCCTTTGGTCGCAGGGATGCGCTTCATCAACCGAGCTTTCGCTTCTACGGTGACCGTTTCACCGAGATCCAACATATCAACTTTGCCGTCTGCGTCTTGTGAAGGAGCCAGAACTTGCTTAGTGATGTCTTTGACCAGTGGGATAAACTTTGCATCTTGTCCCTGAACAGGGTTTTTGCCTTTGGCGACAGGTTGGGTAAAGGTCTCACCCGGTTTGAGTTGATGGCTCATCATTAACACTTTTTTCAGTGCTAATTTGTTGATTCCTTTAGTGACATGAGCTTGGGCTAATGCGTGTACAATCTGAGGGCCTTTAAGCGGCGAACCGCGATAAGCACCAGTGACAACCATACTGGCTAACATATCGTGATCCGATAAAACGACTTCAACCACAGCGTCTCTGATTTCCGCGATAGCAATGCCAACCAAAGCTTCGCTTTTGCCTTCTTTTGCACAGTTAATGAATCGAGTAACTTCATCATTCAATATGCAAAAATCGGTCGCACCGATGCCCGCAATCGCTTCTTCAACACCTTTGCTGTCAAAGCGACCATCGATATTCATATCTGGTCGCAATTTAGCAATAACCTGTTGATTATCATCAGATAAGCTGACTAACTTGTCCCACATTTACAGCCTACTTCATCCAGTCCCTATAACTTTAGTTTATATAATCCTCGTGAAATACAGTATTAAATTTGTGACAAAGTAAGGCTTAGGTCACTTCTCAAGGGCTTTTACACTGTAAATATAATTAAGCTGAGCTCGGGAAATGGTGTTTAGCATCTAGGCTATATACCGCCGTCACACATTTTCCTTGTTTCGAATAGTCTAATGAATCACATAGTTCTGAAGCTAATACGATCCCTCGTCCATGCGTCAAAGATTTATCAATACTTTGCTTTAACTTGTTGTAATCGAATCCAACACCATTATGTTCCAGCTCTAAGACCAGCTGCTTTTGTTCTGGCTTATAATCGATAAATAGAGTCACCCAAAGCTCTTCAGACAGTTCTTTAAGTTTCTCTTCGCGCAACTGGTAGAAGGTGAAGAAGCCATCGGGCTCTTCCTTGATTTTCGAGTCTAAATGCAATAGTCCATGTTCAATCGCGTTAGCAAACAGCTCGGACAGCACTGAACAGACCAAATCTAAATGTGGCCCTGTCATCACACCGGTCAGAAACTGTCTGACTTCGCTCATCACCGTCACCGACTTAAGCACAGATGCTGGGAAACGCATCTTTGACTGTGCCGGAGTTTTGCTGAGATAAAAGCTGCTTTGCTGCACCACTTTATCGTTACTGTTTGAAATCGGAAACTCCATGGCCAAAATAGACAAGTCATCGCCCACATTACGATTGGCAAACTTTCTCACCGACTCAAACAGCGTTGGGATCATCGCTCTCCCAGACGTTAATGCCTCTTCCAAACGCTCTTGACCGAATTGCTCTCCAAGCCCATTTTCAGCTTCTATCACACCATCGGTGTAGCAGAGGATTTTTTGATCTGGCTCCATTTTGAAGTGCACTAGATCCGATTCAAACTCATGAGATTTCAAAACACCAAGCGGCATGTGCGTGGAAACCAGTTTTCGGCTGATCGAGCCATCTTTATCCAATAGGTAACCATCAGGTAGTCCACCGCCCCACCAAGAAACTTCAAACCCGTTAGCACGAATTTCAAACACGCTTGCCGCCAACATCATCCCCATGGGTAAGAAACGTACCAATACGTCATTGAGCTCGCGAACAATCTCTCCCAAAGAAAGACCTTTCGAAGCCATAGAGAAGAACGCTCGGGTTGCAGGAATAGCCGAAATAGCAGCTGGAAGGCCGTGGCCCGTCGCATCCGCGATCATCACGTATACTCCCCCATGCGGCCGGTTTGCCACAACGATCAAGTCTCCGTTGAAAACAGTTGATGGGGTAGAAATGTAGTTGATGCCATAAATGCTTTTCACTTGAGAACTCATTTCATCCATTAAATTGGAGAAAATCGACTCCGCGATCGCATAGTCGTAGCGAACTTGCTCGTGAAACTTACTTAGCTCATCACGATGTTCCTTCACCTCATTGTGCATCTTTACAACTCGATAGTGAGCTTGAACTTTCGCCACTAGCACACTTCTCTCAACGGGCTTAGGAATAAAGTCTTCACCTAACGTCAGGCATCGCTCGAACGAATCGTGATCATCCAGTACGGTGAGAAAGATGATCGGCATATGAAGATTAGGGAACGCATCACGAATTTCCTGTGCTGTCGTAAAGCCATCCTTCACTGGCATCATTACATCCAACAAGATGACATCTGGCAGAGACGGCATCTTGAGCATTGCCTCCACGACCCCTTCACCATTCTCGAACGTCGTGACTTCTTGCGCCATTTCGCTGAGCATGAATCGACACAATTCTCGATTCGTAGCGTGGTCGTCAATTATCATGACATGCATACGGCCCTCCTTAACCGCTATTCGATAGAAAACTTCTTATCAAAACGAGAAATGGTCAGTATCTTTCGCACCTGTGGCAAGGTATTGGTAATCCGGATCATCCCGTCATCCTGCTCAAGATAGTTGTGCATATTAAGCAGCATACCTAGCCCTGCACTATCTATATAATCGACTTTCCGTAAATCGATGGTAAAACGAAAATCCTTCTTATCTGAATAACAACGACGGAACTCTTGGACTAGATTAAATCCAAAAGCCCCTTCAATTAAGATCGTTACTTGCTTGGAATTTGAATCAACTTCAGCTTCTACCGACATAATATTTCCTTTTCAACAACGAAGACTGCACCGCCTTCACGACAATATGTATACGCATGACCCATTAAAATAGCTCTACCTCTCCTTCTTCAATACTTTCCTGAGAAGCAGCTGGAGCCCCGCGATGGTCTATATTTGATTTCAGATCTGCCACAGCCTGTTTCATCTCATCAGGGTCTAGGCTGCCGCTGGCATGAGCCACGAGTATTTCAGTTACCTGAT
This sequence comes from Vibrio sp. B183, assembly GCF_000740665.1. NCBI lineage: Bacteria > Pseudomonadati > Pseudomonadota > Gammaproteobacteria > Vibrionales > Vibrionaceae > Vibrio > Vibrio sp. B183. Next base: position 154,846 of record NZ_JPQB01000004.1, on the reverse strand, counting down.
CGAGAAAATCAACACTGATCTTGGCGTAATCACCCTGTTGGACAATGATGTCTGTAAACTGTAACGCCCGAATACCGTCACCAACACGTGTATGCAGCGTGACCCCAATGGATTTGATTTTCTGAACTTCCTGTTCAACGACAGCATTAGCCGCTTTAACACCTTGAAGCATATCATCCACTTTTTCCTTAGACTCTATCGCTTCCGTCATATCGATTGATGCCATCTCCCCAACTGTTTTATTCGCTTCTTTGACCGTATCCTGAGCGACATTAATTTCCTTCTCTATTTCGCAGTTAAGCTCTTCTGCTTTTACAGAAAGGTTTCTTACTTCTTGCGCCACAACTGCAAAACCTCTCCCAGCCTCCCCAGCACGTGCTGCTTCAATCGCAGCATTCAAAGCGAGCAGGTTGGTTTGTTCGGATAGGCCACGAACTTGCGCTAACAATTTAAACACCGCATCCAACTTATCGGACATGTCATGAATACTATGTACTGCGGAAATGCTCTTCTCAGAGATATTAATGAGTGTGTCAACGAACTGGCGAATGATGGTCTCTGTTTTGGGCAAGACCTGAGTAATATCGTAGGCATTATCTTTATTACCCATAATGTTACTCACTAGCTCTTCAGCAATTGCATTTTGTCCCTCTGCTAACTTCTGCAACTCAAAGAAGCTTTCATTTAGCGTCTCTGCAGATTCATCAACAACACCATGTTGATGATCTAAAGGTTCATTTAATTGTAGGGATATTTTTTTCAATATTTCACTGACATGTAGGCTGATCTGTTTTTCGTCCTGAGATGACTTTTCACGGAACTGAGTTAACTCAGACTTATTTGGCGTAGAAGCCTCTCTAGGGAAAACAAACCATGGTATAGCCGCCGCAAGCACCATAACAGCGACATGCGCAATCGACGATGACAACGTCATCCCGATAGCAAGCAATACAATCTGCGTCCCTATAGCAAGGGCGTAGCGGATTTTTGGGGTCATTGTTATTTTATTCATAGTACATCCCTGACGTTGTGCCCGCACAGGCGCTTATTTCTTTAGACAATCACATATCTGCTGAGGTATCTGTTTAAGACTCAACACTTGTTGCGCAGCGTTCATTTCAACCGCAACTCGCGGCATTCCCCAAACAACGGAAGAAGCTTTGTCCTGAGCGATCGTCATTGCCCCTTCTTCTCTCATCTTAAGCATTCCTCGCGCTCCATCTTGCCCCATACCAGTCAAGATGACGCCGATGGCATTCTTTCCGACCGTTTCTGCAACAGTATCAAACATCACATCGACCGATGGTTTGTGTCGGTTCACTGTTGGACGATCATCCAGTTGGCAATACAAATGTTGGCCACGCTTAATGACGACTAAATGTTTATCTCCCGGAGCAACATACGCGCATCCATTCACTAACGGGGCTTTGCTCGCTGACAACTCCTTAACCTGAATTTCGCTGTTGTCATTAAGACGCTGGGCAAAAGACGCACTGAACATAGCGCTAATGTGCTGCGTTATGACAATCGGTGGCAACCCTGAAGGCAGAGCAGACAACACTTGCCTGACTGCTTCTGTTCCACCTGTCGAGGCACCTATCGCAATCACTTCAACTTTGGTTCTTAAGTTATTAGGAGCAATTGTCTGTGAAGGCGCATGTTTAGTTCTATCCTGAAAAACATTAGCGCCAGCAGCCATTTTTATCTTGTCATTAATATGATCTTTGTAATTGACCATATCTCCCGTGTTATCCACCGCTGGCTTAGGGAAATAGTCCACAGCCCCAAGTTCCAATGCCGTCAGGGTTGGCTCAGCCCCATGCTGAGTAAGGGTCGATATCATCACGACAGGCATTGGGCGCAAACGCATGAGGTTTTTCAGAAATTGCACCCCATTCATTTTTGGCATTTCAATGTCTAACGTCAGTACATCAGGATTGTGAATCTTGATCAGATCTCTAGCCTGATACGGATCCTCTGCCATCGCTACAACTTCAAGCTCGGGATCGGAATTGATCAATTGAGCAAGTAAGGCTCTGAAAACCGGAGAATCATCAACCACGAGTACTTTAATTTTCTTCATCAGAACAGCTCCACATCGTCATCATGAGGACGATGACTTTCTTTATCCAACTGACTGGCGTACTTATCTTCTTCTTGTTGCAAGTGATGAATTTCAGTGTAAGGAATGCGTTTCAACCAAGCTTGCCCTGTTAGCGGGTTAAATATAATTTTGCGTGGGTCAACGCCCCCTAAATCTTGAGCGACGACTGGCAAGTTTTCCTGCTCAACATAGTTAAGGATAAACGCGATGTTTTTTTCTCCAATCATAGAGTGTCGACCTAACATCTGCGCCCCACCAAACAGTTTAACTTTGAGTGACGAACGTCTTGCACCCTGAGAAATCAGGGTATTAATCAGCATTTCCATTGCATGGCTACCGTAACGCGATGCAGTAGAAACGACTTCATCTGGACGCCACGAGTTAATTTCCGAATGGTTATGGAATGGCAACAAAAAGTGATTCATACCACCTATCGCTGCATAATCATCCCAAACACAAGCCGCGATACATGACCCTAACCCCGTTGCGATCAACTCATCTTCATGGGTACAGTAAAGCCCTCCAGGAAACACTTTGATCATGTGCTTCTCTTTTTGAGGGTGATAAAAACGATTAAAGTGGCTATTTTCGTACTTTGGCTTTCCGGTCTTTAACCCAATCATAACTGCCCCTATTGTTTCACATAGATGGTTTTGCCTAAGTGACGAAAGATATCGCTACAGGCTCCGACGCTTTCGGAATGCCCGATAAATAAAATCCCATTAGGTTTAAGTTGCTGATGAAACCTTCTGATAAGTTTTTCTTGGGTCGGCCTATCAAAGTAGATCATCACGTTACGACACGAAATCAAATCAAAAGGTTGTCTAAAGTCCCACTTATCTAACAAGTTTAGCTGGTGAAACTGGATGTGCTTTTGCAGCCCTTTGGCTATTTTTATGTTCCCTTGCTGACCATCTCTTCCTTTAAAGAAACAGGGCTTTAGATATTGTTTAGGGATAGACGAAATCGCCTCATCACTGTAGATCCCCTGCTTCGCATGAGAGAGCACTTTTGTATCAAGATCTGTTGCCGTGATGGATACCTGTTTGAACTGGTTAAAGGCATTGGAACAGTATAGGGAAGAAACGAAACTGTATGGTTCTTCACCTGTCGAGCATCCTGCAGACCAGATTTTGATATTTTCAACCCCTTGTTTCTGCCACTCATCCAACATCACATTTTCTAAAAACTCAAAATGATGGTATTCACGGAAAAACTGGGTTTTGTTCGTCGTAAGACTATTGATAAACCTCACTCGTTCACTGTTGTCTTGTTCAATAACAGATTTGTACTCAGAGAAACGAGTGAGTCCTAGCCGCCTAAGCTGGCGGCTAATGCGTCCATAGACCATGGTTCGCTTTCGATCAGAGAAGTAAATGCCCGCATGCTTGTGCATGAACCACTGGATAAACTTAAAATCTTTATCCGTTAGCTCAAACTCAGTTGCCCCTCCTCCTTCACGAGTTAGAACTCTTCCCATTCGTCCCCTTCCTCACCCGCTTTGAATCCTGCATTAGCAACGCGTGGTGTCCTGATTTCCCTGACATTGCTGCTTTGATGCCCAGAGTCTTTCGTCTTTGGTGAATCAAAGGTGGCAACATTGTCGTCAGAAGCAAAGAAGTTCATCAGGTGGATAAGTTGCTTACCTTCATCTTTCAGCGACTGACTAGCTGCCGAGGTTTCTTCAACTAAGGACGCATTCTGCTGAGTCATTTCATCCATCGTTGTGATAGCGCGGTTGATCTCATCAATACCTGTCGATTGCTCTAAGCTCGACGAAGCTATCTGTGCGATTAACTCTGTCACCTTCTCGACTGCCTCAACGATTTCATTCAAGGTATCACCGGACTCATCCACTAGTCTGGAGCCTTCATCCACTTTCTCTACGCTATCTTTGATTAACCCTTTAATTTCTTTTGCCGCCGCCGCACTGCGTTGCGCTAAGTTTCGAACTTCACCTGCAACCACTGCGAAACCACGTCCTTGCTCGCCAGCTCGGGCAGCTTCCACTGCAGCATTCAGTGCCAATAAGTTAGTCTGGAAGGCGATTTCATCGATAACACCAATGATGTCAGCAATTTTCTTGCTCGCAGTGTTGATTTCAGACATTGCTGAGACTGCTTGACCGACCACTTCGCCACCTTTACTCGCTTTCTTAGTCGCGTCCTCCGCAAGAGAATTCGCTCCTTTCGCATTATCAGCATTTTGGCGAACAGTAGCTGTCATCTGCTCCATGCTTGCGGCAGTTTCTTCTAGATTAGAAGCTTGTGCTTCAACACGTTGGCTCAAATCATTGTTGCCTTCCGCTATTTCCGTAGAAGCGGTAGCGACTCGTGCCGAAGCTTGGGTGATCTTATCGACCATGTTGCGCAGGTTAAGTATCGAGGTGTTAACCGCATCAGACAGTCGACCGAACTCGCCCTTGTTATCCTCAGACATATTGGTATTTAAATCACCGTCCGCAACGCGACTCATGACATCAATACACTGACCAATAGGTTCGACCATGGTATCGAGCAAGTTATTAATGCCATCCCCGAGCTCTTTCATGAAGCCGCTGTATACAGAGGTATCAATCCGCTCGTTAAGCTCTCCAGAAATTGCACGCTGAATCAATGCTTCAACCTGGCGCTGACCATCTTGCTGCTCAGTGATATCTTCCCACTGTAAAGCAGGGCCGATATAGTTGCCTTGAGCATCATGCATAGCAATACAGGTCAAATTAAATTCCAGTCCCCCGACGGCGATGTTAGAACTGAATGGAAGTCTGTCCGGGTTACTAATGATGTTCCTCTGGTGGCTGGGGTTTTTATGGAAGACATCGATATTTTTACCAACCAAGTTGCTGGCATCAAATCCAGGCAGCGCTTTTTGTAAATCACTTTCTCTGGATTTAAGTAATGTCGATAATGCCGGGTTGAGGTACTGAATAATACCGTCTTTATCAGCCATCATCATATTAGTGGTCATTCCTTTCACCGCCGATGCTAAACGACCAACTTCCTGCTCTTTTGCACGTTCTTCAGTAACATCACGCCATTCGAGTGTATTACCAATATAGTTACCTTGCGCATCAGTAATCGCAGCAACATTAAGCTCTATTTTGATATCCGCAATATCAATATCGGTTTTGTAAGGGAGATTATTCGGCGTCGAGAGAAGCTGTCTCTGATGAGCTGGGTTCTTATGGAATTCATCAATACAACGTCCCATCAACCACTCTTCAGATGCCGTAAAGCCTGACCAAACTGTTCGTAGCTTCGCTTCATGCTTACCAAACAATTCGATGGTTTCTTTGTTGGCATAGGTAATAAGGAAGTCTCGGTCTATCATCACCATCGCGGTTTGGGCTTGATCAACGGCTGCTTGCAACCTGGCCACGTCATCTTGTTGAGCACGTATCGCTGTTACGTCTGACCACTCCAGAGTATTACCGATGTAATTTCCCTGTGAGTCAGTTATTGAAGCGACATTCAGTTCGATGGTTAAGTCTGCAATCTGAATGTCGGTCTTGTATGGCAAATTCGATGGGTCAGACAACAATTGCCTTTGGTGTGCTGGATTCTTATGGAATTCGTCGATGCAGCGCCCCATCAACCAGTCTTCTGAAGCCGTAAAGCCTGACCAGACAGTTCGTAATGTCGCCTCATGTTTACCAAACAACTTGAGAGTTTCTTGGTTGGCATACGTAATATTAAAATCACGGTCTATCATCACCATTGCCGTCTGAGCTTGATCAACCGCGGCTTGAAGTCTGGCAATATCGTTTTGCTGGGCTACCGCAGCAGTAACATCAGACCATTCCAGTGTGTTACCAACATAGTTACCTTGACCGTCAATGATCGCGCCGACATTCAGCTCAATTTTTACATCTTTGACTTCAATAGTAGTGGTGTAAGGCAGATTTGAAGGGTTGGACAGCATTTGGCGCTGATGTGCTCGGTTTGAGTGAAAACCATCAATACAATAGCCCATCAGAAAATCTTCATCGGCACGGAAGTTAGGCCAGAAAGACTGAAACAGCGCCTCATGTGTTTTCAGCAGATCCATCGACTTCTGGTTCACATAGGTGATTTTAAAGTCCCGATCGATCATCATCAGCGCTGTCTGCGCTGCGTTCAACGCTGAGAAGAGTTGCTCTTTAGACAACCCTTTATTACTTTCCGGCTCGTATTCATCCATTAAACTATCCTGCGCAGACGAAGCAAATTGCTCCGCAGTAGCAGGCTGTGGTTTCCGATTCCAAAATGCCATGAGTCACCTCTCACTGGTTGCTTCGTTTGACGTGTTTTAAGCCCAACTCTCTTCGTTCTGGTCAGGTACAACAAGCTCTGATACATCAAACAGAGCCTCAAGTTTTATTAATATCAGATGACCATTTTCGACTGACGCAATACCTCTTATATAGCTGTGGTCAACTGAGTGGGATACGTGCGGTGCAGGTTTTATTTGTTCATCTGTTAGCGGATAGACCTCGGAGACACCGTCAACGATGATACCTAACGGATGCATCTCGGCATCATTGAGAACAATCACCACCGTGGTTGCACTGATCTGCGCTGGGGGTAATCCGAATCGAGAACGTAGGTCAACTATCGGGACATACTCTCCACGAATCTCTAGTACACCCAGCATATAATCTGGAGAGTTGGGCACTTCACGTACCGAGCTCCAGCCACGAACTTCACGGACATCAAGAATGGGCACGCCATACTCGTCATCCCCTAACACAAAGCTCAAAAACTCTTGCGGTATGATCATGGCTCTTTCCTCAAAATTCGCTCTATGTTGAGAAGCTCTTCAGTATCGAGCAATGACATGACTTGCTCGCCTACATTTATCAGCCCTTGAAGATAAGGAGAAACAGCAGACTCGCCCACTCCTGGATAAAGCTCATTTTGCCCTTGGCTAACGACATCGCTCACAGCATCAACCACCAAGCCCATTAGGCGTTCACTTTCTTCTGCCTGAAAGCGCAAGACAATCACAACTGTGCTTGGCAGGTATTCGCATTCACCGATTTCAAACCGGCTACGTAAATCCACCACAGGCACAATCATTCCTCGCAGATTGATAACCCCTTTCACATATCGTGGTGCTCGTGGTATTGGTGTTGGGCGCTCCCAGACACGAATTTCTTCAACATCTTTTATCTCTACGCCATACAATTCGCTCGCCAACTTAAAGCTTAAGAAGTCTGCACTTTCAGAAACCCCTTCTTCGCTCACTTGTTCTAGAACGGCTTGCGCCTGAGCTTCAATCGCCTGACGAGAGTTAACCTCTGTTGCTGTTTTCATCGCAGATTCCATCACGCCCCCTTATGCTGCTAAGCCGTTGTGCGTTGAGTCAGATGCTCGTTTGAGGAAGTTGGTGATCAAGCCCTGTATGTCGAGAATTAACGATACAGAGCCATCTCCGAGAATAGTGGCCCCTGAAATGCCAGCAACTTTGCTGTAGTTAGATTCTAGGCTCTTAATCACGACCTGTTGCTGATCGAGCAATTCATCTAATAGAAGGCCTACACGGTTACCAGCTGCTTCAACGAAGCAGAGAATACGAGCATCCAGAGAACCACTCTGTCCCATCTCCAGTTCTTCTTGCAGACGAAGGATCGGAATGTTCTCTTCACGCAGGCGATACAATTCAATTCCCCCAGAGGCAAGCTTGATACATTCGGGGTCAATCTGAATCGATTCTACTATCGTCAACAGTGGGATTACGTACACCTCGCCGGCGACTTTTACCAGCTGGCCATCAAGAATAGCGAGCGTCAGTGGCAAGCTGATCGTAAAACAGCTTCCGACTCCCAACTCCGATTCCACTTCAATGTGACCACCCAACTCTTCGATGTTTCTTCTCACCACATCCATGCCGACACCTCGGCCCGAAATATCAGAAACTTCTTCTGCAGTAGAGAAACCTGGTGCAAAAATCAAATTCATAATCTGCTTTTCGCTCATGTCTTCGCGACGCGCATCTGGCGCGAGAACACCTTTTTCAGTGGCTTTATTCCAAAGCTTGTCGCAATCTAAGCCAGCACCATCATCTTTAATTTCAATGACAATAGAACCACCTTGGTGATAGGCGTTCAGCTTGATCACGCCTTGCTCTTTCTTGCCCCTTTCCAATCGTGTTTGAGGCTGCTCTATGCCGTGGTCGATACCGTTTCTGACTAAGTGAACCAAAGGATCCACAATGCGCTCCAGTACCGTCTTATCAAGCTCTGTCTGCTCGCCCTGAATTTGCAAGTCAACCTGCTTCTCTAAACGAGTCGATAGATCACGGACTAGGCGTGGGAAGCGGCTGAAAGCAAAACTCATCGGTAACATGCGGATATTCAGAACGTTTTCCTGCAGGTCCTTACTGTTTTGCAACAGTTGCGCTAATCCAACCTTAAGCTTCTCTAGCTTATCAATCGTGAAATCATTGCCGATCTCAGTAAGCATCGATTGAGTAATAACAAGTTCCCCGACCAAGTTGATCAGGCTATCAACTTTGTCGATATCCACTCTAATAGAGCTGACACTTGACTCTGTTTTCGCAACTTTTGTTGGTTTCTGTTCGGCTTTAATTGAATCTTGTTCCGCCACTTCTTTGGTTACAGAGGGGGCTTTTGTAGTGGAAGTTTGAGGCTTCTCAACTTCCTCAGGAGCTGCTGTAGTTGTGGCAGGGATAGCGGAGATAAACTCGACCGTTAGCTCACATTCATCTTCGACCCATTCGAAAATCTCTCGGATTTCCTCTTCTTTTACTTCAGCATCAAGACTTGCTTGCCATTTGAGATAGCAAAGTTCAGCTTCGATCGCTTCAATTTCAGGTAAAGACTCTGTATTCACCGTAATCTGACAGGAAGCATGAAGCTCTTTTAGCTCGCGGAGTATTCTTAGCGGGTCATTGCCACTAAAAAACATTTCAGGGTGGGGTTCAAAAGCCACCAGCCAGTGACCTTCACCGCCAGAAGTGTCTGGTTGTGAGTCATCACTATTCGTTGTTTGTTCAGAGAGTTCTTCGTTATGAGGCTCGGAATCCACAGACGCTTCACCGAGTAACTCATGAAGCTGCCCACTGACCTCTTTTTGCAGTGCTGTGTCTACTTCACTGCCTTGTTCATGCCCTTCCAGCATGCTCTGGATACAATCACCACTTTTAAGTAGCAGATCGACAGTCTCTGCAGTGAGATCTTTTTCATTATTACGGACCAGATCTAGGTAGGCTTCTACAGAGTGGGTAAATTCACTGATATCAAACAAGTTAAATGTTGCTGCTCCTCCCTTAATCGAGTGAGCAGCACGAAAGATGGTATTAATGGATTCTTCATCGAGAGAAGTCACATCCAGATTAAGTAACACATCTTCCAACACCTCAAGATTTTCACGACACTCTTCGTAAAACATCTTGCGCAATTGTTCCATATCTAAAGCCATAAGCTTTTTTCCCTGCCAGATGACGTTGTTAATGAATTATTTGATTTAGATAACGCGTTTTAGAGTTTTTAGAAGCGTTTCTGGGTTAAATGGCTTAACTAGCCATCCCGTTGCTCCGGCTGATTTACCTTGTTGTTTTTTTTCGGTACTGGTTTCAGTCGTCAGCATGAGAATAGGAACGAACCTGTACTGAGGCTTATCTCTCAGCGCCTTAACAAGCTCGAACCCTCCCATATTGGGCATATTGACATCCGAAATGACCACATCAAATTTGCTACTCGCGACTTTGTTGAGTGCATCTCGACCATCATTTGCGGTTTCGACTTCATAGCCAGCATCACGTAACGTGTGGCTCACCATCTGGCGAATGGATACAGAATCATCTACTGCAAGAATCTTAGTCATTTTGATTACTCTCCGACTTTAGTTTTAGCTCAAACACGTCTTGCAAACCCAGCGTATCGATGCCTTCAAGTAGAACATCACTAGGTTTAAGCAACTGAATTTCTCGTTGATTCTTCTTTGCGGAAATAAAAAGAGAAGAGAGTAGTTGTACGCCAGCCGCATCCACTCTTGCCACTGAACTAGCGTTTAACTGAATAGAGTCGTGATTGGCAAACCATTCTTGATAATGAGTCGTTGTGTCTAGCACTGTAGAAATGTCTAGAGACTCAGGAAGTAAACATTCCATGTTTCTACCTACACTTTTCTTATAATTTCCTAGCCGTTATGGAAGCTTTTCGCTTAATTTTGAGTGTAGGAAGGAATAGATATTTAGCAAATTAACAAAATCAAATTATGAACTAAAAGTCATATATTTAGGGCGTAAATAAGGCTAATTACCTTGTTTTTTAAAGGGTTAGTTCGTTAATGAAGGACAAAATAATTTCCATATATTTTTTATAGATAAAGGGATATTTGCAAACAAATCAAAAACATCTACCTTTTGTTAGTTCTATCAACCAAGAAATCTAGCACATCATTTACGGAGCACTTCAGAGTTTACAATGTAAATTGTAAACGTATTGCTTGCCCTATCGAATATCACAATTATTGAGCCACATTAGAGTATTCCCCAACATCGCTACGCAATAACATCAATACTAAACTACGCTCATATTTCATTATTAAGTTTAATTAACTCAATACCGCTTATCAGCGCTTAAGTGGACGGATGATAGGAAAGAGTCTATGAACCTTTTTGCTGATCTCAAACTACGTTGGAAGTTAATGGCAATTATCGTCATTCCGGTTGTGTGTTTAGTCTATTTTGCCCAAACACAGGTGATGAGAAACGTTGCTCTCGTTGAAGAAGATAACAACATACTGATGCTGTCAGAGTTTTCAGTTAAAGCTAGTGCTCTCGTGCATGAGTTACAAAAAGAGCGAGGCATTACCGCCGGCTTTATGGACAGCCGCGGCTTACGCTTCTCGAATGAAGTTCAAGAGCAACGTAGAAACGTAGATGCCAAGAGAGAGCAGCTCAGGTTGTTCATGCAAAGTTTTGATCCTTCTATCTATGGCTCAGCCTTTGAGAAGCAGTTGGATCATTCACTATCTGTACTGAATGAATTGGATTCGAAGCGGGCAGAAATAGATACCCTTGAGATACCTAAAAGCCAGGCAATTGGATTCTATACAGACATGAATGCCCAGTTCTTGGGTGACATTGTTCATCTTTCTAAAGCCAGTTCAAGTGGAGAGCTCAGCTCTATGGCCGCTGCCTATGCAAACTTTTTGCAAAGTAAAGAACGAGCAGGTATTGAACGTGCATTGTTAATGGGGGTATTTGCTAATGATGAGTTCCAAGGGCGGCAGTACGAACGCTTCCAAAATCTTGTATCCGCTCAGACCAATTACACTAGTGTATTCAAAACCCTCGCAGCGCCCTCACAACTAGAAATATACCGCGGAACCATGACTGGGCCGATCATGGAAGAAACGGCCTCTTTTCGTGAGATAGCTATTGAATACGCTATGATTGGTGGCTTTGGTGTTGACCCGGCAGAGTGGTTCAAAGCGCAAACAGCAAAAATCAATCTGCTCAAGCAAGTAGAAGATAAACTGGCAAATGATCTCATCACCCTAACACAAGCTTATGCGGATAAAGCGAGTTCCGAACTCACAAGAGATATCATTTTAATGGTAGCCGCACTGTTACTGACAGCACTTGTCGTTTATGTAGTGCAAAAAGGTATTACCGTACCGATTACAGCTGCTGTACAAATAGCCAACTCTATCGCTTCAGGGAAACTGAACAATCAAATTAATGCCAGCTCGAATGATGAATCAGGTATGCTGCTCAAAGCCCTCTCAACCATGCAGGAAAATCTTCTCCAAGCGCAACGTGACCTTGAAAAGAGAATGGAACAGGAGCGAGTACAAGCAGAAGAAAATAGCCGTATTCGTCAGGCCCTTGATCAAGTATCCGCAAGTGTGATGGTAGCGGATAACAACAACGATCTCATTTACCTGAATCACGCGATGCATCAAGAATTTGCTCGAAATGTATCAAGTTTCAGCAATGCCATTAAAGGTTTTGACCCTGAAAGGTTACTAGGTAGAAACATTGGTCTATTCAGTCACACAACTGAATACCAACGCATTCTTCAATCAATAGATAAAACTGTGGCTGTAGAGATCAACATCGACAAGCGAATCTACAAAGTCATTGCGAATCCGGTAATGGGCGAAAATGGAATTCGCCTAGGAACCGTCATTGAGTGGGATGATTTAACGGAGCAACGTGATGCAGAGCTGCAAGTTGAGAATGTCATACGTGCAGCTGCATCAGGCCAACTCAGCACTCGTTTAGATACCACTCGCCTGAGTGGCTTTATGCACGATCTTGGCGATGGTATTAACGAGCTTCTCGACGCCATCGTCGGACCATTAACGATCGCTGCAGATTGCGTGGCGAAAATATCCCTAGGCCAGATCCCCGATACAATCACCGATGAGTACCGCGGCGACTTCAACAAACTGAAAAATAACTTAAACACCTGTATTTCAGCCATCAACCTGCTGGTCAAGGATGCCAACAACCTAGCAGATGCAGCAATCGCAGGTCAGCTATCAGCAAGAGCCGATGAAACTCAGCATCAAGGTGATTTCAGAACCATCATCAAAGGGGTCAACAACACGCTAGATGCGGTTGTCACACCGCTCACGGTGGCAGCTAATTGCGTCGATCAAATAGCGAAAGGTCAAGTGCCCTCACCTATTGAAGAGCACTACAATGGTGACTTTAACCTACTCAAAAACAACCTCAATACATGTATTGCCGCCATTAAACAGCTTATCGATGACGCCAACGCATTAGCGATTGCCGCGGTTGAAGGAAAGCTAGATAACCGGGCAGACACCTCACGCCATCAAGGAGACTTCAAGCAGATTGTTGAAGGAATGAACCAAACATTGGATGCCATGGTTGAACCGACGAATGAATGCAAAGAAGTTCTCGCTCGCTTAGCAGATGGCGACCTAACCAGCACAGTGAAAGGTAATTACCAAGGCGATTTTGCTGTATTGAAGGAAGCCGTGAATACCAGTATTGAAAACTTGCTAGAACTGATTAAAAACATTAGCCAATCAGCCGGTATCGTCAACAACTCGGTGAGCGAACTATCAAGCGGTGTTGTTAACTTGAGCCACCGAACCGAAGACCAAGCCGCGTCATTAGAACGGACCTCTGCGTCGATGTCTGATATGACTGAGTCGGTAAAACAAAATGCCGACAACGCCAGTTTGGCAACTGACTTAGCGCGAGATGCTCAAGTCAAAGCACAACGTGGTGGAGAAGTTGTTGAGCGAGCGGTAGTGAGCATGGCAGAAATCAACAGTTCCAGTAAGCGGATTTCAGACATTATCGGTGTCATTGATGAAATCGCCTTCCAAACTAACTTATTGGCACTGAACGCTGCCGTAGAGGCAGCACGGGCTGGTGAACAAGGACGAGGGTTTGCCGTCGTCGCAGGAGAAGTACGCAATCTAGCTCAACGCTCAGCTCAAGCAGCCAAAGAGATCAAGGAATTGATTCGAGATAGCGTACCCAAAGTGGAAGAAGGTACGGAGCTGGTTAATGAATCTGGTTCGACACTCAAAGATCTCGTTTCCTCGGTAGAAAAAGTAACGTCTATGATTGCTGAGATTTCAGCAGGCTCTTCAACTCAAAGCAATCGAATTTCTAAGGTCAATGAGACCATTAAAGACATGGATGATATGACTCAGCAAAACGCAGCATTGGTAGAAGAAGCTTCCGCAAACAGTACGTCAATGGAAGAACAAGTCAACAGTGTTATCCAACTGCTGTCCAGCTTCAAAATTGAAGATATTTCTCCATCACCATCGAGCCGAACAGAGGCTCAAACTGTGCTCAAGGTGAGTAACTATTCGTACTAAGAAGAAACATTTAAACAATAAAAGAGGAGATATATTCTCCTCTTTTTTATACGCTGTTCTAGTAGGGTAAAGCCTGAAATCGGTCCCTTTTACAGTGTAAATTCGGGCGTTTTCATACGATATCCAACAAGGCCTGTATATCTGTTCTCAATTGCTGCTCGGTTTGCTTTTTCCCAGTAAAACCAAATTCTTCACTACACGCTTGCCAACTGCGTTGCTGCAACACCTTACGGATCACAAGAGATGAGCAACCTATTATTGCTTTGTTCGAGGACAGCACCCAGTTGGCGATAAACGGAGCCACACTTTCGAACCCTGCCCCGCCCAGACTATAGTTTCTAACAAGCCTCTCAAATTCACATTCTGCTACGGAAGCATCTTCCTTACGCAATAGATTACGTACAATGTCAGTTTCAATATCAGCGAATACATCACCGAAAAGATAACGCATAGACTGATGAAAATGCTGCTCAGCCACCGAAATCCAATCGAAACTCCCTTTGACCATGACCACTGAATGGCAGCCACTCGCTTGATCTCTTTGCACACCTAACTTAACAGGAACAAAACCATTCTTACGCCAGAAACGAATTAACTCACTAGTCGCCCCAAAGCTGGTGGACATAAACTGACTCCCTGACAGCTGCGTCAACTGCTCTAACATGGCTGAGCCAAGCCCTTGCTGTTGATAGTCAGGATGTGTAGCAATTCTCATCACTCTGAGGCTTGGCTGGCTGGCTGCTTGGGTTAAGCCAAGGTGATTGGCTAGCATCACTGGTACCAAGTGCCCTCTTGGCCTTCTTTGTCCTTGTTGTATCGATTTAATTAAAGGCTCTTCTAACTCACCCTCTTTAATCGTTAACATACAACCTAGGCAATATTGTTCTGAGAATGCCGCATAAAGCTGGATCGCATCATCTTCGAGCAACAGCATTAAATCATTTGGTGATGTTTGATAGTGAGCGTTTACCAGTAACGCAAAACAAGATCGCAGTAAATCAGGCTGAACCACAAGTTGTTGCTTGTCGATTAGCTCCAATTTATTTGGCGGTAAAACAGTGAGAGGCGGCGTCTCAATTTCGGTATTAAGCAAAAAAGTCTCAAACAGCCAACGTTCGACAGGGTCATTCTCATTCCAGCGAATCGGCTGATCCAAGTGATAAAACACCGCACCAGGTCTTTGCTGTCTGAGCCAAGTCTGAAACTTGAGTGTGAAACCGCGTCCGCACCCCTCATAACCATGAATCGTTGTCGAAAACACACAACGGTGGTGGCGCTCGACCATTTTCTGCAACATTGGAATTGGAATTGCGGACGCTTCATCAACCAATAGCAAATCGCATTCAGGAGACATTCGAAGTAGTGCATCAGGCGCAATAAACGTCAGAGTCGATTGATCCAATTGAATGGAGCCTTTTTTGATGATTGCCTCTGGCAGCAATCGTTGAGCATGTTCAAACACAGGAGCCACTGTCGCAAGACTCGGAGCAGTCACTACAATATGAAGGTCACGCGCTTCCATCAATTCAGCGGCAGCAATCCCCAAAGCACTGCTCTTCCCTCTACCACGGTCAGCGGTCATTACCAAAGGACGTTTGCGATGACCCTCAACCACTTTTCGTATTTTCTCAACAGCAGCTCTCTGCTGCGCTAAAGGCTCAGCGCTGGTGCTATCAACTTGAGGCAGTTTAGGCAAAGGCTTAGCCTGCTCAACCTGAATCAGCGAACCTAAAGCAGCATAGAACCATTGTTCTGACAACGAAAGAGAATCGGAATCAGCTGGTATTATGACAACCAAGCCACCACCAGTTACGCAGCCCAATGCGGCACTAAAGGAATTAGCGTCAAATCCATCGGAAAAATCGCAAATGAGAAGGCCACACTCTTGCCCTAGTAACTTCTGCCCTTGCTTAAAAGTAACCAGATGTACATTATCGTCGTCACTTTTCCCACCCAGCTGATAAATAGCAGAATTTGAAAACAACGCCTTAAGGGCTGACAACATACTGGACTGCCAGTCAACACTGCCTTTAAGCACCACTCCAAACCTGTGATTCGCGTTATTGGCGGATTGAATAAGCTGAAAAAAATAATTGTGCATGGCCGTTGTCAAAGTTCCGAGAATAAGCGAATTATAACAACTAAAACGCGTAAATGAGAGGCAGAAAAAAAGCCGCAAAGTGCGGCTTTCTGTCAGGTAACAATAATGCTATTTGAGTTTAGTCGATACAAAGTCGAGAATCTCTTGCATCAGTGCATCATCCACTTTTTTCAGATTAAGTGCTAAGTCTGCGCCTTTGCGACTGTAACTGGCGCGCCCTTTAACTAACTCTACTTTTCGGCTGGCTGAACGCTTACTTGGCGCAAGCTCTTCAATCCACTGTTCAAGGGTTTCAGAGACTTCTTTCGTAATACGTGCAACGCCTTGAGCTTGACTGCGTTGCCAAACAAAACCGTCCGTTGACTGACACTTATCTAAAAGCTTGCCACGGTTTGCTTCACTAAGTTCATTGAATTGTTTGTGAAGCTTCACAATCGTCGGACGCCCTAAATCAGCTACATTTGGGTAAGCCTGAAGAAGCGTTAACGGTAGATCGGCGGCTTTCAATGCGCCACTCACCAAGGCTTCACTGCATTGGAACATCTTGGCTAATGCTTTCTGATCCTCAGCCTCACCGCTTTCCAGCTTCGCCTGCATCTCTTTGCCTTTTTCATATAAAGACAAAGGCTTGTGGGCATTCGCCACATCGGACAAGAATTTTGCATGCTCACCATTGATGTTTTCAGCAACGTAGATGAGGAAATCTTTTTCGGCCAAGATACAAGACATACGACGGCGGCTACCGTCAAGGACTTCAATCTTACCGTCTTCGCGCTTACGGCCAACGGCTGGGTATTGCTGTCCACGTTCTTTTAATGTTGCCAGAACATCGGACAACGCATGTTCATTTAGGAAAGATTGCTCACGGGCATTTTCTGCAAATACAACCGTCTGCTCCGCTATATCGCTGGCCGAAATGCGTACTAGCTCAAACGTAACCATCTCCTCGCCTGCAACCGCCAGTTCAATCACCTGCGCTTGCTCTTTAGCCGCTTTTTGCGCTTCCTGAGGCGTTGCTACATGGCGCTTATTGGCTTTACCAAACAATCTTGCGTTTAAATCTGAAGTTTTAATTGCCATTGTCTAATTACCCCTGATTTAGTGATGACCAGTTGCTATGCAGAACTCGTTCAAGCTCTAACGCACTCTTTTGAACAGCATCTTGCGCTGTCGCCAACGTCTTTTTACCACCTTCAAAATCGCCAGTTGTCAGGTCAAATACAGTACTGTAGGTATCGGCACAGGTTTCAAAAGCACGGCTACGTGGAATAGTGGCCATCGTCACTTGATCGCCTAACAGGTAGTTCATCTCTGTTAGAACGGCCACTTGCTTCTTGTTATCATCTTCAAACATCGTTGGCATCAAACGAACAAACTCAAGCCCCTGCCAGTCTTCTGGGAACATCTCGTATACTGTCGGGAGATGCTGGAAGAAGTTTACCGTAGATGCCCAGTCTAGACGCTTAGCGGCACAAGGGATAAGCAGTGCGTTAGATGCATACATCGCATTCCACACGAGTGGATCAACGTGTGGACCAGTATCAATCATGATGATATCGAAATCATCGGCGATTTGATCAATCAGCTTTTCCTTCAATAGTTTTACGATATCGAGAGATTGATTCTGTGATAGATTTTGCCACGCTTCTGCGTTAAACATCGCGTCTTCCGGGAACGCCGATACGGTTTTCAGGTTCGGGTACTGAGTAGGAAGCAACACATTTTTATGCAGGAATTCTTTGTCGACTTCGACGCCTTCAGGCACGTTGTCGAGCATCACATCCACGGCTGAGTAAATGTTATCGTGGTCAGTCAGGCTAATTTGTGGATTAAGGAATAAACGCAATGAACCTTGTGGATCCAAGTCAATCAGACAAATACGGTAACGCTTGTCTAAGTTCAATGCTAAACACGCCGCAAGGTGCACAGCCGTCATGGATTTACCTGTACCACCCTTCTGGTTCTGTACATTGATAATCCACGGTTTATTGTCATTGTTTTTCTTACGCTCATGGAATTTCGCAACGCCAGCCGCGTCCATCAACATGTGAGCTTCTTGCAGTGAAATAGAATAGTGATTCGCATTATTCTTCGTAAACTGATGACCGGACTCCTCGAGTTTACTGATCGCATCATCCAATTTACGACGAGTCAGACCTGAACGAGTTTCCATCAGTGCTTTCGACATAGGCGGGAAATGCTCATCGCTGCGCTCTTCCAAAACGATCTCTATTCGGTCAGCCTGAACCTGTGCAGTTTGTTCAGCGAGTTGAATGAGACTATCAATTGTCTGTTCTCTTTTCATTGCCAAATTCCGTTATTAGTGTCTGTTGATAATTGTACAGCATAATCAATCAATAACAACAAAAAGGTGAACAGACATTTATAGATGCAAATCACATTAATAAGAGAGTTTTCAATCGATTTAATGAATACACAACAAAACCTGTCAAAAATTGACCATTTTAGATGTGTAAAAGCCATTTAATAGTCGACTACATTTAAAGTGTTACAGCATCACTTATTTACATTGTAAATAAAAAATCGATGAAAAAGAGAAAAATTTCCCGGAACGATTGTTATATGCTCATATTTTACGGCCTGTGTAATTTCGACTCTAGACAAACACCATATTGACTTGCTAGTCCTTACTAATTCAATGAACTTTATCTCATAGAGAGTAAACGCAACAACTCCTCATGCTCGCGACTATCCGAAACAATGATCAAGGTAATTACGGTGATCATGCTTTCAGGCATAAAATCGCTTATAGGAAGCATGATCAAGGAAAATTCGATGTGTTTGAGGCAGTTAAATACCTTCAGTTTAAATGATCCTTATTCGGATCAATGATCAAGTAACGATAACGCTCGGAAGCATGATAATTTCAGTCCGAATTACGGCGGAATGCCGATGAACTAAGAGATGTCGCTGTATGTACTGGTATCTCACGTTAAATCGAGTAACGAAGAGAGAAGAACCTTACATGACTCGATTTTCTTGATCATGCTTTCGATATCGATGTTAGTGAGATTTACTCCCTGTAAAATGAGTAATGTATATCAGATGGATTTCAGATTGGTGAAGAAAACATCAATTCACATGCTCACACAGGCTATCCTTGATCATTCTTTCGTGTTCTGCACTCAAATTTCACATCATATGAAGCATCCATTTCGGTTGCGTTCGTTTCGCTCTGTGGATAAATTGTGAGTCTACGATGATCATGCTTCGGGTTCGATATTGATCATGCATTCGTAACACTAATGATCATCGTTCTGAAAAGGTTTGATCATGCTTTCAGTCATTTGATGATCATAGTTTCGAAGTGTTCATGATCATGCTTTCAGCAGTGGATAAAAAAAGATTATTAATAACATAAACTTACAAGCAAGCTCTTTCCCAGATCATTAGATCATATAATCATTTAAGATCACTTTAATCAGAAAGATCAGTTATTTAAAACAACAAGTTTTTTCTTTATTTATGATCTGTTTTTCTTTATTCTTTCGGAACCATAGCGATATTACGGCTAGTGTGATACGGATCATAATAAATGAGTTCAGAAGAAAAAGTACTGATTAAGGCTCCAAGAAGCCATAAAGACGGACATATGTTTGAGGTGTCCGAAGCCGCAGTGAATTGGATTGAGCAATATCAGCACTTCAAAGGCGTCACTAAAAGCATAGTTGAACTTCTGAATCTTATTTCTTTACAAGGCTTCAGTAGCAAAGATGGACTGGTCTCTACCACAGAGTTGATTGATGCCACTGACGGTCAATTGACTCGGGCTGCCATTCAGCAACGTCTGCGAGCTGCAGTAAATATCGGTTTGTTCCAACAGATCCCGGTTCGTTTTGAAGAAGGTCTTGCCGGCAAAACTATGCTGCACCGTTTCGTAAATCCTAACCAATTGATCACTGCATTAGGCGCCACCAGCCTGATGACGGAATCCGTCAAACAGAGCGAAAAACAGAAACGCTCCAAGGCATTAGCACAAACTCATGTGAATAAGCGTCTGTTGAATGAACATGGCCTTAATACGCCACCTGCAATGAAAGATGAGGCGGATCAGTTTGTTGTTTCGCCAACCAATTGGGCGGGTATCATTGATCAGGCATTGGCTCCGCCACGCACCCGTAAGCAATACCAGAAAAGCATGGTTTCGATCTCTGGCACTAAGGCAGTGATCGAAACACGATCATCGAAAAACATTATGACGGTGGACGATCTGATGACGTTGTTTGCGTTGTTCACCCTTACCGTTCAGTACCATGATCACCACCAGCACCAATATCAATTGGATGCCAAGCAAACTCCGAATAAGACGCCATTATATATTACAGACATTCTTTCATTACGTGGTAAGAAGGATAGTGGACCTGCGCGAGATTCGATCCGCGACAGTATTGATCGTATTGAGTTTACCGATTTTCAACTGCATGAGCTGACGGGCCGTTGGTTGAGTGAGAACATGCCAGAAGGCTTCAAGAGTGATCGTTTCCGTTTTCTGGCTCGCACCATTACCGCATCAGAAGAGGCACCAACAGAAGGCGCTGACGGCGAAATTCGTATTAAACCGAACCTGTATATCCTCGTCTGGGAGCCTTCTTTCTATGAAGAGCTGCTAACCCGTGATTATTTCTTCCTGTTCCCACCAGAGATCTTGAAGCAACATACATTGGTTTTCCAACTGTACAGTTACTTCCGTAGCCGGATGTCACGCCGTCATACTGATGTAATGCTACTTAGCACCTTGAACCAGAAATTGGCGCGCAATATCGAATGGCGCCGATTCTCTATGGATTTGATCCGCGAACTCAAGAAGTTATCCGAAGGCAGTGGTAATGAAGATCCGTTTGAGGTCAATCTTTGGGGTTATCATCTGACGATCTCCACGCTGGAAGAAGACGGCAAGATCAAAGACTATCAGTTCGACATTAAGTGCGATGCTGAAGAAGTCTTACGTTACTCCCGTGCGCGCACTACTAATGCGGGTAAGCGCAACATGGCACCAACCTTACCTAACCCGCTGCGTAACGAGATGGTCACCAAGCAGCAGTTGGATGAGATGTCACAGATCATTGACGGTGAGTTTGAACCTATCCAACGTAAAGAGCGCTCTCCTAAGGGCAAACTAGGACGACGAGTCAAAGTGCGTAAGCATCTGGTTGAGATCAATGCCGATGAAATTACGATTACTCTCTCTAAATATACCTCTCCAGAGGCTCTAGAACGCTCTATAACGGCTTTAGCCGCGATGACCGGGCATTCTCACAATTCCATCCAAGAAGAGTGTCAGGAGCTCATAGAGAAGCTCGACTACCTCAGAGTAGGGGAGGAGATCATCCCATACGAAACGCTCAGTAAGTTGATTGAGCTCTACAATGGTCAGAGTGAAAACAAACACTTATCCATTGAGCGCCTGATTGCTGGCCTTGCGGTAAGACGTAAAGTTTGCAAACAGGTGCATGAAGGGCATTTGGACGAGACCGTGTTCAGAGTGCTTGACGAAGTGGCGATATAAGTGAAGAATAGCCCGCGTTTTCTATCAGCCAGCAAATTCTTGCTGGCTTTTTTATATCTGTTTACTGCTTGATACAGGCTGTTACATACCTGTGGTGAATAGACATATCTACTACATTCCCCTGACAATGAACTGACATTGGTTGCAGTGGAGTTGGATAATATTTATCCCGAATAGACAACCTTTTGTCCTTTCTGATGAATGAGGGATTTGGATTATCCCTGATAGATTGGCTCATATTGTTACATTCATTCTGAATATTTTGCGAGTTCTTATGAACTCGCTTTTTTTTGCCTGAAATTCCTCAATTACTGAAAGCATGATCAAGAGAAAGCCTTGATCATTGTTCCGCCTTTGAGCGATCTACCTGTATCTGTTTGGTACCTACTGAATTTCACTATCACACTTTCGTTAGTCATAAAATCAGTAGCATGAATGTAATTTTATTATCTAAATCAGATTCTTATTCCACCTTTTTACTCATTCATATTAATTAGCGCATAGTCATTTTTCGTTAACGGAAGTGTCACTTATCGCCCAAATGATGTTTCCCCGCACTGCATGTGCAGTGTTTCAGTTTATTTATTGGATACTTGGGAAAATATGATGAAACTTGGCAAGCTTGGGCAAGCAGCTTTGGTCGTGATCAGTTGTATTATGATAAGCGCATGTGATGACACTGAAGCGGAAATAGAAACTGATACAATTGAGACGGTTCGTTCTCACTCGCACAATGACTACTATCGAGAGGAGCCTTTTACTGGCGCGGCAGAGCTAGGCTTTGGTAGTTTTGAAGCCGATGTATACTACAAAGAAGGTTATGAGGAGGTTCTGATTGCCCATGGTGAGGAAGACCTAGTCCATGAATGGAAATTTGATGAGCTTTATGTTCTTCCGATAGTTGAGCATGTAAGAAACAACCAAAATCAAATGTACGATGGCTGGGAGTACACCGCAGTTTTGCTTATCGACATTAAAACACAAGGTGCTTTTACTTGGCAGGCGGTAGAAGAAGTGCTCAAGCAATATCCTGATGTATTTAGTCGTTACGAGAACGGTAAAGTGTATCAAGGACCTGTCACCGCGATCATTTCTGGTAATCGCCCGATCGCACTGATGGACAGTCAGGAAACCCGATACTCGTTTGTCGATGGCCGCTTAAGCGATCTCGATCAAAACTATTCCGCGACCTTGATGCCATTGATTAGCAACAATTTTGATTACTTTAATCAAGAGCAATTTGGTAATTTTGATGGAACAGAAGATTGGCCAGAAGAGGCACTCGCTGAATTGGAACGAATTGTTACGACTGCTCATAAAAATAATCAAAAAATCCGTTTTTGGGCAACGCCTGAAGGTGATCCTGAAAGGCACGATAAAATATGGGGTGAGCTTACTAAAGCTAACGTGGACTATATCAACACCGATTTACCGAAGACGCTTCATGATTGGTTGTTGATTAATGATCCTCACCCAGATATGCCAGGGCTTAATTGGCTCGAACACTCAGATTGGGAGTCCATGTACTAGCGTAGTGCTGTTATTTTCCAAGGTAAATGGCAGCCTTATCGCTGCCATTTTCTACTGGATGATCTGTATATCAATGCCGCCGTTCGTAAAGCTCTTGATCATCGTTCCGAGGTTCATTCCAGCTTTGTGCGGCCATAAACTGGACGTGTGACTCAATCAGTTGATGTGATTGACTTTGCCAATGTGCTTCGGGGCGTTGATTGCAAAATTCTAAACTGACCACCGTCAGGTTTTGCAGTCGTTTCATGCACCAGTCTTTAAGTGCTAACTCTGTTTCTGGGTTACAGGCGCACAATTGAAGTTTGCTGTAGGCAAGCTGAAGATACTGGTAAGCTTTATCAGGTTGTGAGTAGCGCTCAAAATGGAAAACTCGCAAACAAGCATCCAGCCAGCAGGCAATGGCTTTACTTTGTAGCTCGCTAATCTCTGGGCCCCATACTTCGTCAGGCACACTCAGTACTAAAGCTTCAATACCTTGATCATGCTTCTGTGTTTGGTACCAGTTGTCGATGTGTGAAACCCAGTTATCAAGCGTCATCATGCAGCTTTAACCCAATGTTTTACAAAATGATTTGGACCAATTTGATCATAGCCTTGTTGCACTACCGCGCTGGTCGCGCGAATTTGATCAGCGTCCACAGAGTAGTTTGGTTCACTCTTGACCAGATTACCAAACGGCAGATCAGGATCCGGTACCGCAGAGATCAGCAGCTTGGTATAAGGATGTTGCGGATCGGTTAAGATCGCCTGTGTGTCACCCCACTCAACAATCTGGCCTTTGTACATCACGGCGGTTTCTTCCGCGATGTAATGAGCGGTCGCTAAATCATGTGTGATGTACAAAAAGCCGATACCCAGTTCTTTTTTCATTCGTTGCATCAGGTTAAGCACGCCAAGCCTGATCGATACATCAAGCATCGACGTCGGCTCATCAGCCAATATCACTTCCGCGCCAACTGCTAGTGCTCGCGCTAAATTCACCCGTTGTCGCTGGCCTCCGCTTAACTGGTGAGGGTACTTTTCTAATGTGTCTGGCGCGAGTTCGACTAAGTCCAATAACTCAGTCAATCGTTCCGGGATGGCGTGGCTGCTCTTAACCTGCTTATGGATCTTAAGTGGGCGGGTGAGGTGGTGAGCAATGGTATGAGTTGGATTCAGTGAGCCAAACGGGTCCTGAAACACCATTTGCACTTTACTTCGATAATCAAGCAGGGCTTTTCGGCTCTGGATCTGTTCAATGTTGTTGCCGTTAAACAGGATCTCTCCTGATGTGGCAGAGTGGACTTTGGTGATCAAGCGTGCACAGGTGCTTTTTCCACAACCAGACTCACCGACCAGCGCCAGAGTTTTGCCTTTGTGCAGACTAAAACTGACGCCTTGCAGTGCTTTAAATCTATCTTGCGCGGCGAAACCACCGCCAATCGTGAACTCTTTGACAACATTGTTGAGTTGGATAATCGGCTGGCTCATACCGTCGCTCCTTGTACGTGATGCTTACCTTGATGAATGTTGGGGAATGACGCCCATAGTTTCTGTGTGTAAGGGTGTTGAGGATGGTTACGGATCTGAGTCGATTGATTGATTTCCACAATCTCTCCATGGCGCATGATGGCAATCCGATCACACAACTGGCTCATTAGTGCCAGATCATGGGTAATGAACAGAACTGAGAAGCCAAACTCTTCACGCAATTGATAGATTTGTTGCAGGATCTCACGTTGCACCACCACATCCAGTGCGGTTGTGGGCTCGTCCATAATGATCAGCTTTGGGTTAAGCGATAACGCAATCGCAATCACGAGTCGCTGGCGCATGCCACCACTGAACTGGTGAGGGTATTCGCTTAACCGTTCTCGTGGAATATTAACCAGATCCAGCAGCTTTTCCGCTCTGTCTTTCGCCTCAAGGTCACTCATGCCTTTATGGTGGCGCAACACGTCGGCAAACTGCTCCTGAATGGGCAGAACTGGGTTTAGCGAATTCATTGCACTTTGGAAAACCATTGCAATTTCGCTCCAACGAATCGCGTTTATCTGGCGATCTGATAGTTTAAGCAGGTCTTGACCGTCAAAATGGATTTGCCCCTCAGAAATGAACGCGGGCGGCTTGTGGAGACGATTGATTGCAAAAGCGATAGTGCTTTTGCCACAACCTGATTCTCCCGCGAGACCGAATATTTCACCTTTGCCTATATCAAAACTGACGGATTTCACCGCGCGAAAGTCGCCGTTGTCCGTTATGTAATCGACGCACAAATCACGAACCTGAATGATCGGGTCGTGATGTACCGCATGCGTTAGCTCGTTATCACTCATAATCACACTTACCTAAAAATAAAGGAGAATGATTATCATTAACTGTTAATTTTTGACTGAAAAGAAGTGGTGATTAAAACAGTGAAGTGACTCGAAAAACGCTCAGTATGTGAACAGGTTTGTCATTTGTGAGGGAGAAGTAGTACTGGAGTTGGCGTGAAAAGTGAGAGCTGGATCGCCTTACAAATATTAGGGGGAATCCCTTAAATGTACTTCGCCATTTGGCCACGCGCAAAGCTTATTTATACAAAAAACAGTAACTGTGCACGAACTATTAGCGCAATCACATTATGAAGCTAAAATTCTTAACAAGGGCGGCGAGCTTTTGCTACAGATTAGCTGTCCCTTGCATGGTTTGTTCGGAGGTTACAATGTCCATTAATTCTATTGACCATGATGAAATGACTAAAATCACAGACAAGTGGGACTTCACGGAAGAAGTACAATCACAGAAGCCAACCAAAAGTGTTAAGTCGGCGGAGGCTCGTCGTCGTATTGAAGCATTAAGAGAGATTCGCGAAAGCGGCTTAACCATAGAGGAAGCGAAAGACCTAGGCATACTGCACTAGATGTGATGACAGTGATAATCGACGTAAGGGTGGCTCAAATAGCCACCCTTAATTTTTCTTTTTTTGATCTTAGTTAACTCACTCGTTGTGCTTTGATGTCCATTTAAGTCACGAATGTGCTATATTCCCTCTCCATATTTTGCAGATTCAGCCCCTTTGTATGTCGATTAATTTATCTACCCTCCCGGCCAACGAAAAAAACAAAATTGAGCTTGATAAACAGGCCTCATTTTTAGTCTGGAAGCTGCGTGAAGCGAAAGCAGGGCCAGATGAAATTGATCAGCAAGCGGATAAAATCAGAGATGAAGATGAACGAGCGTCTTTTCTCGAATCTGTAGCCAAGTACAAGCGAGTGATGGGTGTCGCCTGACGTCCAGTTTGCAAGACATCGAGAAATTGAAATGGTCTCGATTTTTGCTAAAATCCTTCGCGTTAAATTGAATTAGAGAGAACATCCCGATGGGAAGAAGTTTTGAAGTGCGCAAAGCCTCGATGGCGAAAACAGCTGGCGCAAAAATTAAAGTTTATTCCAAATACGGTAAAGAAATTTACATGTGCGCGAAAAATGGTGGTGCAGACCCAGACATGAACTTGTCTCTTAAGCACCTGATCGCAAAAGCGAAAAAAGACCAAGTTCCTGCACACGTTATCGACAAAGCAATTGATAAAGCCAACGGTGGCGGCGGTGAAGACTACGTTCCTGCTCGTTACGAAGGTTTTGGCCCTGGCGGTACCAGTGTTATCGTTGATTGTCTAACAGATAACGGTAACCGTACTTTCCAAGATGTACGCCAGTGTTTTGTTAAAACAGGTGCGAAAATTGGCGTTGAAGGTTCAGTTTCGCATATGTTTGATCACCAAGCGGTATTCCAGTTCAAAGGCGATGATGACGAGATCATTCTAGAAACGCTAATGATGGATGATGTGGATGTTACTGACGTTGAACTTGAAGATGGCGTGATTACGGTATTCGCTCCTCACACGGAGTTCTTCAAAACTAAGACTGCTCTAAACGGCGCTTTCCCAGATCTAACGCTTGATGTCGAAGAAATTACATTCGTTCCTCAAACTCACACGCCTGTTGCGGGTGAAGATGCAGAGAAATTCCAGAAATTCCTCGACATGCTAGATGACTGTGATGACGTTCAGCAGGTTTACCACAACGCTGAGCTGTAATCTCAGGCACACTAACATGTGCTAAAAAATTGCTAAAAAAGGGATCCTCGTGATTCCTTTTTTTGTTTCTGAACACTGAGAAAACTCATCATCTGATTAGACAAGCCGTTGTCTTTTAGGTAATAAACCCTTTCAATAGATGCTGGTTAGATAAGGTACCGGACGACAGATGAGTAAACGACTTGCGATATTTCTTAGCTGCTACATAGCGTTTCCCGCTATCTCTGCACAAACGGATGTGCTCGAACGAGCCAATACACTCTATGAACAGGGTGAAAAGGAGCAAGCCAAATCGTTGTACACGATGGCCGCAGAGCAGGGCAGCGCTGAGGCGCATTTTAGGCTCGCTTACCAATACATCCTGTCTGACCAGCAGAGTGTCTACCACTATCAGCAAGCCGCTTTGCAAGGCCATCAAGAGGCACTAGACAACTACCTTGAGAAGGTGTTCTTTAGAGCGGGCAGTATATCAATGTCAGACCCTAAAAGTGCGCTTGAGACCTATCAGAAGGCCAAACAACACAACCCCGCATTATCAATTTATGATGAAGAACAGAAAATCCAAACGATTCGCTATGCTGCAGAGTTACCTGAGCGGGACGTAGAAGCGTTTTTCGAGAGGTATGGCGTAAGGGATGAAGATGGCGACTGGCCATTTTATGATGTTTGGGAGCTGGCAGAACAGGCCTCGCGTGAAGGGAGTGTATTTGGCAAACCCGATCCAGAGCTCGTTTTCTGGCTCATCACCCGTGGTGGTTGGGTTCCCGCTGAGCTGTCATATGCAGTCAAAGATTACTATCAGCACTGGAAAGATAACCAAGTAGTGCCGTTCGATCTATGTCAATACGTGACAAGTGGAGCAGGGATGGGGTATTGCGCTCAGCGAATCGCGGACAAGCAAGAAAAACAGCGCCAGAGTGCTCTGAGTTCTTTAAAGGCGGAACTCTCAGGTAACTATTCAGGATTGATGGAGGCTGCTTATAACGAAATGACGACCTTTGTCACTCTTAAAGCACAGCAAGAAGAAATGCATGGCGGTTCTGGGAGAGCTGCGTGGATAACGGATTCCATCCAAGAACAGAAAAACGATTACCTAGAAGCTTTGGAAAAAGCGGTTCGGGGCAACATCGAGAGCGTACCTACACCTCTGGCAGAAACGGATAGGCGTCTAAATGCGACTTATCAAGAAGTGATGGACTATCTCAAGCTGCCATCACCAGAGTATACGTTGCCAAAACCTCAATCTTTCGAGTTGCGAGAGGTTCAAAGGCAATGGATAAAGCACCGGGATGCGACCTGTCGTTTAGTGGCTGTGCCCCATCTGTCGCTAAAAGAGCAATGCTTAAATTGGCTTACCGCTCAAAGAGAACAGCAACTGCGCGACATCATCATTCCATAAGTATTTCAAAATCGTAGAAGAGGGAGTACAACCAGGCGCTCCCTCTAATCTCAAAAATCCATCGTTAGGCTTGTGATACAGCACCTACTCCTGCTAGCCAGTTCGAGAGCTTACGTATTAGCGGTAATACTGTCAGGTTGAGTACGAGTGCCGCTGGCCACGCAAGAATAAAACTGTCGAGCCAGATCGCTGGCCATTCGCTGCTAAAGCCAAGTTTATAGCCAGAAATTAATCCAGACATGATGACGGCCATAGTCAATGAAGAAAGTAGGGCTGAAATCCAAAAATGTTTGCGACTCATATTTCGCCTCCTCTGCTTGTTCTTATGTTGCCATTAAGGATATAACTAGCCATAAGTGAAAAAAATAAGCAGGTTTAGAAGCATGAATTCCATATTTGGAAACATCGACGACCTTTATTTGTTCTGTTGCGTTGTAGAAGAAGGCTCTTTACTGGCAGCGTCTAAGAAGCTGCAATTACCTGTATCAACTATGTCGCGCCGCCTCTCGACCTTAGAACAGCGTCTGAATATCAGATTGCTTGAGAAGAAGGGAAGGGAGCTGGTCGCAACACAAAGTGGTGTACAAGCGTTTGAGTTGTTGCAGAGCGGTATGGAATCGATCGAGTCTGGCTTTGGCCAAATGGTCTCAGATACGCAGCAAGTTTCCGGCAAGATAAAGTTAGCGATCCCACACAACTTCTACCGTGCTTTTGTAGGGGATGTCGTTGAGCAGTTTCTGGTTGATTACCCCAAAGTCTCACTCGACTTAGTGCTCAGCCAGGAGCAAGCTGTTCCCCAAACTGACCGAGATTTATTGATCACCTTCGATTTGGCAGATATGAATGACATGATAGCCAGGCCTTTGTTTAAAGCTCGCCATGCATTTTTTGCCAGCCCTGAATACTTGGAGAAGGTGGGCGTTGTGGAAGATTTACAGCAGCTCAGCAAACTGGATTGGGTTAGTGTCGATCATGCATTAGACATCTCGGTTTACGAACAGGAACGTTTAGTTGATGTCATGGCTGTCAAACCTAAGTTGATTGTTAACGATATTCTGGCGGTATGCGGAGCGGTTGAAAAAGGGCTGGGTGTGGCTTCTTTACCGTTTAGGCACGTCCATAAAGGGATGAATATTGTTCGGGTTTTGCCTCAGTATCAGCGTAGTGTGAGACAGGCGTATCTGGTGTACAAGCAAAGGCGCTACCAACCTAAGGCGTTGACCTTACTGGTTGAGCGTTTAATGAGTGGTGTGGCGAAAATGCAGGAACCGACGCATTTTACAGTGTAAAACCAACCTAATAGAAAAGATAAGGAAAGGACGAGCAGATGGATAAAGTGGTCATCGTTACAGGCGCGGGAAGAGGGATTGGAGCAGAAACTGCCAAGCTTCTTGCGCAACAGGGCTACGCGGTGTGTGTCAATTATCTTAAAAACCACCAGCGTGCTGATGAGGTTGTGGAGGCGATAACTCAGTCAGGTGGTCGTGCGTTCGCGCATCAGGCGGATGTGTCTGATGAAGGTCAAGTTGAAACTATGTTCAGTGCCGTCAACGCTCGTTTTGGTATGGTGACTCATCTGGTGAACAACGCGGGTGTATTGTTCCAGCAAACGACATTGAATAAGGTCGATGTAGGCCGATTTAGACAGGTGATGGAATCCAATGTGGTGAGTTGTTTCCTGTGCTGCAAAGCGTTTATCAATCAACTGGATGCTTCAGGGGCGATTGTCAACGTCTCTTCGGCAGCATCAAGAACGGGTGCGCCGTTTGAGTATGTCGATTATGCGGCATCGAAAGGCGCGATGGATTCCTTAACTAAAGGTTTATCTCTAGAGCTGGCTGAACGTGACATTCGAGTCAATGGCGTCAGGCCGGGCTGCATTTACACTGAGATGCACGCCGATGGCGGTGAACCAGGGCGTGTAGACCGACTCGCTTCTCAAATTCCGCTTGGACGTGGTGGTACGGCACTAGAGGTTGCTCAGTCGATAGCATGGTTGTTGTCTGACGAAGCGTCGTTTGTGACCGGTTCGTTCATCGATATAGCCGGTGGAAAATAGGGTGATTGAACTGGCCATCCAGGTTAACCAGATGGCCATTTTATCGAATCATTTAGCGTAATAAGGGCAAGTGCCCTGTTTTGACCAGAATGATTGTTTCCTGCTCAACAAAAGGAAAATGCTCGCTCATATGTGGGCTGCGTAACCAGCTCCCTTTTGGGTAGCGGCCATGTTCGTCGGCGAACTCTCCTGAGAGGACAAAGATCTCTTCACCGCCAAAATGTCGATGCGGCTGAAATCTTTCTCCCGCTGGCCATTTCACCAAAGCGACGTGTTCATGTTCGAACTCATGCAATGGCATTACTTCAAGGCCGCCAATTCCAGGTAACCAAGCTTGCGTGTGGGTGTTCACCCTGATGCTCGCGCTATCTCTCTCATCAAACTGATTCAGTTTCACCAAGATGGTACAACCTTGATCGCTGAAAGGAGCGTGTTGACTGCCTGGTGGATTACGCAGATAGGTGCCTGCGGGGTAGTCCCCCTGTTCATCGG
This sequence comes from Vibrio sp. B183, assembly GCF_000740665.1. NCBI lineage: Bacteria > Pseudomonadati > Pseudomonadota > Gammaproteobacteria > Vibrionales > Vibrionaceae > Vibrio > Vibrio sp. B183. The sequence continues at coordinate 123,749 of NZ_JPQB01000004.1, read as the reverse complement.
AGAAGATACCTTCCAAGACGAATATTTCTTCTCCCATTGGATGTGGATGCGTGTTGAAACGAGAGCCCGCATCGTAGCGTACAACACTGGTTGTATGACCGGATTCTGCGTCTTCTCGCTCTAGCGGTTTGCGCCAAACGCCTTTGGCTGGGCTAGCAACCCAAGGCATCGACTCAGTATCAATTACGACGCGCTGGGCAAAGTTCATATTGAGCATCAGTTACTCCTTAGGTTGATATGCATTAGTTACGGCCTGCGATCACGCCGCCATCCACGTCCCAGACTGCTCCTGTTACCCAGCTTGCCTGATCCGAGAGCAAAAAGCTGATGCTGTTCGCCACATCTGCCGCGGTTCCGACTCGGCCTATCGGGTGAAAATCGTTAAAGCTTTCCAAAGCCTGATCGACTTCTTTAGGGTCAATAAACGCTTCATAGATGGGCGTTTTTACCACGGCAGGCGAGACAGCGTTGACTCGAATATTATAATCCGCCAATTCCATCGCTAAGTGCTGAGTCAGCGCATGTAGACCCGCTTTAGCCATTGAGTAGGCGGAAGAAGCTGTGGCTTTAATAGCTTGTTTCGCCCACATGGAACCAATATTGACAATACTACCACGGTTGGCCTGAATCATCTTTTGCGCAACGGCCTGCGTGATTTGAAATATCGCCTTATTAAGCTGGTGGTAGCGATCATAATCTTGTTCAGTATGGTCAATGAAGGCTTTGGGATTAAAGTAGCCCGCAGCATTGACTAAATAACCGATGGTTTGCTGAGAATCTTGGATGTTTTGCACAAGTTGCGAGACAGAGTCTGCATCATATAAATCCGCCTGATACGTTTTTACCATGCCCAACTCACCAAGCTCGCTAGCCGCCTGTGCTAGCTTGTCGGCATTTCTTCCTACTAGCGTGACTGGGACTTGATTTTGTAGCAGTTGCTTGGCGGTCTCAAAACCCATGCCGCTCGAACCACCAATGATGAGTGCTGTACCTTGATTACTGTATGTCATTTTTCTTTCTCCTGATTGATTCGGACGTGCTAATATTAGGAGCAATGTAAATCACTGAATAGTAAGTACAAATCAGTAGGGTAGGTACTTTTTGGTACATCTTTATGAATAACAAAGAAAAACTTTTTACGAGAAAAACTGCACCCCAAAGCAGTGCCCGAATGGTGGAAGCAATCTATGGCTGCAAATGGTCGCTAACGGTCTATCAATTACTCGCTGCAGGTGTAAATCGACCGGGAGAAATGGTGCGCAATGTTGAGGGGCTATCGACTAAGGTGTTGAACCAGTGTCTTAAGCGCAATGTGGAGTTTGGAATACTCGATAAAGTGATTTATAACGAGTTGCCACCAAGGGTGGAGTATCAGGTGACAGAGTTCGGAGAGAAATTTTTAGCCATTCTTGAACAGCTGGAAGCCTTACAAGACGAAATCGATCAAATCGGGTGAGCCACAGTGACTCACCCATACATTGGTTAGCCCGCCAAACGCATCATGTTACTTAAGCGTTGATGACTGGTGCTACCTATGTCATTACGATCGCAAACTGACAGTAGGTCTTCAATAAAGTGACTCAAAGCTCTGGCCTCAACACGGCGCACACCTTGCTGCTGAGCGTCAGTCAGATAGTCATACACGGAAGCTGCCCCGAAATCGCCGAATATCATCTCACCTTGTGCATTGATCAACACATTGTGGGCATACAAATCACCATGACAGACTTTGTTGTCATGCAGGTGGCTGAAAACGTTGAGCATTTGATCAACGATGTATTCGATCTTTTTGGCACTAAGGATCAATTCCGGTTTGAATACATCACGCGTACAGGTGTTTAGAGTCGGCGGCAATCCCAAATTAAAATAATCTGATGGGATTAACTCCATGACGAGCGCAAGGTGGTTATCTTCGCTCAACTGTGCAATCGATTTGACTAGGTTAGTGTGATGTCCAGCCTGCAGACAAGCTTGTAACTCATCTTGCGGGTAACCGTCACTGGTTACTTCGCCTTTAAACACTTTTACCGCTACTTCTGCTGGGAAATCAAAATCCTTATCGAGCCAGTTTGCGTGTGAGATTACCCCAGAAGCGCCTTGGCCAAGCACGTGATTCATTGAATAACTGGCCGATGAGATCTGAGGGACACTTTCGTTGTGTGACAGACGCTCACAGAATGGGTTGCCTGCAAATGCCATCCAAGCCAGTTTTGGCAGCTCAAGCAAGACTTGAGGAAACGCATCGAGTTGGTTGGCTGACAGCCTGACTAGCTCTAAGTTAAGCAAATTTTTAAAGCTCTTTGGCAGAGCCGTGATCTTGTTACCCGCTAACGCCAGTTTTTGCAGTCGTTGTCTATGGCCTAAAGATTCTGGTAGTTGCTCTATTTGGTTATCTGTCAGAATCAGCCAGCGAAGTTGCTCTGGTAGAGATTCTTCCGCGACACGGACAATTTGATTGCTCTTAAAACCAACCATTTCTAACCGTTCACATTGACCGAGTACCAAAGGAAGACGGGTAAAGCGGTTATTGGAAGCAAAAACAATCTTGAGTTGGGTAAGTTCAGTCAGCCATTCCGGCAGTTCACACAGTAGGTTGTTGGACACATCGAGGATCTCTAAGCTGTCAGATAACGTTAAGATCTCTCGTGGTAACTCAGTTAATTGCTCAGAAAGCTGAAGGCGCTGAATGCCTGCCAGCTGGCCATTTCTTAGTTGTTCTACTGTATGCAAACTTGTCTGCCTATAAATGTTTGGGGATGGAAAAGAGCGCGTATTCTACGCAGTAAATGGATGAAAGGCGAGACAAGGACGATGCGCCTAGTCATAAGAGGCGCTCGTCACTACGTTATTGCTGGGCGAGTTGCCGATAGCTCAGTATGGTCAGCAGAGTGAAAAACGCCGGGTCACTCCAGCCAAAACCGACAAAAATACCGATAAACCCTGCGTAGCCGGTGATTACGAGGCCAAGTAGGTTGGTCACCACCAGAGCTTTAAACAGCTGACGCATTGTTTCTCTGTGTTCAATGTGGCGCAGCAACAAACTGACAGCTGCCACCCCGCCCAAAAAGATGCTGGTATGTTGAGATAAGAAGTAGGCGTATTGATCATTAATTTCTACGCCATACATCGGCCACATCACATGGGGCAGAAAGAATAGGGCGATAGCAAAGGCAGTATAAATACCGCCATGTAGGGTTAGGAAGGTTTTGTTGTTCATTGTACTACCTGCTGATTGACAGGGCCTTGGTTTATGGCTGTCAGTGGTTGGTTGATGTCGAAGATAATGCCGCGTACTTCTGCGACCCCCATTTGTTTTAAGCGTGCAGCGTGCATCTCAAGATAGCGTTGAGCGCTGGTTTCATCTTCAAACAGGTAGATTCCACCGCCGAGCTTTTCAGCTTCACTCTCAGTCCAGATTTTCCAGATCATGCCCGGTTCGCGATTGATTGACTCAGCCAGCTTTATCAGCGCCTGAGACATTTCTTCTCCCATCGGACCGTGGTATTCAAAATCGACTTGCAATAGTTTCATGATGGTTTCTCCGTAAGTGGTGTTTGGTTGCTGTTGGGATGATTAATTGCCTATAAAAAATAAACAGAAAAGTTCATAATATTGCGTGTAATTGTCTAAAAAACTGACAGGTGAAAGCGGTGAGATTAAAAAGCACGTTAGAGCAATGGGTCACGCTTCGTGAGATAGACAGAGCTGGTAGTATTCAGGCCGCCGCGGTCGCACTCAATAAGAGCCATACGACCTTGATTTACTCGGTCAAAAAGCTGGAAGAGCAACTCAGTGTTCAGCTTGTTGAAGTAAAAGGAAAGCGAGCAAAATTGACTGACCATGGCCAGTCTCTGCTGCGTAGAGCAAATAGTATGTTGGATCAGGCAAGAGAACTTGAGGATCTTAGCCAGCAGATCGCAGCAGGTGTCGAGTCCGAAATAACCGTTGCTATGGATCACTTGTGCGATCCGTCTTTACTCTATCGCCCGATGGCGCAATATCTCAGGCAAAATAGCGCGACTTCGATTCAGGTTGTGGAAACGTCACTATCGAAAACGTCTGACATGGTTACCCGTGAACAGGCTGACATTGCCCTCATTACCCTGCCAGTCACCAACTATCCGGCACAGGCGTTTTCGCTGAGCAGTATGGTTCCTGTTGTATCGACAGAGCACCCACTTGCCCAGCAAGCGAGTTTAACTATGGCTGATTTCGCAACGCACTGTCAGATTGTTATTCGCGATCTTGGTGCGTCTCAAACCAATGAGCAGGCGCAAAATGTCGGCTGGCTGAAATCCAACCAGAGAATTACTGTCGATAACTTTGACCACGCCTTTCGGGCGGTAGAGCAGGGTGTGGGGTTTTGCCGTTTGCCGACTCACATTGTTGCCAAGCGAAATCAGGGACAACTGCAAGTACTTAATGTGGAGGAGAGTGACTGTTATCAGGTCCCGCTTCATCTTACTCTACCCAAAGGGGCCAAAACCGGCCCAGCAGCGCGGTGCTTCTATGAGTTATTGCTGAATGGAGCTTGGTCAGAATCTGGTGAAAAATGCCAGTAGTGAGATGATTAGCGAATCACTGGCTAGTGAAAGCGTTACTATGGACGCTAACTTTGGATTTTTGAAGGGAAACGTAAATGCAACCTTGGTTAGATTGGGCTAAACAAATTAAAGCTATCGCACAGGCTGGCGAAACGTATGGTAGAGATAAGTACGATCTGGAGCGCTACCACCAGTTAGATGAGATTGCTCATCAAATGTTTGCTCATTTGAGTGGCAGCCCAGTTGAGCAGGTACAGAAACTGTTTATTCCGGAATCAGGTTATCCAACACCCAAAATAGATCTACGTGCTGCGGTGATTAAGGATGGAAAAATACTCTTAGTAAGAGAAAGAGAAGATGACTGCTGGACGCTACCCGGTGGTTGGGGTGATGTATGTGAAACACCGAAAGCAGGTGTTGTGCGTGAAGTATTGGAAGAGTCTGGTTATGTGGTGAATAACCCTCGGCTGGTGGCGGTGAAAGATCGTGCAATGCATAACTATCAACCTGAGTTTCCGTTTCATATCTATAAGTTATTCTTTCTGTGTGATTTTGTATCCGGTGAAGCGACGACTAATATTGAGATTTCTGAGATTGAATTTTTTGCACCGGATGAGCTTCCTCAACTCTCCCAAGGACGCGTATTAGTCGAAGACATCGAGATGATGTTTGACTATCTCGCCAACCCTGATAAGCCTATTTACGTTGATTAACAGTGAGAACTTGTGTTTACAGTGTAAAGTGAAACGCCATGACATTGTCATGGCGTTTGTGCTTATTGGTGGTGAATGCTCTTAATTATTTGACCCCGAGTATCGAAAGGCTTCACGTGTCAGTTTATCGAGCTCAGTATGGTCCATGTCACTATGCACGACGGTAATGCGGCCAAGATAGATCTGTGGTATTTCTTCTGCTCGATTTTCCAGATGAAATTTGATGGCTTCAGCTGTTGCGACGCCGAGATCATCGCTCATGCGCATCGGCGTCGCATCTAATTCATCAGAGCGTATTTTTTCAATTTCTTTCGCTGTTCCACCCCAGCCAGTCACATAAATGTCAGAGAGCTTCCCTGCTTCCCCTAAGGCATCTACCGCGCCCATTGTCATCGCAGTATTCGCGTTATGAATCATGGTGACTTCAGGGAAATTATCCAGCACCAGTTTGACACCATCAGCGCCGCCGAGTTTTTGGTACTGACCGAAATGCTCATAGGCTGTCAGCCAGTCTCCTTTTTCTTCTACACAGTCAATAAACCCTTGAGAACGTTGGGTATCTGTAATGCCAGGAATACCTCGATTGGCTGCAAAGTCGACCTCGTTACCTAGGTGTTTGACAACGTGTTCACATAATACCTCTGCGCCCATTGCACTGGAGAAATCAAACCACGCATCTGGCTGGTGCTGCCACTGAGAATCTGGAGTATGGAAAGCCCAGATAAAGGTTTTGAACTTATCGGAGGCAGACAACTTCTGGATGTTTCCTGACTGCAAGCCGAGTTCGGACGGGCCAAAAATCACGAAATCGTAGGGCTTAGCAGCGTTTAACACCTGTTTGGTGTATTGCGTTTGCAATGAGTGTTCGATTTGCTTAGAGGTGTATTGAACGATTTCAAAAGGTACGTCTAGATCTTCGAGGCGTTTGACTAGAGCCGTGTAGTTGCGTACCCAGAAATCAGAAATATCCGCACTTGGGTAAATTAAGGCGATTTTGATTGGTTTATCGGCTGAAGGCCTGTTTAAAGGGACCGGTTCCCCACTGACTGTCTTTTGAAATGTTTCAAGCTTGATTTTATCTTGTTGAGTGTGGGAAGTCTCTGAACTAAAAGCAAAAGATGAAACACATAGAGTCCCCGTCAGCACTGCTGTTAGCACTCTATTAACGTGAAATCGCATACTTGTTACCAAATGTTTTGATTGTGTATTAACATTATTATAAATATATAAAAATTATGAGTTAAAGATTTTTATAATTAATATGCATAAAGTTTTAAATTTGGCGAGCGTGTTGCTCGCCTCTGTTTGTAGCTTGCCGTTATTTGCAGACACAACTGACACCGATTTTTTCACCTATGCCAAAGATAAAGTAACGCTTGCAATAGCTAGCGATCAGGCGTGGGATGGACCTCGTTCTGGCCCTAAAATTGTTCACGACAGAAACATCATTTTCGTTGCTTCAGACCTTCGCAATGGCGGTGTGTATGGCGTTGCGAAAGGCATGTCTGAGGCTATTTCTCACTTGGATTGGCACTTAAGGTTTATTGACGGTCTCGGTTCAGAGGTGCGCCAGGGGGCCGCCATAAGAAAGGCGATTGGTTTTGAACCCGATGCGATTGTGCTAGGTGGCATTGATGCGCACCGACATAAAGATATCCTCAAACTTGCTGAAAGCTTAGGCATCACGGTTATCGGTTGGCATGCCACGGAGCTAGCAGGGGGTAACCCAGATATTGGCTTGTTCATGAACATCACCACTGATCCATTGGCTGTTGCGGAGGTAGCTGCATTACTGGCCATCGTTAACTCCAATGGCTTGGTGAACGCATTGGTGTTTACCGATCCGAACTACAAGATCGCGACGATTAAGTCTGATGCTATGGTTGCGGCAATTGAGCGCTGCGAAACGTGTAAAGTGTTAGAGCTCAAAGCGCTACCGTTGGATAAAATTGCTGAACAAATGCCAGCTGTTCTCGATCAATTGTGGGAAAAACATGGTGATGAAATTACCCACATACTCGCCATCAACGATTTGTACATTGATTACGCGATTCCTTCTTTGGAGTCGATTTTAGAAGAGAACAAGCCTATTCCGCAGAACATCTCTGCTGGGGATGGCAGTAAAGCTGCGTACAAACGTATCGACAGTGATTTCTTTCAGCTTGCCACTGTACCTGAGCCCCTTTATCTACAAGGTTGGCAAATCATTGATGAGCTTAATCGAGCCTTTCATAACATGCCGCCTAGCGGTTACTCCGCCCCTGTACACCTTGTCACGCCTGACAATGTTGCAGAGTTAATCAGTCAAAAAGATACGGGGATTTATGATCCGCAAAACGGCTATCGCGAAGCGTATCTGAGTATATGGAAGCCGCAATGAAATTCAGCCCTATCAACCTAACTCAGCGCTTGATTGTTTCCAACCTGCTTTCTTTGCTGATCGTCAGCTTCGCGGTGTTTATGGTCATTCGTTCGCTCCACTCTGTTGAGTCGACTCTTAAAACGGAGACCACATCGCATGTGTCAGATCTGATCGTGAACTCCGAGATCAGTCGGCGGGTATTTGCTCTGACATCACGGGTTAAGCTGCTTGAGCAGACGTTCTTGTTCAGTGAGACCACCCTGTCGGAAGAAGCTTTTAATGTCGACTTCCAACTTCAGCGACTGCGCGACCTCTCTACTAATCAGGAGTTCTCACTCAAGATTGATGCATTTATCGAAAGCTTTCATCGCTTTCTGGGTAGTTCTTTAGCGTTAAACCGGATACTTAAGCAAACTCATGAGATTGACGACACTTTAGCAGAGCAGTTGGATCAACTGGAACTTGCGATTGCTGACAGCAAGCTTCGCCACATTAATGAGCCTGACTTTATGCGCTATAACAATGAGTTAGACCTAGTGAATATGTTGCGCGAAGCGTTTCTTTCTGCCGGTAAAATGGTCGGTGATATACACAGCCGAATCACCCCTGAAACAGAAAAAGTGCTGTTGATTGAAGTTGAAAAAGAGCTCGATATCTTTCTGCTCCATCTGGAAAACGTCGATATCAAAACCGAAGCGGTTGTGTCACAGAAGAAACGTATCAATCGTACGGTTAAACGCTATAACGCAGCCTTGAGACGTATCCGCGCTAACCTAGAACAGCGTTGGATTGTGATGGCCTCGCTGGTGGATGCACAAACTCAGCTACTGAACATGGTAGAGAACACGGAAGCACGAGTACTAAATCAGGCGCTTGAGTTAACCAAAAAGCTGGAAAAAGAGATAGAAGCATCGCGACTCAATGCCGTAACCATGAGTGTTGCTGCAGTTTTGTTGTCAGTATTGTTGGTGAGTCATGTGGTGCGTCGTCATATTCGAAAACCACTTGATGATTTGAAGGACGGTTTTGATCGCCTTGAGTCTGACTCAATTAAAAAACCGATCGACTTAGGGCGCCAAGACGAGTGGGGGCACATAGAAAGTGCCTACAACAACATGGCTTCTCGTTTGTCAGATGCTTATTTAGAGCTGCATGATGAGAAAAAGAATTTCGACTTTCTCGCGCACCATGATCCGCTGACTGGTTTGGCTAACCGCTTATTGGCAACGAAACAGCTTGAACGTGAAATCGCACAGAGCAAACAAAGTGGCGCTCCTTTCGTTCTACTCTACCTCGATACTGACGAGTTCAAAACCATCAATGATTCTTTGGGTCATGCTTCTGGGGACAACTTACTAGTAAACATTTCTGAAATTCTGACGAAGATTATTGGAGACTCAGGGTTTGTCGCACGTATGGGCGGTGATGAGTTTATGATTGTTATCTCTGATGCCAATCTCAAAGATGGTGAAGCCCTGGCGGAGCGAATCAACAAAGCGCTGCGCAAGCCGTATTACATTGAAGACAACCTGATTTTTGTCTCTACCAGTATCGGTGTATGTGAGTTCCCACTCCATGGTAAGGATGGTGAAACCTTAGTGCGTAATGCGGATACGGCTATGTACCACGCGAAGCGATGTGGCCGAGATCAGTACAAAGTATACGCGGATAAGATGACCCATGAAGTGACGGACTTGGTTGAGACCAATATAGGCCTTCGTCAAGCGATTGCTAATGAAGAGCTAGTGGTGTATTTCCAACCCAAGGTCGATTTAGACTCAAACACCATTGTGGGAGCCGAGGCATTGGTGCGCTGGAATCATCCTAAATTGGGGATGCTGCCACCGGCTGAATTCCTTGAAGTGGCCGAGAAAACGGATTTAATTACTGAGATCGATAAATGGGTATTCAGAAAAGTCGCGAATCTGATCACCCAGTGGCAGCGAGCGGGTATCGATCTGCAAGGTGTGCTGTTCTCTATCAACTTTTCTGCGCGTATGTTCTATCGAACTGATTTAGCTGAACAGTTGCAACAGATATTGGATGACACCGACTGCCAACCGCATCAGCTGCTACTGGAAATCACAGAACGCGACATGATGCGTGATTTTGAAACCTGCGTTAGAACTATTGCGACCTTGCGTGAGAAAGGCTACAAGATTGCGATTGATGACTTTGGAACAGGCTATTCTTCACTATCGGTACTCAAAAATCTGTCAGCAGATTGCATCAAGCTTGATCGGAGTTTTATCGAAGATGTGAATTCCTCAAAAGTTGACTACGAAATTACCCGAGCGGTGCTTAAGTTGGCACAAATTCTTGAGTTTTCAGTGATTGCCGAAGGGGTAGAAACCGAGTCTCATGTAGAGACCCTACGTCAGATTGGCTGCCGATGCGCACAGGGGTATTACTTTGCTAAACCTCTGCCAGTCGAAGGGTGGATTAACTATCTTCATTCAATTGAACAGTCAGCCATTGCTTCTGACACCTTTAGTTAATGAAAAAGGGCCACATTGACGTGGCCCTTTTCAATAGGTGTAATCTGCTCAGCTAGATTTACATTGTGCTGGTGACGGCTTGTTTTGTCTCAGTGCCAGTATAGCCTGTGGCAGAAGCGACATCACAATCATGCCAATCATCAAGCTGTACTGGAATGGGCTAAAGGATTCACCCAGCAGCACTAGTCCCGTTAAGATGCCAGCAATTGGGTTGGCAATACCACCAAAGGTAAAGTCTACCACTGTCATGCGTTGCAGCAGCCACACGTACATACCGTATCCCAGTGCCGTGTTAAGACCTACCACCCACAATAAACCTAAGCCATTTCGTAGAGAGAAATTCCCCAGTGCGTTGCTGTATTGCGCTGGGTCCACGATAGCCTGAAATCCTGCCGCAACAGACAAAATTGCACCACCGAGAATCAGTTGCCATGTCAGTACTGTCCACCAGTGCATGCGATTGCCCAATGACTTGGTCAGAGAGCTACCCGCAACAATACACATGATGGCAGCCAGCATAGCGCCCAAACCAATTGGGTCGAGGCTGATGGAGCCTGGAGAGAATAACATCCACGCCAGACCAACCAACGCAGCACCACAGACAGCCTGAATAGAGTTTGGACGGTTTTTGTTGACCACCCAGTTGTACACCATGGCAAAAACCGGTACAGACACCATACCGACACCTGAAATTGCCGAAGGCAGTGTTAATGCCATAACAAAAATCAGACCGAAGAAGGTCGCAATGTTAATCAGTCCAAGACTGAAGAGAATCTGCCAGTCTCCTTTTTTTGGCAGAGACGGCTTAATCATCAGTAACAATAGTCCGGCAGGCAATGCTCGAATGGCGCCAAGTAGTAGTGGAGGCCAGTCGGTCAAACTATACTGTGTCACTGCGTATGTTGTTCCCCAGAAGAAGGCGGGGATCATAGCCAGTAATATATTCATAATCTTTTATCTTTACGTTAAGATATTTTTGCGTGAATGTACGCCTAAAAGTTCTGTTTGTAAAGTATCTTTATGTTAAGATACTTCGAAACGTCATTTTCTTAGTGGAGAAATCTGTTCATGGACGCTATAGATAGAGTGGTCGATCAATGGGCAAAGGAAAAGCCCGAATTAGATACTGAACCCATGGCCATCATGGGCAGGCTGCTCAGAATCGCCAAATATATGGAAACGGAAGTCACGCAATTACATAAGCGCTATGACTTAAAGCTGGGTGAATTCGATGTACTGGCGACCTTGCGCCGCAGTGGTTCACCATTCCGTTTAACCCCTTCTGAATTAATTGATTCTATGATGCTGACATCTGGTGCGATGACCAATCGTCTGGATAAATTAGAGTCTAAAAGCCTGATTGTGCGTGAGCACAGTAAAGAAGACCGACGCAGTGTCACTGTGCAGCTTACGGATGAAGGTTTCACCTTGATTGATAAAATCATTGAAGAGCATGCGGAAGTGCAGCAAAAACTGGTAAAAGGCATGAACTCGAACCAGAAGCACCAGATTAATCAGATCCTCAAAGGTTGGCAGACTCAGTTCGAATAACCTCAAATTATGACCTGATGGGTGCTACAGTTGGCGCCCATCGGATCAATCTTTCCTCACTTTACTTATCTTGTTGGCTGTCAGAGTTTTCTTTATCCGCCTGACGGTATTCTTTGCTTTTATCATAAAGATCGAGCGGCTTTAACGTGCTATAGAAGGCGGCGACGTTCTGCATGTCCTGATCGGACAAAGATTTCACCACCGACTGCATATACAGATCCTGACGTTTATCTGTTTTGAAATCGCGTAGCTGCTTAAGGATATAATTCGCCTTTTGCCCCTTTATGTTCGGGTATGACTGGACGAAAGGGATGATTTTGTCGCCATGGCACTGACTACAGAGGTTGGTCACCAAGCTCTCTCCCGCCGCGATATCGATGATAGCCTCAGATGGCTGTTCAGCATCGGATGGATTCTCGACCGACAGTGCGTCTGATGGTTGTGTTGGATCTGCTGGCTCCTCTGAACAAGCAGACAGTATTGCGATACAGAGCGCAGATACACCTGTCAGGCAAAGCGCGTGAAACATTGAGCGTGTCATTGTGTTTCTCCACGCATTGGTGGCATCAAAGCACTTTCAATCGGCTTACGGCGATACTTGTTCATATCGATACCCTGATCCTGATAGTAGGTACTAAGGTAGTTGAGTACCGGATCCCAAGTGTCTGACAGATCCCACAGCCCTTGTGTGTCCACCATCCACTGAATCGTTTCTCGCCACTGCTCCTTATCACCGCTGTTCTGAGCCACAATAAGACTCGTGTGGCAGGCGTTACATTGACCATTCACCAACTCCCACCCCGGTGCCATGAGCAGCCCAGAAGCTTTATCGACACCGTATTTCTGCTCCGGTGTCAGCTTGGCTTCGTCTTCCGCTTGCACACTGAGTGGAGATAACGCCAGCAGTGAGGCGATAAACATCGCACGAGATTTGCCTGTAGCCCTTTTCATCACGACACCCTGATGGCAATGCGATGACAACCGTTGAACAGATAACCTTTAGGGTTCCATTGCGGTTGGACGACAGGCTGGCTGTCGCCTTCGCTGTCCGTTGCTTTAGCCCAGATCTCATAGTAGCCCGCCATTGGCAGTTCCAAATCGGCCTGCCATTGTTGCCATGCGCCTTTGTTGACGGGTTTCTCCAGTTTAGCGTCATGCCATGTCGTGCCATAGTCGTAGCTCACCTGAAGCTTCTCCACGCTCCTCATACCTGCCCAAGCATGGCCGCTGACAGTGACGGTTTTACCCAGAGCAAACTCAGTGCCGCTTTTAGGTGAGGTGATCAGTGATTTGACGATCATCTCTTCGATAATACGAAAGTCTTTGTTATCGACCTTCTCTCCGGGAGCAATCGGGTATTTTGGCACCTGATACGCTGGGGCAGCCATTTTGTGGCCATCGTGGATTTGGTTGCGAACGCTGATCCCAGTGGCGCACTTTTGTGAGACGGAAGCTGGTCTGCCCGCAAAGACGACGCGTAGCGGGTAACCATGCAGGTAAGGAATCGGCTCGCCGTTCATGGCCCACGCGATCAGTGCGTTGTCGTTCATCGCGGCTTTGATAGGCACGCCACGCGAGATGGCTTCGCCTTTGCCGCTCAAGTGTCTGTCAAAGCCATGGTTGCCTGTGTAGACCGCATCATCTTTGATGCCACAGTCTTTGAGCACATCACTAAGCAGTACGCCTGTCCATTCTGCGCAGTACACGCCAGCGTTGTTCCACTGGTTACCCTTAGTGCTTGGATAGAAGTTATTGCGGCTGTTACCGCCGCACTCCAATACCAGACTTTGGGTGTGATGTTTGAACTTAGATTTGAGCTCAGCAATAGTGTACGTCTTGCTTTGCTTGACCGACTCCCCTTTCACTTCAAATGTCCAGGTCTCTGGGTCGATTTGAGAAAAGTCCGGCATTTGGCCATTCCAGCGCACAAAAGGCACTCCTGCTGGTGTGACAGGAGGCGCGAGCATGCTTTCTGGCGGATAAGCATTAAGCGGATTCGTGTTGAGTACCGTGTAGTAATCCGGCAGATCTTCCGCTTTGGCCCACGTTAGTGCGCTGATATCCAAAGCTGCAACGTTTTTCGGTCGATTAGCAGCAAACACCCAAGATACAGGTAACGCAGATACGGCGGTGGCGGAAAGGGCCGCCTTGAGAAATTGTCTTCTATCTAAACTCATGGGGTTACTCTTGATGGTTCAGGGTGTAAAAGTAATCGGCCAGCTTTTCGATATCCTCTTCAGACAGCAACTGGGCGACTTTGGTCATGGTGGCATCCTGACGCTGGCCGTTTTTGAAGTCGGAGAGCTGTTTGGTCAGGTAAAATTTGTTCTGCCATTTCAGGTTAGGGATAGAAGGAAACGCAGTATTGTTGTCACTGCCGTGGCAAGCGATACACATGTTTGCGAGTTTTTGGTAACCGTCGGCGGCCCCAAAGACAGGCAGCGAACAAAAGATCAGGGCAAGAATGGACTTTCGCAAAACGTCTCCTTAGCTTTAGGCTGATAAAGCAGGCTGGCTGATTAAAAATCACGCGCATTAGAACGAGTTTTTACGATCAATAAAATTCAAATAAATTTAACCTAGGTTAACTAATATTTAACCCAGTAACGAAATCAATACCTGGTAACTCATTGATAGATAATGAGTATTTTAATCGTTCAAAGATAAACTTTGTTGATGGTGGTAAGTATCTGAAATGCATTTGGAAACTGAAATCAGCGTGTTTCGATCATGGGTAAGAGCTGCCGAAAGTGTGAATAGAGCCCCTACTAAAATAGGGGCTTAATTTTCTAGCTAGGGAGTATTTCCAAGGTCAACATTGATGGATGACTGTGGCTACAGTGAATGGTGTTTTTGGCCACTTGTTTGGTATATGCCTCACCTTCGGGTTCACCGCTGTTGGGGTTGACGTCAAACTTAGGGAAATTGCTGCTGGCAATGTCCAATCGCAGTTTGTGTCCTTGCGCGAAGCAATTCTGAGTGGCAAACGCTTCAACCTCAATTTCGTAAATCACGCCACGGCGAAGTTGCTCTGGCTGCTGCCAGCTTTTGTGGTAGCGACAGCGAAAGATGCCATCGGAGATGTTCATCGCGAAGCCTTGCGGGTAGTCTTCGCTTGGCGGATAAACATCCACCAGTTTGATGGTGAAATCCGTATCCGGCGCGTCGGATTCAATAAACAGTTTCGCCGATACTTTTCCTGATACAACCAAATCTTCAGCGAGTGGTTCGGTTTCAAACACCAGCACATCCGAACGTGCGGCAAGGGGGAGATGGTTGCCTTTGGTGCCGTAAAAGCGAGCATCTTCACGTTGATCGTACGCACCACCTTCAAACACTGGCTTACCCGAGGTTAACGCACCGCCAACAGTGGGGACTGGGTTACTCGGATCGGCCAGATAGCTGATGTGATCGTCTGTGACCGGTGCTTGCTGAGTCAGTTGGCCCTGTCGGTGCAGATACCAGTTCTGAGCTTCGGTGTTTTTTATCGGCCAGCGATCACTGCTTAACCAATGGCCTCCGTGTTGAAGCCTGCCCAGTTCGCTTTTTTCACCTGAACCGCCGCCCATTTGGAACACCTGCACGTTGGCAAACGTATGACGGTCATCATTGAGCAGCCAGCGCTGGAACCACTTCACACGAAAATCCAGCCAGTTGCTGTCAATGTTGTCGTCAAATGAGGCGCCCTGACCGAAATCTACGTCACCGCTATGCGTGGTATTTCGGTCTCCATGAAGCCAAGGCCCCATGATCAATGCTGTTTGAGAGCTATTCTTTTCACTCAACACCGTGTAGTTTTCCAGCGTACTTTTAACGTATACGTCGTACCAGCTCGACATCAACAACACCGGAATATCAGCAATGTTCTGATAGCTATCAAGCGCGTAGATGCCGGACTTTTTCCAGAAATCACTGAAACTGCCCTGTTTCCACTGCTCAAGTAGATACGCTTCATATTCAGGCACATGGCGCAGTGGCGACTGGCCCGCTTTCCACGGCAAGTACTTAAACCATTCGCGAATGTCTTCCTGCTCCAGAGCTTTTTTTACCACAGGATCTTGCTCGGCCTTGGGGCTCACCAGTGCCTGGCGATAGGCCCATGTCGCCTGCTTGAGCTCAAACGCTCCACCCTGGCGAATACCGCACTGATAGGCATTGGAGAATCCCCCTGAATCCATCACCATACTCGCCAGCCCCGGAGGATTGAGACACGCAAGTGCCAGCTGAGTGTGGGCGGCGTATGACAGCCCCATGGTACCTATTTTTCCATTACACCAAGACTGCTCAACTAGCCATGCACACGTATCGTAGCCATCTTCCGCTTCGTTGATGTACTTGGTAAAGGTGCCGCTGGACTGATAACGGCCGCGACAGTCCTGAAAAACACACACAAAACCTTTATCAACGAATGCCTGCGCCATTTCTTCACGGGAGACCTTATGCCCTTGCAACGTGACTTCAGAACGAGAAGGCGCCGTTTTGTCGTAAGGCGTTCGCTCCATTACCACGGGCCATGGGCCTTCACCGTTGGTTGGAAAGTAAATATCGGTCGCGAGTGTTTCTCCGTCTCGCGTACGGATTTTGACATCAGTTACTGCTTTCATGAGATGTCCTTAGGCGTAAACGTGTAGGCTGATGGATAGGAATACCAGGGTACACGCAATGGTAATGAGGAAGAATGGGAAGATGTATCTCGCCCATTGTCCCCATCCAACTTGTGCCGTCGCAAGGAAGATCAGGAGTCCGCTGGAAGTCGGTGTAATGATGTTTGTCGCCCCGTTACCCATCAGGAAGGCCAGTACCGTGGTGTGTGGGTCGACACCGGAAAGCTGCCCGAGTGGACCAAGGATTGGCATAGTGACGGCGGCTTGCCCAGAGGTGGATGGAATCGCCACGTCGATGACCAACTGAGAGAAGAACATGCCATAGGCAGCCAGCGTTGGTTGTCCTTCACCGATGACTCCGGCTAAGTGGTAGATGATGGTATCAAGCACTTTACCTTGCGCAAGGACAATGGCGACAGAGGTGGCGAGCCCGATCAATACGCCTGCGATGAGAACCTTTTTCATACCGCTGATGAAAGCGTTGATGGTGTCATTGGCTGACAAGCCACCGATGACAGCGAAAATCACACCAAGCGAGATGTAATACGCAGATAACTCGTTGTATTTCCACTTCCACGTTTGCGAAGCATAGACCAGAAAGGCGATGCCCAGTCCAAGAACCGTCAGTACAAGCGTATGGCGAACTGGCAGAGGTTTGTTGTCCCATTGCGCGATGATTTCCGTTGTGCGCGCTTCTTTGCGAATACTATGCAGTACGTACGCCACACCGATGATCATTAGTACCACGTAAACGAAAATACGCATCCCCATACCGCTGAATATCGGCACATCAACCAGTGGCTGAGCGACGGATAGGGCATAAGGGTTAGTGATCGATGCTAAGTAACCGACTTTAACCGGAATGGTGACAATCGCCAGACCGATAATTTTTGACAGCCCCAGTCTTGTTGCCATGGCGACGACCATAGGTATCACGAGCAAGAACTCCTTTGCCATGCCCATGAAGGTACTGCCCATGGAAAATACCACCATTAGGATGGGTACCAATAAGTAGACGTTACCCCGAGTGGCAGAAAGAGTACGCTCAAGGCCAGTTTCAATGGCGCCCACTTTGTCGAGTACGCCAAACATGCCGCCGATAAACAGCACCATGAAAATCATGCCAGCTTGTTTGGTGATGGCTTGAGGAATACTGACTAACGCATCAAGCAAACTGACGGCTTGAGCTTTGCCTTCTTGAGGGTAAATACCAATCAGGTTGAGTGGGGAGACGTCTTTTTCCAGCACTTGGTAGGTGCCGGGAATGATCAGTTTGCCGTTACGCTCAAACTGTCCGGAATCGAAAAAATAGGTCATCAGTACTGCTACCACAACGACAGACAGCAGGATGATTACAGGGTTTAAGTTACCTTTCTTCTTGGGTTGTTCAGTAACATTTTGTTGAGCTGGTGATATAGCTTCACTCACTTTAAATCTCCATTTCGTCACATTCTATCCTACAACATTTCTGCAACATATTTTTTTGTGTTAGGGTTTTCAATTCAATGACAAATGGTCATAGATGTATGACTAAAGTGACTTGTTTAAATGGAACCAGATGAATATAACGGCGAAACAACTTCGGGCGCTTAAAGCCATCAGCCAAGCTGGGACAACCAGTCTGGCGGCAGAGCAGTTGAACTTATCTCAATCTGGTGTGAGTCGAATGTTGGCTCAGCTGGAAAAGGAGCTTGATCTGGATCTCTTTGAACGGGACAGAGGACGATTGAAAATTAAACCCGAATCGCTCAATTTGTTATCAAACGCACTGCACGTTTTAGAGGGTATGGAGCAGCTCCAGACTCAGGCGTCGGAAATCAAAAGGGGACGCAAAGCGAAGCAAGTATTCAAGATTGCGATGCCTTATACCTTTGCCAAGTCACTGGCCCCTAAACTTATTAAGCAGCTGGTGGCGTTATTTCCTGACGTGTCGGTTGAATTGTTTTCGAGCCATTATCAGTCGATTGAAGAAAGTGTCTATTCCGGTCAGGCAGATGTCGGGTTTACCCGCATCAGCAATCATTCCAAGTTTCGCTCCACGGCACTGGATTCAGGGATTGCGATGTGTGTGTTTCCCGAGGGCCATGAGTTCGAAGCATTCCATTCGGTCAACGCTGACAACTTGCGCGATCAGAAACTGGTCATGATCGGGCGTAAGAGCAGTACTCGTCATGATGTGATGAACTGGTTTACTCGCAGCAATTTGTTTCCGGAAATCGTTGTTGAAGCGCACTCTGTCGATGTCGCCTGTTCACTGGTCGCGGAAGGGATTGGCGTGTCGATTGCCAACAGCACCATGCTCAAAGGGATGGATAATCACAAGATTCGAGCACTGCCGATCTTGGACTTGCCTCGCTATCAGTACGGCGTGATCCAGCGGCCTGATGACATTGCCAATGAGCGCAAACAGCCAGTCATTGATGCGTTTTCGGATTTACTTCAGGAAATGTTGACAGAACTGCCTGTGTTGGGCCATTAACGGTAATAAAAAAGCGGCCGGAGCCGCTTTTGATGAAGGGTTATGCCGCGTTCTCATCACAGAACAAGTCAGCGTGAGTGATACCACGCAGGGCGCAGCTTTCGTCGAGGTCGGAGATATCTCCACTGACACCGACCGCGCCGAGGATGTTCTGCTCAGCATCACGGATCAGTAAGCCACCGGGAACGGGGACCATATTACCGTGTGCCAAAACGTTTACAGCGGAGATAAACGCGGGGCGGTTGTCTGCGTCTTGAGCGAGCTTTCTGGAGGAGCAGCCGAGCGCGAGAGCACCCCAGGCTTTTGCGATTGCGATGTCTGGCCGCATCATGCTACTGCCATCTTGTCGTTGCAACGTAATCAGCTTTCCTCCGCTGTCGAGTACAGCGACCGTCAGAGGGGCGCTTTGGCTCTTTTGTCCAGCCTGAAAAGTACCGTCAATGACGGCTAGTGCTTGTTCTAGAGTTAAACTTCCCATGTTATCTCCTGATTTTTTTGTTTACGCGGCTCCTTGCAGAAGCTCGTAACTAGGTAAGGTCAGGAAGGTGGCGAACTCTTCTGCGGTAGACAACTTATAGAAAAGGTCAGCAGTTTGTTCAAAGCGGCCTGCCGCATAGCGAGCCTCACCCACTTCCTGTTTGATAGTGTCGAGTTCCTGATACAACCACGTGTGGAATAATTCTTTGTTGAAGGTTTGGCCATCATCCAGCTTCACGCCGTGATGAATCCATTGCCAGATGTTCGCGCGTGAGATTTCTGCCGTCGCCGCGTCTTCCATCAGACCATAGATAGGCACACAACCTGAGCCCTGAATCCATGCCTCAATGTAGTAAAGAGCGATGCGAATGTTCTTGCGCACGCCAGCTTCGTCACGCGAGCCTTCACACGGTTTAAGCAGCAGCTCTGCGCCAATTTCGTGCGTAGGGCTGACAAAATCGAGCTGATTGACTTTGCCTTCAAGGTTTTTATCAAACACAGACATCGCCAAGTCGACTAAAGCAGGGTGAGCGACCCAAGTGCCATCGTGACCATTGCGTGATTCACGTTCTTTATCTTCAATCACTTTAGCGGTGACGCGTTCCATCTCCTGCGGGTCTTTGGCAGGAATAAAGGCCGACATTCCGCCCATTGCCAACGCACCACGCTGGTGGCAGGTTCTGACTAGTAACTGGCTGTAAGCATTGAGGAACTCTTTATCCATACCAACCACATGACGATCTGGTAGGATGCGATCTGGATGGTTTTTCAACGTTTTTATGTAGCTGAAAATGTAATCCCAGCGGCCGCAGTTCATCGCCACGATATGATCGCGCATGGCATAGAGCATCTCTTCCATTTGGAATACTGCTGGCAGTGTTTCAATCAGTACGGTTGCGCGGATGGTGCCACGTGCCACGCCGAAGTGATCTTCAGTGAAAGCAAATACGTCATCCCACCATTTTGCTTCTTCCATGCTTTCTAGCTTAGGAATGTAGTAGTAAACGCCCAGACCTTGTTGCGCTCGGGTCTGGTAGTTGTGATAGAAATACAAAGCGAAGTCCATTAAACAGCCCGGAATCGCTTGTTGATTGAATTGGATTGATTGCTCTGGCAGGTGCAGGCCGCGTGGACGAGCGATCAGTAGGGCAGGGTTGGCATTCAGCTCATATTGCTTATTTTTTTTGTCGTCAAAGTAGCTGATGGTGCCTGCGTTGGCGTCTCTGAGGTTGATTTGCCCTTCGACCATGTTTTCCCATGTCGGTGAAGAAGCATCTTCAAAGCAGCACATAAAGACTTTCGCGCCAGAGTTCAGCGCGTTGATAACCATTTTTCTATCTACCGGACCGGTAATTTCTACTCGGCGATCCAATAGCTCTGGCGGTGGTGTTGCCACTTTCCATGATTTGTCATCACGAATCGCCTGAGTGTCAGCTCTGAAATCTGGCAATGCACCCGCATCGTATTGCTTTTGCTGTTCCTCGCGTGCTTGCAGCAAAGCGTCACGACGGGCGCCAAATCGGTTTACCAATACTGTCAGAAAAGAAAGGGCTTCATCTGACAGAATCTCCTTATAGCTTGGGTTGTCTGTATGACCGACAACCTCCAGACAGGCAGTTTCTTCTCTTTCGGCTAGATCGTTCAAATTCATTGTTCGTCTCCTTTAAACAATATTGATCGATTTTGTGTACAAAAATTATTTACACGAATACTTATATGGGAAAATTTGTAAACAATCAAAGGGTATTTAACATTTATTTTTCATTTACTCGTCTGGGAAATTATTTTTACGTAAAGATATTTTATGTAAAGCAATGATTTCTTTGTGTTATGGGGTTAGCAACCACTTAGGGTAAATGTTCTATGTTGAAAAAATGTTGCAAATGGGGGTTGCTATATTTAGAAATTGATTCATAGTACACAAAGTATCTTTGGATTGTATACAATTGAAATGGAGGTTCGCATGGCAAAGATGAAGGCAATCGAAGCAGCGGTAGAAGTATTGAAAAAGGAAGGCGTAGACATTGCCTTCGGCGTTCCAGGCGCTGCCATCAACCCTATGTACGCGGCAATGAAAAAGCTTGGTGGTATTGATCATGTGTTAGCACGACATGTGGAAGGTGCATCACACATGGCGGAGGGTTACACCCGTACTAATCAAGACAACATTGGTGTCTGTATCGGTACATCTGGCCCTGCAGGGACAGACATGATCACTGGCCTGTATTCAGCATCGGCGGATTCCATTCCAATCTTATGTATTACGGGTCAGGCGCCAAGAGCCCGTTTGCACAAAGAAGATTTTCAGGCGGTGGATATTGAATCCATTGCGAAACCAGTCACCAAATGGGCGACGACGGTTCTAGAGCCCGCTCAGGTGCCGCGTGCTTTCCAGCAGGCATTCCACCTAATGCGTTCTGGTCGTCCGGGCCCGGTTCTAATCGACCTTCCACTTGATGTTCAGTTAACGGAAATTGAATTCGACATCGACACCTATGAGCCGCTAGAAGCGTATCAACCAAAAGCGACACGTGCGCAGGTTGAGAAAGCGATGGCGATGATGTGTGAGTCTGAAAACCCAGTCATCGTTTCAGGTGGCGGCGTAATCAACGCTGGTGCGGAAGAGCTACTACAACAGTTCGCTGAAATTACTGGCGTGCCTGTTATCCCAACCTTGATGGGCTGGGGTTCCATTGCGGATGATCACGAACTGATGGCCGGTATGGTGGGCTTGCAGACTGCGCACCGCTATGGCAACGCAACTATGCTGGAATCGGATTTCGTGTTCGGTATTGGTAACCGTTGGGCCAACCGCCACACTGGTTCACTGGATGTCTACACCAAGGGCCGCAAGTTTGTTCACGTCGATATTGAACCAACTCAAATTGGCCGCGTGTTCTGTCCGGATCTTGGAATTGTTTCTGACGCCAAAGCAGCGCTGGAATTGCTGGTTGAAGTCGCTCGTGAGTGGCGTGATGCTGGCAAACTACCTAATCGTGGCGCATGGGTGGCAGAGTGTCAGCAGCGTAAATCGAGCATGCTGCGTAAGACGCACTACACTGATGCGCCAATCAAACCAATGCGTGTTTATGAAGAGATGAACAAAGCCTTTGGCCGCGATACTTGTTACGTCAGCACTATCGGTTTGTCTCAGATTGCAGCGGCGCAGTTCCTTCACGTTTATAAACCACGCCACTGGATCAACTGTGGTCAAGCAGGTCCGCTTGGCTGGACAACACCAGCAGCTCTAGGCGTACGTGCCGCGGATCCAAACCGCGACATCGTGGCAATCTCGGGAGACTATGACTTCCAGTTCATGATTGAAGAGTTGGCAGTAGGCGCTCAGTTCAACCTGCCATACATCCACGTATTGGTGAACAACTCCTATCTAGGTTTGATTCGTCAGGCACAGCGCCAGTTCGATATCGACTACTGTGTTCAGTTGGCGTTTGAAAACCAAAATGCGCCAGAGCTTGATGGCTACGGTGTTGATCACGTGACTGTGGTTGAAGGTTTAGGTTGTAAAGCGATTCGTGTAACTGACTCAGAACAGATGCAGGCCGCGTTTGCACAAGCGAAAGAGCTGATGAACAAACACAAAGTACCTGTTGTGGTGGAAGTGATTCTTGAGCGCGTGACCAATATTTCTATGGGTGTAGAGATCGATGCCATCAACGAGTTTGAATCTCTGGCAGACAGCATCGATGACGCACCAACCGCGCTAGCCAATCAATAATCTGTTTATCGCAAAATACTGAAGCAGCCCGAAAGGGCTGCAAGAAAAAGGACATCACTATGGCAAAGTTTGCTGCAAATTTATCCATGTTATTTACCGAGGTTGATTTCCTTGAGCGCTTTGACGCTGCTGCTCAGGCTGGATTCAGCGGTGTGGAATATCTCTTCCCTTACGCATTTGATGCTGAGCAAATCAAACAGAAGCTGGAGCAAAACAACCTGACACAGGTGCTGTTCAACCTTCCGGCGGGTGATTGGGATGCTGGCGACCGCGGCATTGCGTGTGACCCGTCACGCATCGAAGAGTTTCAGTCAGGCGTTGCGTTAGCCATTCAGTACGCCAAGGTGCTGGGCAATACGCAGGTCAACTGTCTGGCGGGGATTACCCCTGCTGGTGTCAGCCAACAGGATGCGCATGCAGCCTTTGTCATTAACCTCAGATACGCCGCTCAAGCATTGCAGGAAGCGGGGCTAAGGCTGGTAATTGAAGCGATTAACACTCGTGATATTCCGGGCTTTTTCCTCAACACTACTGAGCAGGCCAAAGCAGTGATTAAAGAAGTGGGCAGTGACAATCTGTTCATTCAGTACGACATCTACCACATGCAGATCATGGAAGGGGATTTAGCGCCAACCATGAGTGCCAACATCGGCCAGATCGCCCACGTACAGCTGGCAGACAACCCAGGTCGTCATGAACCGGGCACTGGTGAGATTAACTACCCATTTGTCCTCAAACATCTGGATGAATTGGGTTACCAAGGTTGGGTGGGCTGTGAATACAAGCCAAAAACCACCACAACTGAAGGCTTAGATTGGCTAAACCTATACCGCTAAGTGCGGTTAACGTTACGGAGAACATATTATGAAAATTGCATTTATCGGTACAGGTATCATGGGTAAGCCAATGGCGATCAACCTGCAAAAAGCGGGTCACGACATTGTGTTGACTGATCACTTCAACCCGCCACCGGTTGAACTTGTTGAAGCTGGTGCGTTGGTTTGTCATTCACCAGCAGAAGCGACTCGTCTGGCGGACGCGATTATCCTGATGGTGCCAAACACACCGCAGGTGGAAGACGTACTGTTCGGCGAGAACGGTGTTGAAGCTGGCCTAAGCGAAAGTGGTGCAGCAGGCAAACTGGTTATCGACATGAGCTCGATTTCCCCAATCGCCACCAAAGCGATTGCGGCACGTGTCAACGAAAGTGGCGCGCAATATCTTGATGCACCAGTATCTGGTGGTGAAGTGGGTGCTATTAATGCCTCACTGAGCATCATGGTTGGTGGTGAGCAATCAGCATTTGATAAAGCGCGTCCACTGTTTGAGGTAATGGGTAAAAACATCACGCTAGTCGGTGAAAATGGTGCAGGTCAGACGTGTAAAGTCGCTAACCAAATCATTGTTGCTCTGAACATCGAAGCTGTATCTGAAGCTTTAGTGTTTGCGTCAAAAGCGGGCGCCGATCCAGCGCGTGTACGTCAGGCACTGCTTGGCGGATTTGCCAACTCGAAGATTCTTGAAGTACACGGCGAGCGCATGGTGGAAGGCACATTCGACCCAGGCTTTAAGATTACATTGCACCAGAAAGATCTAGACCTTGCGCTGTCTGGCGCAAAAGAGCTGGATGTAGCACTGCCAAATACGGCAAATGCTCAGGAGCTGTTTGAAGATTGTGCAGCAATGGGCGGCCAGAACTGGGACCACTCTGCGCTGATTAAAGCGATTGAGAAACGCTCAGGCCACTCAATCAGGGACTAATTCCTGTCGGGACGATGTGGATTCCTCTCCCGCATCGTTCCATGGGGTAGCGGTCCTGCTGATTCTCTCATGGCTTGAATCCGTAGTCGCTGCTCCTAAATGATTCATTACTAAATCGCGTAGTTTTTCGTCTCCTTTTATACGCGTTCCCGTCGTAAGACAGCAGGTTGGAGTTACACCTTCCTCGGGCTCCATATTGCAGGCTCCTGGTGTGCTTACTTCGGGATTTTTTATCCCCACCACTTTGTCTCTCTTAACATATTGTTTAGTATGTCGTTACACCAGATGTATAGGGAATAACAATGTCTCGTATCAGGCAGAAAAATCAGGGATTGATTATCGATGTCGCGAGTGAACAGTTTGCCACCCATGGCTACGCAGCGACAAAGATGGCGGATATTGCAAAAGCCGCAGATATCCCTAAACCTAATGTGTTCTACTACTTCAGCAGTAAAGACAAGCTCTACTATGCTGTGCTCCAGACGGTGACTCAGCCGTTGCTGGAAGCCTCTCGCCCAATTGAAGAACTCGACGATCCAGTCGAAGCTTTAACTCAATACATTGAAGCTAAGCTGCGTATTTCACGCGACCACCCACATGCGTCTAAAGTGTTCGCTAATGAAGTGATGTCAGGAGCTAAGGTGCTGCCAGAAGATATCGGGCAAGAGCTGTTTAAGCAGTCACAGATGATTTTGGATAAGTTCGCGACCTGGAGTGAAGAAGGGTTGATGGATAAAGTCCCTGCACACCACTTGATGTTCACCATCTGGGCAGCGACGCAGACATACGCAGATTTCAGCTGGCAGATCTGTAACGTTATGCAGAAAGACACGCTGGATAATGGCGATTACCAACAAGCCGCTGAATTTATCACCCAGCTAGTGATTAAAGGCTGTGGAGTGAAGGGTAAAGCGTAAGTAACCACCCACTTATGCGAATTAGCGACTGAAGTTAGTTGGTTTTATCTGATCAAAAAAAGGGCGTAACCAATTAATGGTTACGCCCTTATTGTTACCTTGGAGATTAGCACCAATTTAGCACTGAACAATCGCAATTATCACAAGAAATATTCTAACGGCGCGATCTCTTGGAAAACCATATTGTACAAGCGACCATTTCTTTTGGGCTTCATACGCAATGCTTTTATGGCTGGCAGCGCATTTAATTCATCAGGAGTTAGTTCACGCATTTCATGTCTATACTCTGGTTTTACATTAAGCCCAAAATACGTCTCATAAACATGCAATAGTATGCCATAACCTTCTCTATCTTCTGCTTGCATACTCCATGCTTCTTCTAAAACCTCTACGAGTTCTATAGATGCAGGGCTTTGCTTCCACTTTCTAGCATGCTCATATTTTTTGATCACTTTGTGAGTGTGAAGAATGAGAGGAGGGATTTTTAGCCGTCCGGCGAGATAAAAATTTCCGCTGGTGTTAAGAATGTGCTCCAAATATTTAGGAGTGACGCCTCTAGGATCTGAGCCGAAACAAGTTTTGCCATACAAGGCCACTGATGCACTCTCATATGCCGCTACAGCGAGCTGTGAACAAAACATGTTAGGGATAACATTGCTACTTCCATATACGAAGCTGATGATGTCTTCGATAAATTGATTGGTCGTCGACTTAAAGGCTCTTTCTTTAAACAAAGATTTTTTGGCGCCTTCCATATCATAATTTCCGTCAAGCATAGCTAGATTGCTAGGTCTTGTACCCACATCCATTCTGCACAATGCCTTAGTGACCGTCACAGCACCAGCGGCTAAGTCTTTGTTTTTGCATTTAAATACAATTGCGGCATTGTTTGGTATGTCATCAGTGTCGTGAATTTCTCCCGCAGCTTCTGCTAACAAGTCTTTTGACAAACCAATGGCTGCATGTTCAGAAGTTGATGAGCCTCTAAGCTTTATCCCAAACTTTTCATCCGCTGACTTCTTATGGAGGAGCTTTTGTCCCCATGTAATTCCGAGTTCGATTTGACCAAATGCCCACCCAGGAAATACTTTAAATATCAGTATATCTCCAGGTTCTACTTCAACTTCATCCAGCTTGTTGTATTGTTTTAGACTTGCAATAGCATCATTTTTATACATTGGTTTATCTCCCCACTCGGTGTACTTTTTCTGTGCCTATACCATTCTAAAAGTGCTGTGTTTCCTCGTTCGTTCATGAACATCTTAGATATGCATCCTATGATGCGAAGTGCTACTTAAGTGGTCTCAATACGCTATAACAATAAGGTATCGAATGCGGTAGTCTGACCCACTTAATTAACATTTTTATAACTTCTAGATGAACGTAGCGCAATAGTGCTAGTAAGATAAGTATTTTCTTGAAGAAATTTGAATTCTAGGAACGTACAAAATCTGTTCATCGAAGATGAACAGCTTAATTTAAAACCGCAGTGAGTATTGTATGGCTTTGTAAGGCTATGTAAGGGCTCTTATAAAGTGACAGTCAATTGCTTTGCTTAATTAACCGAATGGTGAAAGGTATAATCTTTATGCTCTAATGATACACATGAGTCTCGAAATAGTGATTTAACGTACCATAAATATAATATAGTTTAAGCTATGAGCCTCCGGGTAATAATATATTTATACGCTACTTTAAGTTAATTTCTGGGCAGCTATATAACTAGTCAAGCTATAAATATATTCTTTGAAAATTGGTAGATGCAATTTCTGATCTGTCACTTACTTTAACCCTTCAATGCGCACTTATTGACATGAATGGTCCTGTTTATAATGGATATTTTGTAATACTAACCCACAATTTGATATTTATTTTATCGATGAGTTTTTGGTCTTGTTTTTGTCTGGTCAATGTTTAGTATACTGGTAGCAAAAGTTTAAGTTCAGGTACGAACGAAGATGAAGAATATCGTTGCATTGCTTATATCAACGTTGTTGATAGGTTGTGTGAGCACAGAAGCAGAGATTGAGAAGCAAGAAAGAATGAACGAAGTACATGTTTACTATGGAGGAGCTACAGCTGCTGTAGAAACCTCTGGGTATAAGAAAGGGGTCACTTATCCTTTAATAGGATACGTTAAAAAGAAAGTAGATGATGAGTATAACGATAATGACATTATGGACAAGTTATCGACTCTAGACGGCTGGAGCAACCCGTACCTAGATAAAGTGGCTAAGATGAAACCATATGACCAGTTGACTGAACAGTGGCAGTTGGATGTGCATAGAAAGGTAATGAAAGAAGGCTATTTGATTAATGTATATACAGGTGGCTACGAGGTTCATGTTTACCATGGTACTGCAACAGCAAACACTGACATGCCAAGATATGAAAAGAATCTTACTTATTCGCTGATTCTGTATGTCAGGGAGTCTATTGGGACGGAATTCAATGATGAAAAAGCGATGAATATGCTATCGAAACTTGAAGGCTGGAGTTACCCCAAAATTATCAATAAAGAAAAGATTGAGTCTTTATATGATCTCAATGAACCACATCACATTGAAGATTATGAGGAAAGTATAAGGGAAGGCTACCTCGTTATCATTTATGACGATGTTATATAGCATCGTGTAAGCTGAGTTTAATTTGCGAATCAATAAATGAAATTCGTCCAAATAGCAGCTTTAAGTAAAAGAGCGAGAGAATCATTTTACATATTTTCTGGCTCTTTAATAGGGACTTAAGCCTTGGAGGCATATTGAAAAAAATCACCTTTTCCTTTTCTCTTTTATTGGGAGCTCTGTCGACTTCATCCTATGCAAACGTTGGAAATGGTAACTCTGAATACGAGCAAGCATGGCTAAAATGTAAGGGTTATGAAGAACCTAGAGTACTTAGGTACGATGATGGACGAGTAGAAACATATTGTACTCCAAAACCATATCGTGATTCATCGGAAGACGTTACTAATATTTTCGAAAAAGCTTACTTTAAATGTGAAGAGGGAGATAGGCCGGTATGCCTTTCTAGTGCCCGTTACTATTTTGACCAAGAGACTACCCTAGTTGAACTTCATATGGATCTAGGACCTCTATTAGATAGTCAAACTACACAAACACCAGACTTCGATAGAACATCTGCGGCAATACGCATCTCCCAAGATACCATGAAGATAATTTTGTTGACGCTTAATCCAAATCTAGGCAGGAAATTTCAGATGGAAACAGACTACAAGGAAACGATTGCATTTTTGAACTCCCCTTATAGTTTGGATACTGTATCAATTGGTCTAGTAGCACATGATGGAAGTTCGCGATATGTAGGCTATGCGAAGACGGATGAACATTCAGGGTTTCTAGCCTACAAGGTTGAATCAAATTCATTTGCAACCCCTGCACAGCTACTTTTCTATCATTGTGATTTTAGCGTTGAGTGTAAGACTACTGTGACCCTTGAATAAAATTAACCACTTATTTAACTAATTAACGCGTATACAGTTACTAGCTCTTGTGGGCTATCTGGTAGTTCAAGCTTAAAAAAGTTCACTCTAAAGCCTTTCCAAGCATTGTTTAGATAAATTTCTCTGCCTGCTGCCAACGCATTAAACGCTTACACTCTGGAAGAATCGTCTTTCCTCTGTACATCTCTTACTTCCCTTAACTTTTCGAGCCATATCGCCATAATGGTGAAAATAGTTATGTAATTGCACTACTATGCAGCAAATGTCACTCAGCTCATCACCCTAATTTGGTGGGTTTGAATTTTAATTATTTAAAAATCAATTAATTAATTGCCATCTGGTGTGGGCTTTAAGCTTGGCACTGTTCTTGGATTTCTCTTCTTAGATACCGAAAGGTTGAATAACCATTCATTATAAGGAGATATCCAACATGAACATGATGTTCAAACTTAAGCTTGCTGCATTAGGTACTTCACTGGCACTTGCTGCGGGGGCTGCTCAGGCGGAAGAGACGATTAAAGTCGGCGTTCTGCACTCCCTTTCTGGCACCATGGCAATCAGCGAAACCACTTTGAAAGACACTGTTTTGATGCTGGTTGAGGAGCAGAACAAAAAGGGCGGCCTGCTAGGCAAGAAGCTTGAAGCTGTGGTGGTCGACCCAGCTTCCAACTGGCCTTTGTTTGCTGAAAAAGCACGTGAGCTGATCGAAAAAGAGAAAGTGGACGTTGTGTTTGGTGGCTGGACCTCGGTATCGCGAAAATCCATGCTGCCTGTTTTTGAAGAACTCAACAGCATTCTTTTCTACCCTGTTCAGTATGAAGGCGAAGAGTCTTCGAAAAACGTTTTCTATACGGGCGCTGCGCCAAACCAACAGGCGATCCCAGCAGTGGATTATCTGATGGAAGAGCTGGAAGTTGAGCGCTGGGTGCTGGCGGGTACCGATTACGTTTACCCTCGCACCACCAACAAGATTTTGGAATCCTACCTTAAGAGTAAAGGTGTCAGTGAACAGGATATCATGATCAACTACACGCCATTTGGTCATTCTGACTGGCAGTCGATTGTCTCGGATATTAAGAAGTTCGGTGCTGAAGGTAAGAAAACTGCCGTTGTCTCTACCATCAATGGTGACGCAAACGTACCTTTCTACAAAGAGTTAGGGGCGCAAGGGGTTTCATCTGAAGATATCCCTGTGGTGGCTTTCTCTGTGGGTGAAGAAGAGCTGTCTGGTATGGATACTGCGCCATTGGTTGGTCACTTGGCGGCGTGGAACTACTTCATGAGTGTCGATACTGATAACAATGCCGAGTTTGTTGAAGCTTGGCAGAAGTTTATAGCCAGCGAAAAACGTGTGGCCAACGATCCTATGGAAGCGCACTACATTGGTTTCAATATGTGGGCGCAAGCGGTGACGAACGCTGGCACCACGGACTCGGAAGCCGTGCAGGATGCCTTGATTGGGGTGTCTGTGCCTAACTTATCTGGCGGCTACTCAACCATGCTGCCAAACCATCACATCACCAAACCCGTTCTGATTGGTGAAATTCAGGATGACGGTCAGTTCGACGTGGTGTGGGAAACTACAGGGCTGGTCGCAGGGGATGCTTGGTCACAATACTTACCGGAATCCGCCAAGCTTTATTCCAGCTGGTCTAAGCCGTTTTCTTGCGGCGCATTTAATGTTGAAACCAATAAATGTGCAGGTAGCACAAATTAGATGTCTCCCTTCAGCGCCAAGGAGGGCAACCTCTACGGCGCTGCTTTTTCTTTTCTGCCATATGTCTTGTAAGGATACAATTCATGACAAGCTTAGTTCGGGTGCTCAAAAAGTTGGTGGTCTGTTTAGCCTTGGTGTGGCTGCCCTTTATCTCTCAGGCGGCGTTCGCGTATAACGGGCCAGCAATAAACCCATCGGAATTTTCAAAGATTCTGACTGGTAAAAGCACCGCCAAAAAACAGCAGGCCATCTATTGGCTGGTGCGCACTCAGCCCGCTAATGTCGCTCATCCCATTCTTTCTGCCTGGCTCAATGGTCAGCTCTACCATCTTAAGGCGCCGGGCGAGTCCCGCGATCAGGCGCTGTATATCACATCGTCTTCGGCTGCTGGCTCTGAGGCAATGAATGTCTGGAGTGATGAAACTTATGTGATTGAAAATAAACGTCAGTTTAAAAAAGTGCGAGTGAACAACAAGTTGCGCGGAATACTGCGCCTTGAAATAGCTTCGCTTGATTTAAGCCACCCAGATCCCTCGGTACGCGTTAGTGCCGTGAATGCCTTAATGGCGAAGATGAATCAGGACACGGTCGCACTGCTTAAGCTGCAACTTAAGGCTGAAAGCGATGAATCAGTGATTGCAGCCTTGCATCTGGCGTTGGCGGTGGATAGCGCTTTGAATGCGGATACCAAGGCACGCATTGCGGCGATTGAGATTCTATCGGATTACCAGCAACCCATAGTGCTAAAAAGGCTTAACAAGGTGTTAAGCCGTGAAAAGGATCAGGCTGTAATTGCTGCTGCGCAAAGAGCGCTGGATGACTATCAGCAAAGCCAGCGCTTTTACTCAGGCGTAGAAACCTTGTTTTTCGGTTTGAGTCTTGGCTCTGTGCTGGTTTTAGCTGGGATTGGTCTGGCGATCACTTTCGGTGTGATGGGGGTGATCAACATGGCGCATGGTGAGCTGATCATGCTTGGTGCATACACCACTTACGTTATGCAGCAGTTATTGCCTCAACAAACTGGGCTGGCGCTGATTCTATCTATTCCAATGGCGTTTCTGGTCTCGGGGTTAGTCGGTATTGTCATTGAACGTTCGGTGATACGTAACCTCTATGGCCGACCGCTTGAAACCTTGTTAGCTACTTTTGGTATCAGTTTGATTCTGCAGCAAGCGGTTCGCTCGGTGTTTTCTCCACTTAACCGCTCTGTTAGTACGCCAGAATGGATGTCTGGTGCGCTGGAAATCAACCCAATGCTGTCCCTGACATTTAATCGCCTCTACATCATTCTGTTCTGCGCCATGGTGTTCATTGGCTTGGTCATGGTGTTGAAGAAGACGCCACTAGGTTTACAAGTGCGTGCAGTATCGCAGAACCGTTCGATGGCAAGAGCAATGGGCATTCGTTCGGAGCGCGTTGACGCCATGACCTTTGGTCTAGGCGCTGGTGTGGCAGGCGTTGCAGGTGTCGCGCTTTCACAGTTGACCAACGTCGGTCCGAATATGGGGCAAGCATACATCATCGACTCATTTATGGTGGTGGTGTTTGGTGGTGTCGGTAACTTATGGGGCACGCTGGTCGCAGGCCTGAGCCTTGGCCTGTTCAACAAACTCTTAGAACCATGGGCAGGTGCGGTACTGGCGAAAATTCTGGTGCTGGTGTTCATCATCTTATTCATTCAAAAGCGCCCTCGCGGATTATTCCCGCAGCGCGGTCGAGCAGCAGAGGGGTAACCAGACTATGAATCACGTACTTAAAAATGGTCTGTCACGATCGTTTCTTCTCTCTTCTCTGGCTGGAGACAAAGGTGGGCAACTGACGCTGCTGGCGATTCTGGCTGCGGTAGTGTTGATACCACTGGCGAATGTGCTGCTTCCAGCTGGGCACCCTCTGCATGTGGAAACCTTTACCATTTCACTGCTAGGTAAGTATCTCAGCTACGCCATGTTGGCATTGGCGGTAGATTTGGTTTGGGGTTACCTCGGGATCCTCAGCTTAGGCCACGGCGCTTTCTTTGCGCTGGGCGGTTATGCGATGGGCATGTATCTGATGCGTCAGATCGGCGATCGCGGCGTGTACGCCAATCCTGAACTACCGGATTTCATGGTGTTCCTTAACTGGCAGGAGTTGCCATGGTTCTGGTATGGCTTTGATCAATTCTGGTTTGCCAGCCTGATGGTGGTGTTGGTTCCGGGCGTGCTGGCTTATGTGTTTGGTTATCTGGCGTTTCGTTCACGGGTGTCTGGTGTGTATTTGTCGATCATCACTCAGGCACTGACTTACGCTCTGATGCTGGCTTTCTTCCGCAATGAAATGGGCTTTGGCGGCAATAATGGCCTAACGGACTTTAAAGATATCCTTGGCTTTAGCTTGCAACAGGACTCAACTCGCATCGCGTTGTTTATCGCAACAGGTGTTGCGCTGATTTTCAGTTACCTGCTGTGCCGTTCGATTGTCGCCAGTCGTCTTGGCCGTGTTGCGCTGGCGATCCGTGATACCGAGTCTCGCACCCGATTTATGGGCTACGACGTTGATGGCATCAAGCTGTGGGTGTTTGTGCTTTCAGCTGTGATTGCGGGTATTGCTGGGGCTTTATACGTTCCTCAGGTCGGTATTATTAACCCCGGTGAATTTGCGCCACTCAACTCTATCGAAGTCGTGGTGTGGGTTGCGTTGGGAGGCCGAGCCACACTGTTTGGTGCGATTGTTGGAGCGCTGCTGATCAACTACGCCAAAAGCTGGTTTACGGTTGAATTTCCTGAAGTCTGGTTATTCGCGCTGGGTGGCTTGTTTGTGCTTTCAACCATGTATTTCCCGAAAGGCTTGATGGGTTTTATCAGCGACAAAGCCGCTTTCTTTACATCGTCCAACAAAAAGGCCAGTCAGCAGACTGACAAGGAGGCGCTGGTATGAATGCGTATACTCAACCGGGGCAGATCAGTGAATCAATGCGTGCTCTGACTCGCCGCGATCAAGTTTTTCCTTTTCTAAAGCCCGACAATCACCCCTTGATTGATACTCGCCACAACATCCTGCTCTACGTCGAAGGGGTTAATAAAAGCTTTGATGGTTTTCAGGCAATCAATGATCTGAATTTGTACATTCGTGAAGATGAGTTGCGCTGCATTATCGGCCCGAACGGGGCAGGCAAGACCACCATGATGGACATTATCACCGGTAAAACCAAACCCGACTCAGGCTCTGTCTGGCTGGGATCGAATATCAATTTGTTAAAGATGAACGAAGCACAAATTGCTAACGCAGGGATTGGTCGTAAGTTCCAAAAACCGACTGTCATAGAGTGCCTCAACGTATGGCAAAACCTTGAGCTGGCGATGTCCGGTGTGCGCTCAGTCTGGGGAACCTACACCGCCAACCTGACTGGTGAGCAAAGGGATAAGATTGAGTCGGTACTGAGTCTTATCCACCTTAAAGACAGTGCGAAATCGCTGGCTGGAAACCTTTCTCATGGGCAAAAGCAGTGGCTGGAAATCGGTATGCTGCTCATGCAAAACCCTAAGTTGCTATTGATTGATGAACCTGTCGCTGGAATGACTCATCAAGAAATGGATCGCACATCTGAACTGCTTAACTCTCTGGCAGGGAAGCATTCCGTCGTTGTGGTCGAGCACGATATGGACTTTGTCCGTTCCATCGCCAGCCATGTCACTGTGCTCCACCAGGGGCATGTGCTGGCCGAAGGAACCATGGATGAAGTACAGGCACATCAACAAGTGAAACAGGTTTATTTAGGGGAATAGAATGCTGACGATATCTGGACTGAATCAGTTCTATGGCGAAAGTCACACGCTATGGGATCTGAATATGACTATCCCTGAGGGAAAATGCACCGTGTTGATGGGCCGAAATGGGGTCGGAAAAACGACTTTATTGCAGTGCATCATGGGCTTGGTGGCGAGCAAGAGTGGTGATATCACTTTGGAAGGTAATTCATTACTCAATGTGGATGCGGAAATGCGTTCAAGGCTTGGAATCGGCTATGTCCCTCAGGGCAGGCAAATATTCCCTATGCTGACGGTTGAGGAGAATCTTCAGGTTGGTTTGCCCATTAGAGACAAAGGTGATAGGCAGATTCCCGAGTTTATTTATGAGTTGTTTCCGGTTCTTAAGGAGATGCGTCATCGACGAGGTGGTGACTTATCAGGAGGCCAGCAACAGCAGCTTGCGATTGGTCGTGCTTTGGTCATCAACCCGCGACTTTTGATCCTCGATGAGCCGACGGAAGGGATACAGCCCAATATTGTGCAGGAAATTGGCGACATTATACGCATGCTTAACGAAAAGCTCGGCCTGACGGTGTTGCTGGTTGAGCAGAAGCTGCCTTTTGCACGCAAAGTAGGTGACCAATTCTGCATTCTAGACCGAGGACGAAATGTTGCTCAGGGTGAAATGGGCCAACTCAATGACACACTGATAAAGGAGTATCTGACAGTATGATGTGTGATCCTGCGGTGGCGTTCGCCATCGAAAACAACAATCAGCGACTGGATAAGCTGATTCAATCTGACACCGAATCTGGCTGGAAAGCAGAACTCAAACTGCTGTTTACGGATCGTGGTGACAAAACCGTGATTCGCGACCGCCAGCAACAAGGACCTTTGGCGATTCAGCGTCCGCTTTACCCTGAAGGTAAGGCTTGCCACACCTATCTGTTGCATCCTCCCGGTGGCGTCGTGGGCGGTGACACGTTACGTATTGATACACAGGTTGCGCAAGGGGCACACGCTTTAATGACGACGCCGGGGGCAACGAAGTTTTATCGCTCCGAACAGCGCTACGCGCACCAGCAACAAGTCCTGACTGTCGAAAGTGGTGGGTTACTCGAATGGCTGCCACAGGAGAACATTTTTTTCCCCGATGCGCACGCGCGTTTAGACACTCAGATCCACTTAGAAAAGGATGCACAATTTGTGGGCTGGGAGATGCACTGTTTTGGACGTCCTGCACTAAATGAGGGATTTTCCTCAGGGCATTTGGTCGGAAAAACAGAGATTTATCGCCAAGGCAAAAAAATTCTGACCGAGGGGTTAAATATTCGAGGTGGTGATAAGTATATGAAACAAAAAGGCCTTCTCGGATTTCCTATGTCGGGAACGCTTTACATTTCCTCACAGGATGACGATTTTTTCCATTTGGTACAGAGCTTGCTCTCTAACATACAAAGCCAAGTGGGCACAGACAAAATCATCATCGCTGCGACACAGTTAGAAGAGCTGGTGGTGATTCGAGCATTGGGTCACTGGAGTGAAGTGATCCTCAACAGTTTTCAGCTCGTGTGGCAGCAGGCACGTCAGCAATGGACAGGCACTCTCCCACATCCGCCGAGGATTTGGGCGACATAAGGAAAAACATGGAATTATCACCTCGAGAAAAAGATAAGTTACTGATATTTTGCGCCGGCATGCTGGCGCAAAGTCGCAAAGAAAAAGGTCTCAAACTTAATTACCCCGAATCTGTTGCCTACATCAGCAGCGCCATTCTCGAAGGTGCTCGTGAAGGCAAAAGCGTGTCTGAACTGATGGATTTTGGTCGCACCCTACTTACGGTAGAAGACGTAATGGAAGGAGTGGCCTCAATGATTCCGGATGTGCAGGTAGAAGCGACATTCCCTGACGGCACTAAGCTGGTCACGGTCCACGAGCCGATTGTCTAAGGGGGATATATGGCAGGAACAACCATTCATTTATCCGGCTTTGTGCCCGGTCAGATTGAAACCGCAGCGGGCGAAATTGAGCTCAATGTCGGACGTAAAACCATTCAGGTGAGCGTTGAGAACATTGGCGACCGTCCGGTGCAGATCGGCTCCCACTATCATTTCTACGAAGTCAATGACGCCTTGGTGTTCGATCGAACGCCTTGTCGTGGCTATCGACTCAATATCCCAGCAGGTACTGCAACGCGTTTTGAACCTGGGCAATCTCGCAGCGTCGAACTCGTCGAATACGCAGGCAGCCAGCACGTATACGGCTTTCAGGGCAAAGTCATGGGCAAACTGGATTAGTGATCGCCTGAGCAACGAAAAAGCAAACACAAGGATAGGTAATGGCAAGCATTTCCCGACAGGCGTATGCCGAAATGTTTGGGCCAACAGTGGGCGACCGCATGCGTCTCGCGGACACTGAGTTATGGCTTGAAGTAGAAAAGGATTTCACCGTATACGGCGATGAGGTCAAATTCGGTGGTGGTAAAGTGATTCGCGATGGCATGGGCCAGAGTCAGAGACCCAGCGCCGAAACACCCGATTTAGTGATCACCAATGCTGTCATTCTTGATTATTGGGGGATTGTGAAAGCGGATGTCGCGATTAAAAACGGTCGAATTCAAGCGATAGGCAAAGCGGGCAACCCAGATGTTCAGCCAGAAGTGACCATTGTGATTGGTCCCGGGACGGAAGTGCTGGCAGGAGAGGGCTCGATTTTGACCGCAGGCGGTATCGACTCTCACATCCATTTCATCTGCCCGCAACAGATAGAAGAAGCGCTAGCGTCTGGTGTGACGACGATGATCGGTGGCGGCACTGGCCCCAATACCGGAACCAATGCGACGACCTGTACTCCGGGGCCGTGGAACATGCATCGTATGCTTGAGTCTCTTGACGAGTTTCCGATGAACTTTGGCTTGCTCGGCAAAGGGAATGCCAGCCAACCAGAAGCCCTGCGTGAACAAATCGCGGCAGGTGCAGTGGGGCTTAAACTGCATGAAGATTGGGGTACAACACCCGCATCAATTGATACTTGTCTGACGGTCGCCGATGAAATGGACGTGCAGGTTGCGATCCATACCGATACGCTTAACGAGTCTGGTTTTGTTGAGTCGACGCTGGGTGCGATTGGTGATCGTGTTATCCATACCTATCACACCGAAGGTGCCGGTGGTGGCCATGCACCTGACATTATCCGCGCTGCGGGTGAGTCGAACGTCTTGCCGTCATCAACCAACCCGACACGTCCGTACACCATTAATACAGTGGATGAACACCTAGATATGCTGATGGTGTGTCATCACCTATCTCCTTCTATTGCCGAAGATGTCGCGTTTGCGGAATCTCGCATTCGCCGCGAGACCATCGCCGCTGAAGACATACTTCATGATCTTGGTGCTTTCTCTATGATTGCGTCGGACTCTCAAGCAATGGGCCGAGTTGGTGAAGTGATCACCCGTACATGGCAAACGGCGCACAAGATGAAAGTCCAGCGTGGCAGTCTGGCTGAGGATTCGTCCTACAGCGATAACTTCCGTCTTCGTCGTTATATCGCTAAATACACGATCAATCCGGCGATTACTCACGGAATGGCCCATGAAATTGGTTCGGTCGAAGTGGGTAAGCTGGCAGATTTGGTTCTGTGGAAGCCTGCTTTCTTTGGTGTCAAACCAAGCGTGATTCTCAAAGGTGGCATGATCGCCATGGCGCCAATGGGGGACCCGAATGCGTCAATCCCAACCCCTCAACCGGTTCACTACCGCAGTATGTTTGGCAGTTACGGCAAAGCGAGCCAGAACACGTCCATGCTGTTTGTTTCTCAGGAGGCGCAACGTGCCGGCATTGCTCAGCAGCTTGGGCTTGGCAGTCAGATTGGTGTCGTCAGCCATTGCCGCGATATCAGCAAAGCCGACATGAAACTCAATGACTGGCAGCCAAAGATCGAAGTCGATTCCCAAACTTATCAGGTTCGTGCTGATGGTGAGCTGTTGGTTTGTGAGCCTGCCGACGTGCTACCTATGGCACAACGATATTTTTTGTTTTAACACCATCAATGAGGGAGCGAGATGATTGAGCTAACCGAAATCAATACTGAAATCACAATACAACCCAACGCATTTCTCAGCCTGCCGATTGACAGTCGAATTAAAAGCCGTCTTAAGGTCGAACTGGATGATGGTCGGGAAGCGGGACTGTTTCTACCTCGCGGGCATATTTTACGCGGTGGCGAGCAGCTAAAGAGCCAGTGCGGCATGGTGGTTGAAGTCAAAGCCGCGCCTGAGAAGGTATCGACAGTGTATTGCAGTGATCTGCACCTGCTGACTCGTGTCGCCTATCACCTCGGTAATCGCCATGTACCACTGCAAGTCGAGTTTGGCTGGGTGCGCTATCAGCACGACCATGTTCTGGATGAGATGGTGGAAGGGCTTGGTGCAAAAGTCACAACGGAAAAGGCGCCGTTTGAACCAGAAAGCGGTGCTTATGGTGGCCGTTCGGGTGGGCACCATCACCACCATTAATCACCAGTAAAACGGATTACTTACTACAAAAACGACAAGGAAGTTATTATGAAAAAAACAATTACGTCAGTGCTGCCGCTGCTTCTGATTTCAACACCTGTTCTGGCTCATCCGGGGCACGATAGTCATTCTTTTTCTTCAGGCCTGACGCACCCTGTTACAGGTTTTGATCACCTTATTATGCTCGTTGCGTTCGGTATTTTGATTGCTTGTCTGCGTACGTCGGTTAAGCGCCAAATAGGTCTTGTAGCAGCGGCGTTAATGTCTTTGGTGGCAGGACTAGCAGTAGGACAGGTGATGGGAGGTTTTTCTGCCACGGAGCTTGCCATTGGCGCTTCTCTGTTTGTGGTCAGTGGCGCTATCTGGCAAGCCTTTCACGCTTCTGAGAATGTGATGCGATTGGCTGTCACCTTATGTATTGGGCTGATTTTTTTCCATGGCTACGCTCATGGTGTGGAAGCGCAAGGTGTGGTGTCTGCTTTTGCTGCCGGTATGGTGGCCAGCGCAAGTGCATTGATTCTTTTAGGCATGCAGTGTGGCCGAGCGATGTTCAGCCCTTGGTTAGCTGCAGGGGTTGCCGGTGTCAGTGCATTGGTCTTGATCTAATTGAATGATATGGAGCCAACGAAAACGCAATCCGATTTAGCGCTATACCGACTTTTTCAGCTCATCAGCCCTTCCTTACCTATTGGCGGTTTTACCTACTCGCAAGGTCTGGAGTGGGCCGTAGAAGCGGGGTGGGTCGACGGACGACACGCTATGGAGGATTGGCTAGCGAACATGTTGCTGAACAGCGTGGCGACATTGGAGCTGCCCTTAATCGAGCAGTATATGCAGGCACTTCGAGACGATGACATGGAGAAAATACGTCATTGCAGCGAGCTACTTTACTCTAGTCGGGAAACCCGTGAGTTAAGAGCTGAAGAGCGTCAGCGAGGTCTGGCACTGAAAACACTGCTCAAGCAATTGGATATTGAGCATGTCTGCTTTCTCGATGAAGAGTTGGGAATGAATCAGCTATTAGGGCTGTGTGTTGCGGCGCAGCACTGGAACATTGAACCGTTGGCCTTGAAGCAAGGTTACCTGTGGAGCTGGGCTGAAAATCTGGTCATGGCAGGCGTGAAACTAGTACCCTTGGGGCAAACTGACGGACAGTGTGTTTTGATTCACCTGAGCGAGTTGTTTCCTCAAGCGCTGTTGCAAGCCGAGCAGACAGAAGATTGGATGATAGGCAGCTTTACACCTTCGGTATCTATCGCAAGCAGCCTTCACGAAACGCAATACACGCGGCTGTTTCGCTCATAACGGAATTTAATCAGAGGTTTTAATATGGAAAGTTACAAACAACCACTGCGAGTGGGTATCGGTGGCCCTGTGGGTTCGGGTAAAACGGCGCTATTGGAAGTGCTATGTAAAGCGATTCGCGACAAGCTTAATATCGCCGTGGTTACCAACGATATCTACACACAGGAAGACGCTAAGATTCTAACCCGCGCGGAAGCACTCGAACCGGATCGAATTATTGGTGTTGAGACCGGAGGCTGTCCGCATACAGCAATTAGGGAAGATGCTTCCATGAACCTGGCAGCGGTAGAGGAGCTGGCAAAGCGACATAAGAATCTCGATGTCGTGTTTGTCGAAAGTGGTGGTGACAACCTTAGCGCGACGTTTAGCCCTGAATTGGCGGACTTAACTATCTACGTGATTGATGTCGCCGAAGGCGAGAAAATTCCACGTAAAGGCGGCCCAGGTATTACGCGTTCGGATTTATTGGTGATTAATAAAATCGACCTCGCACCTTATGTCGGTGCTTCATTGGAAGTGATGGAGCAAGATACGCAACGCATGCGCCCAACCAAGCCTTATGTATTCACTAACCTCAAAGAGAGCCATGGTCTGAATACCATCATCGACTTTATCGTGACACAAGGCATGCTCACTCCTCGCAACTAATCAGTTCAGTTCTTCCCCCAAGAACGTACTGCTCCTGCCGGGCACCTTAGGGTGCCCATTTTTATCGTTAAGACTTTCTACCTGAGGCACGTTTTTAATTCAACAAACTCGTGTTGTTGCATAGCGTCTGATAATGTCGCTTAACTTGAGCACGTATTGAGAGGTAGGAAATGGATGTAAAGTTGTTTGCTGCAAGTGGCTCAAATAGCTCGCAGCGAGTGGAGTGGGCGCTGAACTACAAGCAGGTCTCTTATCAGCGACATGAAGTTACGTCGGCAGATCTCACCAGCAGCTACCTATCCATTAATCCATTTGGTTATGTGCCGTGTCTGACTGTCGATGGTCACGCTTACTTTGAATCCATGGCCATTCTTGAGTACATCGAGGAAGCCTTTCCGGGTGACAGCTTACTTGGAGAAACCACGCGGGAGAGAGCGAGGGTCAGGTTTGTGTGCGAGTTCGTCAATTCAAGCATTCATTCCCCTCAGAACCGGACTGTTTTGAAATTCCTACGACCTGAACTGACAGAGGCAGAGAAACGGGCTTTGAGAGGAGAGTGGATCTCACGGTGTTTGGGAAAATTAAGTGAGCACCTTTTTCTGGATTCAGCTTATGCCATTGGCACTTGGTTTACTTTCGCTGACATCTTTGTTGCGTGTATCTACAAAAAGGCATTGCAGCATGGTTGCTCTGAGTCGCCTATGTATCAAAACCATCTGAACATGCTGCGTCAGAACAGCAGAATTGCCCGAGCCGAACCCGCCTGTTAATCCATGTTGAGAGGAAGATGATTTGATCGAACTGGTCACCAGTGTGTCGCTTTGGGAGTTAGTGAAGCACGCCGGAATCTGGGTGTCTAACCTGAAGCGCGCGAAGCAATCCCGAAAGCTGGAGTCAACCGCTGCGCTGCGTAAGGTAGTGGTGGCGAGTCGAAAAACGGCAATTTACATCAGAAAACAGAAGCAGAACCCTATTCGTGATATCGATGCGGAAGGAGAGCTGTCATTACTCTGGACAGAGCTGAGCTTCGAGTTGAAAGACCTTAAGTTGGATAAGTTGTCGGAGCGCTGTTTTATTAAAGGTAAACAATGGGAGAATCCAGAATTGGCGGATTTGCTCTTGTTAGACAAGAGTGACCACTCGTTGGAGAAGATAGAACGCATTGCGACACAATTGCTTGAAGAAATAGAAAAATAAGGAAACACATGGAGTTGATATTCAGATCGGCGACTGAGGATGATTTAGGCGCTCTCGTTGGTATGCTGGCTAACGATCCATTAGGTCAGCAGCGTGAAGATAAGACGCAATTCGATAAATACCAGACGGCTTTCGCTGAGATTAACCGAGACCCAAACAATGAACTGATCGTTGCCGTGTTTGAGCAACGGGTGGTTGGAATGCTACAACTGACATACATTCCGTACTTAACGCATCAGGGAAGCTGGCGTTGCTTGATTGAAGGGGTACGAGTGGATGAAAACTTTCGCGGTCAGGGACTAGGTGAGTGTTTGTTTCAGCATGCCATCGAACTTGCGAAGCAAAGAGATTGCTCCATGGTGCAATTGACCAGCGATAAACAAAGACCCGATGCGCTTCGTTTTTACGAAAAGCTGGGCTTTATACCCAGCCATGAAGGCTTCAAACTGAAGCTGTAATCGATTTACTTTTGAAGAATACTCAGATGCAGATATCTATTGTTCAAGCTGAGCAGAGTGATTTACCTCAGTTTTTTGCTTACCTCGAAAATCAACTTGCGGAAAATGGTGTCGATGGCACACCACTTTTTCAGCCACTATCACGTACAAACAGGGCCATTCCGACTCAAACACAGCAAAAGTTTATAGACGGGGTGAGCGTTGAGTTTTCTGACGTTGCATGGAGACAACTTTGGCTAGCGAAAGACGTACAGGGTAAGATTTGTGGCCACATTGACCTTCGACATCATATGGAAGATTATTGCTCTCATCGCGTTTGGCTAGGGATGGGCGTAGAGCTAGAGTGCCGGAAAATGGGATTAGGCAGTCGGCTAATCCAAACCGTGATCGAGTTTTGTCAACGCAATGAGCAGATCGTGTGGCTCGACTTAAATGTGTTATCAGTCAATCTTGCCGCTAAAAATCTTTATCTCAAACATGGATTTCGAATTGTTGGGGAAATGACAGATTATTATCGAGTTGATGATGAGTCTATTTCAGAACTCACAATGTCTATCAATACTGAGGCAGAGCTTTGCCATTAAGGCTTCAGAGCTTGTCACTTTTACACTGTAAACCAAGGTATGCAATGCAACCCAATATAGAAACAAACAGATTAGTCCTAAGGCCCTTTCGTCTATCAGACAGCGAGAGAGTGGCCCATTTAGCGGGAGAAAAGGTTATCGCGGAGATGACGGCGAATATACCTCACCCGTACGAATCGAATATGGCCGTGGAGTGGATCAAGACACATATTCATCATTTTACTGAGAAAACGGCGGTTGTTTTTGCCATCACAATTAAAGGTTGTGACGACATCATCGGCGCCGTCAGCCTTCCAACACTGAAAGAAGGTGTTGGCATTCTTGGTTATTGGCTAGGGACACCCTATTGGGGGAAAGGCATCGCGTTTGAAGCATCCCAAGCCTTAATTGAGTATGCCAAACAGCACCTGAATCTGGTCGAGATTGAAGTTCAGCATTTGGTGCACAACCAGCGTTCAAAATCAGTGATTGAAAAACTGGGGATTGAGTATCAGGAAGACCGGACGGTTGAGGTACACGGCGAAAAACGTGAGGTTTGTGTGTACCGTTCATTGGTATAGCTAAGTCATTGTATTAGGTTAGGGTACAACTAGATAAGGAGGGTTTCATGATTAGTCATATTGATCACATTGTCCTTACCGTTTCAGATATTAAAGCTTCGATTGAGTTTTATCGTCGTGTATTAAAAATGGAAGAGGTAACTTTTGCTGGTGGTCGTAAAGCATTGAGGTTCGGTAATCAGAAAATCAATCTTCAGCTCTTAGGCCAGGAACCCCGTAATCATGCTCAGGTCGGCTCAGGTGACCTGTGCTTAATCACACACTGGTCACTGGAAGATGTGATTACTCACTTACAGCAGCAAAACATTAGGATTGTTGAGGGACCAGTCGAAAAATCGGGTGCGACTGGAGCTATTAGCTCGGTCTATTTTCTCGACCCGGATAGTAACCTGATTGAAGTCAGTGTCTACCCATAAGTTACCGATCATATGAACTCCATAATTGACGTGTAAGTCTAGGCATAATCAGGCTCCTCATCGCTTCCTTCCTAATTCCACACTTTTTATAAGGTGGAGTGCTATAAACTCACTTTGCTGTGATGTTTGTCTCATTTTTATTTCAATTTGATAATTGATTAATCACTTACTACTTTTTTAGATAACTGCCGAAAATCAGAAGGGGCAAGTTTTGAAAAGATTAAAGGTAGTATTTTTGGTCCAAGTAATTGTGGCATTGACGCTGGTATTACTGGTCTCAGCATTTATTAAGTATCAGAATTTTAAAGATAATTTGCATCAAGAGCTGCTGGTTAACGTGCAAAACACCAGCCAGAGGATGTCGATCAGTTTGCCCAAAGCCGTTTGGGATTTTGATTTAGACACAGCCAAGGTTGCTATGGCTGCTGAACTCGATCTAGCTGAAATATCCGCGATTCAGTTAATTGACGCGCAGGAAAGTGAATTATTGTTCTTGACTCAGACTGGGGAAGGGGACGAGAAACAACTGGTTGATGTGACAAACAAAGACGCCTATCTAGCTGAAAATAGCATGAGCACAGAGCTGACGTTTGTCGATTATGGTGAAGAAAACAAGGTCGGTAAAGTAGTCGTTTATTTTGATACTCA
Organism: Vibrio sp. B183; assembly: GCF_000740665.1. NCBI lineage: Bacteria > Pseudomonadati > Pseudomonadota > Gammaproteobacteria > Vibrionales > Vibrionaceae > Vibrio > Vibrio sp. B183. Next base: position 78,870 of record NZ_JPQB01000004.1, on the reverse strand, counting down.
TGCGATGGATGCCAAGCTGGCAGACTCATTGCGGACGAATATCATTGAGTTAATCGTTCTCGACATCATCATTTCTATCGTCATTATCGTTGTGTTGTCGATTACTGTACTAAGGCCGATTTCTGAATTGACTGATGTTATAAAAGATTTAGCTTCAGGAGATGGTGATTTAACCAACAAACTTGCTCCGGCGAAATATCGAGAGTTCGACGAAATCACTAACGGCATCAATAGCTTTACCGAGTCGTTAAGAGTCATTGTTCAGGACGTAAATCAATCCTCTGAAGCTTTGGGTGAGAAAGCACAGGCGAATGGCGCAACAGCGCGAACCAATGCTGAGAAACTCGAATCCCAAAAGCAACAGCTCACCACAGTGGCAGCTGCCGCTACCGAGCTGAATCAATCGGTATCAACGGTGGCTGATACTGCCTCAGAAACGGCCGATCAGGCTCAAACCGCCACAGGTCTGGCATCGAGCGTTAATGATGCCATTGAAAGTTCTGCGAACGATATTATCAATATGCGTGAAGAGATGAACCATGTGAATGCAGAGATGCACATATTGATTGAAGAAGGCGAGAAAATCACCACTGTACTGAACGTGATTAATGATATTTCAGAGCAAACCAACCTACTGGCGCTCAATGCCGCTATTGAGGCTGCTCGAGCAGGTGAGCAAGGTAGAGGTTTCGCAGTCGTGGCCGATGAAGTGCGTAACCTTGCTGTGAAGACCAGCGAGTCGACAGAGCAGATTCAGAAAAATATCACCGCGCTCGGAGTAGCAACCAAATCCGTTGAAGATGAACTTACCCGTATTGCGACCCTGTTAGAGGCGACGGCATCGCGCGTCAGTGAATCTCAAGCTTCAGTCGGGGAGGTACAGTCTTTAATCACCATTATTTCAGACCGTAGTGGCCAAATTTCTCAGGCAACGGATGAGCAAAGGATGGCAGTTGAGGAAATCAGTCAAGCGATAGTAGAAGCATCGGAAGCAACCAACGAAGTGTCTTCAGGTGCGACACAAAATGCACAAAGGACACAAGAAGTGCTGGGCTTAAGCCAGAGTATCGCCAGTCATATGGCGAAATTCCGCACTTAGGTAATTCATAGAGGATATGTTATGAGAAATTTCGTACTACTGGCTTTCACGGCCCTATTTTCAATCACTGGTTATACTGCCACGATTACGGCTGCACAGGACCCTTGGGCCCCTTTTGTGCAAAAAGATAATGCCAATCCCGGGGTGTCAGTTGAAATTATTACTGAAGCTTTCAAATCTCAAGGTCATGACGTGGACTTTAAGATCATGCCTTGGACGCGCGCATTGAATGAAGTGAAAGGTGGCCGTGTCGATGTGTTAGTTGCTACATGGTTCACGAACGAAAGAACGTCTTATCTGAATTACAGCGAGCCCTATCTAGAGAACTCACTGAAATTTATTAAACGAAAAGGCGATGGGTTCGAATACAATGGAATGGATAGTTTATCTGGCAAAACCGTTGGTATCATTCGTAACTACGGCTATGGCGATGATTTTCTTGGTGCTTCTAACTTCAAAAAACCAGAAGCAAATGATTTAGTGGCGAATGCTAAAAAATTGATGGCGAAACGAATCGATCTTACGTTGGAAGACGAACTCGTCGCGAAGTCGACGTTGTCAGGTGCAGGTATGAATCTCGATGATTTTGAGTTTACCAGTAACGCCCTTTCTGTGAACCCGCTGCATGTTACATCAGGTTTGGCTAACCCAAACAATGCGGAGTACATAGATGCTTTCAATAAGGGGTTGGCTGAAATTAAGTCTAACGGTACGTTTGATAAGATTCTGGCGAAGTATGGGATTAAATAACGTTTAGCGAACAAAAAACCTCAGCAAAAGCTGAGGTTTTTTGTTTTAGTCGCCGAGAGGTTGCCTATCAAGGCCGCCACGATAAGAATCAAGCGCCAGTTTTAGGCGGCGCAGTTTGTCTCGTGAGCGGCGTTTATGATTGACAGCCAAAGCCATAGAAATCACATCAACCAGTGCCAGCATGGCGTAGCGTGATGCTGAAGGTTTGTAGATAAAGTCAGTTTCTTTGTGCTCGATAGGGAGCGTCAGATCGGCAATCTCGGACAGTGGCGAGTCAGCGGGTGTAATCGCAATGACTTTAACGCCATATTCTTTGGCCAGTTCTGCCGTTTCAATGATGGTTGGAGTGTAGCCTGTTGCTGAGAGCATCACCAATACATCGTTATTATCTGCGGTGGCGGCAATCATACGTGACAGCAGGCCGTCGTTATAAGCAACTACAGGATAGCCTAACCGGAATAGCCTGTGCTGCATCTCCTGCGACGCAATCGTAGATCCACCGCCCATACCAATGGTAATCACTTGGCGTGCGTTGTGCAGCCAGCCAACTGCGGTGTCGATATCCTGCTCATTGATTAGGTTGCGGTTGACGTCCAGTGATTGCTTGATCGACTCGTAAATACCCTGATAACCACTTTGATCCGGCGGCTCAAGAATAAAGCGTTGTCCGACGGTCAGAGTCTGAGCCAGCTTGATCTTCATATCACGAACGTTTTTGCAGCCCACGGCTTTGGCGAAGCGGGTGATGGTCGCTTCACTGACTTGTGCATTTTCTGCCAGTTCGGTGATGCTGGCATTGGCCGCGCTCTGGATATCATCCATGATCAGTTTGGCGACTTTCTTTTCAGCGTCACGAAGGGCGCTAAATCGTTCTGTAATTCGAGAAATAATATCGACTTCTAAGCTCAAAACGTCTTCCTGTTCAATGATGGCGGCGAGTCTGTTGGCCGCCATTTGATTTGTGCCACAGTATACCTGAAATAGGGTTAAAAGCGTGTGTTGACCCAATGTGTCACGTTGAACTCATCATCACACACCGCGATAGCACGCCATTTGTCGAACGTCAGACATGGGTGAGAAGTAGAAAAGGCAATCACGTCACCCACGTCCAGTTCACTGCTGGCATCGACTTCGATAAAGGCATGCTGATCCATGACCGCCGTCGTTACCGCGCCTGAAACCGAAATTGCTTGCCCGTCGCGATAGGCACGTTCAGGAATCGGTAAGCCAGCATCAAAAGCGACATCCCGTTTGCCAATGCCTGCAACCAGTTTGGTTGGCTCAGGTCGGGAAATAACATACGCCCACACTTCAAGCGCTGACTCGAGATCACCACCCAGCTCGCAGGCCATGCCTTGATTGGTTTGGGCGCGTTGCATGACTTTGTTTTGAGCATCGAGGTAGATACCGGTGTCGTGGATGACGTAGCAGCCTGGGCGAATCACGGCATCAAACTCTTTAAGGTGGGAAAAGCACTCGGATACCACGTCATACCAAGCGGAGCCTGCGCCAGTGACCAGAGGTTTACCATCGATTAGATGATCTTGTTGCAATTGCTTGGTGAGATGAAGGGTGTGGCCTAGAAAATCTCGAATGTCCTGCTCAGCATTGTCGCCGTGAATCACGCCTTCATAGACTTCAATACCACGCAGGGAAAGATGTGACTGTTGGTGAATCAACTGAGCGAGCTCGGCAACTTGCTGCTCACTGCGACAGCCACATCGGCCTCCTTCTACGCCAAATTCAATCAGCACATTGAGTTGTTGCTGATGCTCTGAAAAGAAGGCTTCTAGTGCCAGCACATTACGCGTGGAGTCCACACAGCAGTAGAAGTTGACATCGTTGTTTTGTAGCAAGCTAACGATCACGGCCATGTTGGCTTTACCCACCAATTGATTGGCCATGATGACGTTCTTCGTGCCCGCTGCAACGGCGATTTCTGCTTGAGCCGGTGTCGCCACGGTAATGCCCCAAGCACCATTATTGAGCTGCTGAGAGAAGAAATCCGGTGTCATGGTGGTCTTGCCATGTGGGCACAGTTTCACTCCGTGTTGCAACGCAAAGTTTTGCATCCAATCGAGATTGTTTTGCAGTGAAGAGGCTTTGATCACCGCTGCAGGTAAAGTGATCTCTTCGTTGATCAAACTGTGTAAACCGTCGTCATTGCAGGCGACGGGCTGGGCTTTTTCGCCGTAACCTGGCGTTACCGTTTCTTGTTTTTGATAGTTTTTATCACACTTTTGATTATCCGTTATCATGGGGAACTCACTTCTAACATGACTTAAGTTATTGATATTTAATGTTTGATGTTGTCAAGAATAAATTAAATGTTAGAAACTATCAAACAAATTGAGATTGTTTGTGTGTTTTGTCACTGATTCTAGTGTGTGAATTATTAATATGGAGGTTATGAAAACGACGGACGAAGAGAGTGAAAAGTTGTTCGATACCATTATCAAAAGTGTAGAAGTCTTTGACGGTACGGGCGCCAAGCCATTTATTGCCGATGTGGCTATTCGTCAGGATCGAATTGAACAAGTCGGTCAGCTCGATAGCACTACGGCTCACAGTGTCGTCGATGGTTCAGGTCTTGCTCTGGCTCCGGGGTTTATTGATGTCCATACCCATGATGATACCAATGTGATTCGCTACCCGGACTGCTTGCCAAAGATCAGCCAAGGTGTAACGACGGTGATCGTTGGCAATTGTGGTATTAGTGCCAGCCCGACCGTATTGGCGGGTGATCCACCTGACCCAATGAATTTGTTGGGTAAGCAAGAAGACTTTCAGTATCCGACTTTCGCCACTTATGCCAAGGCAGTGCAAGATGCTCACCCAGCGGTCAACGTTGCTGCCTTGATTGGCCATACGACATTACGTAACAACGTGATGGATGATTTGCAGCGCACCGCAACCGATAGCGAAATTGCTCAGATGCGTGCTGCGTTAGATCAGGCAATGGCAGAAGGTGCACTCGGTCTGAGCTCAGGTCTGGCATATGCCAGCGCCAAAGAATCTACTGCAGATGAAGTGATGAGATTGGCTCAGATTCTCGGTCAGCATGGCGGTATTTACACCACACATATGCGTACTGAGTTTGAAGAAATTCTCAGTGCGATGGAAGAAGCGTTCGAAACAGGTCAGTACGCTAAAGTGCCAGTGGTTATCTCTCACCTTAAGTGTGCCGGAGCTGGGAACTGGGGCCGTACTGTTGAGGTATTGGATTTGATGGACAAGGTATCTCAGCAGCAAGATGTGTCTTGCGACTGCTATCCGTATTCCGCCAGCTCTTCCACGCTGGATCTCAAACAGGTGACTGATGAGATCGATATTTTCATTACCTGGTCTGAAGCTAAGCCCGAGCATGCGGGAAAAATGCTGAAAGACATTGCTGACGAAATGGCGTTGCCGTTACTTGAAGCCGCTAAAGCGATTCAACCAGCCGGTGCGGTTTATCACTGCATGGATGAAGAAGATGTTAAGCGTGTCCTTAAGTACAAGCTGACTATGGTCGGTTCGGATGGTTTGCCAAATGATCCGCACCCGCACCCAAGGTTGTGGGGCACGTTCCCTAAAGTTCTTGGCCATTATTGCCGTGAAGAAGCTTTGTTTTCGCTAGCGGAAGCGATACACAAAATGACAGGCATGTCGGCACGCCGATATAACCTAAAAAATCGCGGGGAAATAAAACCAGGCGCATTTGCCGATTTGGTTTTATTTAACCCTGACACGATAAAAGATACCGCTACATTTGAAAATCCTATTTCAGTAGCAGAAGGAATTGAATCGGTATTTGTTAATGGTGAATTGTCTTATTTAAAAGGCGAAGTCACTGAAAATAGAAACGGCGTATTTATTTATAGAAATTAAATACCTGAAAACAAACTAAATATATAAATCAGAAGTAATAGATTTAAAACTGGAGAATATTATGTCAATTAAACGATATGGTGTAGAAGGCGGTGTCGGTACTGGTGGTCAACATCTACCATTTGCCCGTGCAACAGAAGCTGGCGGTTTCCTTTACGTTTCAGGCCAGACACCTATGGTTGATGGCGAAGTAGTTGAAGGTGGTATCGTTGACCAGTCACGTCTAGCGATTCAGAACTGTGTCGATATCATGGAAGAAGCGGGTTATGGCCTAGAAGACGTTGTACACGTGAAGGTCGTGCTGACAGACTCGCGTTACTTCCAGTCTTTTAACAAAGTATTTAAAGAGTTCTTCGGTGCAAATCCTCCAGCACGCATCTGTATGGTGTGTGATTTGGTGGTAGATGTGAAAGTCGAAGTAGATGTGACTTGTTATCGCGAAGACCGCCGATAAACGTCACAAAACTCTATTAAGAGTGCCGGGAAATATTTGTTCCCTGTTAATATACTCTCGGCACTCTCTCCCTACAAATATAATTCTAATTCGCAGTGCTAATAATTGCATTTAATATGCAAATAAAATAACAAGTTAATAATTGTATTTATTATTCTTAATTAAAAACTGCTGGAATTATATCACTCTGAAAGATGGACTTTGATATTGAGAGGTGTTCAATGAATAGCACACTTTTTCTTACCGGTTTCGGCGCATATGTCGTATTTCTGATTTGGTTAGGATGGTTTGTTTCCCGTAACCAAAAATCAGGTGAAGACTTTTTATTAGGCGGACGCGGCTTACCTCTGTTTTTAGTATTAGGTACTACTGTTGCCACTATGGTGGGTACTGGCTCAAGTATGGGCGCTGTTGGTTTTGGTTACGCTAACGGCTGGGCGGGTGCGCTCTATGGTATCGGTGGTGCGATTGGTATTTTGTTACTGGCACTCTGGTTTGCGCCAGTGCGTAAACTGAACTTTATGACCATGAGTGAAGAGCTGGCTTACTACGTGGGTGCAAATCGCATCGTCAAGAACGTTGTTGGTCTGCTGATCTTCATCGCTTCAATCGGCTGGCTTGGCGCTCACATCTTGGGTGGCGGTATGTATCTAGCGTGGATCGCGGATATTGACCTTAACACCGCTAAGATCATCATCGCTGCTGCCTTTACCATTTATGTTGTGATCGGTGGTTACACCGCTGTGGTATGGACTGACACCATTCAGGCAATCATTTTGTTTGTTGGCTTTATCCTGATGGCGGTGCTGTCTGTACAACACATTGGTGGTCTTGAGAACCTGTATTCAGCAATGGACCCTGCAGCGACCAGCTTCCTAGCGATTGAAAAGCTTGGCGTAGTGCCAGCGCTATCACTGGCTGTAGTAATTGGTGTCGGCGTATTGGCAACACCATCGTTCCGTCAGCGTATCTACTCAGGTAAAGATGTGCCGACTATCCGTCGTTCATTCGTCGGTTCAGGCATTCTGTACTTATTTTTCTCAATCATCCCAGCTGTGATTGGTATGGCCGCTCACGCGATTGACCCAACGCTGGATAATCCGAACTTCTCCTTCCCTTACGTGGCAGCAACTGTGCTTCCTGTTGGTGTTGGCCTGATTGTTCTGATTGCGGGTTTATCTGCGACCATGTCGAGTGCAAGTTCGGACGCGATTGCGGGTGTCTCTATCCTGCTGCGTGATGTCTATGTAATGTTCACGGGTCGGGTGCCAAACAAAGAGTCAATGCTGAACTACTCTCGTCTGGCATTGGTGATCGTAATTGGTTTCGCTCTGCTGTTTGCCCTGACCTCGAACGACATCATTGGCTACATCACTAAGATGATCTCTACCGTCATGTCGGGCATGTTTGTGTGCGGTATGTTGGGTCGCTTCTGGAAGCGTTACAACTGGCAGGGGGCACTAGCAACATTAATTGGTGCTTCGGTAGCGTCTTTCACTGTGATGCTAAGCGCTGACCTAACCGCTTACTGGGGTAACCCTGTGATCCCTTCTTGTGCAGTTGCATTGTTTGCTGGTGTGGTTGTTAGCCTGATGACACCAGCGAATAAGGTATCTCCAGAAATGGCACGTGCGATTCTTGATGACGAGCGCGCTCTGATGGAAATGGAACTGTCAGAAAACGGCGTACTACAAAACGACGAATCTCTACAAAACCGCAAAGCAGCGGAAAGTGCCTAGTCCTTTCTAAACGGCGGCGGTCTGTTCTGACTGCTGCCTCTAATTCACAGGTCGAGTATTCATGACACAAGTTTCTCAACCCCATATCGCTTTTTTCGGGGAGTGCATGATTGAGCTGAGCGGCGAACCTCTTCGCAAAGGGTTTGGCGGCGATACGCTCAATACTGCTTTGTATCTGGCGCGCTTAACCGCGCAAGCTGGATTATCGGTTTCTTACGCCACCGGGCTGGGTGAAGACAAGTTATCTCAGCAGCTGTTATTGGCTTGGCAGCAAGAGGGCATTCAAACCCATTTGGTGGAGTGCTTTGCGAACAAATTGCCAGGTCTGTACATGGTGGAAACTGATGCAACGGGCGAACGCAGCTTTATGTATTGGCGCGATAGCGCTGCCGTGAAAGGTTACTTCGCGACTGAGCCTGCCAACAAACTTGAACAGGCGATGATGCAGGGAGAGGTGCAATACGTGTATCTCAGTGGTATCAGCCTTGCCATTCTTGATGACGAGAGTAAAGAACGCCTGATTCAGGAATTAAAGAGCTTTGCTCTGCGCGGTGGCAAAGTCATCTTCGATAACAACTTCCGCCCTCAACTGTGGAACGCGGAACAGGCAAGGCATTGGTATGGCCTGCTATTGCCATTGGTTGATATTGCTCTCATCACAGAAGACGACGATCAGTGTGTCTGGGGCGACGAAGAAAGTGTCGAGCAACGTTGTCAGCGTTTTGGTTGCAGAGAAGTGGTGATCAAGCGAGGCAGTGAGCCTTGCCAGATTATCCGTTTTGATGCAGCGCAGCCCGAGCGTTGTACGGTCGGCGCTGAACGTGTCACTCATGTTGTCGATACTTGTGCCGCTGGCGACTCTTTTGCCGCGGGCTATCTTGCAGGCCGGTTAACGGGTCTAACTCCCGAATCTTCTGCAACGCTAGGCCATCAGCTGGCCGCGACTGTTATTCAATATTCTGGCGCCATCATTCCTCGTGAAGCGATGGCCCATCTGACTCAATAAAATTTTTTGGTAAGCAACATGACTATCGAAATGATCAACAAACTTAAACAATTCAAAGTAATCCCAGTGATTCAAATCAACAGCGTTGAGCAAGCCATTCCGCTTGCCAAAGTGTTAGTTGAAAACGGCCTGCCAGTGGCGGAAGTAACCTTCAGAACTGAAGCGGCCGCAGAGGCGATCAAAGCTATGCGCGAAGCTTACCCTGAAATGTGCATCGGCGCGGGCACGGTGCTCAACGCAGAACAAATCGAACAAGCGCAACAAGCTGGCGCAGAATTTGTCGTAGCACCGGGTCTTAATCCTAATACGGTACGTCGCTGTCAGGAAGTTGGCATGCCAATCGTACCGGGTGTTAACAGCCCGAGTCAGGTTGAGCAAGCGTTAGAACTTGGTCTGAATTTCCTTAAGTTCTTCCCAGCAGAAGCGTCTGGCGGTGTCGCGATGGTTAAGTCGTTACTGGCGCCGTATGTGGATGTCAGCCTGATGCCAACAGGTGGGATCGGAAAGGGTAATGTGAACGACTACCTAGCGATTGATCGCGTTGTTTGTTGTGGTGGCACCTGGATGGTCGCACCAAAGCTGATTGAGAACGAACAATGGGAAGAAATTGGTCAACTGGTTCGTGAAGCGGTCGCGCACGTAGCGTGATGTGAATCGAAAACAATAACGAATAAAAACAAACAGTGGGTGAATACGGATGAAGAAAGCTACATTAGCACTGGTTATTTCTGGTTTAATGGCGGCCCCTATGACAATGGCTATGGCTCCAAACACAGACCTTAATCTGATGCCTTATCCTCAAACAGTGGAATTGGGTGAGGGCAAGGTCGCAATCGACAAATCTTTCAGCATTTACATCAAAGGCTATGATTCTGAACGTGTTCAGTTCAACGCCAAACGAACGGTGGATCGCCTCTATCGTCAGACGGGTTTGCCAATGCTCCACTGGCAGGCTGAGTCGGAAGACAAGGCTACCTTGGTAATTGATATCAGTAAGGCACCGAAAGATGAAGTACAAAACGTTGAGAGTGATGAGTCTTATCAGCTGTCGATCAAAGATGGCCAAATCCGTATTGACTCCGAGCGCCCATACGGCGCTTTACATGGTCTGGAGACGTTTCTACAACTGGTGACCACAGACGCTTCCGGTTACTTTGTACCGAATGTAGAGATCGAGGATGAACCGCGTTTCAAATGGCGTGGTGTCTCTTATGATACTGCGCGTCATTTCATTGAATTGGACGTGATTCTGCGTCAACTTGATGCAATGGCATCCGCGAAGATGAACGTCTTTCACTGGCATATCTGGGATGACCAAGGGATTCGCATTCAGCTCGATAACTACCAGAAACTGTGGCAAGAGACGGCTGATGGTGATTACTACACCAAAGACGAAATCCGTTATGTGGTGAATTACGCGCGCAATCTTGGTATTCGTGTCATTCCTGAAATTTCCCTGCCGGGTCATGCTTCTGCTGTCGCGCATGCCTATCCTGAACTCATGTCTGGCCTTGGTGAGCAATCCTACCCGCAGCAACGTGGCTGGGGTGTGTTTGAACCGCTGATGGATCCAACCAACCCAGAGCTGTACAAGATGTTGGCCAGTGTATTCGATGAAGTGGTTGAACTGTTCCCAGACGAGTATTTCCACATCGGTGGTGATGAGCCGGATTATAGACAGTGGCAAGAAAACCCACGCATTCAGCAGTTTATCGCTGACAACGAGCTGGACGGCGAGCGTGGCCTGCAATCTTACCTCAACACCAAAGTCGAAAAGATGCTTGAAGAGCGTGGTAAGAAGATGACGGGCTGGGATGAGATCTGGCATAAAGATCTGCCTACATCGATTGTTATTCAGAGCTGGCGTGGTCACGACAGCATTGGTCGCGCGGCGAAGCAGGGCTATCAGGGTGTGCTATCCACAGGCTACTATCTGGATCAACCACAACCGACCAGCTACCACTATCGAAATGACCCAATGCCAAGCGGCATCACTGTTGACGACAAGTTGTATCAAGGTGAAAAGTTCGCCACCTACGACTGGGTTAAACCACGCAATAAGGGCGGCCCTCGTAAAGGTAACCTGACCATTATTGAAGCGGCAGACGGTTCATTCAGAGCCTTTACCGACTACAACGGCAAATCACGCCAGGAAGTACATATTCTTGAATACGTACCGGGTGTGAAATTCCGTGGTCACTTCGATAACTTTATGTCGTACACCGAGTTCAACTATGAGTTTGCAGGCGGCAAGCTTAAAGAGGGCAGCTACCAGTTGATTGGTAACGTGCGCTGGCCTGCAACAGGTGAGCTAGTAGCAAGTAGCGACGTGAAAGGCAGCGTGATTCCTGATCCAAACGGTGGCTATCCAGCAGTACTAGAAGGTGATGAGAAGGATCTGATTTTAGGTGGTGAGATTACCGTCTGGGGTGAGAATCTGGATTCAACCACCATCGAACATCGACTGTGGCCTCGTAGCTATGCGATTGCAGAGCGTCTGTGGTCTAGTCAGGAGCTGACCGATGAGCGCAGCATGTATCAGCGCATGAAAGTGATGGATACCTGGTCTGAAATCTCGCTGGGCCTTCGTCATCACGCGGATGCCAACATGATGCTCAAGCGTCTGGCGAATGGTGCTGATGTTGCACCGTTGCAAACGTTGTCGAACTACATCGAACCCGCGCAGTACTACGCACGTCATTGGGAGAAGTGGATCTCCACGCCAAACAAAGGTGACTTGTATAACAAGTACGAGCGTCTAAATCGTTTTGCGGATGCGCTACCGATGGAAAGCCTCACGGTGTACGAGATGAACGATTTGGTTGAAGCGTTCGCTAAAGGTGACACTCTTGCGCTGGATAAGTTAGCGCTTCATTACCAGACTGCCAAGCTTGCGGCGCAGCAGGCAAAACCGATTTTTGCTGCCAATGTGGCATCAGTGGATACCGTGGTGGTGTCAGATGCGACAGTGCGAGTTTCTGAGTTAGCTCTGACTTTGATAGAAGCAGCAAAGCAAGGACAAACACTGCGTGTGAGTGATGTGGCTGAATATCAACGCATCATCGATGATAACGCCATTATTCTTGATGAAACCATTGTGGCGATTGTTAAACCGACCGAGATGTTACTTCACAAACTGGCCAACTAATTGACTTTTGGCATTGCCGTCGACGTATGTTGGCGGCAATGTATTAAGAGTCTAATGTTTTATTTATCTGGTCAATAATGAAAGCAAGTAATCACTTACATTTTTATGTTGGTACCTATACCGACGATCCCAGTCAGAGCCAGGGTATTGCTCAAGTGAGTCTAAACACCTCTTCAGGGGAACTGACGCGACTTGATGATGCCATGGTGATACGCAATCCCTCTTACCTCACTCATACTTCCTCTGGCCTTTATACATTTTCTGAAGTTTCCCGCTCCGACAGCGCTGCTTTGGTGTTTCAGTCGGATGCTCGCTCTGGCGTGTTGGCCATTGAAGGTGACTACCCTTGTCATATTGATGTGGATTGCCAGCAGCGATATGTAGCGGTGGCCAATTATGGTTCCGGAAATGTGAATGTCTACGTGCTGGATGGCGATGGAAAGCCGCTCAAACTCGTCGCGGACCTGTTTGTGGATGGTAAAGGCGCGAACAGTGAGCGTCAGCAATCGCCGCATGCTCATCAGGTGCAGTTTTTAAATCACACACTTCAGTTGGCTGTGGTCGATTTGGGTAGTGATTCGCTGCATCTCTATGACATTGATACACAAAGTGACCAGTTCCAACTTCATCAAACCATCTCACTGCCCTCCGGCTGTGGCCCTAGGCATCTGGTGATGAATGGCGATGAAGACATGGCTTACGTTGTATGCGAGTTAGCGGAAACGCTGATTACGCTGACTAAGGAAGGTAGCCACTGGCGTATGGTAGACCAGTGTGACTTACTGCCCGGCCAGCCAAAAGGAGAGGCTGCCGCAGCGATCAAGCTGTCTTGTGATGAGCGCTTTATCTACGTTTCTTGTCGTCAGCAGAATGCGATTAGCATTTTCGAGTTGGTAGATGGGTTACCTTCGTGGTTAGCGGCGCAAGATTGTCAGGGCCAATTTCCGCGAGACTTTACGTTATCATCTGATGGCAACTGGCTAATTGTTGCCAATCAACATTCTAATAATCTCGCTAGTTACCTACGTTGCCAATCAACAGGGCTCCTCAGCCCGGCAAATTACCAGTGCCAAATTGATGCACCTGTTTGTCTGATTGAGCACTAATATTGAGAATCAAATGAAACAAGTACACCGAATTAACCCGACCAAACGTTGGTCTGACGTGACCGTATTTAACGGTATTGCGCATTTTGTCGAAGTAGCAGAGGGCGATACTTCTGCAGACATGCAAGGTCAGGTTCAGCAGATCTTCGCTCAGGCAGAGCAGATGCTCAGCAGCGTCGACAGTGATAAGTCCCGCATCTTATCAGTCACCATATATGTGACTGATTTTGCTAATTTTGATGCGTTGAACCAAGAGTGGGATAACTGGTTTCCGCCAGGAGCAGCACCGAGCCGTGCATGTGTAAAAGTCGAACTGGCGAATCCCGATCTCTTGGTCGAAATGGCGTTTGTTGCTGCGGCTGGAGAACGCTTTCAGTAGCTTTTCGCCCACCTCATTTTCATCTCCAATCCCCGTCCTATGATGGGGATTTTTTTACCTTCTCTGCTTGGCGCGCAGTCGCATTGCTCATCATAGCGTCGATAAGGTCGTAATGATTTCATTGATGAATGTATTGGCGTTGCTGATGATTTTTGCTGTGAATACCCATCAAAAACTACGTGAATTCCTTAATGTGATAAATGTCACATTTATTTATCTGTAGATCGATCTGTTTAGCCAGTTAAAGGTGAGTAAGTGACTTATTGCTCAATTGAACTGTTAATCGGCAGCTATCCCTTATCTTTCATGGCTTTCTTATGTGGCACGTCAACGGCGTTGTGGGCGATAAGCGGCTGTTCATCAATACGTCAATTTCATTAATGGAAGGTTAGTTTCCAAGTTCGACAGATGAGCTTCAATTTCGATCTAAGCATAATGCGCAGAATGTAACATTGTATTTCGAAGTGTAACAATTAAACCATATAAGCAGCATGGTTTTTAACCGGATTGCTTATTTGATAACCCCACACTTTGCTTTGCGATGCTGCACATGCTGAACACATAAACATTCTAATGACTATAACAACCGGCCTTCAGGCATTGCCCTGCAACCGGACAAACATCGAGAAAGTTAATGGAAGCCTCAAGATATAAACGCATCTTGTCGAGGGGAAGTTTGGTGACCGCCATTCTGCTGCTCTCAGGATGTAATTCTGCTTTGCTTGACCCGAAAGGTGCTATTGGTGTCCAGGAAAAAGAGCTGATTATTACCGCTCTTTTGCTGATGTTGATCGTTGTGATCCCAGTGATTCTGATGACGATTTACTTCGCCTACCGATACCGCGCAACTAACACCGACGAAGAGTACGCGCCTGAATGGGCTCACTCGACCAAGATCGAAGTGGTGGTATGGACGATTCCTATCATCATCATCGCGATTCTTGCCACCATTACATGGCGTTCAACGCACGAACTGGAGCCGTCTAAGCCTCTGGTGAGTGATGTGAAACCCATGACGATTGAAGTGGTGTCACTCGACTGGAAATGGCTGTTCATCTATCCGGAAGAACACATTGCAACGGTTAACTACGTTGCGTTTCCGAAAGATGTCCCGGTCAATTTCAAACTGACGTCAGACAACATTATGAACGCGTTCTTTATCCCACGCCTTGGGACACAGATCTACGCGATGCCGGGCATGGTGACCAAGCTGAACCTGATTGCTAACCATGAAGGCGATTACAAAGGCTTTGCTTCAAACTACAGCGGAAAAGGTTTCTCGCAGATGAAGTTTACTGCGTCCGCTATGCCTGATCGCGCGGCATTCCTGAACTGGGTGCAGAAGGTGAAAGCCAGCCCAAATCGCATCGAAGACTGGGAGCAATTCCGCTCGCTGGCAGCACCAAGTGTCGCTGAGCCAGTCACGCTGTTCTCCAGTGTGCCACCGTTTTTGTTTACTGATGTCGTGACCCAGCATCCTGGTTCAATGAACTGTTTGCCTGAAAACCAAGGACAATCGTAATGTTTGGAAGATTAACTCTCGATTCAATTCCATACCACGAACCCATCATCGTCATCACCTTAGCGATTGTCGCTTTGGTTGGCTTGGCAGTGGTTGTCGCGGTGACCAAAGCAGGGAAATGGCAGTACCTGTGGAACGAGTGGTTTACGTCAGTAGACCACAAAAAACTCGGCTTTATGTACATCGCAGTTGCGATGGTGATGCTTGTGCGCGGATTTGCCGACGCCGTCATGATGCGCAGTCAGCAGTTGCTGTCTTCTGCGGGTGAAGCGGGTTACCTGCCACCTCATCACTATGACCAGATTTTCACCGCGCACGGCGTGATCATGATTTTCTTCGTCGCGATGCCTCTGGTTATCGGCCTGATGAACATCATTGTTCCATTGCAGATCGGTGCTCGTGATGTTGCCTTCCCGTATCTGAACAACCTCAGCTTCTGGTTGTTTATTGTTGGTGTCATCCTGACCAATATGTCACTAGGCTTAGGTGAATTTGGTCGTACTGGCTGGTTAGCGTATCCGCCTCTGTCGGGTATTGATGCTAGCCCAGGAGTTGGGGTCGATTATTGGATATGGGCCTTGCAGATATCCGGTGTCGGTACCACGCTGACGGGTGTGAACTTCTTCGCCACTATCCTGCGTATGCGCACTCCGTCTATGCCAATGATGAAGATGCCAGTTTTCACTTGGGCGTCTCTATGTGCCAACATCCTTATCATCATTTCGTTCCCAATCCTGACAGTGACGATTGCATTGCTGACACTGGATCGATACCTCGGATTCCATTTCTTCACCAATGATCTTGGCGGCAACGTGATGATGTACGTCAACTTGATTTGGGCATGGGGCCACCCAGAGGTGTACATCCTGATCCTGCCAATTTTTGGTGTGTTCTCGGAAGTGACCGCGACCTTCTCTCGCAAGAAGTTGTTTGGTTACACGTCGCTGGTGTGGGCAACGGTAGTGATCACTATTCTGGCGTTTGTCGTATGGCTGCACCACTTCTTCACTATGGGATCGGGTGCGAACGTTAACGCCTTCTTCGGTATCGCAACCATGATCATTTCCATCCCAACCGGGGTGAAGATTTTCAACTGGTTGTTCACCATGTACAAAGGCCGCATTCGCTTTACAACGCCAATGATGTGGACGGTGGGCTTCCTGATCACCTTCTCAGTCGGTGGTATGACTGGCGTACTGATGGCGGTTCCGGGTGCTGACTTTGTTCTTCACAACTCAGTATTCCTGATCGCGCACTTCCATAACGTCATCATCGGTGGTGTGGTGTTTGGTTGTTTTGCGGCAATCACTTACTGGTTCCCGAAAGCGACTGGCTTCACGATGAACGAAGCGTGGGGCAAGCGTGCATTCTATCTTTGGATTGTCGGCTTCCTGATGGCTTTCCTACCACTGTACGCACTGGGCTTTATGGGTATGACTCGTCGCTTGAGCCAAGACATTAACCCAGAGTACTTCCCTCTGCTGGCTGTTGCTGCGGCAGGTACTGCTGTGATTGCGATGGGCGTCGTATGCCAGTTCATCCAGATTTATGTCAGTATCCGTGATCGCGAACAGAATCGTGATCTGACAGGTGACCCATGGGGTGGCCGTACGTTTGAGTGGGCGACGTCTTCACCTCCGCCGTTCTACAACTTCGCGCATTTACCAAAAGGCGACGAACTGGACGCATTCTGGTATCAGAAGCAGAGCGGTGAGTTCGACCCAACCAAAGAAGTGGAATACGAGCGTATCCATATGCCGAAAAACACGCCGACAGGTATTTATGTATCTGCATGGGCACTGGTATTTGGTTTTGCGATGATTTGGTACATCTGGTGGCTGGCAGCAGCGAGTTTCGTTGGCATCATCGTCACCTGTATCCAACACAGCTACAACGATGACGTGGACTACTACGTTGAAGTCGAAGAGATAAAAGCGATTGAAGCTGAGCGCCGTGCTCAGTTTGAAGAAGCAAATAAAAAACCTGTGCAAGATGATAATAAGAAAGACGATCTGGAGGTGACGTATGCAAGCTAACATCGCGTCTCACGCTCATGATCACCACGACACCAGCGGCAACAAGCTGTTCGGTTTCTGGGTTTACCTGATGAGTGACTGCGTACTGTTTGCGACCCTGTTTGCGACTTATGCAGTACTAGAAAGCGGCTCGATTAGCGGGCCGACAGGTAAAGATATTTTCGAACTGCCATTTGTGTTCGTTGAAACCATGCTGCTGCTGTTCAGTAGTATCACGTTTGGCTTTGGCATGATTGCGATGAAACGCAAAGATGTCGCGGGTTTAAAGCGTTGGTTGCAAGTGACTTTCTTGCTTGGGCTTGGCTTTATCGGCATGGAAGTGTACGAGTTCCATCACTTGATTGCTGAGGGCTACGGCCCACAGGCGAGCGCATTTCTTTCTGCGTTCTTCACGCTGGTGGGCACTCACGGCCTGCACGTGACGTTTGGTCTTATCTGGCTGGCTGTGTGCTATCACCAACTGTCGACGAAAGGTCTTAACGACAATATGGCGATGCGCTTTAACTGCCTGAGCCTGTTCTGGCACTTCCTAGACATTGTTTGGATCTGTGTCTTCACCATCGTTTACTTGTTGGGGGTTATGTAATGGAACAACATCTGGAAACGGGAGCGTCGGATTACGTTAAAGGTTTCGTTGCATCTCTGATTTTGACCGTGATTCCGTTCTACTTTGTTTGGACGCAATCACTGCCCGACACGACAACATATGTTCTTCTGTTTGGTTGTGCTCTGGTACAAATCTTTGTGCACTTTAAGTACTTCCTGCATATGGAAGTAAAAACCTCCGATGGTCGCTGGAACCTAGTGTCACTGATGTTTACTGCCATCGTTGTCTTGATTCTTATCGCTGGCTCGGTGTGGATCATCTACAACATGAACGTCAACATGAAGCTGTAGGCCAGAGTATGCTGAAAAGTTATTTGTCTATTACCAAACCGGGCATCATTTTCGGCAACCTGATATCTGTTGCGGCGGGTTTTTTCCTTGCCGCAAAAACAGAGCACGCAAGTCTGAACTTGTTACTGGCGACACTCGCTGGTGTCGGGCTTGTGATTGCTTCAGGCTGCGTAGTGAACAACATCTTTGATCGAGACATCGACCAAAAGATGAAGCGCACTCAAAATCGAGAAACGGTCAAAGGTAACATCAATATCGATGTTGCGTTTGTCTATGCCTTGGTGATGCTACTCAGCGGGACCGCCTTGTTGTTTCAGCTCGCCAATCCGCTATCGGCAGTGGTAGTGCTTTTGGGCTACGTGTTTTACGTGTTTTTCTACACCATGTGGTACAAGCGTACGTCTGTGTACGGCACGTTAGTGGGTAGCATTTCCGGTGCAGTGCCACCTCTGGTGGGCTATCTGGCGGTAACAAACTACATCAGCCTTGAGGCCATTCTGCTGTTTACCATGTTCTGCTTATGGCAAATGCCGCACTCGTACGCGATTGCGATGTTCCGTATGCAAGATTACCGTGACGCGGGCATTCCAGTTTTGCCAGTGAAAGAAGGCATCAACAAAGCTCATCGCCATATGAAGGCATATGTTGCGGCTTTTGGTGCCGTCTCACTGGCTCTATTCCTATTGGGAGAGGCTGGCTATGAATACCTAGCGGTTGCCGCTGTTGTGTGCTTTATGTGGACGCAGGTGACGTTTCGCAAGGTTGACTACAGCAATTACGTCCAATGGTCGAAGTCGGTGTTTAAAGTCTCTCTGCTGGTGGTGATGAGCATCAGTGGCGTGCTGGGTCTGGAGCTGATTCCACTACCCATCTAACGAGTTAAGCGCTCCTTCCTGAATCTGCTAAGCCGATAACGGTTTTATGCCTGAGATATCCGATACCGGCATGTTTGTGTAAGCAGAGAAAGGACGGGGCGCTTTTTTAGTTCCCATAAGTAGATAACAAGTATTTTTTGATCTTTAGTATCGTATTTATACTCGCTCGTGCCGCCATCAGAGTAGTATCCAGAAAAACCATCTAAGTTCTTGTCCCGAGATATGTTCTTTTCACGTATAAGTGAGCCATTGTCAAACTTGTACAGATAAGAAGTATATTGAGTCCCTTTTATATCGAAGTGGTTTATGTCCCAGGTTATTTGAACTAAAAGGTACGGGTTGTTTCTTAGGGATATTTCATCCATACCGTTGAAAATCGGCGGTCCTCCTTCAACAGTATATTCGTCTACTTTGGTGGTTTTACTTCCGGTAGTGATTGACAGAACATAGGGAGCGTACTCGTGATCTTGTTCGGAAATATCAATCCTATCCCCCTGCTCTGTCACCAATGTGGCAATTGAGAAAGCTGGGAATGCAGCTGCCATAGCTAATGCTACTAGTGTGTTTTTTATTTTCATTATTATTGAAAACTCGATCCAAAATGAGGAGTAAATGGTTTTGATACTTCTTTACCTTCATTACACATAGATATCTTGCTTATTTTTCTACGATACTATCTTTAAGGTTTTCGATTTCAAGATAATTATATACTCTCTCAGGAACTTTATTAGATTGATTATGTTTCCTCATTAGGTTGTAATAAATCAAATAATTTCTTTTCGCAAGTTTGTGTTTTTTTAATTCTTGATACGAATCAGCAAGGTTAAGGTAGGCGACAGTTCTATTAGGAACAATGGCTGTTAGTTTTTCTAGAATATCGATCGAAAGTTTATGATATCCACCCTTAGATAGATAATAAGCTATATTATTATAATGGACTTGGTTTTCCTTTTTTATAGGGTATAGATCATACAAATTTAAACCTTTCTTCAATCCAAGATAAATTATAGTCGGAATCTACATAGATGTGGCAATATTTATTGAATCCTTTGTCATTCTCCAGAAACAAAAGAGGTTCTAAGTCAGACACCGATGCACCCTCTAATAATATGTTAGTGTTCTTCTGACATTTTTTAGTTATTGAAAAGATACCATCTGATACATAACTTATATAAGATTTTGTTTTTCTTACTATAAATTCATTGTTTTCATACGAGATGTATATTTCAAACTGTCCAGAGAAACTATTACCTTTATTAACTATGGTGAATCCATCTGAGCTGGGTTTTATTTCCTTTAAAGTACTATACCCATCGATAGTAAAGTTACTAGCTTTGAGAACAAGAATGTTACCCTTGTAGATAAACAGGGAAGTATCAATAGGGTTGGTTTTTATCATGAATGATGAATTTGCAAAGCTCACATTAAAATACTCATCTTCAAAAGCTAAAGATGAGTTAATGAAAAGTAAGTGAAATATTGCTAATATCAAATAGTTTGACTTCATTATTCATCACACTTTTTAAGTCTCAATATACCTTTATCGATAGGTAAGGAAGAAACAGGTAGATTAATCCTATTTCCATCTGAATCGATGAGACCAAACCAGTTAAACGCTATTCCATTTTCTGTTTGGCTGATTTTTGCAATTGGATATGTAGCATCTATAGTATCAAATGGTATATCAAAGCCTCCTAGCCCGATATCTGACGAGCTGTAATACAGGTGATAACTATCATCATGGTTTAGGACTCTGGCTTTGATATATACTTGATTGCTGGCCACTTCAATCACTGCTTCTTCATTCTTAATTGATACTTCCCCAAATGGCTCATGAAAAGCCCCACATTCTAATGAATAATACCCATCAAAATTTTCACTTACTATTGAGTTAGATATGAGAGTGACTACAACTAGTGATTTCATCCGTTTCAAACCTAGAATATATACTTGAGTATTTCTGATTTTTATATTATATCTATAAAAAATTTAAATAACTATTTTTATAGTGATGTTTTGAAAAGGTTTAATCTGGCATAATTTCAAACCAGAATAATATAACAAGGTGGTGGAAACATGGACATCTTTAATATTGTGGAGGTCAAATGTTTGTTCCCAACACCATTACCGATTATAGCGATATTTCCTTATAATAGAAATTCAATCTCATTTTACAAGATTCATTACTCTCGCTGTATAACTTATTATTTATTTGGCAACTTTTTTCTATATAGTCATTCCATGATTTCATCGGCTGATCTAAGGGCTTGATATTGTTTTCTTGACTGTAAATTAAATAGGCTAACTCAACATTATTATTTTCTATATAGTCAAATTCAACCAACCTTGCCTTTGTGACCCATGAATTACATTCGGCGATTAAATATTTTGTCATTACATCAGTAATTGGTTCTCCGTTAGGGAAAAACTCTTCTACAGAACAAGCTTGAGTCTTGTAATTTATCCATTCTAGTTGAGAGCTTTTAAATTCCTCGTCTAATTCGGAATCGCTTAGCTTATTCTTGATGATTTTGTATCGGTTATTGAGTTCAGTATCATATTCTTTATACTCTGATTCACGTTGCTTTAGTTTTTCTACATAATTGTCGGAAAAGTCATACATCTGATAAGATAGTGAATAACCAGAATATGTAATAAACAATAAAGGTAATAATTTCATTCTTGAAAACATTTACAGTCACCATAATCATCAAACATTTTTGCTTCAAATTCCCTACGAGATATTAAGCCTGATAGGCCTTTTCCTTCCCATAGTCGTTTCATACTCCTTATATCATTAGAAATCAAATTGACTTTATTTTCTTGTAAATGTTTAGCTATATCTCTCATTTCCTTTCTGTTAGACCATGATTTCCTATTTGTTGGGCTACCAAAACTATGACCTCTATTTATAACAAGAGAAAGCAAAGCTCCTTGACAATGAGGGTGTAGCTTTATTGATTCTGGGTAGCTATCGACGACGCTTAAAACATATCGCTTTTTCATTATCCAAGCGAGATTCTTTGCTTCAGTAATGTCAATTGTGATATTGCTAACCTCTGAAAGAAATGAACGAGCAATATCACCTTTTTTCCCCAGTACTTTTATCAGTGTTTGAGTTTTACTTTCTCCTAAAACTGAAGTGAGTTCTTTTAATGCAGTCCCTCTATCTTGGTGACCCAAGTCGTAACCATAACCAATAGTAATGCCACTTTCATCTGAGTTTTCAGGGACATATGGCTTAGGTTCGTACTTTTCAATTTCCAAAATTTTATCGAAAGTTAGCTTGGATATTCTCGCAACTCCCTTACTCGTTCCAACTGTGTAGAAGTTGGAAATGTTACATTTAGGTTTTAATGTGCATGATTTTAGTAATACGGAAAAAGGCCAATAATGCCAGACACTTTTATCGTCTGGGAGCGTAATCTTGCTTTGGGTGTCTTGCATCCAAGAAAACTTATCCGCTCTTTCTAGTTCATGCTGTGAGAATATTTCGTGATGGTTCATGACCTCACTACGCCAAGGTGACTCTAGATAGTCCTTTTCAGAAACAAAACCTGTCATGTACTTTTCATCCATCACTTCTTTGGCGAGTTGATGAATCATAGAATAGCTATCTTTAGTGACGTCTGTATACCAGTCAGAAGGGTGCTTTGCGATAACGCGCTCAAAGTGTTTACGTTTGTTTTCTAAGTAAACCTTGGCTTCTCTTGGTTTGAATGCCGAGAAATCAATCTCTTCACCTTTGGATAGCTCTTCGAGCAGTTGGCTGTAGAATGAATTGGATACGCTCAGAGCGCCATCACTCCCACTGCCGTCAATGGTGATAAGGGGGCTTTCTTCTGCATTTTTTGGGGCAATATTTTTTAAGAAAAACTCAGGCGGTTTTTCTATGGAAAATAGCTCTATGTGGACTCGGTTGTCTTCTTTCTTGGTGGCGTGGGCATCGTTACTGTACTCGTGAAGCCCCATATAGCCCAGTTCATCCCCCGCTTTCACTTCGATAGCGCCAAAGTCGATGTTGAGTGGTAAGGGGAGGCCCAGTGTTACGACGCTGCCATCGCGCAATGAGGCGGCATTTTTAGACATCCACTCTGGCTCAGAGACAGGCTCAGGGACCATCACAGAAGTGTCGTTAAGAATATCGAAATCGCTGTCTTTACCCGCCGCAAACCAGACGATTTTGCCTTTCATTTGTTTTTCGCTAGATGAAGGGGAGTCACCTAATTGAACAACGCGGCACTTAATCATCTTATAAGTGTGATCCCCAATTTCAAATTTTACCGTTTCTTGCTCTTCTGCATGCAAATACTCCAAAACCGTACCGCTTGACATAGAGACTTTGCTTTCCACTTGCCCTCTTTTAGGATCACCACCAAGTTTAAACGTTCGGACGTTCCACCCATCGTCAACCAACTTATAACGAGTCGTCAGCGATGAATTCGCCCCGATATCGGATGGCGGAGCAAGATGCATGTAGAGAGAGTACAGTTTAAAGACTTCGTCATCTTTCTCAGGGTTTTTGTATTCATGTTCCAGTAGAACGAAGTTGTTACTGTATTTGAGCTCTTGGTCTTTGTATGTGGTGGTTTGATAGTCAGCGTGAATACGATAAGCGACAATTTTCCCGTCCATCATTGCCTGGATAGGTCTTAATCCTTTACCCCAAGGCACCATCTTGGACGTCAAGTGGACACCACTGTGCCAACCATAACCTTGCCCTAGGAGGTAACGACCGCTCTTAACTTGGTCGAACAGTTTAGTGAAATCACTAAGTGTATGATAGGGCTCGCCATTTCTTTGTGTTATAGGAAAAACTGCATCCATGAGGTCATACCTTAATCTGAGAAAACGTCGTCAAAGACAATGAAAGAAGGACGGTTGAGGTTGTTGGCTTTGGTGTAGACAACGGCGTTGATTTCACCTGAGTTCGTTGCGAAACCTGATTGACCCGTGACATTCACTATGGTGCCAATCGCCATGCCTGAAATGGTTAAAAGCTTATCGTTAGTCTGGGTGAGGATTTCACTGAAGACATCAGGAAGCGCACGAGACATCACTTTCATGCCATCTCGATAGCCTTGAACGCCTTCTTGAACTGCAGTCAGAGAGCGAGCCTCAGCTTGTGCCTGAATAAACTCTAATCGCATGTCCAATGCAGCAATCAAGTCATCAATAAAGCCACAAAGCTGTTGGTTGATGAGTGTCCAAAGAACCAGTTGAAGGTGCTGTATGGTATTACCTGTACCCAACAAACGTAGCTTGGCAAGCAGTTCAGAAGGCGGGTCCAGAAGATCGGCCTGGAACAGGATGCGCAGGATATCGCCGTTCTCATGCACTTTCTCGAAAAGGAGTTCAAGTAGAGATTCGTACTTTTCTAGTGATTCAAGATCTTTCTGAATGTGGAAAAGGGATGAAACGAAAGACTCGGAGAAATCGTTAGAATGATTTTTGCTGACGACATGGGGTGACAAGATTCGGCTTTGTTCGTAGACCATAGCTTTGAAATCATCATCGCTAAAAGAAGGTGAGAGCAAGATGCCCCAGTCATTGGCAACACCGACTTTGTCTTCCCAAAACGGCGCTCTTCTTCCCGCAACAAAAGTACAAAAGTCATGAGAATCTTCGTATGTTTCTGTTGGGGCGTTTTCTGGCAAGGTTGCGTTCGGGGTATAGGTGTCTGCGGTCTCTTTTAGCACCAAAATACACTCTTTTAGAGGTAAGCCGCTGACGGTGCCACAACCTGTTGCATCCAGTACACCTGCACCAATTGGGCCACCGCCTGACTCTCTCAGTTCAAATGGTGCATTCGCGTAAGGCTGTCCATTGGGGTATTTGCAAGTAAGTTCGAGTGTGTAGGTGCCTTCCTGATCCTCAGTGACAGAGACGGAAGGGTTTTGTACACCACCAAGGCACATGGTGTTGGCCATATTCATGGTCATCTGGTCCGTCAGGCGACAAACACCAATCCCTTCCATTGTGACGGTTGGAGAAGCAGAGATAAATTCAGCTTCGGACTCAATCGTGCCAGATGACACGCCTTTTTTATCACCACCAGCATCACCAGTACTTGCTGCAAATTTGCTGCCTTTGATCGCAATACTATTACCACCATCCATAGATACCGTTGTGGTTCCGCCGACAAGATCTGCCGACTTCGCATTGTTACCATATGGAATTGGTACAACGGAATTACCTACTGTCGTCAAACAAACGTCGGGTAGAGTTGCATTTGCTTCCCCTCCCGATCCCTTGTGAACCACGCTCAGCCCATTTGCGCAAACTGTGACACCCATGATGTAACCTGAATCAACAAAAAAGATAAGCAATGATATAAAATAAAGCGCACATCAATCTAACCAAAAGGTTAGTTAAAATGAATGGTTTACCGTTCTAAATGACTAAATTGAAAGGTTTTGGCTGAATGTCTCACAAAAAGGTAGGGTCCACACTGTGGAGCTCGTCAATACTGGGGGCCGCATGACATGTAGACGATCGAATGTTAACGTTCGATTAATAGTTTTTCAATATATGTTTTATTTTATTTAAACGAGATGTGAATATGATTACAGCGTTGGCGATCAATAATTATCGTTCGATTCTAAATCTGGTTATTCCACTAGGCAGATTGAATGTGATAACGGGCGCCAATGGCACCGGTAAATCCAACTTGTATAAAGCACTTCGTTTGTTGGCGGATACAGCGCAAGGTGGTGTGGTGTCTGCGCTCGCGACTGAAGGTGGCCTAGATTCAACTTTCTGGGCGGGGCCGGAAAAGATAACCAACTCGATGAAGCGAGGCGAACATGCCATTGAAGCGACAGTAAGGCAGAAGGTCAAACGCCTCAAGCTTGGCTTTGCCACTGAAGAGTTCAGCTACGCGATTTCATTAGGTTTACCAGCGCCGACGATGTCAATGTTTGGCTTTGACCCAGAGATTAAACGTGAATGTATTTGGAATGGTCCGTTGTATCGACCAGCCAGTGCACTTATTGACCGAAATGGGCCCGCGATTAAAGCGCGTGAAGGCCGAAAATGGCAAGTCATTTCAAGCCACATCGCCACTTATCATAGCCTGTTTGATCAAATTGCCGACCCAATGGCAACGCCAGAGGCGTTTATGTTGCGGGAAACGATTCGCGGCTGGCGCTTCTACGATCATTTCAGAACTGACAAAGATGCCCCCGCCAGACAACCTCAACTTGGGACTCGTACTCCGGTTTTACATCATGACGGCCGCGATCTGGCCGCTGCTTTACAGACCATTATCGAAATTGGTGACAAAGAGGTACTTTATAAAGCAATCGACTATGCGTTTCCCGGCGCCAGCATCCGTATTGTGAATCAGGTTGATGGTCGATTCTCGTTGGAGTTTTCCCAGCATGGTTTGCTCCGACCATTGAGTGGTGCTGAGTTGTCAGATGGGACTTTACGTTACTTGCTGTGGGTGGCCGCTCTTCTTACGCCTCGACCACCAAGCTTGATGATTCTTAATGAGCCAGAAACCAGTCTTCATCCAGATTTGTTGCCTGCTTTAGCGCGTCTAATTTCTCACGCGGCCGAGAATACTCAGGTCTGGGTTGTGTCTCATGCTCCACGTTTGATTGCGGCGTTGGCTGAGCATCCAGAATGCAATGCTATTCAGCTAGACAAGGAGTTTGGTCAGACGATTATTCCGGGTTTGGACCCTCTTTCATCTCCAAATTGGTACTGGCCTGATTCTTAAACAGAAAAAATCTCAGTGTATTTTTTCTCCCTAAAAAGGAGATTAAATTATGGTCTATGCACCTCTCGTTAAACGCCAATCGCGACTAAACTCAAAGTTACGTTCAATGAAAAGCGGTCTTTGCGGGAGGGCATAATGACAACCCAGAACATTCAGCACTTTTTTCATCCTGAATCCGGTAGCTTGAGTTATGTAGTGGCAGATTCGGACACCAATGAGGCGATAGTGATTGATCCTGTTGCTGATTATGATGAGGAAAACTGTAAGATCAGTTTTGAATCCGCGCAGCAAATCATTGACCACGTTGAACAAAATCAACTTCATGTCACCGCGATTCTTGAAACACATATTCATGCTGATCATTTGTCGGGTTCGTTCTACCTCAGCAAAGTACTACAAGCGCCAATCTACATTTCTGATCATGTCAAAGAGGTATACGCTAGCTGCAAGGATGATTTGTCACTTACCGATCTTTATCATTTTGAGCATTTCCTGCTGGAAAATGAACAACTGGATTTTGGTCATTCTCATATTGAAGTATTAGAAACTCCCGGTCATCCACCATCTGATCTTACCTTTAAAATTGGTGATGCATTATTCGTGGGTGATTCACATCTTCATTCTGGAGAAGGGGATTCGGCTAAAGATAGCGACCCGACATTTGAGTCATTATCTAAGATATATGAACTCAAAGACTCGACCGAAGTGTACCTGTGTCATAACGAACCAAGCAGCCCAGATGAGTTGGTTTATAAGACGACGCTTGGTGATGAATTGCACGATCAGGGCTCTGTTCATCAGCCTAGCGCGAGAAATCCAAAGCTGCCGACCCCGAAACTGATCAGCTCCGCGTTAGAATATAACCTTACTGCGATGAGGCCACATATGTAGATGGAATTGCCTCCATCTTATTGACTTTATTGCGTATTAAAATTCATCACCAGATAACATTGATGTCATGAATGCTGTGTTAAATCGTCCGCGTGTTTAACTCCACAGGAACAACAATCATGACAAAAGGACTAATAACGTTACGTTGGCTGCTACCGCTAATCTTCATCTTTGCCACCACTGCGCAGGCCAGCAATAAGAAGGTATTGCTGGTTGGCATTGATGGCATGCAGTTTGAACATATCGCTAAATTGCCGACCCCTGCTTTTGATCGTCTCCAGATCACGAAAGCTTATGCTGGAGGTGTTAAAGGGCGATTTAGTGAACAGAAGACCAGTAGTGGCCCGGGTTGGACAACGATTCTTACTGGTGTTTGGGTCAACAAACACGGCATTTCGAGTAATAGTGTCGGCCCCGCCGATGCTGACTGGCCGAGTATCTTTCGTCAGGTTCACAATGCCAATGACCAAGCTCAGATGTACTCATTTTCGACCTGGGGAACCATCAATACACTCTATTTCCCAGCAGATATGGCTTTGTTAGCAGCCCATTCTGAAGGGGGCGGTGACGATTACAGTGTGAATCGAACGCTGGAAGTCCTAGGCTCTCAAAGCCCTGACTTCATCTTTGTTCACTTGGATGAGCCTGATGGTGCAGGTCATAGCCATGGCTGGGGTGATGAGTACGACAAATCAATTACAGACAGCGATGCTAGACTGGGTAAGCTGTTGGATGCGGTTGAGAAACGCCAAACTGAGAAAAACGAAGACTGGCTGGTTCTGGTCACCACTGATCATGGCCGCAATGCCAGAACAGGTAGTGGTCATGGCAACCAGACTACGAGTGAAAAAACCATTTTTATTGCTTCCAACCAACCTCTGCACAGCCGCTATCAGTCTTATGTTTCCGTGGTGAACCAAGACTTTGACGGCCTGTATAACCTGCCAGCTCAAACCTTTATTGTACCAACGATTTTAGAGTTTCTCGGTATCAAGCAAAAGCGATTACGCCTTGATGGTTTTTCTCTTGTTGGTGATATAGAGGCACAAAAAGTTTACGCGACGATTGAAAGTAAGCGTTGTGGTTTGGAGTGGGATGCAGACAAGGGCTCACCGATAGCGCTAGCCAGTTACGAGCATGTGGCAAAATTTGATTGTAATGGCTCAGCGGATCCTGTGCAGATAGAAGACGGTTACATCTATGCCAATATTTATGGCTCTTCCTGCGGATTGCAGTGGCATGCCGCCAAAGGCACGCCAAGCCCAATGGGCAGTAATGAGCATATAGCTAAGTTTGATTGCAGCAATGACGGCGACCCGTTGTCTATTAGTAGCAGCTACATTTACAGCCTGATTGAGAGCAAGCAGTGCGGTTTTGAATGGAATGCGAAAAGTGGTGTGCCGATGACGTTAGAGGGGGACGAGCATGTCGCTAAGTTTGATTGTGATGGTAACGCGGACCCACTTAGCTTTGAGGCAATGCGTTAACTTTGCAGTGTGACGATTTGGCCTGAAGCATTTACGCTCAGGCCAGTATTTATGGTATGGCTGAACTTAGCCTCCAGCGAGCGCGTTAGCTTCCAGAATCTTAATGAATTTGTTGACCGTTGGGGTGTAGACCGCTTCTCGCCGTGCTATCCACGATGACTGCCAGTAAATATTTGATTCTAGAGGAATCTCAGCTAACTGTTGTTCTTGAATCTCGCGGGAAAAGAGCAATCTGGGACCCGCGGTGAGAAAGTCTGATGTTTTCACCAGAGATTTCGATGTGGTGTAGTTATCGCAGGTTATCTGGACGAAATCGCTGTTGAACTGACTTGAGTGATAGCTTTTAAGTGTGTTGCCAGCATCAGGAGCAATCACTGGGTACTGTTTAAGCTTATCCCAATTGGGGTTCTTGTCGCTAAACAACGGATGCTCTGGACGAGCGACAAACACAATGGGCGCACCTTGCACAGGAGCTGAAATAAGCTCATTGGGTAAGTCATCAATGTTAAATGGCCCTACGGCAATATCGAGGTGACCATCCATTGTCATAGTAAGCAGTTCACTCGCATTCGCGGTTTTGAGTAACGTCTTGACCTGACTGGTTTGCTCGACAAAGTCCAATAGAACCTTGGGAAAGTAAAGTTGCTCAATGATAGGCCCAACACCGATATTCAGCTTACCGCCTTCTAGAGAGGCAAGTCGTTCGACGTGTCGGCACATTGAATCCAATTTGGCCTGAACCAACTGTCCATTCTTTATCAGGTAGTTAGTCACATCAGTCGGCTGCATTCCTGAGCTATGACGGAAAAACAATTTTACATTCAGAGTCTGTTCCAGTCGTGAAATACGCTTGCTCAAAGTTGGCTGCGACATATAAAGCTCGTCAGCAGCCTTGTTGATACTGCCCAATTCTGTCACTTTCTGTAGTAGCTTTATATCCGAAACATCAAGCATAGTTGTTCTCTTTAATTGTCGGCCACATAGCACATTAGGAAATCAGTCAATGTGGGTCGATATCAGGTTTCATGGCTATTGATTGTATGCCACTGGTACAGTTTGGCTAATGAAGGATCTTTCTAACACCGACAAACTTTGCGCATAGCTCCAGTATAAACTTGGTTATTCCAAATTTTTGTAATGGATAAGAAAAATATTCAATTATTTTATTGCCGTTCTCTTCGTATAATTTGTGTAAATCAGATTGGAGGACAGAGTTATGACAGCCGTAATGATAGACCACACACACTCTTCGTTTGACAACCTAAGTCAGGTGCTTGATGTTCAGAAACAAGCATTTGCAGAAAACCCAATGCCAAATGCAGATGAACGTATCGCTAAGCTGAAGAAGCTGAACTACGCGGTGTTGGACTACAAAGATCAGCTTATTGAGGCTGTCAGCGCCGACTTCAGTAACCGCAGCTCGGCGGAAACCATGATGGTGGAGATTCTTGCTGCATTGGAAGGTATTGCTTACAACAAAAAGCATTTACGCAAATGGATGAAAGCGCAATAGCGCCATGTGCCTCTTTCCCTCAAGCCGTCTCGGGTTGAGGTGAGATATCAACCACTCGGTGTGATTGGCATCGTTGTCCCTTGGAACTTCCCGATTTTTCTTGGCTTATCACCTCTTATCGGTGCTCTGGCGGCAGGTAATCGAGCCATGATCAAAACCTCAGAATTTGCTCCGAAGACATCTACGGTAATGAAAGAGATGTTGGGTTCAATTTTTGATGAGAATGAAGTGGCAGTCGTGGAAGGCGATGTTGAGGTCAGCAGCGCGTTCACCAAATTACCTTTTGACCATCTGGTGTTCACGGGAGCAACCAGCGTGGGTAAATTGGTGATGAAGTCTGCGGCAGAGAACCTTACGCCTGTAACACTTGAGCTTGGAGGGAAGTCACCCGCTATTATTCACGATAGCTACTCTGCCAAAGAAGCGGCCAAACGTCTCGCATTTGGTAAGGCAATTAATGCCGGTCAGGTGTGTGTGTCTCCTGACTATGTGTTCTGTCATCACTCTCAAGTGGAAGAGTTTTGCGAGACATTCAGTGACGTGTTCGCCAGCCGTTATCCAAGCATGAAAAACAATCAGGACTACACTGCGATCATTAATGAACGCCAACTACACCGACTTCAGCAGTATCTACAAGATGCAGAGGACAAAGGCGCCACTTTAATAGAGATAAACCCTGCAAATGAAGACTTTTCGGGCACTCGAAAAATGCCAATGACGCTTGTGCTTAATCCAACTAACGACATGCTGGTGCTGCAGGAAGAGATATTTGGTCCGATTCTTCCGGTTATCACCTATTCGGATATGTCGGAAGTTACGGAGTACGTTCAAGCGGGCGAGAGACCACTAGCGCTTTACTACTTCGATGATGATCAGCGCCGGGCAAATCAGCTCCTTGATACGACTCATTCTGGCGGCGCTTGCATCAACGATTCTATGATTCATGTGATGGCAGATGATATTCCTTTTGGCGGCGTGGGTGCTTCAGGAATGGGCCACTACCACGGTAAAGAGGGTTTTCTGAATTTCAGCAAAGCAAAAGGCGTGGTGAAGAAAGGGAAAATCGATCTTGCGAGTATGATTGCTGCCCCGTGGGACAATAAGATGTTTAATTTGTTGGTGAAATTCCGCTTATGGCGCTATAGCCGATGAACTGTGTGGTATTTAAAAAGGGGACGTTTGTCCCCTTTTTATCAATTACTGTTTGAGTTCGCGCTCAACGTAATCGTAAACGTACTGCCTTGATTCGGTTCAGACACCAGTTGAATGTTGCCACCTAAGTTATCGACCATAGCTGCGGCAAGGGATAGGCCTAGCCCGTAGCCTTCAATATTGCTGCGACTCGCATCAACGCGGTAGAGCCGTTCGAAAATCAAATCCTGATACTGTTTGTCGATACCAATACCTGTATCTGAGACAAGAATCTGAACGTGATGATCACTGGTTTTATCGGCTTTTAGAACAACTATTCCGCCTGTTCCGGTGTATTTAATTGCATTATCGACCAAGTTCACCAGCGCCTGTGTGAGTTTTTCTGGGTCTGATTGAATGATGAGATTGTCGTCAGCTATTGCCTGCAATTGAATCTGCTTGTCATCTGCTACGTCTTCATACCAGCTCACGACGGTTTTCAGCACCTTAGAGATATTGGTTGAGGTGCTTTGTTGCTGACGTTTGCCGGTGACCTCATCGTTGAGCTTCATTAGAGCGGTAAGCATATTGCTGGCTTGCATTGCATATTCAGCGCAATCAGATAAAGCGTGCTCCATCTGCTGGGTGTCTTTGCTGTCTAATAGTGCAGATTGTGAAGAGAGCGTAATCCGTGATAAGGGGGTACGGATATCATGAGCAATGGCATCCACGGTCGTATTGAGTGTAGTGGTGACATGGTGCAGTCGGGCGATAGCGTCATGCACACTGGTACTGATGATGCTCAGCCCTTGCGGTGTGGCAGCTGGTTTGTCCGTCATCTCTAACTTGCCTTGGCTGAGTTTATCTAGAGAATCTCCGAGCGTAACCAGTGGTGACATCGCGCTGCGAATAATGCGGTGAGTGAACAAAGTAGTGATAGCAACCAACACTATTAAGGCGTACAAAGTCATCAGCCATTGTTTGTAGGCGATGGCGTAACGCGGTTGGTTGTCGAGGACTAACCAAAAATCCAGCGTTTCTCCTTCAATCTTCAGTGACATATATGGGTTAATAATGAAAGCCGTAAACCAAGATTTATCATCTGTGACGTAATCATTGAGTTGGATGTCGGCTGGCAAGTTGTTATCACCAGCGACAAAGTTGGGGCTGGCCGCAGGCTCTTTCGAAATAGAAAAGGCCGCGATATTGTTTTCAATCAGGCGATGCGGATTGGCAGTCATGACGTGAATCAGTTGATCGGCTGAATCGTAGGTAAGAATGCGCTGGTATTCTGTGGCCATTGAGTTGAGGATTTTCTTTTCGGTGCGGTATAAATCGAAGAAGAACATCACTCCAACCACTATTTCAACCAGTATCAGGCACAGCAATAAGATCGCCATA
Organism: Vibrio sp. B183; assembly: GCF_000740665.1. Taxonomy (NCBI): domain Bacteria; kingdom Pseudomonadati; phylum Pseudomonadota; class Gammaproteobacteria; order Vibrionales; family Vibrionaceae; genus Vibrio; species Vibrio sp. B183. Next base: position 45,840 of record NZ_JPQB01000004.1, on the reverse strand, counting down.
AACCGCATCAGTAGTGTGTTGCGTGCCTTAGCCAGTGCCTGCTCAATGTTGTGACTTGAGGACATAGCCAACCCCTCTGAGTGTATGAATTAATGGGGTATCAAAGCCTTTATCCACTTTGCTGCGTAAACGACACACCAGTACATCCACCACATTGGTCTGCGGATCAAACTGATGGCCCCAGACTTGCTCAAGAATAGCGGTTTTTGAAATGACGGTTTCAGGGTTTTCCAACATTAGTTTGATCAACATGAATTCTCGTTGATTGAGTTGAATTGAGGTGCCATTTCTTTCAAGTGAGTGTTTGAGCAGATCCAGCGATAGCTCACTGTAGCTCAATTGATAACTTTGCGCAGGGTTCTGCTGACCTCGGCGGGCCAGTGACTGACAGCGAGCTAGCAGTTCCGGAAAAGCGAACGGCTTGACCAGATAATCATCCGCACCAGATTGCAGCCCTTTGACTCTTTCATCTACAGAGTGTTTTGCGCTCAGGATGAGAACTGGTGTTGCATGGCCTTCTCCTCTCAGTTGAGCCAAAACTTCAAAGCCGTCTTTTTGTGGCAGCATGATGTCGAGCACAATCACATCGTAAGATTCGCTGATGGCTTCATGCAATCCGTCAACGCCATTGGTGGCGTGCGTTATTGTACAGCCTTCCTGCTGAAAGCCATTGATAAGAAAGCGTGCTATGTGGGTGTCATCTTCAATCAAAAGTATTTTCATCAGCTGTCCATTTCCTCACTCTCCCTAAACAGTCCTTCATACTCTACCAACAACCTTTCATGAATTTAACCAACATTACAGCTTTGTAATGATTGGGAAAGTCTTCAGTAATAGAGCCTTAGTTAGGATGTACCTGTCGAATCAAACAAGGTCTACCTTACAGGAGTGAACATGAAAACTATCAAACTTAGCGTACTAGCAGCGTCTCTTGGCTTCCTTTCAATGTCTTTTAATGCATCAGCCGCAGATAAAGGCTACACCGTATCAGTGACGCAAATTTCGTCTCAGTCCGCTTTCAGTCTGGCAAAAGAAGCCGTTAATCAATGTGAAGCGAAAGGCTACAAAGTATCCGCGACAGTGGTTGACCTATCGGGCAATGTACTGGCTCAACTTCGTTCAGACGGCGCAGGCATTCACACCTTAGACAGTTCACGTAAGAAAGCCTTTACTGTGACCAGCATGAAACAGCCGTCAGGCAACCTGATGAAGCTGATTGCTGACAAGCCAATTATGCAGCCTTTGCAAAATATGGATGACAACTTGCTGTTCTTAGCGGGTGGTGTACCTGTTCAGCTTGATGGCAACCTAATCGGTGCCGTTGGTGTAGGTGGAGCACCGGGTGGTCACCTAGATGTGGAATGCGCCGATGCCGCGATCAAAAAAGTGTTCTAATTTGAGTTAACCACTGCCTTTGAGTGAACTCAATTCCCCGACCAGAGACACTGGCCGGGGTTTGTTTGTATCTGAAGGTTAAGCATGAATCTGTTGGATTTTAAACTGCTCACACTGATTGAACTGGGCAAACTCCGAGAGCTCTTGTTCGAGGGCTGAGTGAAAGTCATCTCGCTTTCTCAGTGTGGGTTCGATATGTAAGCTTAGCGCCTGAAGTGTCGAGGTTGGCTTGTCTACTTTGCAATCAACACGAGCGACTAACTTTCCATCCCACATGACAGGTAGGCAGAAGTAACCAAACTGGCGTTTATCCGCTGGCACATAGCACTCAAGCAGGTAATCGAAGTTGAAAATCTTCTGAGCACGTTTTCTCTGGATCAGTAAATTATCGAACGGAGAGAGTATTTTGGCCTTCTGGCGATTGAGGCGCTTACCGAGCAAATCCAACGCGCCGTGGAACGTGTAATAGGTATGGCCGTCGACCTTAAAAGGGAAAATCTCACCTTGTTGGCACAATTGCTCCATCGTATTGCTGACCAGTTGCTTAGTGTTTTTGAGCAGGTAATTGATTTCCGACAGATGACCAAAACCATGCGCTCTGAGGTAATTCATCACCAAATAGCGCCCATATTCTTCGTCGCTTGGCATTGAGGTATCTATTCCTTGCGGTAGGACTCGTTCTGTCAGGTCATAAACCTTATGAAAGTTGCGCCTCTCAGTGATCATTAAATCACCTTGCATGTAGAGATTCTCCAGCGCCTGCTTAGTGGGTTTGGTTCCCCAGCCCTGTTTTTTGACGCCTGCAGACTCAAAGTCTTTTGCCATTAATGGCCCTTCGTGCTCAATTCGACTGATGATGTCATTCATCAACTGGTTGTCGCGGCGATACCAATGATTCTGGTCTCCGGATTTTATGGCCTCTTTACGTGGCAGCGTGAAGCGATAATCTCGCATGGGTAAATAAGCTGCAGCATGAGACCAGTATTCAAACACAGAACGATTTTTTACCAACTTATCGAGGTGATTGGGTTGATACTTCGAATTGCGGCTCCACAAGGTATGATGGTGGGCGCGCTGGACGACCGAGATAGTGTCGATTTGCACATAACCGATACGCTCAAATGTTGAAAGCGTGTTTTGTAACGCGCCGCCTGATTTCGGGCTTTGTGGCAAACCTTGTGACAGTAGAGCAAGCTTCTGAGCCAGTGCAATTGAGAGTGTTTCCATACTGAGAGTGAATCCTGTATCTACCTACTCGGGTGGGTGAGAGTCTGATTTGCAGTGTAAATTTGATACACCAGTGTAATGAAAGCGCTCGAAGCATTCGGTGGGGAAGATCGAGTTATCAACAAAAGATAAGCCTCGGAAGTATCCCGAGGCCAAGTTTTAGTGAGTGATAAAGTCCCTTAAGGCGGTAATGAATGCGTCTGGCTGTTCCAACATCGGAGTGTGACCACACTCTGGTAGACTGATTAAGTCTGCGTTGCAGAAAGGAGGGTGAACGTCTGACCAAGCTGAAAGTGGCGCGATGCTGAAATCTTCAAGACCTCCTAGCACCAGCGTCGGTAGCATAATAGCTTGCGTGTAGGCGCTGATGTCCAAATAAGCGAACTCATTGCCCCATAGTTTATCGAGCAATGCGGTATGCATTGGAATATCTCGCCACAATGGGAGCTCATCGAAGTCTGGATTAAACCAGCGCATTGGACCTAATCTCCGACAGAGATGGGAAAACTTTCGATGTGGCTCAAGCTGAATATCGCCTTCCAATAACGCAATGCTTTTCTCAAAGGCCGTTTTGCGATCCTGACAGGCATGTTTTTCCCAATTAGCCATCTGCAGAGTTCGCATTTCCTCTGATAAGCTTGGCGCCGCGCCGATTAAAGCACACCCTTTTACGTGAGTTGGAAATCGGTAGGCGAAGTCGAGAGCCATATAGGCATGGCCAGAATGTCCCATCACCCAACAACGCTCTACGTGGAGTTGTCTGCAGGCTAGTTCAACATCCTGCGATATCTGTTCCAATGACACGTCATTTAAATTCACAGGCCTTTCGCAGTGCGCAAAACCTCTGTGATCAATGAATACGCAGCAAAAATGTTGATAGATATCGGCAGGCATAATGCGGTAGTAATAATCTGCACTGCCGATAATCAGAAGTGTTGGTCCTTGGCCTTGCTCAATGACTTTTAGTCTGAACCCATCCGTTTGAATGAAACTTGTCGTCTTGTTGTACATATTGTTCCTTTTTCAGGTCGCAAGCGACCCCTTCAGATTTAACAAAGTGGTTGTTTAAATAGAAAGAGGAAAAAGCGTCAACGGATCAGTTTCATTAGGGGATTTTTTGATAATGGAATTGAGTCTATCTTATAAAAAGCCCTAGTGTGATGCTAGGGCTGAATTAGGTTTATTCACCGAGTGCTTTTTTCGCCAAACGCGCGGCGGCGTGTTTATGCCGATCGAGTAGCTGATGCAAGTCGACACCAATCACTTCACTATTTAGCACGCGCCAGTGGCCGGCGACCATAACTCGGTCTGCTTGCTGTGCGCCACATAAGATCAGAGCGGCTAACGGATCGTGACTGCCAGAAAAACGGATGTCATCGAGCTTGAACATGGCAAGATCGGCTTGTTTTCCGACGGTCAGCTCGCCGATATCGCTACGACCCATGGCACGAGCAGAGCCTTGTGTTGCCCAACGAAGGGCGTCGAAATGGGTGACATTGGCTGAACCGTATTGCAATCGTTGCAAGTACATCGCCATACGAACTTCGGCAATCAAGTTAGAGCCGTCGTTGGATGCCGAACCGTCGACACCTAAACCGACTTTGACGCCAGCGGCCTCCAAATCGTTGTTTTTGCAGATCCCCGATGCCAACATCATGTTCGATGTCGGACAATGGCTGATTCCAACACCTGCTTTGCCAAGACGGCGAATCTCTTCTTGATTGAAATGAATGCCGTGTGCCAGCCAGGTTCTATCATTCAGCCAACCAACATCTTCGAGATAATCGACAGGTCTGAGGCCGAATTTCTGCAGACAGAAATCTTCTTCGTCGAGTGTTTCACACAAATGTGTGTGCATCATGACGTTTTCCTGCGCGGCAATGTAGGCGGTTTCCTTCATCAGATCTGTGGTTACAGAGAAGGGCGAACACGGCGCGAGGGCGATTTGCGTCATGGCGCCATCGTGGTGCTGGTGGTATTGACGAATCAAGCGTTGGCTGTCATCGACAATCGCTTGTTCTGTCTGAATGGTGTGACGAGGCGGAAGGCCACCTTCATCTTCGCCGAGGCTCATTGAACCGCGGGTAAAGATGGCTCGTACGCCGAGTTTTTGCGCCGCTTCAACCTGAAGATCAATCGCATGTTCGAGTCCGTTTGGCAGTAGGTAGTGATGATCGGATGCCGTGGTGCAGCCAGATAGCATCAGTTCCACCAGTGCCAATTCAGTCGCGACACTCATCATCTCTTCGTCTAGATTCGCCCACACTGGGTACAGGCTTTGCAGCCAGTGGAACAATTCTTTGTTCAAGGCATCAGGATAGGCGCGAGTCAGAGTCTGGTAGAAGTGATGGTGGGCATTGATTAAACCGGGGGTCACCACATGATGTGAGGCGTCGACGACGTAATCTATCTGATGAGACGGCGTCTCGTTTTTTGCGATAAGTTCGACAATCTTGTTTCCCTGCACCACCAAGCCGCCTTGCGCGTCTTGATGATTTGCAGTGTAAATTGCCAGTGGATTCTTAATCCAGATGGTTTCCATTCATAGTAATCCTTAGCCATCTCAGCCATTTCAGGGGAGAGGGTCTTGATCGATTTTAGGTTGAGTTATTGCCAGACTGGTCTGACGCTAAGTGTGTTTCGGTTGCTTCTAGAGAGGAGCAACCGAAACAGTCGTTATTCTTGCTGAGCTTTCAACGGGCTTTGTGCGTCTGGTGTCTGCTCTTCTTTCTTAGACTGTGCCAGCTCTTCTTGCACTTGATCGCGGCTCTCTTTGAGTGCATCGCGCTCTTCTCTGCGGCTCGATTTAGGTAACAGTTGATGCAGAAGAACGGTTGCGATGGTGCCCGTTGTGATACCTGAGTGAAGGAAGTTAGCAATATCATGTGGTAAGTGCTGTAGCAGACGCGGCTCAAACGTGACCGCCAAACCTGAAGCAAGGCCAACACAAATCACCAGAGCGTTACGTTTGGTGTCCGCGGCTGTGATCAGCATACGAATTCCAGCATAAGCAATCATACCGAACATCACAAAACCGACGCCGCCTAATACCGGCTTTGGAATGGTGACGGCAATCGCAGCCAGTTTCGGGAAGAGTCCGCCTAGGATGAGCAAGCCACCAGTTGCAGCAACGACAAATCGACTGGCAACGCCGGTAATGCCGACAATACCAACGTTTTGACTGAATGAAGCCAGTGGCATCGCGGTAAGAATTGCGGCAAGCGTGCTGCCGAGGCCATCGCCCAGCAAGCCACGTTGTAAATCTTTACCTGATACTTGCTTGTTACAGTTATTGGCGAGCGCCATGAAGTCGCCTGTGGCTTCTGCGATCACGACAATGTAAACCAAACTCATACTGACAATGGCGCTGGCGTGAAAGCTTAAACCGTATTTAAGCGGTTCTGGGCCACCGACCCAAGCGGCGGTCGAGACGTCGTCCAGATTGACCATGCCCATGGAAAGGGCAACGATATAACCGCCAGCCAGACCAATAACGATGGCGGATGCTGCAACGGCACCTTTACAGTAAACTGATACCGCGACCACAATGCCCAGTGACACTATGGCGAGGAAAAGCTTGGGTAGTGTCGCGAAGTTTTCACTGGCGGCAGGCGCATCGCCAACCCAGTTCATTGCGACTGGCAATATGGTCAAACCAATCAAGGTGACGACCACGCCGCTGACCACGGTCGGGAAGAGCTTGCGTACCTTGTCCATATAGAAGCTGGCGAGAATCACCACCAGTGAGCCGATTAACGCCGACCCCATGATGCTAGCCACACCACCTTCGCGGCCTATCGCAATGGCGACGCCAAGAAACGCAAAACTGGAGCCCATTACCACAGGTAAGCGAATACCAATCGGACCTAAGCCGAGACACTGCGCTATGGTGACAATACCTGAGGCGAGTAGGGCGGCATTAATCAGAGAAACAATTTCTTCGTTGGGAAGCCCAATAGAGGCGCCGACGATGAGAGGAACGGCAACAATGCCGCCGATAGACGCTAGCATATGCTGGAGTGCAAGGAGTAAAGTGATGCCATGAGGCGGTTTTTGGTCAAGCGTGTACAGAAGTTTCATTTGTTTTACCTCAGAGAGAATTGGCGTAATTGGTTATCTCTCGTTGAGTGGGGAATGCTCCCACTAAACAGGTGACAGACTTCTACAAACTGCGTAGGGTCGATGGATTTTACGTGTAACAGTCTCGCCTGAGCAGAAGCTCAGGCGAGGTGGTGGAGATGAATTAGATGTAAATCAGCTTGGCAACGAAGATGACCGTCAGGATGTACATCGAGATAGAGACGTCTTTGGTTTTACCCGTGGCAACTTTGAGCACAGTGTAAGTGATGAAACCTAACGCGATACCGTTAGCAATCGAGAAGGTCAGTGGCATCATCAGTGCTGTAATCGCAGCAGGAGCACCATTAGTGAAGTCTTTCCAGTCGACGTGCTGCATACTGCTCATCATCACAAAGGCTACATAAATCAGTGCGCCAGCGGTCGCGTACGATGGAATCATCCCCGCCAGAGGCGATAAGAATATTGCCGCGAGGAAAAGAACAGCAACCACAATGGCAGACAGACCTGTACGAGCGCCCGCAGCCACACCAGCGGCACTTTCAACATAGCTAGTCACCGGAGGACAACCTACACACGCACCTGCCACACTAGAGATACTGTCGGCTTTCAACGCTTTGCTTAGGCCTTCAATCTTACCTGTTTCCTTGTTGATCAAGTGTGCTCGCTCTGCCACACCCATCAGGGTACCTGCAGTATCGAACATATTGACGAACAAGAAGGCTAGAATCACGCTCACCATTGAGATATTAAATGCGCCAGAAATGTCCATTGCCATAAAGGTTGGAGCAATACTTGGCGGTGCAGAGAAGAAGCCGTTGTAATGCACCAGCCCTAGCATCATGCCAATCAGAGTCACACTCAGAATACCGATAAGAACAGCACCGAAGATTTTACGTTCGCTGAGCACAGCGATGATAAGGAATGCGATGGCAGCGAGCATGGCATCTGGCTTGGTGAAATCGCCTAGTGAGACCAAAGTTGCTGGGTTTTCGACGACAATGCCTGCGGTTTTAAGACCAATCAGACCAAGAAATAGTCCGACACCGGCTGTCATAGAGAAGCGCAAGCTTTCAGGAATACTTTCGATGATCCACTGACGAATCTTATAGAAGCTCATCCCGACAAACAGGATACCAGAGAGGAACACCGCACCTAGTGCCACTTCCCAGCTGTAACCCATTTCGCTGACAACGGTGAATGAGAAAAACGCGTTGAGGCCCATACCCGGTGCCAGACCGACAGGCCAGTTAGCAAACAGCCCCATTAACAGACAGCCGATGGCTGCACCGATACAGGTTGCGACAAAGACGGCGCCTGAATCCATTCCAGAAGCGGCCATGATCTGAGGGTTTACGAAAATGATGTACGCCATTGTGGCAAAGGTGGTGATGCCCCCAATCATTTCATTTTTGACACTGGTTCCATGTGCTTTCAGTTTGAAAAAGCGCTCCAAAAAGCCACTAGGTTGACCTTCGGTATTAAGCACTTCTGCTTTGCTTTCATTCATGTCAGCAAGTCCTTTTATTTTGGTGTTTCTTCAATTGAAGACCGCACTTCGCCCGGACGTCTCTGTCTCAGACGAACTTCAATTATCCCGATTGAATAGTTATATGACGCTGTTAGGTGACGCTTATCGTTATTGCGTTAGCTGCCCCGATAAGTCGAGAAGCTATACGGTGAAACCAGTAGCGGCACGTGATAGTGCGCATCTTTCTCACTCAATCCAAAACGGATCACGACGTCATCGAGAAAGGCAATGTCGCCCAGGTCGACGTCTTTGTTGCGAAAATAATCGGCAACGTGAAAAACAAGCTGATACTTTCCAAGTTCAAAAGCTTCGCCTTCTAAAACAGGCGCGTCAGTGCGGCCATCAAAGTTAGTCGTGACGGTTTTAATCTTGGTTAGGTTGTCACCTTCCACTCGGAACAGTTCAACTTCGATGTCTGCACCTGGCAGGCCATGCATTGTATCCAATACGTGTGTGGTTAGTTTTCCCATAATTCCTGTTCGCGCGTCGCGCTCTCCTTAGCTTTGAGGTTATTTTAAATTGTATACAAAGTTGTTTTTAAACTTTGTTGGATACCTATATATGTACACAAAATATTCATATAGTAAAGCTCGTTGTTATAAAAATGTTACTAATGGATAAATTGAAAAATGAATTATGTGAAGTGTAATTTCGTCTGTATTGAAGTGCATTTATTTGTAACTAATTGATTAATATGCTTATGTTGATAAAAAGTAACTTTAGCAACAAAATCTTTACATTAAGATATTTTATTGTATACAATGAATGTATGAAGTTGATGTGGCGTTACAATCGCGCCAAGCTTTTTAAGGAGAGCCTGAATGGATAAGGATTATTCACGAGATCTGGTTGGCTATGGGGCGAATCCTCCGCATCCCAAATGGCCGGGCGGTGCTCGTATCGCAGTGTCATTTGTATTGAATTATGAAGAAGGTGGTGAGCGTTGCCTTCTGCATGGAGATGACGAGTCCGAAGCCTTTCTATCTGAAATCCCAGCCGCTCAACCTATTAAGGGTGAGCGCCATATCAGCATGGAGTCTATCTATGAATACGGTAGTCGTGCTGGTGTGTGGCGTGTCTTACGCCTGTTTGACGAATACGAAATTCCACTCACCGTTTTTGCGGTGGCTATGGCGATTGAGCGACACCCTGACGTGGCAGAAGCCATGGTGCAAGCTGGCCATGAAATTTGTAGCCACGGTTATCGTTGGATTGATTATCAGTACATGGATGAGTCACAAGAGCGTGACCACATGGCAAAAGCGATTGAAATCATCAAAGAGGTCACAGGCAGCCGACCACTTGGTTGGTATACCGGTCGCACTGGGCCAAATACCCGCCGTTTGGTGGCGGAAGAAGGCGGATTCTTATACGACTCCGATGCCTATGATGACGATTTGCCGTATTGGCACACCGAAGCGGGTCGTCCGCAGTTGGTGATTCCATACACTTTGGATGTTAATGACATGCGTTTTGCTACCGCTCAGGGGTTCAACTCTGGTGAGCAATTCTTCCAGTATCTGAAAGACACGTTTGACACTCTTTATGAAGAAGGCGAATCCGCCCCGAAAATGATGTCGGTCGGATTGCATTGCCGCTTGATTGGTCGACCCGGTCGTCTTGCTTCACTCAAGCGTTTTCTCGATTACGTAAAACAACATGATGATGTGTGGCTATGTCGCCGCATTGATATTGCTCACCACTGGCATGAGCACCACCCATACACACCAAAAAAGGAGAAGTAATATGACTGAATTTCGTACTTGTAAACCATCAGAGATGGCTCGCGCGGAATTTGTCTCGCATTTTGGTGATGTGTATGAGCACAGCCCATGGGTGGCCGAATCGGTATTCGATCAAGGGCTTAATACCGAAGACAACAAAATTGAAAACTTGCACCTGCGTATGGCTAAAACCTTGCTGGGTGCAGAGAAAGATCAACAACTGGATCTGATTAACGCTCACCCGGATTTAGCCGGACGTGCTGCCGTTAATGGGGAACTGACCGCAGCCTCGACTGCTGAACAAGCGGGGGCGGGCATTGACCAATGCTCTGCGGACGAGTTCGAGAAATTTACCACTTATAACAACAGCTACAAAAGTCGCTTCAATTTTCCCTTCATTATGGCTGTGAAAGGGGCCAATCGTTACCAAATTCTTGAGTCGTTCGAGATGCGATTAGGAAATGATAGTGAAACTGAGTTTGCTACTGCGATTCAGGAAATCAACAAGATTGCGCTGTTTCGCCTGCGAGATATGTAAGTCACAGAGCTGGCGACTATCCCGTAATAACGCTCTCTAGAGAGCAGATAACTGACTCACTTAACCTATTTTTGATTAATTGGAAGGATGAAGGAAATGTCCTTAGATTTTGAACAATACATAAACCTCGCTGATGACAAACTGGGCGCTCAAGCTATTTACGCGACCGACGATTTCTTTGCTGATAAAAGCCGCCTTTTGCGCCGTGAAGCGCCGGAGTGGAAGGAAGGTGTTTATGACGATAATGGTAAATGGATGGATGGCTGGGAAAGCCGCCGTAAACGTGGTGAAGGCTACGACTATTGTGTGATTCGTCTAGGCCTAGCTGGCACAATTGCAGGCGTTGATATCGATACCTCTTTCTTTACGGGCAACTTCCCACCATCGGCATCTATTGATGCGTGTTACTCACCAGATGGCGACCCAACGGATGCCACTGAGTGGCAAGAAATTCTGCCGTCAATGAGCTTGCAAGGCGATCATCATCACCTTGAGCAAATTGAAAGCGACGAAGTATTCACTCACTTACGTCTTAACATCTATCCAGATGGCGGTGTTGCACGTCTTCGTGTTTACGGCCGACCAAGCGTGGATTGGGACCGCATTGATGCTCAGCAGAAAGTGGACTTAGCCGCTGTTGAAAATGGTGGTCGTGCGTTGGCATGTAGTGACGAGCACTATGGTAATAAATCAAACATTCTTGGCCCTGGCCGAGGCGAAAATATGGGTGATGGCTGGGAAACCGCACGTCGACGTACTCCAGGGAATGACTGGGTGATCGTTGCGCTGGGCCATGCTGGCAACATTGACCGTGTTGTGGTGGATACTGCGCACTTTAAAGGCAACTTCCCAGATAGCTGCTCTATTCAAGCGGCCTACGTTAAAGGTGGCACGGATGACCAAGTGGCGACACAAAGCCTGTTCTGGCGTGAACTTTTGCCAGCGCAGAAGCTCAAGGCACACGACATTCATGAGTTTGTCTCTGAAGTGAATGAACTGGGTGCTGTGACGCACGTTCGTCTGAATATCTTCCCGGATGGTGGTATTAGCCGTCTGCGTTTATTTGGAACTAAAGCGGAATAAGCGAGGGAAGCACAATGAGCAATGGAATTCGCCGATTAAAAATAGAGCCACTCACCAAAGAGGCGTTTGCAGAATTTGGAGACGTTATTGAAGTCGAAAACAGCGACTACTTTATGATCAATAACGGCTCGACCCGTCGTTACCACAAGCTAGCGAGCACGGATGTACAAGATCAAGGTGGTGAAGCCATCATCAGTATCTTTCAGGCCACGCCGCTGAGTTACCCGTTAACGATAAAAATGCTGGAACGTCATCCGCTTGGCTCGCAGGCCTTCGTTCCGTTGCTTGGGCGACCATATTTAATTGTTGTTGCGCCAAAAGGAGATGACCCGCAGTTGTCGCAAAGCCGTGCTTTCATCAGCAATGGCCGACAAGGTGTCAACTACCACAAAGGCGTTTGGCATCATCCGGTGCTGGCGCTGACCGAGCGTGATCAGTTTTTGATCGTCGATCGAGGTGGTGAAGGGCATAACTGTGATGAAGTGTTCTTTGACACCGATTTGGTCTCTCTGCATCTGGAAGATATTCCAGGCAACAGCAGCACGGATGAAGAGCAACGCATGGAACAAGCGTTGTAATGCTGGCACTGCCCATCGCAGGGTTCCTGTGATGGAAAGCGCTGGCAGTAAATAGGAGTTTATTATGGATCCACATATCACGGAGTGGTTGAATCTGGCGATTCGCTGGGTTCACATGATAGTCGGGATCGCCTGGATTGGCGCATCGTTTTACTTTGTTTGGTTGGAGAACAACCTAAACCGCGTTAACCCGAAAACTGGCCTGTCAGGCGACTTGTGGGCAATTCATGGCGGTGGTATCTACCACCTTGAAAAGTACAAACTTGCGCCACCAGAAATGCCAGAGCACCTGCACTGGTTTAAATGGGAAGCATACTTCACCTGGATTACCGGTGTGTTGCTACTGGCGGTTGTTTATTACCTCAACGCAGAAATCTATCTGATTGCACCGGGCTCTGGCCTGTCACCTACCACTGCTATTGCGATTGGTGTGGGTGCGTTAGTCGCGGGCTGGTTCATTTACGATCTCTTGTGTGATTCGCCTTTAGGCAAAACCCCAATGTTGCTGGGACTGGTTCTGTTTGTACTGCTTGTTGGTGCGACCTACGGACTGGCTCAGGTCTTCAGTGGTCGTGGTGCTTACATCCACGTTGGTGCCATCATAGGTACTATCATGGTGGGTAACGTTTTCCGCGTTATCATGCCAGCACAGCGCAATCTGGTGAGTGCGATTGAAGAAAACCGCGAACCGGATCCGGCACTGCCAGCAAAAGGTTTACTGCGTTCTCGCCACAACAACTACCTAACATTGCCTGTACTGTTCATCATGATCAGTAACCACTTCCCGAGCACTTACGGTTCGGAATACAACTGGGCGATTCTAGCGGGTTTGGCGATCTTCAGTATCCTAGTACGACACTATTTCAACACACGTCATGGTAGCCAGAAATTTGCCTGGACGATCCCTGTGGCGGCTTTGGGTATGATCACGTTGGCATTTGTGACTTCTCCTTATGCGAACCGACCTGCAGCGCCAGTGGCGAAAGCACCGGTTGTACAACAGCAGGCTGCGCCTGTTGCTGAAGCTGCAACAACAGAAGCAAATCAAACCGCATCGGCATCAACCGCTGAGCAGGCTCCTCAGGAGCAAGCAGCACCTGCAACAGGTGGTGTCAGCTTTGCCGAAGTGAACAAGGTCATTCAGGAGCGTTGCTCTGTATGTCACTCTGCCACGCCAACGCACGCAGCATTTGCGGTTGCGCCTGGAGGAGTTGTACTGGATACCCCTGAAGAGATCTTAACGAACGTTCCACGCATCATTTCTCAGTCCGTTGCGACTAAAGTGATGCCGCTGGGCAACCTTACTCAGATGACTGATGAGGAACGATCCCTTATCGGAGTTTGGGTGGAACAAGGTGCAGTTATCCAATAACTGTCCTTGCGGGACTGAGTGTCAGCCTGACTTCCTGTCATCCTATGTTCAGGCTGACATAGACTCCTCATTCCCAGCTGTCTCCAGACAGTGTATTTCCCTTTCCCCGGAACGTGTTCCGGGGTTTTTTATAGGTGTTAAGAAGCAAGAAATGCAAGGTTGTTGAAGTTGTGATGTTTATCTTCAATCAACGCATGCAGAAATTTCGGCTGTGCTACGTTTACTATTGATAGGTAACGCATTAGTCGTGAATGAAAGGCTGAGAGCGACATTTCTACCTTCTTTCTCTTTTCACGGGCTCATTAGATGGGCCCTACATTGGTCAATTATAAAAGGATTTAGATGTGACGAAATTAGCCATCAGCATCAGACACAAAACCATACTGGCGACAGTATTGGCAGTGGTTCTGGTCATCATCGTACTGATCAGTACCACCGTGAGCCAAGGTCGTAAGATCATTCTCGACCAAACCTATTCACAGCAGCTTCCGGCTTCGCTGGGAGAGGTGAGCAACAAAATTAAGCTTGAGTTGGAGAAACCGCTGGTTATCGCAGATGTGATGTCAGAGCTTTCCCAACTGACCGAATTTACAGGTGAGGGCAGTGAAGAAATCGTCGATATCCTTAGCCGCATTAAGCAACAGTTCGGTGCACTGACGGCGTTCTACGTCAACACCGTTGATAGTGGCTACTACATTCCGACCGGCAAATTGAAAGACATGTCGGCGCAGTCTAATGATGACCAATGGTTTTATGGTTTTCTCGCCAGTGGCAAGAAGGTCGAGCTATCGATTGATGTCGATGACTCTACTGGTGTAGCAACTGTGTTTGTTAACCATGTGGTGATACATCAGGGCAAGCGTATTGGTGTTACCGGGATTGGCCTGTCGCTACAAAACATGGGGAAAACCGTCGCCAACTACTCACTGGGTGAGCAAGGTCAACTGATGCTGGTCGACAATCAAGGAGTAGTGAAGATTCACGCCGATGCCAATCTGGTGGGTAAATCACTCAACAATTTGCAGCTGCGAGAATTGGCAACGGAGCTGGGTAAACTCAGTGACACAGACTCACACATTATTGAAGCTGAAGTGAACGGTAGCGCCATGATTGTCGGGTTTATTGCTTTGCCAGAGCTCGGTTGGACACTGGTTTCTCTTCAGCCTCAAAGTGAAGTGCTGGCGGAGCTGAATCAGTTCATTCAGACCATGACTTACATCGGTGTGGTGGTGGCCTTACTCTTTATTGTCATCAGTGCTTATATGACGAATGCTTTGCTTAAACCTCTGTCGACCACAGCAGACTTGCTGCTGGAAATCGGCGGCGGTGGTGGTGACCTGACGCAAAGGCTGGACGAAAGCCGCAATGACGAAGTCGGCAGCATTGCCCGTGGTTACAACCAGTTTGTTGCTTATATGGGCAATGTCTTACAAGAGATCGATCGCTCGCGCGTTGATTTGGTGGCAACCATTGATCATATTGATTCTCAAGCCAGTGAGATGAAACATCAGATCCAAGGGCAGGAGCAGAACATTGACCAAGTCGCGACAGCGATCCATGAAATGAGCGCTAGCTCGGAAGAGATCGCCAGCAATGCCAACAATACGTCAGACAATGTGCAGCAAGCGACAGTAGAAGTGAAACATGGTTTGTCATCGGTCAGTGACACATTTTCTCATACCGAAGCGATGAGTCGACAGTTGGATCAGAGTAGTCAGAGTATTGAAAAGCTCTCTAATGATATCAACGCCATTGATACGGTACTGGATGTGATCAGCGGCGTGTCGGAGCAAACCAATTTGCTTGCACTCAATGCGGCGATAGAAGCAGCTCGTGCGGGAGATCAGGGGAGAGGGTTTGCTGTGGTAGCGGACGAAGTGCGCACATTAGCGTCACGCACGCAGGATTCAGCCAGTGAAATTCGTACCATTATCGAAAATCTTCAGGGCCTCAGCGATACGGTGGTGAAAGAAGTTGGCCAGAGTCACAGTACCGGTAAAGCGTGTTTAACCGCCGCTCAGGCTTCAGAGAAGCACTTAGAGTCTATCAATCAGTTTGTTGATGAGATTCACCAACTGAGTAGCCAGACCGCCACTGCGACCAATGAGCAGTCTCAGGTTATCAATGAAATTGCTCCGCATGTTTCGAGTATTGCTGATGTGGCACGCAGCAACACTGAGATGGTGAATCAAACCTCCCATCATTGTGCCGATCTGAAAGAGAATGTGAATTCTCTCAGCCAGCTGGTGGCGAAGTTCAAGTTCTAACTCGTAAGGCGGCCATAAGGCCGCTTTTTTATTGTAGGCTAGGGATCGTTGCGATAGCCAGGCAGATAGATAGGCTCCTGCTGGGAAGCCTCATCTAGCCATTCTCTTACGTATGGGCGATTGAGAAGTTCACTGAACCAACTTTGGGTATAAGGCCATCGTTCATCGGCCTCAAGGTGAGAAGAGAAACGCACCACCGAAGGCAACAGCATAATGTCGGCGATGGAAAACTCTCCCACCAAGTAATGCCCTTCGTACTCGTAAATGGTGTCGTTCCAGAGCTGATAGATGGCTTCAATTTGCGCTGTCTCATCTTGGCTCAGTGCTTTTTTGTCGGGATAAAATGCACTTTCAAACGATAATGCTGAGCAGACACGGCCAAAAGTGGAATGCTGCCAGGCGGCAAACGATCTGGCCTTCGCCCGTGCGCCAATGTCCTCTGGCCACAAACTACCTTCACCGAGTTCACTGGCGTATTCTGCGATTGCCAGTGAGTCAAAAATGATCAGGCCATCGTCATCCAGCACGGGCACTGCTGCCGGTGGAGAAAAGGTGCCGATATGCTGCAGGTTTTCCCAACGTTGCGGGCGGCGAATGTCCATAATCCGCTCTTCAAAAGGAATCCCCTGTTCTTTTAACGCCAACCAAGCCCTGAATGCCCAGCTAGAGGCATTGCGATTACCACTGTAGAGAATGCGTTTCATGTTGCGTCCTTTCTGATGATGATGGCCCTATTATAAGGTTGCTCCGCTGTTAGTTCGCTTGAATATTGACATGTAAACGCCTATAAAAAGGCGTATAACTCAATTATACGCGGAATAATGGCATGGATGCTTTTGATCATCACATTCTTCGAGCTCTTCAGAACAACAGTCGAATCAGTAGCGAAGTATTAGGTGCTGAGATTGGTTTATCACCATCGGCCTGTCAGCGGCGGATCAAAAAACTCAAACAACGGGGGGTGATCAAGCAAGAAGTGGCGCTGCTGGATGCTAGTCAACTGCCGGGATTCATCACCACATTGGTAGATATCACTCTGGAGCGTGGCGGAGAAACCGCGCTGGATGAGTTTATTCATGCGCTTGAAGCCGAACCGCAGGTTCAGCAGTTTTATTACGTGGCGGGCGACGTGGATTTTGTCGTCATTGTGGTCACTCAGGATATGAAAGCCTATGACGCACTGTCGAGGCACCTGTTTATGTCCAACCAAAACATCAAAAAGTTTTCGACTAAAGTTGTGATTCAACCGGGTAAAGTTGGTCTTGAACTTCCTGTGTGAAATGTGCAGCTTTTGTTTTGACTTCAAAGGCTTGAAAAGGCATTTAATGAATCCTTGTCTATACTGATTCTGAACACTGATAAATAGTGTGAATAATTGAATCGGGATATTCGAGGGGTCTTTATGCGCAGAACAACTTGGTTTAGCACTTTGGCAGTTGGTTTGATGTTAGCCAATGTGGTTTACGCTCTGCCAGTTCCGGAAGGTGACCCAGTTCTTTGGGTATCGGGAGAGATTACCGAATCTAACACTGCCGATGGTGTTGAGTTCGATTCCGCGATGATAAAGCAACTTGAGCAAGGAACGATTAAGACCAATAACCATGTGGTTTCTGATGTTGTCGAATACAAAGGACCGAAAATGAGTGCTTTGTTGGATTATGTGGGTGCTCAAGGTTCGACGGTCAAGGTCATTGCCTGGGATGAATATGTGGTCAGCATTCCGATGTCAGACATCAAAAAATACGGTGTTTTGCTTGCGACGCATGAAGATGGCATCAAAATGACCATTGATGGTAAAGGTCCGTTCTTCGTTGTATTCCCCTTCACTGATAACCCCGAGATCCAAAACGATCTGTTTTATAGCCTGTCCGTGTGGCAAGTTCGAGAGATTGTTATCGAGTAAGCAGTATGGAACGGTTTTGGGATAGGGGACGTTACTTTGTTGTGATTATTTCGGCATTGTGCTCTCTACTTTTGTTGGTCATTGCCTATGTTTTTTACTCTGTAACAGAAATCAAAAATGTATCCTCTGAGCCTTACGTTACGATAATCAACAACAACATTTCAGCTAAAACAAAACTGCTGTTCGTAAAATCTGAAGTGCTTTCCTTTTCCGCCCTTAGAGATAAGAAAAGCCTGTCAAAACTCAAAT
The DNA here is from genome assembly GCF_000740665.1 of Vibrio sp. B183. Lineage (NCBI taxonomy): Bacteria > Pseudomonadati > Pseudomonadota > Gammaproteobacteria > Vibrionales > Vibrionaceae > Vibrio > Vibrio sp. B183. The sequence goes on along the minus strand of NZ_JPQB01000004.1, from coordinate 27,896 downwards.
TTAAATCCAGAATTTATAAGTCGAGTATCCTGCAGGATCTCCTCGCTGAACGAACCAATCGTGTTCATAAAAAATTTGGTAACGTGGATGAACTTCAGCAAGTTGTTGAGGATATTCGAGCTGTTTTCGACTCGATAGACCAGCTTAGTCTTACCAATTTGGAAAATATCGATACAGTGATAAATCGTATTGATGGTACTTATTCGAGACTCAATATTTACCTAGCTGACTTTGTCGCCGAAGTACAACGTCAACAGATCGAGTTTCTCGATTTCAAAGAATCTTTCTATAACAAACAGTATGTTTATTTAGGCATCATTTTGTTGTGTTCCATGCTGATGATTGGTGTGATTTCATGGATGTATCTGCACCAGATTCGGTTAAGTAAAGACCTAGAGGAAAGAACCAAGGTGATGGAAGAGGCGAAGCGCAACGCTGAGCAAAGCTCCATTGCGAAAGCCCGATTTCTCGCCAACATGTCTCATGAAATGCGTACTCCTCTGAATGCAATTATTGGGTTGAGCCAGAAAGAGTATTACCAATCGTCTGATGAGCAAACCAGACACTTCCTTTCGATGATCAACAGCTCTGGTGAGCACTTGCTTAAGCTGATCAACAACGTGTTAGACCTCAGCAAGATTGAGCAAGGTAAGTCAAAATTGGAGAGCGATGAGTTCTTTATTAGTGAGCTGATTGATGTCTCTAAAACCGTGTTTATTAACTTCGATAAGCAGCAAGCGGTAGATGTCTTCTTTTCAGTATCCTTGGAACGAAACTATAAGATAAAGTCGGATAAAACTAAGCTTGTCCAGATAATCAATAACTTAGGTTACAACGCGCTCAAATTTACGGAATCAGGTCACGTCGAGATCCACATATCTCTTAGTTCAGAGTCTGGGATGCTGCATATTGTGGTGAAGGATACTGGGATTGGTATGACTCAGGAGCAATTGGATAAAGTGTTTCAGGAGTTTACTCAAGCAGATGACTCGATTACCCGAAAGTATGGAGGCACAGGGCTGGGTTTGTCGATATGTCAGTCTTTAGTGAATTTGTTGGGTGGCGCTATCAGTGTAGAAAGCTCGCTGGGTGAGGGTAGTGAATTCTCAATTGAAGTCCCCGTGAGTATTACCGATTCCGCCCTTTTAGTCAGTGACAAGCTGGCGACAGGATCAGTGAGAGTAGTATCAGATAACCGCTATGCGACTGAATTGATTACCAAAGAGCTTAGCAAGCTGGAGCTGTATGACGCTCATGGGGATTCGGTATTATGTTATCTGCGCAGTGATGATGTTTTGGAAAATACGCTCAAGCAAGCGCACTGCCGTGATGACCAAACACTCATTGTGTATGGGAATATCAATACGACATTTCCGCCGAGCGAAAACATGACATTATTGAGTAAGCCGTACGACTTGTTTAGTTTGCTCGATTGTTTACAAGCGATGGCTAAAACGGATTCAAAACAAGAGCGTACTGTGGATGGGGACGACGTTTCTGGGCTCTCCGTCATGTTGGTTGAAGACATTCGTATGAACCAAATCGTCGCTCAGAAAATGCTGACAACCTTGGAGGCAGAGGTCACGACAGTGAACAACGGGCAGGAATGTGTCGACTTACTTAATCATGAGCATTTCGATATTATCTTTATGGATATCCAGATGCCAGTTATGGATGGGTTAGAAGCACTCAAACAGATAAAGCGTGACAACCTTGCGCCAGATACTGCTATCATCGCGCTGACCGCTAACACGTTTGAAAGTGATGTACAGAACTACCTAGAGCAAGGCTTTGATAACGTGCTTCCTAAACCATTTAAGTTAGAGTGGTTGAAAGGGATGTTAGAGAAACACGCATGAGTTTGTGTTTCTAATCAGATTTCACGCCCACGATCATTCCCACTCTTTGGTTCTCGATACCTAGCAGCCATTTTTTGATGGGATTTAAGTTTCCAAAGTCGTAGCAGTGGGCTGAGAAAACGCTGCTAAAGCCTGCTTTGATCAGTTGTTCTCGCCAGAAAAGTTCTGAATTAAAACACACTCCGACCCCTGCAGTATTTGAACCTAACTTGGCTACAAGCGTTTTAATCAGAGTCGAGGAGGTGAGCTGATAAATTCTTTTGCCTGGAATATTGGAGTGGTCCGTGCCTTCATACAGATTCTCAAAAATCACAACGATGCCCTCTGGTGCTAGCATGTCGTAAGCATCTTTTAACCCCTTCAGTTGTAAGTCATGCGTCTTGGAATAGGTTGGCGCGACAAAATGGTTGAGTACCCAGTTGAACTGGATTAAGTCGTATTTGAAGAAGCAGTCGAAGCTTTGGTAATGGGCTTGGATCAGGTTTTTACGACTATTAGGGTTGTTCTCGTTCAATGCATTTTCGTCAGGGTCAACGATAGTGACCTGGCAGCCTGGATATCGGCCGATGAGTTTGTCTGCGTAGCTGCCATTGCCTCCACCGACATCGAGAAAATGTGCTTGGTTAGTGTTTGGGATGTAGCGTTCAATAATATCTGACACAAGGTGAAACAGCTCCTTGTCGATAATGTCTCCCTTGGATAAAACAATCTTATTCTGGCCAAGATACTTAGCTTGTTCACTCATATTCAACACCTCCACTGTTATGATGAAACTTAGCAGTTATTGTGCCGATATTCTTTGTATTTAAGTCGCTGTTTTATATGTGTTTATTTTGACTATTGCAGACGTTATTATTTTGAGATTGATTTTGATATTCAATAAGATACGAGAAACAAAAAACGCCCTTGCGAAGCAAGGGCGTTTTCACTAAAAGACCGAGTTAACTAGCAAACTTTTTTGCGTCGATGCGTCCTTCTGCGTCATAGGCTTTCTCGCCATAGATGTACGTCTTAGAAACGGTGCGGTCATCGCCAAGGCTCATCAACACAAACAGCTTCTCTTCCAAGGTTTTGGCTTGCTCCATACGGAAGCGCATCAGCTGCGTTGCATGTAAATCCAGTACGACAAAGTCCGCTTCTTTACCCACTTCAAGGTTACCAATTTTGTCTTCAAGGTGGAGTGAACGTGCGCCGCCCAGTGTTGCTAAGAACAGGGATTTCAATGGATGCAGTTTCTCCTGTTGAAGCTGCATGATCTTATACGCTTCACTCATCGTCTCAAGAATCGAGAAGCTGGTTCCTGCGCCGACATCGGTGCCCATACCGACGCGAACTCCATGCTCTTCCAGTTTAGGTAGTTTGAACAGACCAGAACCGAGGAACAGATTCGATGTTGGACAGAAGGCAATTGCCGATTCAGTTTCTGCCAAACGCTGGCATTCACAATCAGAGAGATGAATGCCGTGAGCAAACACAGAGCGCTTATGCAGTAGTCCGTAATGGTCGTAGACATCCAGATAAGAGTCGCGCTCTGGGAACAGTTCAAGCACCCATTCAATCTCTTTCTTGTTCTCTGAAAGGTGGGTATGCATGTACACATCTGGGTATTCTTCCAGAAGTTTACCTACAGTCGCCAGCTGTTCAGGTGTGCTGGTTGGAGCGAAACGAGGCGTAACCGCATAAAGCAGTCGGCCTTTGTTATGCCATTTTTCAATCAGCTCTTTAGACGCTTCATAACCAGATTCTGGCGTATCGGTCAGGTAGTCTGGCGCGTTGCGGTCCATTAGGACTTTACCTGCGATCATACGCAAGTTGCGGCGCTCTGCCTCTTCAAAGAACACATCGACCGACTCTTTATGTACCGTGCCAAACACCAATGCTGTGGTGGTGCCGTTACTCGCTAGCTCATTGAAGAACAGCTTCGCGACTTTATGCGCGTAAACCGGGTTTTTGAAGCGTCTTTCTTCTGGGAAGGTGTAGTTTTCTAACCAGTCGAGCAGTTGCTCACCGTAAGAGGCGATCATGCCGGTTTGCGGATAATGAATATGGGTGTCGATGAAACCCGATGTGATCAGTTTGTCTTCATATTCGGTTATGTTGAGATCGTTTGGCTGCCTTTTAAGCACCTCTTCTGTCTCACCGATATCGATGACGTGGCCATCTTCCACCACGAGAAGACCGTCGTCAAAAAACTGATACGAGTTTTCCAGTCCTACGTCTTTTGGGTCAGCAATACTGTGCAGAAGGCTTGCACGATAAGCTTTGCGTTGAGTTGTCATGTTTACTTCCTTTAACGGCCCTCTTTCGGGGCTAGGCGATTTTCTCTTCCAATGATGAATCGCTCAGTTGTTCTTCTTTACTGTGTGGCGTAGGGCGCTTCTCTTCAAGCTCCATTCCCTGATAGTGTGCGATGAGTTCACCCGCAACCGATACCGCAATTTCAGCAGGATGTTTTCCATTCACCATGCTGATGCCAATTGGGCAAATCATCGTATTGATCTGTTGCTGGTTATAGCCGCGCTGTGCCAAACGCATGTCGAACTTTTTGCGTTTGGTTAGCGAACCTATCATGCCGAAATACACACTGTCGTCGCGATCAATGATTGCCTTGGCCAATTCAAAATCGAGCTGATGATTGTGTGTCATGACCAGATAGTAGCTATTGGGTGACACGTCGCGTACTTCAGCGACAGGATCATCGCTCACCAACTTGGTTACGTTACGAGGGAGTTCATCAGGGAATACGTCTTCACGCTCATCAATCCAAGTGACACGGAAAGGGAGAGTCGAGACGATATGCAAAAGGGCTTTGGCAACATGGCCAGCACCGAATACCACTAGATGTTTTTGCGCGGTTCCAATTGGCTCGAAGCTCAGTGTTGCCATTCCGCCACAACACTGACCTAAACGAGCCCCGAGATTAAAGCGCTCCACTTTCAGTGAACGTTCACCCGCGAGCAGCATTTCACGCGCCATTTTGGTGGCGATGTGCTCCAGATGACCACCACCAATGGTGGCAATCAAACGGTCGCGAGTGACCAACATTTTTGTGCCCGCATCCCGTGGCACTGAGCCACGGTCTTCCAATACGGTCACCATCACGCAAGGTTCACTGTTTTTCTCTAGCTGTGCCAGTTCATGAATCCAATTGTCCTTAAACATACGTCTCTCCTTGAACGGTAAACCCTTGAATAACCGCTTAAACCTCTTGCGTGTTCTGTTTTGCCACTTGTTGTTGCGTTTGCGTTACCTCATTGATTGCCATCAACACACGCTCTGGTGTTGCTGGCGTATCTAATTTAGGTATAGCACCTTCAACGGCAACTGAGGCAATGGCATCTTTCAGTGCACTCCACACTGACATGCCGAGCATGAATGGCGGCTCACCGACAGCCTTGGAGTTAAACACGGTATCTTCTGGGTTGGCTCGATTTTCCAGAAGGTGAGTGTGGAACTCGATAGGCATATCGGCGATCGCCGGAATCTTGTAGCTGGCAGGCCCGTTGGTCATCAGACGACCTTGTTCGTTCCAGATCAGCTCTTCTGTGGTCAGCCAGCCTACACCTTGCAGGAAGCCGCCCTCGACCTGGCCAATATCAATTGCTGGGTTAAGAGAAGCCCCTACATCGTGCAGAATGTCTGCGCGCAGAATTTTGTATTCGCCTGTCAGGGTATCCACAATGACTTCTGAGCAAGAGGCACCGTACGCGAAGTAGTAGAACGGACGGCCACGCGCTTTTTCATGGTCATAGTAGATTTTTGGTGTGCGGTAGAAACCAGTGCTCGATAGCGATACTTGGTTGAAATAGGCCAGCTGAACAAAGGCTTCGAAGGTCAGAATTTCATCACGAATCACAACCATACCGTTTTTAAACACCACTTCTTCTGCTGACACTTTGTAGTGACTGGCAGCGAAGTCGATCAGACGTTGTTTGATGGTCAGTGCGGCGTTCTGGGCGGCCTTACCGTTGAGGTCGGCGCCCGATGAGGCCGCGGTTGGTGATGTGTTCGGTACTTTGTCTGTGTTGGTAGCGGTGATTTGGATACGTTCAACATCTACTTGGAACTCCTCAGCAACGATTTGCGCCACCTTGATGTTCAGACCCTGACCCATTTCCGTACCACCGTGATTCAAATGAATACTGCCATCGGTGTAAATATGGATGAGCGCACCAGCCTGATTCAGGAAAGTCGCAGTGAAAGAAATACCAAATTTCACTGGTGTGATCGCCAGACCTTTCTTAAGGATCGGGCTTTGCTTGTTGAACTCAGCGATGGCTTTACGACGGGCGTGATAGTCACTGCTTTGTTCAAGTTGCTCAGTGATTTCTGGCAGGAAGTTATCTTCAACTGTCTGGTAGTAATGAGTGACGTTACGTCCCTCACCACCGTAGTAATTCGCTTTACGGACTTCGAGTGGATCTTTACCCAGATAGCGGGCAATTTCATCCATGATATGCTCAATGGTCATCATCCCCTGCGGGCCACCAAATCCACGGTAAGCCGTATTCGACGCCGTGTTGGTTTTGCAGCGGTGACCTGTCACTGTAGCATCACCCAGATAATATGCGTTGTCTGAGTGGAACATTGCACGGTCGACAATCGAGCTCGACAGATCCGGAGAGTAACCACAGTTACCCGCTACGATGATGTCAGCCCCTTCAATGACGCCATCATCGTTAAATCCTATTTTGTACTGGTTATAAAATGGGTGACGCTTGCCCGTCATGGTCATGTCTTCCATACGAGGCAGACGCATCTTAGTTGGGCGTTTAGTCAGGTGCGCAATGACTGCAGCCATACACGCTGGCGCTGCGGCTTGCGTTTCTTTACCCCCGAAACCGCCGCCCATACGACGCATGTCGATCACGACTTTGTGCATCGAAACCCCAAGTACTTCGGCGACCAGCTTTTGTACTTCAGTTGGGTTTTGTGTCGAGGTATAAACGATCATGCCACCATCTTCAGTTGGCATCACGCTGCTGACCTGAGTCTCAAGGTAGAAGTGTTCCTGACCACCAATCTCCAGATCGCCTTCAATCACGTGTTTTGCTTTGGCGAGTGCCGCTGCTGAGTCACCGCGTTTTTGCTGGTGGCTTTCAGTAACAAACAGCTCTTTCTCAAGCGCTTCTTTTACGTCGAGTACTGGTGGTAGGGCTTCGTACTCAACAATGGCGGCTTGCGCGGCTTTGCGTGCCGTTTCCATATCATCCGCGGCAACGGCAAGTACGGGCTGACCGTAGTATTGAACCAGACCGTCAGCAAGCAGTGGATCGCCCGGTAGAATGGCACCGATATCCAACTGGCCCGGTACGTCTTCGTGGGTGATGGCAATCGCAACGCCTTCAAATTCGTAACACGGCGAAACGTCCAGTTTGGTGATTTTTGCGTGAGCTTGGGTGCTCAGGCGTGCATACACGTGCAACTGGTTAGGGAATTCTAAGCGGTCATCAATGTAAACCGCTTCACCTGTGACCTGCTTCGGGGCGCTGTCGTGTTTTACGCTTTTACCAACGCCGGTTTTCAGATCCTGCTTTACGATGGCGACCATCTCTTCTTGAGTCATGGTCTGATGATGTGCGTTAGACATAAGACGTTACCCTTGTTTCGATCTGGTTGTTGTGATGAGTCTGCTCGATGTAGAAGCGACGCAGCATGTTCGCTGCTGTCATTGAGCGGTACTCTTTGCTGGCACGGAAGTCGCTAAGTGGCTCAAAATCGTTATGGATTTCAGCCATCGCGGCATCAATGGTTGCTTGTGTCCATTCTTTGCCTAATAGCGCATTTTCACAGTGCGTTGCACGTTTTGGCGTTGCCGCCATACCACCGAAAGCGATGCGGGCATTGATGACTTTATGGTCTTCAATCTCAATATTGAATGCGCCACAAACCGCAGAAATATCATCGTCTAGACGCTTGGAAAGCTTGTAAGCACGGAAGGTTTCGTTCGCTTTTGATTTAGGAATAATCACTTGCTCGATAAATTCACTTTCTTGCTGAGCAGTGACTTTGTAGCTGATGAAGTAGTCTTCAATCGGCAAGATTCTGGTCTGCTTACCACGGCGCAATTTCACTTGTGCATTCAGTGCAATCAAAAGCGGCGGCGCATCACCGATAGGGGAGGCGTTACCAATGTTGCCACCCAATGTGCCCTGATTACGGACTTGAAGAGAAGCAAAGCGATGCAGCAGCTCACCAAAATCAGAGAAATGTTGAGTCAGAAGTTGGTAGGCATCGCTGATCGCAACGTTAGCACCAATGTGTAGAGCATCGTCACTTTCTTCACACACTTTCATGTCTTCAACCAGATTTACGCTGATCAAAGTTTCAATCTCGCGGTGGAATTGAGTGACTTCAAGAGCCAAATCAGTACCGCCAGCAACCAGCTTGGCCTTTGGATTTGCAGTGTAAATCTGTGCCAGTTCGTCAATGCTACGAGGGATATATGCTGTTAGGTTGCCTTGGCTCAGACTGGCGGGTTGCCCCTGAAGAGCTTCTAGTCGAGCAATGGTCTCTTTTTCCAGCTCAACAAACTGGTCCATCAATGGTTCATCAGAAGCCAGAGACAAAGCGGCGTCAACAATAGGGCGGTACCCGGTACAGCGGCATAAGTTACCCGCCAGAGACTCCATGACATCTTCCTTGTTCGCCGCAGGTTTGTTCTTGCTCAGAGCAAACATCGACATGATAAAACCTGGAGTACAGTAACCACATTGAGAACCGTGGAAATCGACCATCGCTTGCTGAGTTGAGTGAAGCTTGTTTTTGTTCTGCAAGTCTTCAACGGTAATCAGCTGCTTACCATGTAGTGCGGATACGAACGTCAGACAGGAATTCACCGAGCGATACTGAAGTTGGCCTTCGATCACTTCGCCTAGTACTACGGTACAGGCACCACAGTCACCTGAGCCACAGCCTTCTTTAGTACCTGTTTTTTGTACATGTGTTCTCAGGTACTGCAGCACTGTCATATTTGGTGACAGCTCACTCTCTTGTCTGAGTTCTTGATTGAGTAGGAAAGTAATCAAGAGACCTCCTTGTGCATTGACACTATTGTTCCAATAATAATTTTCTGACCTTTGGGTCAATAATTGGATAATTTGACTGTAAGGTCAACTTTAATTTTACAATATTGCAACATGAAATGACCGATAAAGGTGTCATTAACAAGAGTGGTGGCAAAGTAAGTCTATGAATTTAATGATGTTAAAGTTTGTTTTGACGTAAAAAATTTTAACGTAAAGAAATTTAATATTGTATTTTATTTTGTGTACAATCTTGATGGTGAGAAACAAAAAGTCCGGCAAGGCGCCGGACTTAGGTAATGCAAAATTAGCTGCTTATTTGTTCTTCAATAGATCCGAAAAGACGACATGTAGGTCGTTTGAAGCAGCATTACTATCAAGGTTTAGCTTGGAACGGATATGAGATAAGTGCTCTTCCATCAGGCTGATAGCTTGCTCAGTATCGCCAGATTCAATCGTATCTAGCAACTGGGTATGCTCGTCCTGAGAGCAGTTTGAATGGTTGCCAGTTTCATACTGGGCAATCAGCAGTGATGTTTGCGACACTAAGCTTCTCTGGAATGCGAGCAATGGGGCGTTGTTTGCCATCTCGGCCAGCTTAATGTGGAACTCCCCAGATAGTCGAAGTCCTTTACCGTAATCACCCTTATCGAAAGCCTCGTTTTCTTTTTCTACCAAGCGTCGGCACTCTTCTATCTTCGCGCTGGTGGCATGTTCAACGGCAAGCTCAATAATGGCAAGCTCCATGACTTCACGCGCTTTGATGATTTGTTTTGCTTCTTCTTTAGTCGGTGCAGACACCATCGCACCGCGGTTTGGCCTGATGCTGACCACCTGTTCCATCGACAGTCGGAGCAAGGCTCGACGTATGATGGTTCGACTAACGCTGAAGATCTCTGCTAAAGCTTCTTCATTCAGCTTGGTCGCTGGTGGCAACCGTTGTTCAAGTATCGCATCGAAGATGTGGCAATAGACCACGTCATCCTGCGTTTGACCGGCGACTTTTGTTTTAATGTTTTTCGCCACAGAATTTTTTAGATTTGCCATAGGCGGCTTGTCACCCTCAACCTATTTATTTCCCTGATAAAACAATGATACTTCACTTTGTATACACGTGGCTAGCATTGGCAAGCTGGGCGAACACAGAAGTGAAACATAAAGCGCAAAATGCCACCCATTTTTCTAGCGTGATTGTTAATAAAGTGTTTTGGTCGGCGCTGTTGATATTCAGAGAGTTGTTGTGCACTTTCAACTGGTGTGTTCCACCAAACTATCCTTGTTTCTGTATGCGATAGATAGGCTGATAGTTGCTTCCAGTCATTAAACGCATTTCTGTATATTTGTCATTGAGCATTTTAAACCGCCACAGTTGTTTACCACGGTGAAACTCAAGGTAATTGCCGTCAAAGTGCAATTGTGTCGTAACAACCCCTCGACCAAAAGAAACACCGTGTTGGCTTATGTTCATAGTCGATGCGGTGTGGGGAGGTACGAATTGCTCAACCCAAGTGCCGTAGATAATGTGTGTAGCTGGCGTTCGCCATTTAGAAATGAGTACACCCGATAGATTCACCACCAAGACTGAGGCAATGATAGTTAATACGGTAAGGGATGAAATCCCCAAACTGTGTTCTAGCCAACTAGAGAACTTAATGCGAATCGCTGCGCTCACACCTTTCAGAGTGCCCATCAACTATCCCCTTTAATCAATCTGTACAATTCAGTCATATCGAGAAACTACGTTAGAATTAATGGGAAATATGAAGTGGTTTGTCATAAAAAAAGCGCCCTAAAAAAGGCGCGTCACAAATCAAAAATAATAAGCGAATACGAAGTTAAAACTAACCTCTTCAAACGTAATAGCAGTTGTCTGATCGTCAAAACACAATAATGTTAAAGGCAATCAAAAGGGTCGCTAGCTCTCGTCGTGGGTACACCGAGATAGATTTGTGTCGACCACCACGAAAAGGCTAGCGTAGCGCTGGGGTAACTTGGGGAACCTCAGCACTCAGAGAATAGTAACAACTTCCTAATTGCATTTCTTGAAGCTATTTTCTTACAGAAATTAGTTATTTAGAGATACGTTAGCTGCTTTTCAATTACCTTGTTAAAGCCCTTTGGATACCCGGACTTTGTGTGGGTGGTTCCTTCTTGCTTTGGCGGCTACACTGTTCAGGCAAACAAAACAAGGAATGCAGACATGATTCAGAAAGGCCAAGCTATACCAACCGCAACCCTTAGCGAACTAGGTGAGGAGGGTATGGTAACCCATAACACAGAGGAGCTTTTTGCAAACAAGCGAGTAGTGCTTTTTGCTGTTCCAGGCGCATTTACGCCAACCTGTTCAGAAGCTCATTTACCTGGTTACGTTGTACTTGTCGATGACATTAAGGCAAAAGGTATCGATATTATCGCGTGTGTTTCAGTCAACGATGCTTTTGTCATGCAAGCGTGGGGAGAAGCACAAAATGCCACGGAAATCATGATGCTGGCTGATGGTGATGCGAGCTTTACAAAAGCTTTGGGACTTGAAATGGACACGGCAACCTTCGGTGGCATTCGTTCGCAGCGCTATGCCATGGTTATCGAAAATGGTGTGGTGACCCAGTTAAATGTTGAGGAAGCTAAGCAATTTGAGGCGAGTAAGGCTGAGACTATATTAGCGGCTCTTTAGTAACCTTAAAGGCCACCAAGGGTTCAGGATAGACTATCCTGAACCCTTTTCAGTGAGAATGCTTATCAGGGAGGAGGAAGCGGTATTCATTTCCAACCTTGAAGCCATTTCTCTCGGTGTTTTAAGTCTCGCCAGTCAATGGCATATTCTTTTTTGGATAGCACCGCCTCTAGTTTACAAGAGGTGACCACACCATCCTCGTCAAACTCGACTTCAGAGACTAAGAAGTGCTTTTCTCGATTAACAGGCTCTAAGGCTGTCCATTTGCTGTTAGGTAATTTAGCTGGGTTTATTCGATTCATCTCAAGGCCATACCGATCTAATTGCATTAAAAACAACAGGTTTTACGAAGGTGATAAGGTATAAGCTCAGTGACACATCGCGTTTAATTAGACAGAAGTACCTAACGCCTTGTTATGCTGTGTGTGAAAGGTACAATCGCAAGCTTTCCAGAGAGGAGGAGCCACGATGCTATTTAACAATGATATCGATGAGATGATTAGCTATTTAGAGCGTTTCTGCAAAGCGCCGCATGTCAAGGCCTTGGATAGCGTCTCAGATGAACAGATCAACTTACTTCTCGATTTCATAGTGATAGCCCACAAGTTGAAATGTGATATCTACTCAACGAGAAACCTGAAGAGTTCGCACTTCATTGGTATCGGTATTTTCGCTCTCACACAAGATAGAGCTCCTCAAGGAAACCTGTTTCTTAAAATTGAACAAGACCAAATTCACCTTACATTTGAACTCGACCCGTGTCATGAAGACAACTTGTTAACGCCTATCCGAGTGATTGACGCACTTAGTTATCTTGCTGAGCATTCAGGCGATGCTCTTCTGCCCGAAGACTACCGTCAGTAAATCACGGCAAGCTACCATACCAGGTGCGGCTATTCGCCTAGAACAATTTCTGGTCCATAGTGATTATGCAGATGAGCGGTGATATGAAACTTTATCGTCAGAGCTCTTGGGTACCTGGCTAGTAATCTTTCCTGAAAGCCTCAGAATACTTCTGCCTATAAACTCATGTTTTCCCAAACGCTGTAGCGTCACCAATCTCACTAGTTTATTGAAACCTAAATAGTTAATGTATATTTGTTGATTATAATTGACTGGTTACCGATGAGTAATTGACATATTATGTCCATTTGTAATGTACTCAAGTTGGCGAAGAACAATGACTGATAAAGTTATCAATAAACCTTATTCTCCTGGTAAACACGTTTTGCTCGATTTTTTTGGAGCCAGTAACCTGACCGATGTCGTCTATATTGAGAATGCATTGCGTAAGGCTGCCAAAGCCTGCGGGGCGACAGTACTGAATGTCAACTTGCATTCATTTGGTGAAGGATCAGGAGTGACAGGCGTAGCGCTGTTGGCAGAATCTCATATTACGATACACACTTGGCCTGAAACGGGTTTTGTTGCACTTGATGTTTTTATGTGCGGGAGTTGTGACGCCGCACTTGCCATTGAGCCTCTAAAGCAGATGCTTCAACCAAAGGCTGTAAATACGAAAGCGATACTTCGTGGTACAGAAACGTTAGTGTAGAGAACACACGCTCTAAGACTTTTCCCATCCAAGTTTTACGCACTTGTAGAGAGTGATATCTCTGATATGGACGTACTGGCTGAGTTGGTGACTTTTACATGAAACTAGCTAAGGCGCATTAATTAAAATTGTGAAAAGCTCTGATTTCAACACAGTCATCGATGCTATTTGGATATGTAGTGATGCTCGCACTGTCAATGTAGCAATATGATCGTGATTCCGCGAATGGTATTTTTTATCGGTATTCCTCCCAGTTACGTGTCTATATAACCCAGCTTCAGAATAGCGATTCTTGAGAGTAGCGTCTCAAGCTTATGTGCTTTGTTGTGGTCAATGGTGAACTCACTCCGCCTAGTTCTTTATGTAGATCAAACAATAAGATAATTACACATACATGAGGGTTATATGATTCACAAAAGACATAATATGTCTTGACATATTATGTCCACTACGTAACCATCATCATATAGATAAGGAGAACGACATGGTTGATCTAACAACATTGGCAAACCAGCTTGCTGAAAAAGGTAAAGACGAGCAGTACGGCTTTTTGTTTGAGGTAAATCCGATACCGGGTGAAATAGAAGTCTTGCAGGTCGTCGTCGAAGACAAAGAAGAGTTACCCATTTTCCTCTCTGTATCAGAAGATCAGATCCTCTGTATTGCCTACCTATTTAGAAGCGAAGAGCTTAAGAAAGGTATGGTGGATGAAATGAATAAGGCGATGCTAAGTGCCAATATTTCCATTCCATTATCATCCTTTGCGCTTCTTGAGGATCAATACGTTATCTATGGTGCACTGTCTGTACATTCAAGCTTGCAGGATATCGTCCATGAATTGGAGGTACTTTCAAGCAACACCATTGAGGCCATCGATGCTATGAGTGATTACTTAAACTAACCGATTTAAGAGGACAAGAGATATGTCAGTACTAAAGAAACTTTTCACTGCAATTCGTGGTGGTGCCAGAGAGGCGGGAGAGGCGATTGTCGACGCAAATAGTATTCGAATCTTCGAACAAGAAATTAAAGATGCAGAAAATCAGATTGAGAAAGCGAAGCGTGATCTGACGGAAGTGATGGCGCAGGAGATGCAGGCCGCGCGTAACGTGGAAAGCCTGAACCAAGAGGTAGAAAAAAATGAAGGTTACGCGGCTCGTGCGCTAGAAAAAGGGGACGAAGCCTTAGCGTTAGAGATTGCTCAAAAGGTAGTTGACCTTCAAAGTGAGCTGGAGATTCAGCAGCAAGCTCAAACGAAATTCGCGGGCCATACTGATCGCCTTAAAGCCATGATCAAAAAAACTACTCACGCGCTGGCGGACATGCAACGTCAGCTCGTAATGGTCAAAACTACTGAAAGCGTACAAAAAGCCACCGCAGCAATTACCAACAACTACGCCTCTGGTTCTTCTAAGTTACTGACTGCTAAAGAGTCTTTAGATCGTATCAAACAAAAGCAACAAGATTTAGATGACAGAATGGCAGCAGGTGAGGCTCTCAGTTCTGAATTTAATGGTGATGACTTAGAAGCCAGAATGAAAGCCGCTGGTATCATCGAAGATGAAAACAAAGCTCAACACATTTTGGATAAGTTAAAGGCGAAGAAGAGTAACTAAAATGTCGTTCTTTAAAACGCTTTTCGGATTAGGAAGTAAGGCGACAGTCGCTCGCAAACTCAGTCATCCACGCGAACTTATGGCTGGTGACATTATTAAGTTTGGTTTTTTGAATCAAACAGACATCAGTGGCAATCAGTTTGAGGTTTCGCAGGTAAACACTTATCTGTACGGAAATCTTGGATACCCAGAGCTGGTATTAAAAGACCGCTCTGGTCACATTGTCTTCATGATGGTGGAAGAGGACGATGGGGAAGAATATCTTGCATTGAGCAAGAAAGTGCCAAAGGCGGTCATGCATGATGTACTCGCCCCAGAAGACTTAGAAGCCATTAAAACCGTGGGAGCGGGGACTAAGGTGAAAGTCAAACATAAGTCTGACGGCTTAATCGAATGGCTCGCCAATAAATATTGTGAAGTGGACGATGCAATCAAAGGTGCTTACCTAAAAGGGGATGCTCGCTTCCTGACCGATGCAGAACTCACGCACCAAGAGCGTTTTTCATCCTATGTATTAGAAGACGCAAAAGGTGAGCACGCCATAGAAATAGCGATCTACGACTCCGGTGAAATCGAAATGAGTGTGACCGTCTATCTTGATGTCGAAGAAATAGAAGAGATGTGGCCTCGTCACGCTGAGTAAGCCAATGTGAACAGCTCTCCGTTTGTATGTTAAGAGCCACTGTACGCTGTACGTCTTTGTATTGCCGACACGGGGCTTTTTGTAATTCAAATAGACAGGTTATTGCTTTGAGGAAACAAGATGATGGCTGATGGGAAAAAGTGGGATCAAAACCGTAAGGTGGTGAAGGCAACACAAGTGGCCTTTGAAATGGAACAAAAAGTTGCGCGTCAGATTCATGAAATGGCTGCGAAAGAGGGGCTAACCCCCTCTAGCCAGATCCGTAAATTGGTAGGCCTTTCCTATTCTCCCCCGAAAAGACCACGTCTGACGATTTCTTTATCCGAAGAAGACTACCAAGCATTAGGGGACAAGTATCGCGTTGACCCTCATGATAGGTTGGAGATCAAACGTCGGATTATGGAAGAATTAATAAGTCTAGTAGATGTTGATTGGTAGGTGTGTAAGTTAATGTTATTTAATAACAATGCTTGATTTATATGTTGTCAACACTACTATGTGGTCAATCAATTTCAAGGTTACAAATGGACACAAATAATGGAACTGAAAGTTGCCATATTAGAGGACCTGACGAAAACTTCGGCATTTGTTGGACTCTATTTTATTCTGTTTCTTCTTGCTAAGTGGATGAAAGACTTCTCCACCCCTTACAAAATTAGTGACGAACTTACACAAGAGGATAACCTTGCCGTTGCAGTTACCATGTGTGGCTACTATATCGGTACGGCGGCCATATTTGTGGGCGCGCTGCTTGGCCCCTCGCAGGGGTTCACGAGTGATTTAGTGATGGTGGGTGGATACTCTATTCTCGGTCTGATTTTTCTCAATCTGTCTCGATTCATCAATGACAAAGTGATACTCAAAGAGTTCTGTAACATTGAACAACTGACCAAAGAGCACAATGTCGCCGTTGGAGCCGTGCAGTTTGGGACCTATTTGGCAACGGGACTCATCGCCGCTGGTGCGGTGACTGGCACGGGTGGAGGCATCGATACCGCAGTAGTGTTTTTTGTGCTTGGTCAGTTGTCCCTCTTGCTGTTTGTTCGGGTTTATGACTTTTTTACCGCTTATTCTGTTCATGAAGAATTAGGAAAAAAGAACTTGGCAGCCGGAGCTGCGCTTGGCGGAAACTTAGTTGCCCTTAGCATTATTGTACTCAATGGTGTTGCGGGCAGTTTTGTAAGCTGGACGGAGAACATAATTTATCTTGCCATAGTGAATGTGGTCGCTTTTGTTTTCTTACTGATTGTACGTTTTCTAATGGACAAACTCATTATCCCAAGAGACGCACTTAGCCGTGAAATCATAGAAGACAGAAACCTAGGTGCGGGTTTCCTAGAAGCAACGGTAGCCATTAGTTTTGCTATTGTCCTCAAAGCACTCATTTAAGGAATACACGTGGCTTACAAACTTTCACAACGTCATCAACTGAGACGCATCGGTTACTCTGAGCAAGACGATCCTAATCGAATAAATTTAGGCAGCGTAGCGACGGTTTTTATCCTGTTCGGCCTACTTGGTTTGATCACTGCTTGGTTTTATTCCGGAGAATCAGTCAAAGTTATTCATAATGCCTACTATCCCCAAAAATCAGAGCCATACAAAGAGTTTGGCCCTATTGTCGTGGCTGAAGAAGACGCAGTTTATCGTATCAAGGTAAGGGCTTATCTCGCGCAACAATCTTGGTCTTTTGTCGAGGGAGAAGTGCTCAACGAAGAGAGGGAATACCTATTCTCTTTTGGGAAGGAGCTCTCTCACTATTCAGGTTCCGATTGGTCTGAAGTGGACAATGATTACACCATCAAGATCACTTTCCCTGCAACTGGAAAATACTATCTAAGATTTAAAGCGGAAAGTAGTCGCACCCCTAAAAGCATTGCTGTTGAAGTGCATAGTCAGGTCGGCAGCGGTGTGCCCCATTTTTGGTTTGGTATCATAACGTTGATTATCGGAATAATTTTAAACGAGATACACAATCGTACCGTTATTACAGTTTTTAAAGTATTAGACAGGTATAGCTAATGAACAAAACCAAGAAAGTGGTCATTATTATTTCAGTCGTACTGGGTGTTCTTTACTTATCGTTGCTGCCCGCAGCTGCTAGTGGTTATGGTTACATGGGGTATAACGGATACCATTCCGGCGCTTCGTTTTGGTATTGGGGTGGCCCATCGACCTATTACGAGCGCGACATTCGGAGTGGAAGTGTTAGCGGTTCTGGAGTACGTGGCGGTGGCCCAGGTGCGGGTAAATAAGAGACGAGACCTTGGCAGAGACAACAACAATTCAAATGACGAAAACACACTCACTGACCCTGATCTACGCCGCGTTTATTGCTGGATTGTGCTCCATCATTTATGAGTTACTTATCGCGACAACCGCATCATATTTTTTGGGTGACAGCGTTAAGTATTTTTCGTTGACCATCGGCATTTACATGGCGGCCATGGGAGTCGGTTCATTTGTTTCGAAGTACATGGATAAAAACCTTCTGAGAAAGTTCATCGTTGCAGAGCTTTTACTCGGCTTATGCGGTGGTATGAGTATTCCGCTGCTTTATTTTTCCTACGCCTACACAGAGGCTTTCATCTATTTCTATGTTGTTTTGACAATTGTTATCGGTTTTTTAATTGGGCTAGAAATTCCTTTTCTTACTCGTTTAATGGAAGATTACAATCAACTGAAATTTAACATCGCCAATATTCTTTCGTTTGATTATCTTGGTGCGCTGATCGCTACGGTCTCTTTCCCGTTCATTTTACTGCCATTTTTTGGTGTGTATCAGTCGTCGCTGATTTTTGGTTTGGTAAACATGTCCATAGGCTTTGTAGTGCTTTGGGTGTTTGCCGATGAGTTAGACAAAAGTGCGAACAAACTTAAGGGAGTGACCGTACTACTTACCTCACTAATGATTGCGATGATCGTTTTCTCTGGTTGGGCACTCAAGCATTGGGATAGCCGATTGTACCAAGATAGAGTGATCTATAGTGAGCAGTCTCGTTATCAAAAAATCGTCCTCACCAGACATAAGGACGATGTTCGTCTCTACTTGGATGGTAACTTGCAGTTCTCCTCGGTTGATGAGCATCGATATCACGAGTCATTAGTACATGTCCCTTTATCTGTTCATAATAAACCAGTAAGGCGGGTACTCTTATTGGGCGCTGGGGACGGCTTAGCCGTGCGTGAATTGCTCAAATACCCAGCGATTGAGGAAGTGGTGCTGGTGGATCTGGATAATAGTATCATCCGACTGGCAAAAGAAAATCATCAGGTTCGTCAACTGAACCGTGACAGCTTGGTTTCGGATCGCGTCACTATCAATATCACCGATGCCTTTAGTTATCTAAATGATAATAAACAGCTATTTGATTTTATTATTGGGGATCTTCCTGATCCGAATAATAACGCGCTGGCTAGACTCTACAGTAAACAGTTTTATCAATTGATCCGCAGTAACCTAGCTGAGGATGGCGTGTTTGTTACTCAGGCTACCAGTCCGTATTTTGCGACCGATGCGTTTTGGAGCATCAACAGAACAGTCCAGGCTGCGGGCTTTAATTTTGTTCAGCCATACCATGCTCAGGTCCCTTCGTTTGGTGAATGGGGCTTTGTTATGGCGTCATCAATTCAGAAAGATGTAAGTCAGCCAGAGATCTCGGTCGACACTCGCTTTTTAGATGAAAGTAGTTTTGCAAACTTATTTGTGTTTGAGAAAGACATCCGCTCCGACAACGTCGAAGTGAATGAACTGGACCAACCCATTTTGCTGAGTTATTACCTTAAAGGCTGGAAATACTACGCAAGATAACCACGTTATTTTTCTGTTCACACTTACAGTGTTGCCTCTGAAAAATCTTGTCTGGGGCTGATTTTTCTTTCTCTGTCACACATCAGTTTAACAAGTGGCCTAATAACCGTTTGGAGCGAAGTGTGTAGCTTGTAGACTTAAAATAGGGAGGTATATGGTTAAAGGCATCTCAGTATTTGTGCGAGGCGTCATCTAAAGAATGACGTTGGCAAAAAGATAAAAGCCATATGAAAGTGTTGCCTAAATAGATAGCTACACAGACAAGAGACAAGCTCCCAGTCAGAATAAAGCCAATTTCGATGGTGGTTTGTACAAATCAGAAAAGCGCCCCAAACTTTATACTCCATCCACCAAGTCTTACGGGTCACCTCGATTAACTTGTTATGAAAAAATGGTTTAAAGTGAATGACTCGTTGTATAAACGAGGAAAAACTGACCTATCACGGTGCGTAAAAACGACGCCACGTGCCGTTAGCGTGAGTCTTCATTAACTTCAGGTTGAACGGTAATCGTCGTTTCATAAACTTTACGGTTTAACAATTCACTCTCTGAAGCAAGGCGATCGGCTTCTATCGCGTCTTTTAGGGACCGTTCCAGATCATCTTGGAAAAAGTCAAAAATTGCCCCTGATAGGTCGCTAAAGATGGTAGGCACTTTGGGAATTGCTAATAGTACATTTAAAAGAATATAGCTAATGGCTTCATTCTCTATGGCAAGAGCGATGGTCCATAAGCAGAATGGAATACTGATAATAATATAAGCTTGCTTCAAGTTGATTCCTCAATAAGTCCCATAACAACGCTGGAACATTTCTTTCTTCTATCAATACAGGGGAGTCTTATGTTCGATATCTACACCCCCTGTATGATACGTTAATCCTTGTCTGACGAATCTCAAACGCGGCTTTGTCGAAAAACTCCTTGTGAACATTAAATCTGGTCGAAAGAGAGCATCACGTGAAGTCACATCACAATTACGGGTTAGTTTGATATGTTTATCTAGCAGAAGTTACAAATTCCTATTTGTTCTCTGAGATATTGATGGAATGACTTGCCCATAACACTTTGTTATATGCTTGTTTCACAAGGCGCTATAATGTCTCGTTCTTGGTTTGGCAAATAGGTAATTTCCAGGCAAGTTAATCGCCAAATACCGTCGTTTGATTCTGCCTTGAGCTCAAACAGACCATCGCCTTGTGGCCCTTCAATTTCGTACTGCATATCCACAGAGCTGGACGCCTCATACTCTCGGATGCTTCCTTGGACGAGGTCAATGTCATATGGCGTACCGATATTGGTGTGAAACTTGTCCGAACGCTCTAGCTTGCTCAGTGCTAGCCGAGTTGAACCCGACTTTTCAAATGTGTTTGTCGTTCTGACAGTGAGGATGACGGCAAAAGCAACGCTAAAAATCAGCATGACCGCTGCAGCAATAGACCACTTCCTTTGCGAGTTTTTGAACTCTTCTACACTGTGCCAGTGGTTGTGTTTCCACGCCCACACATTGCCTTTGAAGCCCAGAACAAATGGCATGACAATGTTAACGAACGGCACAAAAACCAACAAAGCTCGATAGGTACGAAAGCGAATACCCCATATCCAATTAAACGCAAAGGCGCCCCAATTCCAGCCTTTAATCTGTTCAGGGACGGCTTTATTGTTTTCCATATATTCTATCCATCTTCGTTGTAGACCTCACGCCGACGTCTGGGGTGAGTAACGCAACCATGAAACGAAAAGCAAACACTCACCAAACCTCCCACGACGAATACCACGCGTTGGGAAGCTCGTTTAAACGTTTGTTGCGCTAAGCGGCAACACCATAGTCAATGTTTTTGAGTCCTTTCGTAACCCGAAGTAACGGGAGAATAAAACCCGCAAATTTAGTGATTTTGCTCGTTAGCATGATTACGCCCATGAATTCGAGTGTTTCCACATTGAGTGCAGCAAGTGCCAAGCCCACACTGAGCAATTGAAAAACCGCCAGCATACCAATAGATTGGAGAACAAGATTAAAATGGCGTTGACTGTCACTTGCAAAATGGCCTTTTCTGGCGAAAACACACCATCCGGCAACGCCAACCAAAACTACATAGCCGATGGTCGACAAAAAATAGCTCAAGACTAATCCAACAATAACGGCCAAATAGGTAGCCATTACAATGTAGCGCTCTTTCTTCATGATATTTTGCTATTAAGTGATAATTGTGGGGAATGGTTTAGTAAATCAATATCCACTAAAAATATCAATTATTTTATAAGCTTAGTTATCATGTCGTTTGGTAGCGAACATGTTGTTAAGAGAAACTGAGCATCGCCACAGAGCCAAACCTTTGTTGCTGTCTACAGAAAACGGAAAGTTCAGCTTGTTGGGAGGCTCTTGCGCAACGTACTAGATAAGAGACTTTTAGCTTAACCTCACCAAACAAACCTATAGCCTAATGATAATTATGGAATGAAAAGCATCAAGCGTTGCAAATCGCCCTAAAGTAAATAGTTATGATCGTGTTGCGGCAGATAAAGAGGCACTCCAAATACACGCTTCCCCTTTGCTTTTTGCTAAGAGTCGATCTTCTACATGATGTTTGTCCCACACCGCGGCACTCTCCAAGTCGAGGCATTCCTCCCTTGTGGCCGGTGTTTCTTTACCATCGGAGTAAATAGAAAACGTTTTAGCAGTATTATCGAACTTATAAAATGGGTGCTTCTGATAAAAAACAGGATGACTCTTTACTTTCCCTACTTTCGGCCACCCCTTTCGACCCAGCGCATATTTCATAACCCATAGGCAGAAAATGGAGTGATCAAACATCGTATCAAAATCTGATTGTGGCTCTTCAAAGAACTGTTCTGAAAAGGCAACTAAGGGTTCGCGTATGACCATCGCATAACAATACTGACTATTGCTCAGCTTTATTTCGACCACTTTTCCAATCTCAAAATTTTTCTGCATACGTTTCTCTTGAAGGGTATAACGCCTTGTTAGCGACCCTTGTTGGTGCATTGTTCGATAAGGTGTTTCAACAAAGAATGGTACTCGTCATAGTGCTGCCCTCCTAGCATTGAAATGGGTAGCTTAATTTTATCATTTTGAAGCACCAAAATGATGACTCTGCCATTTCCTTCGCCCGAGTATCGTTTTTCTATTGCGTCAACAACGTGAGTGAATTTGCAGTTCTTTACTTGTCCAAACAGACTTGTAATTGTGCATCCCTCATCGTTGAAGTAGACCCTTAAACTCAGGTGTTGAAGGGCTAACAGCGGGAGAAAAATGAAGAGAATGAGCGCAAAGATTGTCATGTACCACGAACTGGGAGGATCAATGATGAGCTGAGTAAAAAGCAGCATCGACATAAACATTGAAAACCATGAAATAACGACACCTATAAGCGATAGTTGGACCGATTTCATTCCAACATGCGCTTTATTCGCCTGTTCCTCGTAGCGCTTGATTGTTTCGAACGAAACCAGCAAACCCAATGGGATCAGAGCTCTTATATATTCGATACTTTCCATCTCAATTCCGTGAAAGGCGCTCCTGTTAACGCTTTACTAAGGTGTGAGTAATGCTAATCATCTAGATTAAGCCTAACGATGGAATGAGATATGACAAGTGTTGTTAACCATTCTTGAATGATTGGGCTATGTTACATCCATATAGTGATCTGGGGTAATAGTAGAGAGGAGCCATTTTTGATGCTTTCATGATCGTACCCACAACCTTCCGCAAAATCAGACCAGGCCATGGTGGCACGTTCCAAATACTCATGGTCTTTTTCGACGGCCTGCTGCAGCCTTTCCATGGCTTTTTGGTATAGTTTTAGAGCCTGACTCTCGTTACCGACCAGACATTCATAACTGGCATGTTGAAGCAAATAGTGTCCGCTCAACATGCAGTTGGAAGCGGAATGCTCCTGAACCAGGACTTTCTCGAGTAACTCAGCTGCAACATCCCCATTCTCCCCATGATAGGTAATGACCTCTGCGTACTTGATAAGATAACCGGGGTTATTGGGCTCAAGATCCAGCGCGCGTTCTAACAGGGATTCCGCTTCATCATCGTCTAGATCTAAGTCAAAGTAGATACACGCTTTATGGTAATAAGCGTTAGCCATGTTCGGTTGCAATTCAATGACCTTATCAAAGTCCTCAATCGCTTGAGAGTAATCACCCGGGTAGTCAGAGTCGAGACGCTCGTTCGATTGAATGTGCGCGCCGCCGTGAATAATGCCTCTCTGGTAGTAGTGCTGGTAATGGTTTGGTTCCGCCAAGATCCGCAAAGACAGCGCTTGGATTTTTTGTCTGATCTGTAACTCTTTCTTATCCATCATTTTCTCTTTTCTATGTTGTGTCAAAGCGTCCTGCGAAGGGGAATAATGCCTTCATTGAGCCTAAACCGTTACCACCTTGACTTGATATGAAACGCGTCAAGCGCTGGGTATCGGCCTGAAGCGCCTTGGGAGGGGCGACTCAAACAGCTGACTGAATTTTTCTGAGTCCCGGATTGAGTTAAGTACAGCACGCCAGATTGCTCTTCCTCGTCGAGAATAGCATAGCGCCCCGACACGTGACTGTAGGCGGTTAAAAAAGTCCCTCAGACATGATTACCCCCTGATTGTTGAACATGCATAGTGCCGTAAGTCCTGCTTAAACCTCGACCACCGACATGAAGTCAACACAGTACGCGCCGACTGACCCTAGTACCGAGGAAATGGGCGATTTACTTGAGACTGGCTTGGATGATCAATAGCTCGATGTCATGGTTTGAGGTATTGGCCAAACCATGGGTGCCAAAGCGCTGATTGACGATCATGTCCCCAGCGATCACCGGCCTTTTCTCACCTTCAATGATCATGGTGCCTTCGCCTTTCAAAATGATGTACATTTCTTCATCATCGCCATGAGTATGTTCGCCCATCGAGCTTCCCGGTGGCATCACGACACGAATCGCGAAATCCCAAGCACCATCGAAATCTTTCCGCTTGAACGCACGATAGATGTCGATAACCCCTTCTCCATCATGGCTATTTGTATCCACTTCTTTGTTGCAAGTGTAAAAGTTACGTATCACTTTCTCTGAATTCCTTTCTGATCATGGCCCCAAAGCGATAAGGCCTCATCACGCCGCATGTTACGTGGTGAGTGACGCCAACCCAGTGTATTGTGCCATAAACACCTCAGTGAAAGTAGGCCGAGAATGCCAAGCGTTGGGCGTCCGTTAACACGGCTGTTCCTGTGCCACGAGAGGGAAGTGTGACCCTGGCAGGCGACAAATCTCAGCCTAAATGATCAGGGGTATGCAGGGAAGTGCCACACGCGGTACATTGATAATTGCCGGTAGCTTGCCCTTCCATCAGGGCACTCGCGATGGCCGCGAACAGGCCCGAGAAGAATCCGTTGACGCTCGTGTCCTTACGTTCGTGAGACGAAGAGAAACCTTGATACTTGTGAAGCGTCACTTTTTTACAATGACAGCAGAAGGCTTTGGTTTCTTGAGAACCGTATATTTGAACCAATGTAATGAACTCCAAACTGTAGGGGTGCCCCTGATGCCGATTCAGCGCGGGGAGCGATGTTTCTGCCGAGTACGTGAAACCAAAGGCCAAGGGTCGTCATACTTATTGATTTTCCGCGTACATCTGTTTGTAGGATTTTGTCTGCAAGGCCGACTCTGTCAGTCCAAACTGGCAGGCGAGCGCTTCAAGCTGTGACTTATAAGTCACTAACATCGATTCATCGTCTGTCATGATGGCGAACTCGGCAAAATCCCCAATGCCGTCTAACGTGTCGACCGTGATGTGAAACTGACCGACGAAATAAATGCTGCGAGTTTTGGTCGCCTTTAAGACTATTTCGTACCCCATGGTTTCAAGCATACTTCTTGCCTTGGTAGCATCGGTGATATTGGTGGCCTCGCATCGGTCTGCTTCTGGGCCTTTCACGATCCAAAGTTGGATACCCGAGGGTTGCATGGTCCGAATACATACACTTTTGTTCTGCTGGGACAAGGCTTGGTCTGGGGTATCAAAATACCAATCGGATTACAGATTGTCCTCTACCATAACCTCATGGGGAATGTTTTCCAGGACGCCCAAGAAAGCTGCCTTCGACGCTAGGCGATACTTAAGCTCGACCTCGTATTGACCTTGAAAATGCTCATCGCTCATGTGTGGGGCCTCAAGCAAAATGAGAATGTTACCATAGGAGAGTGGGGCGAGGTATGACCGCACGCGTACCGCCTCAAACAAGCTTCTACTCTGGGATCCTGATAAATGTAGAAAGCAGGCGATGGAACTGTCATAGTAAGTAATTTATAGATTCGTATCTTTGCAATATCGGCCAAAGAACAAAGGATTGAATCACAATAGCCATTGATAAGCCTTGTTGAAGATAGGCTTTGATGTGTTTGGACCTGTTCGATTCATATTAAGTTTAAAGTGTTTGATTTGTATGTATATCAAGCGATAACATTAAATCTGCCCAGGTTAATACAGCCTAATTCTGTAACCTAACCTGTTTTAACGCTTCAAAGATCACCAATTCGATTACCGTCTATTAAGCTTCATCACCATTTTCAGGCCCTCCATTCGCGATTCTTCGGCAGTCGTTTTCTTTGTGGTGCTGTGTATACGACTTGCATCCAGCTCATGATCCAAGCCTTTTAGCATTGTACTAAGGCTTCTTGTTTTTGAAAAACAATGCCCGTCCACCAAACCTACAATGCTAGAACCTTTATCTTTTAAGCAGTCAGAAATACTTCTCATAGCTCCAGCTGTATCGACTTTGCCAGCCATTTTCCCGTTAACTTCTTTCGTATAGGTATATTTATTTGGCGTGCCATTTTTTATAGGAATTGAGTGACCAGAAAAACCTATCACATAGTCTTTATTGCCATCGACAAGCCCTTTAAGTGCTTCTTCGCTATTTGGTTTAAGATTTCCGTCCTTATCAAATTCAGCCACAATATGAACTGTATTTCTGTGTACAGACCTAGTTCCTATATGTAAAAAAGAGACTAGACGCTTTGTCTTTGCGGCTGCTTCGCTCTGCTCATCGCACCGCTTTTGCCAACGATCATAGTCGGCTGGAGTGTACTTTGAGTCAGTAATTCGTTGTAGCTGTTGACTTGCTGCTAGCTCTCTGTTGGGTTTTTGCGTGGTTGTTGGTACTACGGGATTAGAGTGACGTCTCATAGGTGCTAATTTTCTAGGACAAGAAGATAATAACAGTATTCTCCACGGTTTAATTTTTCTAGCAAGATGCGCGGTGCGGTTGACGTGCTAAATGTTTGTTATACCTAGTAAAATGATGAAAATGACTGTCTAATTTGTTTTTTTGGTTGCTTTAAGTATGTTTTGTTTGTTGAAGTGAGGGTGCTTGAAGGAAGATAAGGACCATGTGGCGCAATGCGTTACCCGAGAATCGAAGTTTAGTTAATTATTAAAAAGGCACCAGTTGGTGCCTTTTTGACGCTCTAATGTGGTTATTGGTATGTCACTTTTAGCGCTTCACGCGTTTTTAAGTTTTGCGCAGCATACTTAGGCGCTTCTGCTAACACATCTCGGCTGCCTTGCTCTGCTTTTCGATTCAGCTTTACTGAAGTGATTTGCCAATTATCACCTGCTCGTTGCAAACCAAACTCGTATTCCCCCGAAACTGCCCAGAAGCCTTCTTCACCTGACCAGTGGCTTGCGGTGAAGTCGACCGTTGCATTTGCCTTATCGCCATTAGTAAAGACGTTCAGATTGCTCAAGTCATGGAAAGTGGCGTCAAAACCCGGTAGGAATCCCGCCCACTGTTGCATCAAATCTTGGCGTTTGACTTGTTGAGCCTCACCGCCAAACAGCGTGGTGTAATCGACCGTCAGTTCGGGAGCGAATAACCGACCTAAGTATTCAAATGCCCCTTGGTCTGCCAAAGCTGAGAAACTGTTAATGTTGCTGCGAATCTTAGCTTCATCTAAGGTCATAGTCTGGGCGTTTACACTCATGGTTATCACTCCAATAAACAGTAACAAGTATTGTTTTAGTTTCATTACGCGCTCCCTTATAGATTCGCTTCGAAGTGCTTAATAACTTCATCGACAGCTAGCTGTACCGCTTCTGGTTGGTCGTAGAAGTCGAATTGGTTGATGTCGGATAGCCATACTGCGTCAATATTGCTGCCAGCATTTTCAAGGTAACGGTGAGCACCAGCAGGCAGAGCCATCGCTTCAGATGCCACCATAAGTACCGGTTTATCTTGTGTTGCTGCGCTTGCTTGAGCGTCGTAATTCAACCATCCTGTCCAAGATGCAACGTTGTATTGGTTGTCATACTCAGGAATCAATCCACGGTCTGTCTCTGTGTAGTAAGGCGCTTGGAACATCAATGCATTCTCATTGGTCGTGCTTGCCGCTTCAATGTAAACCGGCGTTGCTGAGCGAGCTGCTTCTGCCGCTAATGCAAGTAAGTTTTTAGCACTTTCTTCACCGCCATAAATTTCTGTCGCCATTGCTTTGTCGTGCAGCCAAGGAGCAACCACGGCTGCGGCTTTTACTTTGTCGTTACCTGTCACCGCATCTAGCATGTAGCCTGCTGACGCACAGATACCCAAACCTGCGATGCGTGATGCATCAACACCGTCCAATTGACTCACCACATCAATTACTGCGCGGATGTCTGCCGTTTTACGTGCAGGATCTTCTAGGTACATCACTGGGTCTTTGCTTTCAC